>CAVUCX010000038.1:0-9687 GCA_963739955.1 uncultured Bacteroidota bacterium | reverse complement strand
GGCTGAAATAATTCCGTTTTTCATTTCTTAAATCAAGTGCTAATCCATTTACTCATTTCAAACTCCGATTATTCTTTATTCGTACATGCGTAAAATTTGTGTGGTTCGGCTTTTTTTTAGTTAGGAAAAAAGAACTGATTTTAATATTGACCGCAGTAATTTATATTGTTAATAAATAACCGGTAAAACTAAATGGTAAAATGTCGGAAGTTTTATGGATTTGATTAACTTTAGTATATATTAAAATAGCACCGTGGAAGAAAAGGATATTACCACAGGTGCTATTTCTGAAGTTTTATTGTTTGTTCATTTTGTAGTTTAAAATAAGCAGACCCAGTGTTAAAACGATAAGAGCAGAAGCAATTATAAAAAAGTAATGCCTTGGACTAAATGATGTTACTTTTAATTGAGCTCTGTTTACACCATTAATGCTGAGAATATAAGCCTCTATGTTAGCGATTTGCTGCTGCGTTAATGTATAAGAATCGCCGTAATCGAACATTCTCAATGTAGGATTTGCTCCTGCGGGGTTAGAACCGTGCTGAATAAATGTATCAATATTATCAGCAAAGGTTTGCGGATCATTATTATATAATGTCTTTGTGATCGGGTTTAGTTGCGGAACCGTTGAACTATCAGCGCCCGGGTTAGCAATTCCTCCTTTGCCGTTTATGCCGTGGCATGATTCGCAGTCTTGCCGGAACAACAAAGCTCCGTGAGCAACATTTCCTATCATGTCGGCAGCAGGGCCGGGAGTATCATTATGTTTTTGACTTACTGCTCCCGTATTTCCTGTATCGTTTCCCGTTGACGAATTATTTATTGCCGGGGACATTTGTGTTGAACCTGCCGATGCCGCTGAACCCGCGGGATGAGCACTTAAGAGAAAGTCGGCTAGCTGATTTAACTGGGAATCGTTCAGCATTGAAAAAGAGGGCATAATAGATTTCGGATTATGTTTTTTTGAATCCTTTAGCTGAACGAGTATCCAATCTTTGCTATGGCCTTTCTGAGATTCATTGGTTAAATCCGGGCCTATTTTTCCGCCGCTTCCGCTCATTGTATGGCATGCGATACATCCGTAAGTACCGAAAATTATTTTACCTTTTTCTGCGGAAGGTGATAGAACAGCCGAAATCTTAGAGGCCGGTTTAACCTTCGGTTGTTCAATATTGCTTTTACTGTTGTATCCCGATATAGTTAAAGTCAGCAATAAAACTACAAATACCAATCCGCCTAACATCATTGCAGGACGTTTTGCCGGATTGTGTTCCGGATTGCGGTCAAAAAAGGGAAGTGAAACAAAAAGTAAAATTACTAAAGTAGGTATTCCTACCGTTCCGATTACTTCAAGTACACCCGGGAAAAATTTTAGCGCTTGGTATAAGAATAAAAAATTCCACTCCGGTTTTGGAGTAAATGTCGTGTCCAGCGGATCTGCAGGACCCGTAAAAGGAGGCGGCGCAAATGCGGAAAGAGCTACTAAAATTAAAAATATAATTAAAACTATAATAACATCTTTAACAACCTGATCCGGCCAAAAGTCTCCTTTTATGTTTCTTTTTACCTGCGACCATGGCCCCACGCTACCGAATTTTCTGAACGCTATCATATGTGCAGCGATAGTTATCATCGCTATTCCCGGAAGTATAGCTGTATGTAAAATAAAGAATCTGGATAGTGTCAGTTGACCCATAACCTTCCCGCCGACTAATAAAAATTTCAGCCAGCTTCCGATAAATGGAACCGTGCCGGCAATGCTCGTTCCTACTTCTGCGGCCCAATATCCTCTTTCGTCCCAGGGTAAAGCTGCACCGGTAAAGCTCATTCCTATAGTTAAAAGCAGCAAAGCTATGCCTATCAACCAGGTCATCTCCCTGGGTTTTTTATAAGCTCCCCAAATAAATGTTCTTAACATATGCAAACCGATTAATACTACCATCGCGCTTGCACCCCAGTAATGAAGCCCGTGAATCAGCCAGCCGTAAGGCACCAGGAGCCGGAGAAAGGTCAAACTGTCGTAAGCATGATCTATAGTGGGAACATAATAAAAAAGCTGCCATACACCCGTGACAATCTGAAGTATAAAAATAAATAACGTAGCGCTTCCGAGTGTAAAGAAAAAACTTGCGCCGCCGGGAATTTCTTCGTCAAGACCCAACTGAAGAATTGTTGCGATAGGCATTCTATCGTTTACCCATTTCCAAATTTTTGATGCCATAGATGGTTTCCTATATAATTTCTTTTGACGATATGCCCGGCTTAAATCTCTCCCAAAGCACGTACAGGTAATTGTTTTTTTCTTTTGTGGGTAATGTATCTAATCCTCTGGGAGCAGGACCGGATACAACTTTTCCTTCTTTATCGAATACGCTGTGATGGCAGGGGCAAATAAATAATTTTTGATCTTCATGCCATTGATAGCGGCAGCCGAGATGCGGACAAATAGGTGAAAACGCAGTTACCTGCTGAGCTTCATCTTTTACTGCCCAAACATTTTCCGGTTCAATGTTTTTAATAAAAGCATCCTCTTCCGTCATTACAAAAGGTAAATTTACCGGCTGTTCTTTAGGTATTGAACTGACTAAAGTAAGTTTTGAAAATAATTTGTTCTTTTTCTTTGCTATTGTGCCGACAACAGATTCAATCATTGGGATGCCTGTGCTGACGGCAATAAAACCGGTTAAAACACCGCTAAGCAGTTTAAAAAAGCTGCGTCGTGATATTTCTTTGCTGGATTTATCCTTGAGATTTTCTAACGCCATGTGAATATCCTGATAATAACTTGGCTAAATAATCATTATTTGTTTAAGTGTTTACTTCTTTACAGTGCTTCTCATATATTCCAAAACTGCTCTTGCCTGTTTTTTATTTAAGTACTGATCCGGCATAACTATACCGTTGTATTCTTTTATTAATTTTTTCAGTTCCGGTTCTTTCTTTTGCATTTCGGTTGTATTTAAAAGATAATTCATCAAATATACGGAAGAAACTTTTTTAACGATGGGATCTAAAGCAGGTCCTACCAGTTTAGAATCCATTCTGTGGCATGCAAAACATTTGCTGTTGAATATGCTTTTCCCATCTTTTACAAGATTGCTGTTGATCGGTCCGAGCTTTAATTCTTTAATGGGGCCTATACCTATGTTTTCCGGTTCTTGTTTTACGGTTTCGGGGAGTTTGGTGGAATCGGGAAGTAATTTTTTGCTTAAATAGGAATGATTGACTTTATTCAATTGTCCTGCCTGTAGATAAGGAACTGCAAATAAAGCAAATACAATCAACGCTATCGCACTTATCGTAAATTTCATTTTATTTCTCCGGGAAAATTATTTTAATATTTTAATCCTGATTTTTTCGGGATCATTCCTTAAAACTTTATTTGTTAAAAGACCACCCAGCCTACTACATATAATGTATTATTATCAGAAGCGTTTCTGGCGTTTCCGTCATAATTGCTGGATGCTCCGTTGAATTTATTATAAGCTACATACTGCAGAGAAAATTGAGTGTTCATCCAAGGCAGGTAACTTAATTGAGCAGTCAAACCGTTACTGTCAGGACTACCGTTCAGACTTCCCGAAACAGGGGCAGGCGTAAACATTGCGGGATTTGCATCTCCTCCCGTTGAAAAATAACCGAGGGTAAAAGCATAACCTGCCGGTAAATTATATCCGCAGTCTATCTTAAAAGTGTTAAGACTATTTGAAATATTTGTCGAACCGCCGGCATCATAAGTAGCATTCAAATTTTGTTTTTCGGCTATATATGTTGAATGCGCTATCAAAGTTCCGGTACCAATTGAAGCCTCGTACTGGGCATCGACACCGATGTCGGTATATTTATCCAGAGGACCGGTAATGCCGGCAGGATATAGCTGTGAGGACATTCCGTATGTTCCGATTTCCAGGTATTGAGTATCCCATTGTTCCTGTAAAGCCAGCCGCCAGTACGGAGAAAATCCTCTTATTGTATTGCTGGAAGAAGCATCTGCAGGAAAAGGCCCGCCTTGAGGTGTGGATTTATAAAAACTTATTTCTCCGTAAATCAGGTTATTATATAAAGCATACGCTCCCAGACCGGTAACGTTACCTGCCAGTGCCCCGTCTATTAAAGTTCCGGCAGCAGGAGTGGGTGCGACTGATGATGAAACAAACGGAAATCCCCAGGCTGAGGTGCTGTTCCAAACATCCTGAACAGTAGGTCCATTGTTAAGTGTTAATCCGTAAAGAAGATCATTATCCATCAGAGTTGTATGATCCGCAAATCTCAGATCGGTATTATCCAGAGCAAAACTTCCGCTTTGATCGTCGTATGTAACCTGAATAAATGAACCGAAATTCGGTGAAATCTCTCCGGCAACAAACAAGCTGAATTGCTGCGGGAATTCCATAACATCGTTCTGTGCTCCGTCAGGGCTTTTCGAAATTCTGTTGTAGGAACCTTGAATCATCGCTGAAATTGGAAGCACATTGAGAATTTTAAGGTTTGTATTATTTTCTTTATAAGTAGATTGAATAGTTGCAATTCCGGTCATAGTGTATCCGTTAAGTTTGAATAATCTGCCGAACGGAGTTAGTTCCGGGTAAACATAATGGCATGAACTGCATGGAAGATTTGTCTGCCGTGCGAAACTAGGTATTGAGAAGGAGACGCTGGTGAAAGTAAGTAGGAAAATTCCTATTAAAGCGGTAACAATTTTGTAATTTAATGCTTTTGCGGACATTAGGGAACCTCCAAAATTATTTAAGAATTATATTTATTAATTATTAAAATAAACGATCCGAGTAAAAACATTCTTTCGTTATGTTTGTAATGAATGCATTACTATAAAAGTAAGATAAGGCGCCGGTTTTATTATTAAGGTTCCTCCCAATAATAACAACGACACTTGATGGAAAGGTATAACTAATTACCGCAGCTTGACTAAAACTATTCTAACTCCCTTTTAGCAAAAATTATATTTTTTCTTTCTACATTTGTTCCCCTTTGATAAATAATAGAACAAGCAGAATCGATAGCGTCAATTAACCGTTTCCATACCGGTAATGACGGCGATAATAACAAATGCTCAAGGCGAATCAGTAATATCTTCCGTAATGCCATTAGAATTTTTTGATCTAAATGACAAAAATCATTGGGCTTCAAACAATAATTGTTCCAACATCATTTGTTTGCTAATAAACAACAATCAAAGAAAAATATTTCTTGTTTCCATTTATTGGGAATTTAGAATTCCGTCCTTTTCATACATGGGAAACTTTCCGGGTGAGCAGTTTGTCCTAATTGAAGCAAATTAGGTTGAAAAAAATAGACACTGAAGTGAAATTTCTTTTTTGAAGTTATTTAACTATCGGAATAATTACAACCGAAATTATTCGGCCAAATATTAATTTGATTTTTTAGGTTTTAGGGTTATATCTATCACAAGGTATCTGTATAAATTAATCGCTAGATCAATTTTGGCTTTCAAAACTTTCATTAAATTCTGCTTGAATAACCGCAAAACAAGAGCAATACTTCTAGGGCTCCTAGTAACTTTTTTGTGGTCAACTTCTTTTGTTATAATAAAAAAGGGATTAAAGGATTTACCCCCTCTGACTTTTGCCGGATTAAGATATTTACTAGCAACAATAGTATTATTGCCTTTCTTATTTATAAGGGCAAATGCGAAGGAAATAAAATCATTAAAGAAAGACGATTTGGTCAAATTATTTTTACTTGGCATTTTATTTTACAGTTTAACGCAGGGGACACAATTCTTAGGGCTTAAATTATTACCGTCCGTTACAGTAAGTTTGCTGCTGAATTTTATCCCTATACTGGTTGCTGTGGGAGGCATCTTTCTGCTGAAAGAAATTCCGTCAGAGTTGCAGTGGAAGGGTATAGCTTTGTTTTTAATAGGAGTGGTTGTGTATTTTTCCCTGCCGGATTTTCAAATGATTATCTGTTGGGAATAACCATCATGTTCTTGGGTGTTCTATCAAATGCAGGATCGGCAATACTGGGTAGAAATATAAACAGAGACGGAAAACTATCGGTTGTAACCGTAATAAGTATGGGCACCGGATCATTGCTTCTTATGGCTGCCGGAATTATATCGGAACCATTTCCGGCAATTAGCGCAACGAATTTTTTATATATAGCCTGGCTTGCAATAATAAATACTGCGCTTGCCTTTACATTATGGAATAAATCGTTACGGATACTTACGGCAGTAGAATCAAGCATAATTAACGGTACAATGCTGATTCAAATTGCATTGCTTTCATATATCTTTTTAGATGAGACAATTTCTTTCAGAGAGATATGCGGAATGATAATAGCAGGGCAGGTGTGCTTTTTACAAATATAAATCCGCCGGCTTTTTACCGATTGTTTAAAAAGACAAACTAATATATAACCGGCCGTATAAATATATTTTCTGAATATAAATTTATACGGCCGGCATTAATTTATTTCTTCGGCATATCGAACGCGGAATTATCGATGGAAATATTTGCGGTAACGTTGTCGAATTTTATGTCCTGAACGTTTTCATAATTTGCGATATGCAGTTCAAACGGGATCATAACTCCGTCAACTTTTCTATAATCCTTATAATCGGTTTCCACCGGCAAATTTCCGAGAGGTGTTTTATTTAAAATTACCTGTCTCACCAATAGCCCGGATTTGGTACTAAAATATAATTTTATGTCCCTATATTCAGAAGCTTTACCGTCAACCTCGTAAACGGTGTCGCTTCCGATTATTGAGACATCATTTAATTTCAAATTCGAATATATTTTATCCATTTCTACCGGTGTATAAAATTCAGATTCGAGTTTTAATTCTTCAAGATCATCGCCCTTTAATTCTCTCACCCCCCACATTGCCTTTTCCCATGCCGTTGAGCCGTTATAACCTCGCGTCATTTCTCCCCGGTCTGTCTTTACCGAATAAGAATAAAAATCAGGCGCCTTTCTCAGAATTATAATCGAAGCATTCCTTCCGCCATTATCAATTGAACCTTCATACTTAAGCGAAGTAATTTTCTTATAGTTATCCTTGCCTCCGATTCGGGAAATATAATTATTTATAATTTCACCGGCAGTATTTAATCTATTTGGTACTTTTATCACTTCATCATCGGATTTTTCTTTTTCTTTGGATGTCTGCATGGAAACTAAGGTTTGAACAGCGGGAACTTTTTGAGGATCAGGCTGTCCGCGGTGACAGGTAAAACACGTTACTTCCTGGTGTCCTTTAAATGAATTTTTATTTATTGCTTCCATCATTTCAATCATTTTACGGGCTTTTCGTTTCTCAGGTTTATCGTCTTTATCGAATTGCCATCCCTTTTCGCGGTCTCTAACATGGCAGTTTCCGCAATTCATTCCTACGCCTGCTTCAATGAAATGCATTGTAGGAAGAAGCCTGTCTGCAGGTATATTTTTTAAAACCTTAACGTTTTTAAAAAATTGTCCGGCGGTTTTTCCCGAATCGCTTTTTACTGCATTCTGCATAGATATGAGCTTGTCTACCGGGGTTACTGATTTACGGCTTTCTTTTATATTCAAAGTATTTGCGGATGTCATACCGCAAGTAAGAATAATAATTAAAAAGCCGGACATAGAAACAAGAAACTTAAACAGCGGTTTATATGTTGCCATTGTTCCTCACTTTATTATTTTTTCGAAATTGTGAAATAAGATTTTTCAAGCAGCATTTTTACTTTAATCGTATAATGCTTTTAACTTGTTAAAATATTTGAATTATTTATTTTTCAACAGATCTGAAATATTCTAGAACAGATCGCGCATCTTGTTTGCTAAGCTGCTGATCGGGCATTATTACTTTATATTCATCGACCAGTTTTTGGAGAACCGGATCCTTTTTCTGCATCTCTGATGTGTTTAAAAGATAATTCATTATGAATACCGGTGTATTTTTCTTTGTGATATTCCTTAGCGGAGGACCGACAAGTCTGCTGTCCAATTGATGGCATGCAACGCATTTGGTATTAAATATTTTTTTCCCCTCAGCTACTAGTTTTGGATCAATTTGTCCCAAAGAAACATTTTTAATTGGACCGATGCCGTTATCGTTCGGGAATTGATATTCAGATTTCTCCTCTGCGTTCTTATTCGTTTGAGCCGATTGTGTATCTTGTTTTGCAGGTTGTTTTTCGGCTATCGGCTGTTCCGATGTATCCGGGGCTGGCTGTTTATCGTTTTCGAATTTATGGTCGGCACATGATAAATTTAAAAAAGCAATAGAAAATAATAGAGCAATGAACAAGTTTAATTTCATTATTTTCTCCTAATTACAGGCAAATAAATTTTTACTAAATGGTTTATAACGAACGGTTATTATCGATTTCAGGACAAACAAAAAATAAAATCTTTGTGGAATTTTTAAACATAATAATAGTTATTTACGCAAAGGGAGGCAAGAATATTTCATCTACATTAAAAGCAATGTGAGATCTCTCAACAAGATATAATAAAAAAGCGGCTCGTGAAAGCCGCTCGTCCTTTTAAGAAAAATTATTTCGTTGCAACAGATCTTAAATATTCCAAAGCCGCCCGTGCCTGTTTTTTATTTAATCCCTGATCGGGCATTACAATGCCGTTGTATTCCTTAATTAACTTCTTCAACTGAGGTTCTTTTTTCTGCATTTCCGTGGTATTAAGCAGGTAGTTCATTATATATACCGGCGATTGCTGCTTTGTAATATTTCTTAAAGGTGGGCCGACCAGCTTTGTATCTAGTCTGTGGCAGGCCATACATTTGCTGTTAAAAATGTTTTTTCCTTCTTTTGCTAGTTTTGCGTCAATCGCACCGAGTTTAAGTTCTTTAATAGGTCCGATGCCGATATTTTCTTTTGCTTTACCTGCATCTTTTGCTGCTGTAGAATCAAATTTTACGTTGTTATTTCCATAATTAACTTTTGCATCGGTTGCATTTAACGTAAAGAATAGAAATGCAAGCATTGCAAAACTTCCGATTATTATTTTCATATTTTCTCCGTTCAGTTTGTTTGAATTTATAATTAAAATACAACCCAGCCAACAACATAAAGGGTATTGTTATCAGACGCATTCCGTCCGTTGCCGTCGTAATTGGAAGAAGCCCCGTTGAATTTATTGTATGCTACATATTGCACCGTAAACTGAGTATTAAGCCATGGTAAATAACTTACTTGAGCAATTAAACCGTCACTATTTGGTTTACCCGTTCTGCTTCCGTCTATTGCAGAAGGAGAATACATAGCCGGATTAGCGTCGCCGGCGGTATTAAAATATCCTAAAGTGAAGGCATAACCTGCCGGAAGATCATATCCGCAGTTGACTTTAAAAGTATTGAGATTATTTGACGGATTGGTTGTTCCCCCTGCTGCGTATGTTGCGTCAAGATTTTGTTTTTCAGTAATATAGGTTGAATGAGCAATTAATGTTCCGGTACCCAAAGTTGCCTCATATTGGGCATCAAAACCGATATCTGTATATTTATCCCTTATTCCCGATATTCCGGTCGGGTAAATCTGTGAAGCTAATCCATAAGTACCGACCTCAAGATATTGTGTGTCCCATTGTTCCTGGAGTGCCAGTCTCCAATAAGGTGAAAAACTGCGAATAGTATTTGTAGATGAAGCGTTCGCCGGAAAAGGCCCGCCTTGCGGAGTGGAACGATAAAAACTGATTT
>CAVUCX010000037.1:0-29033 GCA_963739955.1 uncultured Bacteroidota bacterium | reverse complement strand
GAAAAAATATCCGGTCGAAGATAAAGACGGTGAAAAAGTAATCGTAATAAGCGTGCCTGACAGTTCGAACACTACTGCACTCGGGTATCAGGGGCAGCTTGAAAAGCAGGGAATAAATTCCAAACCCGAAATAGGTCTAATCCGCAGTCACTATATTGGAAGAACTTTCATCCAGCCCGGTCAGGAAAAACGGAAGATCGGCGTAAGAATTAAATTCAATGTTGTAAAAGGTGTTCTGGAGGGCAGAACAGTCGTAATTGTAGATGACTCCATCGTTAGGGGAAACACATCAAAACAGCTTGTAAATCTTATAAGAGAAGCAAAGCCCAAGGCAATCCATCTTAGAATTTCATCCTCGCCCATCATGTACCCGTGCTTTTACGGTATGGATTTCCCGAGCAAACAGGAATTAATTGCCAACCAGATGAACGGCGACATAAAAGCAATTAAGGATTATCTAGGCGTAGATAGCCTTGAATATTTAACAATTGACGAAATGCTTGAAGCTGTGTCCGAAGCCGGGGGATCTAATTTCTGTACGGCATGCTTTTCGGGTGAATATCCTACGGAAATTGATGCCACTTTTAAAAGGAAATATATGAGTTATAAAGCATATGCAATTGTTTTTTGCATATTGCTAACGAGTAGTTTAATAAAGGCCCAGACTACTTATTTCATTAAATACAACACATGGGTTACAAGAACCCAGATTACTCAGAGAATCTCGACCAATCAATTGCTTAGTTCCGCTGCACCTGTAGTTATGAAAAAATCCGCGTTTATAGCAGGATTTTTTGCGGATGACCTTGGCAAATCGGATCCCGAATTATCTAGAATCGTAAAGGTGAATTTTCAATCTGCAGCGTCGGCAGAAAATTTTGTTCAGCTTGCCAAAACAGATCCGTCTATTCAATATATACAACCGGCAAACATCTATAAGATCGATTCCACACCTAACGACAGCCTTGTGGCTCAGCAGTGGGCCTTGAAGAAAATCGATGCTATCGACGCCTGGAATATTACCGAAGGTTCCGATACCGTTCTTATAGGTGTAATTGATACCGGCATCGATTACCTCCATCCTGATCTGAAAAACAAAATATTTATTAATCCAGGCGAAACAGGCACCGATAAAACGGGGCATAACAAAGAGAATAACGGAATAGACGACGACGCTAACGGTTTTATCGATGATTATATGGGATGGGACTTTACGGACAGAAAAGGATTTCCATTCGATTCTACTGCGGGCGATTACCTCGGATGGGATAACAATCCGATGGATGAAAACGGTCACGGCACTTTTATAGCAGGAATAATTGCCGCCCAGACTAATAATAAAATAGGTATTGCCGGGGCAGCTCCGAATATTAAAATTTTAAATATCCGTGCTTTTGATCCGTCGGGCTACGGTGAAGAAGATGACGTTGCCGCGGGAATACTCTATGCGGTAAAAATGGGAGTAAAAGTAATCAACATGAGTTTCGGCGATACCCAGTATTCCGAAGTATTGAAAGATGTAATTAATTACGCTTACGACAGAGGAGTCGTGCTGGTTGCAAGTTCCGGTAATTCCGGAGATGAAGAAGAGCATTACCCGTCCGGTTATTCTCAGGTTATATCAGTAGGTAATTCCACTCAGGACGATTACGTTGCCTCATCGTCAAGTTACGGCTCAACGCTTGATCTGGTAGCGCCGGGAACGGATATACTTACAACTGCAAAAGGCGGAGGTTATTCTACGGTAAGCGGTACTTCGGCTTCCGCGCCATTTGTATCCGCCGCCGCCGGGCTGATCTTATCGCTGAAAAATTTTTCCAATGAAGAAGTAAAACAAATTTTAAAAACTACAGCTGACGATATAGACGCTGCCGGCTGGGATGTGCACAGCGGAGCGGGCAGATTAAATTTGTTCAGAGCGCTTTCGGTACTTGCTCCTTCGGTTATCAAATTCAATTCACCGACGCAGGATTATGCGACAGATTCTGACAGCGTTGTTGTAAACGCATCGGTGTTATCGGCATATTTCAAGAGTTACGATCTTTATCTGGGAAACGGATTAAATCCGCAGACATGGACCGCTTTAATTCAAAACCGGAATTACCAATTCGATAAAAAAAATATTTATACAATAAAAACCTCCGGGTTGCCCGATACGGTTTATTGCTTAAGACTTGTGGTAAATTCCACCAACGGATTTAACTCGGAAGAAAGAGTTAATTTTTATATACAAAGAAAACCTCCGGGTTTAAAATTGAATTATGCGCAAGAAGCTTTTTACGGGAATAAACCGACCATATTAGCGTCTGTTTCTACCAATCAGCTCACTCGAACAAGAATGTATTACCGGGAAAGAGGCGAAACCCAATTTAAATTTGTTTCGCTCGACGGATTTGCGACTAACATTCAGACAGTTAAGAAAGATCATTACGGATTTATACCGACCGATTTGGTTTCTCCCAATAAAGACTATGAAATTTATTTTGAAGCTGAGAACCTGGTAGGGAAGAAAACTGTTTTGCCAAATGACGGAAGTTATCTTAATATAAAAACAACATTAAATGAACAGCTCGGTTTTGAAAAAATAGAACCTTTTACTCTGCCTGCCGGGGAGATTTACCCTAATCCTGTAAACATAATATCAAATGATTCAACCGATATTTTTCTCCGGCCGGATAAAAATCCTTCGACGACTTATTTGTACCATTTCAGCGGAAACTCTTTCACAAAAATAGATTCGCTTCCGAACAGAATCGTTAAGGATGAAGGCGATTTTAATGCCGATGGGAAGAAAGATCTTTTAACTTATCTTGTTTATAACGGATATATTGATGAACAGACTTCTGAATATTCACATACCTTCACTCAAAAATTTTCCGAAACTGCCGAAAAATTCTGGCCTATCGCGGCAACAGATTTATACGGAAACGATAAAACCGAAATTCTCGCGGTAAACAGCGACACCTCATTCTGCATACGAGATGTGAACAATGATTTAACTCTTTCATCGCCCATAAGCTTAACTAATTTTACCCCGAAAAAGAGTTGGAATAATTATATCGATGCGCCTCACGCGGTGTTCGGAGATATGGACGGATCGGGAAAAAATGAAATTTGGATGATTGATAAAGAAGGGGATATCTTCAGCTATTATGTTAACGGCGTTAACAGCTTTGCAAAAGGTAAAACAGTTCAGACCGGACTGGAAAGTTCATCATCTTATATAGCTGCTGGAAATTATACGGGCGACGGGAAAAAAGATATTGCAGTAATTTTAAAATCACCATCCGGAACTAATACTATCCCTTTTTACAAACTGACGGTTTTCGAATTCCAAAATGATTCTCTGAATATTATTTACGATCAAATGTTTGTTAATCCTTCCGACGAATTTAATTCTACTTTTAACAATGTTCAAAACGGAATTAGATTTGCGGATATAGATAACGACGGCAAGGATGAATTGATTCTGTTTATTTTTCCGTATGCCTATATTTTCAAGTATGAAAACGGAGCAAGTAAGATAATCTCGTATAAAGAAAACATTAATTCTTCGACCGTCTTCATCGGAGATTTAAATAAAGACGGCGTGAAAGAAGTGGGTTTTCCTACGTCGGAGGGAATATCGTTTTCCGAATTCACTACTTCGAATATTACACCGGTTCCGTACAACCTGTCCGGCTTCAGTACCGATTCGAATACAATAAGTTTAAGATGGGAAGGAAATGGAATAAAATATTATATTTACAGAGGAATTAATTCAAATCTGAATCTGCTTGACTCGACGGACACTAATCAATTTATCGACAAAACAGTATCTTCAAATAAGTTTTATTATTACTCTATTAAAGCATTTGATCCGGGTTTTAAGACACCGTTTTCAAATTATACCGGAATTATAAAAATTTACTCACACAATCCGGCTAGAATCGATACTGTTTTCAACAACACCAATAAGTCGCTTGTTGTCAGGTTTTCCGAAAGAATAAACACAAAGATACCCAACCTGCAGGCTTTCTCGGTAGATGGATACGGATATCCGAACTCCGTAGCGGCCGATGATGAATATTCTTATCTGCTTAATTATAACCGGACTTTTAACCCCGGTAAATTGGTTCTAACGGTAAATAATCTGAACGATTATTACGGTTCGCCGGTCTCTGCGGATACTGTAGGCTTAATAATAAGTACTTTGCAGTCTAAAAATGAGTTTTATATAGTCTCTCATGAGATTATTGATCCGTACACAGTTAAGATTAATTTCAATTTACCAGTTGATTCCGTTTCGGCGGAAGATAAAAATAATTATGTTTTTACACCGTCAAACAGCGTAACAGGAATAAACTTATCAAAAAACCACCAGTCTTTGGTTTTAAGTCTGAAGGGCGCCAAACCGGTGGGTTCCGTAGGAATTGAATACACACTTAATCTAAGGAACATTTTTTCATCGCCCTTGAGTGGCCATATCGCAATAAAATCCGGGGCGGGGGGGTATATAGTACTAACTAAATTTGCGAATGATCTTTCAGGTGTTTATGTTTACCCGAGTCCTGCACGAATAAACGGCGGTGAAGGAAAAATGACTTTTGCCAACCTACCTCAATCGAGCAGTATAACCATATTCGATATTAACGGTAAAAAAATAAATCAGCTTGAAGACAGAAGCGGTAACGGCGGATTAGTATATAATTTGAAAGATGAGAACGGCAATTTTCTGAATTCCGGAGTTTATATATACAGAATAGTAAAATTGAACGATCAAAACCGTGAAGTTGATGAAAAAATCGGTAAATTTGCAGTAATAAAATAATGCGCTATAAATCCAAAGACATATATACGTTTTCCAATTTCCTAAGCTTTTCGAGGCTTCTTATTGCCGTTCCGCTTTGGATTTTAATGGACAACATCGGTTACGGTTCGACAAGAATCTACATATTTGCATTGTGCGTTCTTGCCGCCATAACTGACATTCTGGACGGTTATTTTGCAAGAAAAAACAATCAGGTAACTGAAGTAGGCAAAATTATAGACCCTCTGGCAGATAAAATCGGTATCGGCGTAGTGATGATCAAGCTGATGTTGATCGGTGAAATTCCGGCTTATTATTTTATAATGGTTATAGGGAGAGATTTATTAATCCTTATCGGCGGATTATTTGTCTCCTCCAAATTAGGCCGGGTATTGCCGTCGAATATTCTCGGTAAGGTCACTGTAATAATAATAGGGATTATAATTCTTATGATCTTACTCGGAATAAATAAATTAAGTCCGGTTTATTTAACTTTTTATTATCTGAGCATTTTTTTAATATTTTTTTCTCTTATCGGATATTTCATAAGAGCAAAAGAATTTTTAACGAAGAAAAATTATGGATCTGTTTAAGAATTTTAATTTAGATAAACTAAAGACAGGGTTGGAGAAAACCCGTAATAAATTAGTAAATACCATCGCCGAAACCATTAGTGGTAAGGCTGTTATTGACGACAAAACTTTGGATGAAATAGAGGAAATTCTAATTACTTCTGACATTGGTTTTGACACAAGTGAAAGAATAATTGAAAGCACAAGAATAAAATTAAAGAAGGAAAAAGACCGGTCCGATATAAATATTATTCAACTGGTAAAAAATGAACTAACCGAGGTGTTGAAAATTGAACCGGACAATAACAATACATCGCTGAAACATAAACCGCATGTAATTCTGGTAGTAGGAATTAACGGTGCTGGAAAAACAACTACGGTAGGGAAGTTAGCGCACAATTTTAAAAATGCCGGTTATAAGGTTATTGTTGGGGCGGCCGATACGTTCCGAGCCGCGGCGAACGAACAACTTGAAATCTGGGCCAAGAGAGCGGGTGTAGAGATTATTCGTAAAGAACAAGGCTCTGATCCTTCATCGGTAGCGTTTGATACCGTCAGCAGAGCGGTAAAAGAGAATTACGACATTGTTTTAATAGATACAGCTGGTCGTCTGCATAATAAAGCAAACTTGATGGAGGAACTTAGTAAAATTAAACGGGTAATCAGCAAAGTCATTCCGCATGCTCCGGATGAAACACTGCTTGTCCTTGACGGTAACACCGGACAAAATGCTCTTGTACAGGCTGAAGAATTTTCAAAAGTTACTGAAATTAGCGGTCTGGTAATTACAAAACTTGACGGTACCGCAAAAGGCGGTGTTGTTTTTCAGATTTGCGCAAAACAAAGTATACCGGTAAAATATATCGGCGTCGGCGAAGGAATTGAGGATTTACAAGATTTCGATCCGAAGTTGTTTGTATCAGCAATATTTGGAAATTAATTAAGTGGGTAAGCCTATGTTTATGAAAAGACCGAACCACCGGGTATTCGATTACACACCTAGATATTATACTCCAGAAACCGATGAGCAAGAACGCAAAAAGAGAAAATTGGGGTTTTCTAAACAATTGAAAATTAAACGTAAGAGAGGAAATCCCATAATCTGGATTTTACTTATAATTGCGGTTATTCTGGTGATTCTAAAGCTCAACGGAATCGGCTAAATGCTATAAATACTTACCGTTAACTAGCTTTTGGGATGCCGATTAATCACGGATATCTTCATTTATTCTGCTTTTAGTTCAGATTCACCTTATGTATCTTTATAATTTTTCCTCAAATTGTTATCCTATTCGTAAACTAGATCCCTCTTATGATGCTTTAGAGGGCGCAATGAACTGTGTTTGAAATGATGCCGGAAATTACGTCAATTTCCGTTAGGGCTGGGTAATTTTTTTTAAGAACACGGATAATTTAGAAGAGAATAAAGCCGAACTTAAATCATTAAAAATTTTATCCCACAAAAACATGTTTTTATAGGGCAGAGAATTCAAAGAAGAAGCTGGAACTTCGCTTCTATTAGTTTACATAATATACATTATCGGACAATTATTTCGTTATTCAAATAAGAATAAATCAACATTTACCAATAATTTTATTTCGAATCTTTACTACTCTTTTTTGAGCTCCTTTAAAATATCTCCCCAAAACCAATTCTCATTTTTCCATAATAAGATTATTAGCAGAATTTCTCCAGCAAAATAATTCTTAATTTCCTATTGCCAGATCCTGTTCGCTTTGCTGAATAAATAATTCGTTCTGGTATTTTTTGAGAATATTTTCTTTGGAGACAATTCCAAGATAATCTCCGGAAACCTTTTCAACCACAGGCAGAAAATCAAGATCTTCTTTTTCCATTAAGTTAAGTGCTTCTTCACTGTTTTTGTCATTTGCAACAGAAATCAATTCTTTTGTCATAAGATCACCGGCAACGAGAAAATCGAGTATGCCGCGCGTTTCTTCATCCAAAATGGCAGTTCTTAGATCCTGAAATGAAATTTGTCCGACCAGATGATTCTTGCTGTTCATAACAAGTATATTATTAAATCTTGATTTTTTAACCGACCCTAATAATTGCTGGAATGAGAAATTCTCATGGACAATATCGTCGTTGTTTTCAATCAAGTCTCTTAAAAACATATTTTTCAGAACGGATAACTTTCTACCGTAAATATCTATACCTTTGCCTTCTTTGTCGAATTTCAGTGTATATAACGAACCTTTAAGAATCGCTTTTGACAAGGTAGTAGATGTAATGATCGTAAGCATAAGCGGAAGTATAATTCTGTAATTATTGGTCATCTCAAAAACCATTATTAAGGCCGTCAACGAGGCATTCGTAACGCCCGCAACTACGGCGCCCATACCTACAAGAGCATATGCTCCGGGAGGCGCACTGATCGTAGGAAACAAATAATTGACAATCTGACCGAACGCCCCGCCCAGCATTGCACCTGTAAATATACTAGGCGAGAATGTACCGCCGTTTCCGCCCGAACCGAGTGTAAATCCGGTTGCAATGGGTTTGAAGATCATCATTAGAAAAAGTATCAGGAACGGAGTTGCATTAAATAAGCTATTGTCGACTGCTGCTTCGCTAAAACTGAAAATTCCGGGCAGATACAATCCGATTATTCCAACAAACAACCCGCCGATAGCCGGCTTCAGCCAAACAGGAATTTTCTTTTTCTCATCAAAGTATTCGTCGATCTTCATAAATACTCTTACAAAGTATACGGCAGTAAATGCGGCTAGAACGCCGAGTATTATGTAAAATATAAATTCATAATTTGTAATTAAATGGAATGTAGAGGTTTTAAATGCGGGTTCGCTTCCTAAATAACTTCTTGAAACCACAGTGGCGAAAACCGAGGCAATAATTATCGGGCTGAACGTTTTGGCATTAAATGTTCTCAGAATGATTTCCATCGAAAACAATGCACCTCCCAAAGGCGCATTATATGCCGCGGCCAGGCCTGCTGCGGCCCCGCATCCGACAAGTATTTTTAATCTGTCCGGAGAAGCCGATAAATATCTTCCGATAGACGAAGCGATGGATGAGCCCATCATTACTATCGGACCTTCGTTTCCGCCGGCGCCGCCCGTACCGATTGTAACTACGGCTCCTAATGTTTTCAAGAAACCCGTACTGCCTTTTATTACGCCGCCTCTTGATGCCACTGAGTCGATTACATTAGGTATTCCTTCCCCTTTTTTAGCTTCCTTAAAATACTTGGATAACAGTCCTACCACCAGTCCGCCTATAGCCGGAATTAATATTAATATTAACATTGCCAGCCATTCACGAGATCCTATTAAAGTATTTTTTCCAAAAATACTCCCGGGCATATCGAAAAAAAGATGCTTAACTGCCATGATTGATTTTTTATAAATAACCGCGCCGTAGCCGCACAACAGACCGATTATCCCGCCTAAAAGTAGTAGATAGGTATCCTGAGTAAATTTAAACTGACTAAAAAATCGAGATATTTTAAATCTGTAATATCGAGATATACGAATTAATTTATTCAAACTCTGCAAATGTATTTTTGCCTTAATTGTATTTGAAAAAACCTTCTCCTGTTTTCTTCCCGAGCTTTTGGGCCGCCACCATTTTTTTAAGAAGCGGGCATGGCCTGTATTTGCTGTCGTTGAATCCATTGTAAAGAACTTCCATAATTGCCAAACAAACGTCTAATCCTATAAAATCGGCAAGAGTCAAAGGTCCCATGGGATGATTCATGCCTAGTTTCATAACTGTATCAATATCTTCGGCCGAAGCCACACCTTCCATTAGTGCAAAAATTGCTTCATTAATCATCGGCATTAAAATCCTATTTGATATAAATCCCGGGTAATCAAATACTTCTACCGGTACTTTATCTAAACTCAAAGATAAATTTTTAATGGCCAGAAATGTCTCATCGCTAGTAGAATATCCTCTGATAATTTCCACTAATTTCATTACCGGAACAGGATTCATAAAATGCATGCCTATGAATTTATCCGGCCTGCTTACAGATGATAATTCGGTAATTGATATTGATGAAGTATTTGAAGCGAATATAGATTCGGCTTTAATTATGCTGTTTAACTTCCTAAATACATCAGATTTAGCCGCAAAGTTTTCATATATTGCTTCGATGATAAGATCCGAATCGGCGGGAGTATTTTCAATGCCGATAATTTTTGTAATGTTGGATAAAGCGTCTTCTTTCTGGTTTAAGGTTATCTTTTCCTTTTTAACCTGTCTGTCTAAATTATTTGATATAACCGCAATAGCTTTTTCCGCAAGCTGATTATTCATTTCAACCAGGTTCACGGAATAACCTTTGAGAGCAAAAACATGGGTAATTCCGTTTCCCATTGTTCCGCCTCCTACCACAGAGACTTTCTTTATTTCCATATTCGTCTCTCCCCTATTTTTTATAATTTTTTATTATCAAAGCCGATGCCTCCCCGCCTCCGATACAAAGCGAGGCAAGCCCGTACTTTAAATTTCTCTTTTTTAACTCGTGAATAAGAGTAACCAAAATTCTTGCACCGCTCGCGCCGATTGGGTGTCCCAAAGCTACCCCGCCGCCGTTGACATTCACTTTTTCGGGGTCAATTCCCAGCAGAATATTAACTGCTAGAGATACCACCGCAAATGCTTCATTAATTTCAAATAAATCGATCTGCTCTTTATCTATTTCAGCTTTTTGAAGTACTTTTTTTATAGCATCCGCCGGAGCCGTCGTAAATTCAATCGGGGCTTTTGCAGACGAACTTTGCGCGACTATTTCAACTAACGGAACATAGCCAAGTTTCAAAGCTCTTTCTTCGCTCATAACCAATAACGCTGCCGCACCGTCGTTAATACTTGACGCGTTTGCCGCAGTAATTATTCCGTCTTTTTCGAAGGCCGGTTTTCAGCCTGGGTATTTTTTCGAAATTAACTTTGGACGGTTCTTCATCGGCACTTATTATTTTTTCTTCTGTCTTCGATTTTATAAGTATCGGTACCATTTCGTCTTTAAAACGACCTGCTTTTTGGGCTTCGATTGCTTTTTGATATGATTTGACCGCAAATTGGTCGAGCTGTTCCCTTGTAAAAGAAAAATCCCTAGCGCACGATTCCGCGCAGCTTCCCATATGAATGTTATTATAAACATCCCATAAACCGTCAAGTATCATTGAATCCTGCAATTCGCCATTTCCAAGCTTATATCCATATCTTGCTTTCGACAGAATATAAGGCGCGTTGCTCATACTTTCCTGCCCGCCTGCAATTATTATATCGGCATCACCGCACATAATGGCCTGCTGCGCCAGCATAACAGATTTCAATCCGCTGCCGCACATTTTATTGATTGTCAGACATTCGGTTTTATTCGGCAGCCCGGCCCTTATTGCGGCCTGCCTGGCAGGCGCCTGCCCTTGTCCGGCAGTAAGAACATTTCCGAAAATAACTTCGTCAATTAATTCCAGATCAATTTTTGAATTATCAAGAATCGATTTAATGGCAAAACTGCCAAGCTGAGATGCGCTGAAACCCGATAAACTCCCGCCGAAAGCACCTATAGGAGTTCTTTTAGCCTCTGTAATTACAACTTTTTTCATACAGCCTCCTTAATTTCTATTGGAGGAAAAATTTTATAAACAATAAATAAAAGTAAATAAAAACAGCTAAAAAACCAGTGTGTATTGTCAAATAACGGAAAATTTGTTGAGATTGGTTTTAAAATGCCGCGGAATATATATGTGAAATAATTAATCAAAATTTTTTATCGATACCAAAAGAGATAATTCAAATACAATATTAAGAACAATAAGATTTAAGTTTACATTATTTTTTATCAGCGATGCCAGGCGATCGAGTTTGTAAACAGTATGCCCGATTTCTAAACCTGGAAATCTTTTATGAAACTTCTCTAAAGTTTCCTTATAATCTCCGAAATAAAAATCATTATTTCCGAAACCGAATTTTTGAAAATCGTTCAGCCAAATTACAATCAACTGCAAAATCAGTTTTATCGAGTCCGTATTATTTTCTTTCAGGAACGGAGCGAATTCCTCAAGAGCACTGTGATATTTTCTACCGAAAGAATACCTGAGTATGAATATGGTTTTCTCCAAGAGTCTCTCAAAATTATTATCGATTAATTCCAGTGCCGCTTTAATCGAACCTCCCGCGAACGGCGCAATTTTACAGGCAAGCGCGTTATCGGTATCGAAATATTGAGTTAATACATCCGCCGTATCGCTGTCGGATAACGGCTGAAAATTAATACTCCAGCAGCGAGATCTTATAGTTTCTCTTAAAGCCGAAGAAAGCGAAGTGATCAAAATAAAAACAACTCCTTGCGGAGGCTCTTCCAGACTTTTTAAAAGCGCGTTCTGAGCTTCCTCGTTCATTAAATGCGCATCTGAGATTATTATAATCCTGTACGCAATATCTTCATAATCAAAAGTCAAAAACTTCTTTATGTCGCGTATGCTGCTTATTTTTATATTGTTAGTCCGCGGCATACGGATTTTATAATATGGGTTAATGATTTTCTTCTTAATCTCTTCCTGCATGATAGCCAAATCTTCATGGCTTAATTTTTCCGTAGGACTGCTGGTATCTGTTTCGTTTTTACCTCTCGGTAAAGGAAAGATATATTTTATATAAGGTTCTTCCAGATTCTGAATATGCCTATAAACCACAGCCTGGTTGCCTTTGTTATCCGGATTATTAAGGAGCTGTGCAAACCTGATAGCGGTAAAATCTTTCCCGATCCCCTCTGCGCCTTGAAAAAGAAGCGCATGTGGAACTTTATGAGAAGCTATAATATTTTCTAAAATAGTCTTTACGGAAACCTGTCCGTAAAGGCCCTGCCATTTATTTGTCATATTGCATAAAAAAGGCGCTTAACGCGCCTTTATTTAATAGTCATCTTCATTATAGAAGAAGTCTTCATCCGACGGATAATCGGGCCAGATATCTTCAATTGATTCGTAAGGTTCATCAGAATCCTCCAGTTCAATTAAATTTTCTACAACCTCATATGGTGCTCCAATCCTCTCGGCATAATCAATCAATTCTTCCTTGGTTGCGGGCCACGGAGCATCGTCTAAATATGCAGCTAATTCAACTGTCCAGATCATATATGTTAACCTCACTTGTGTATTAATTCTTGCTTGCTACTTCAAACAGCCCGAAGTTACCGAAGAAAAAGTCAGCGGGGTTCAAAGCAACACCGTTGTGGTGAACTTCGTAATGCAAATGTGGACCTGTTGACAAGCCGCTGTCGCCAGTTTTTGCAATAATTTGTCCACGTGTGACCTTTTGATTTTCCTTAACCAATGCCTTCGATAAATGGGCATAAACAGTACGGTAGCCAAATCCATGATCGACTTCAACGGCTAGACCGTATCCGCCTCTATGGCCGACAAAATCAACAACTCCGTTGCCGGTAACGTGTACCGGAGTTCCAACATCGGCAACTATATCAATTCCGTCGTGCATTCTTCTTATATGGAGTATCGGATGCATCCTCATCCCGAAGCCGTCGGAAATATCACCCGGACATGGTTTAATTGCCGGGATTGCTTTATAAAGCTTTTGATTTTCTTTCAGCTTACTGGATATTTCCCGGTACTGCTCTTTTTCGAAGGCAACTTTACGGGAAACTTCATCCACAAAAGAAAGAACCTTCTTAAGTTTTTCTTCAGTAGGATTTGTTAAAAAATCTACCGAATTATCAAAAGAGCCGCCGCCGATACCAACCTTATATTCGTCGTTGGAGAGAGGATGCAGATTCGCGGCTATTCTCAATTGATTATTAACATTGGATAGACTGTCAAGTTCCGAATTTACATATTCGAACTTCGACATTGCATTATCCAGACTTTCTTTTAAAGTCTTGTTTTCTTCTTTAAGCGACCAAATATCCTTACCGCTTCCGGTAATGGAATTAAACAGCATATAGCCGCCATAAATCATAAAGGTAAAAACTACCACAGCAATGGTAAAATATGCAGCTAATTTCGCTTTATAATTTTTTACCTCTATGAATTGAAGTTTTGCTTTTGAGAAATAGTATAATTTTTTCATAAACGCGTGCGGAATGTAAAAAAATAAGAATAATTTGTCAAGAGGATTTTACTTCAAGTTTTACTCAAAATCGTGCTCGAAATAGTCAACTCCTCTAATCACATCGGAGTTTTCTCCTCTTAGACGCCTTTTTAATTTATTTTGGAAATATATCGCCGGGTCGTAACCGTAATGTTTAAGTAAATAATTCAGGCTTATAACCTCTGAAATTACCGTTAAGTTCTTTCCCGGTAATATCGGAAGTTTTACATAAGGAATTTCAACATTAGAGATCGAGACAAAATTGCCGTCAAGACCGGTTCTTGTGTATTCGGCTTTATCGTCCCATACCTCCATTTCTATTATTATTTCAAGTCTTTTCTGGTATCTGATTGCCCTAATCCCGAACATTCTTTCAACATCGATCAGGCCCAAACCGCGAATTTCCATGAAATGTTTCACAAGATTTGTACCAGAGCCCATTAATATCCCTTCCCCTTTTTTTGTCAGGATAATAACATCATCTGCAACTAATCTGTGGCCGCGTTCTATTAAGTCGAGGGCTACTTCGCTCTTGCCTATGCCGGATTTACCGACAAACAGCATACCGACACCATAAACATCAACAAAAGATCCGTGAATAGAAATTCTAGGAGCAAATTGATCGTCAAGAAAATCACCGACGAAGTAAACCAGCCTTGTTGTATCCAATGAAGAGCCGAAAACCGGAATATGATGTTTATTAGCCAGTTCAATTAATACCGGAAACGGTTTATTGTTATCGGTAAGAATTATACACGGAATATCGAAACGAAATATACGGTCAAGCGCATTGCTTTTTTCCTGTTCGCTGAGCTGAGCCAGATATCTCATCTCTGTATTACCGAAAACCTGAACCCGGGAATAAGAAAATAGATCAACGAATCCGGCTAAGGCCAGACCCGGCCTATGCAGGGTCTGGTCGTAAATTTTCCTTGGAAATCCGGATTTGTCGGAAAATAATTTTAATTTAAACTTTTCTTTTGAATTCGAATATAAAAAATCAACTGTGATAAATTCTTTTCTTGAAATTGATTTTTGATCAATCTTCATGATTTGATCCGTGCTGTTCTTTTTGTTTTTATTTTTTCTAGCTGGCGGGAAATTTTTTCTATTGTCAGGGCAACCGACTTTTTAAAATCATCGGTTGTATCTGTAGCGGTTAATGTTTGTCCGGGTACTTGCAAGATAATTTCAGAGGTCTTAACATTTTCCTTACTGTTCTGATAGCTTAAAATGACATCTACATCAAGTATCTCATCATAATATTTTTCCAGAGAAGCAACTTCGTCTTTAATATATTCTTTTAATGTATCATGGGCTTTAAATTTTCTTGCTGTTATCGTTATGTTCATGGTATTACCTCCCATAATTTAAGATTTTGGATGAGCTTTTTTATAAGCTTTTTTTAATCGCTCTATACTTACATGAGTATAGATTTGAGTTGTTGAAAGATTTTCGTGTCCGAGTATTTCTTTTACCGCCCTTAAATCCGCCCCGTTATCCAGCATATGAGTTGCCGCACTGTGCCGTAAAACGTGCGGACTTTTCTTTTTGATATCCGTTACTTTTCCGAGATATTTATTTACTATTCTGTGAACAAATCTCGGATAGATTTGTTTACCGGATTTATTAACAAGAAGCGGTTCATTCGGCTGCGAAGGTTTTCTGATCTGCAAATACTCTTGAATAATTTTTACAGATTTTTCGCCTACCGGTACAATCCTTGTCTTCCCTCCCTTTCCTTTTACTCTGATAATTTTTTGGAAAAGATCTACATCAGAATTTTTTAAGTCGCATAATTCCGAAACCCGAAGAGCGCACCCGTATAATATTTCGAAGATTACTTTTATTAATCGCGATCCTTCTTCCAGTTCGTCGGCTTCTTCATAAACTTTTAAGATTGAATCAACAGACGCAATTTCCGGAAGTTTTCTTTTTGTTTTTGGGTTCTTTATTAATGATGACGGATTAACATCAATATAATTTTGATTAAATGCATATTTGAATATTCCGCGTATCGTCGACAGTTTTCTGGAAATAGATTTTTTTTCAAGTTTATCCTCAGAAAGCGTCATTAAATATGATTTAATGAATTTCTCAGAAATAGTACTCATCTCAAATTTGTCATATTTTCCGCAATAATGCAAAAAAGCCTCAATGTCTTCGCGATATGCTTTTACGGTATTATCGGAATATCTCTTAATATTTTTAATATAATTAAGATATTCTGCACAAAGCATCTCAAGTTGCATTATTCTTCAACCTCTTCAACTTCTTCGATGGTTTGCTCCTCACCGCACTTGGGACACTTAAGATAATTTCCTTTTTTAACAGAGTATCTGTGCTCCATATATGCCGAATCATTATTCGGGCATGCCTGCGGAACCGGCTTATACCAGCTTATGAAATCGCAGTCAGGATATCTAGAACATCCGTAAAATAATTTTCCGCGTCTTGATTTTCTTTCGATAACGTTGCCTTCGCCGCACTTAGGGCAGTTTACTCCCAGAGTTATATTCTTCACAAAATCACATTCGGGATATTTTTCGCAGCCGATGAATCTCCCGAATTTTCCTTCCCTGTATACTGTCCGCGCACCGCATTTCTCGCATTGTTCGCCGGTATATTCAGGCTCCTGGTTTTGCTGGGCAATTTCTTTGAAGGATTTTATGTTTTTGCACTCGGGATAATTACTGCATGCTAAATATTTTCCGAAACGGCCTACTTTAATTATCATTTCGCTGCCGCATAAATCACAGTAGATTTTGTCAACCTTGTTTTCAACGCTTTTTAAGGCTTCTGCAAAAGGTTTGTAAAAATCATTCAGCACTTTTACGTATTCATTTTCTCCCTGAGCAATTTGATCGAGTTCGCCTTCCATGTTAGCGGTGAAATCTTCGTTAATTATATCCGGAAAGTTTTTAACCAGTATTTTGTTTACTTCCCTGCCGAGCTTTGTAGGAAATAATTTTCTTTCCTCCTGATTAACATATTTTCTGTCCTGAATTGTTCCTACTATTAATGAGTATGTACTCGGTCTTCCAATGCCTTTGCTTTCCAGTTCTTTAATCAGACTGCTTTCTGTAAATCTGGCAGGCGGTTTTGTAAAATGCTGAGATTTTTTCAATTCTTCGAGTCCCAGAATCTGATTTTTTTCCAGTCCGAGAGGAATGCTCTCATTTCTGTATTCTTCTTTCTCCTCGGCATTGTCTTTTTGTTCTGCTATTTCCTCGTATATCTGCATAAAACCGTTAAATTTTATCGCGTTGCCGAATGCTTTAAACAAATATTCTTGCGCGCCAATTTCAACAACAGTGGTTTCCATTAATACCGGACTCATCTGGGATGCAATAAATTTTCTCCAGATTAATTCGTATAATTTGAAAGATTTATTATCTAAATATTTTTTAACAAGCTCGGGCGGATAATTAAGCGATGTCGGTCTGATAGCTTCGTGAGCATCCTGTACGTTTGTCTTATTTTTCTTTTCATGATTATTAGGGCTTTCGGGAAGATATTCACTGCCGAAGTTGTCTTTTATATAATTTCGTAGTATCGGAAGTATTTCTTCACTGATTCTGGTGGAATCGGTTCTCATGTAAGTTATAAGTCCCTGCAAACCCTCGCTGCCTAATTCAACGCCTTCATAGAGCCTTTGAGCCAGCATCATGGTTTGTTTCGGACGCATTTTAAGCCGTCTTGACGCTTCAGCCTGCAATGAACTTGTTATAAAAGGAGCCGGGGCATTCCTTTTCGTATTACGCTTGGTGATGTTGGAAATTATAAAATCTTTAATGGCGGATATTTTATCGAATATCTCGGAAGATTCTTTTTCGTTGGAAAGGGCAATATTGTTTATTAAAAAATCTTTCCATTCCTCCTCTGTCATAACCGGTTTTGGAGGAAGTTTAATGTCTTTTCCATTAATACTGAAGAGTTTTGCCTTAAAAATTTCACCGTTGCCGGTCTTGAATATCGCCCAGATCGACCAATACTCAGTAGCAACGAATTTTTCAATTTCATCTTCTCTCTCGCAGATTATTTTCAAAGCAACGGATTGAACTCTGCCTGCGGAAAGAGAACTGCTGCCGGACATTTCAATTACTGCTTTCCATAAAAAGGGACTTATCTTATAACCGATAATTCTGTCCATAACGCGTCTGGCTCTCTGCGACGAAACCATTAGGTTGTCGATTTTTCTGGGATTTTCCATTGCTTTTTTAACGCCGGTTTTCGTAATCTCATTGAAGAGCACACGCTCAATTTTTCCGGACGAATCCGAATTTAAAATATCGGCAATATCCTGAGCGATAGCCTCGCCCTCGCGGTCGGGGTCAGTCGCAATATATATTTTTTTACTTTTAGCTGCGAGGGATTTAATTTTTTTAACTACATCTCCTTTGCCTCTGATAGTAACATACTGAGGTAAATAATCTTTTTCGAGATCCACACCTAATTTAGTCTTCGGTAAATTTCTTATATGTCCTATCGTAGCTTCAACAATGTAATCTTTACCCAAATATTTATTTATTGTTTTGGCTTTCGCCGGAGATTCCACTAGAACTAAATTTTTACTCATATTTCTTTCTGTTTAATTAATAGTATCCGATGAATATAATAAATTTCTGCTTCCCGGAACGGAAAAATTATCCATTTCAAGGAACATTGAAAGTATTAAGATATTGATATTTTCCTTTGTTAAAGTGTTTTCAGGGAAAAGTTTCATCTGTTCTATAATTGAATTGAATTCTTTTTTGCTCAGCATTCCTATGTTGTAATAATGCAGCAGGTAATTATAATTTTCCAAACCGATCTCATATTTTTCGTCTTCAGATAAAAATCTTATCCCGTTATAATTATACGCGGGCATTTCTTTTTCGATGAATAGATCCCGCATCATTTTTTCGTAAATCCAACTGTATGCCGCAGCTACCGTATTTTTATTTATTTTGCCAGTACGGTTTATTGATTTCTCTACCTGATCAAACGAATAATTATTATTTATTCCCTGCACTATTTTTGCGATAATTTTTACTATTTCTCCGACCATTTTTACTTTTTACCGTTTTAACAGTTTTATTTTACATGCTTTAACTAATTTATTTTCCAAACGTTTCATTACTAATTTAGCACTTTTATTTTGATCGTCATAATCCATCAAATGCAAAATACCGTGTACTACCAATCTGAAATATTCTTCTATTAATGAAACACCGAATTTCCCGGCATTATATATAGCGTCTTCTTTAGAAATGTATAATTCGCCGTCGAGCAATACATGATCTCCCGAATAATTAAAGGTTATTATATCGGTAGTAAAATTATGATTTAAATATTCTTTATTTATTTCTAAGATCTGATTCGAAGGTATGAAATTTATTATTAAAGATGAAATATCAAAATCAAGTTCTTCTTTCAGCGTTTTTACCAAATCATGAACTAGTAATTTATCAATCTTAATTTTTTTACCGGAGTTTACTTTTAAATTTTTAACCACAATTAATCGGATTTTGTTAAAATATTATTAGACTGGAATCGACATCCCTTCTTTAGCGGCTATACATTTAGTTTCAGTTTTGTTTCTTTTCAACACACCCCGGGTCTCTTCCAGAAGCAAGTCGATCTTGTCGTCCGCATAGTCCGGATTATAGTGAAATAAAACCAGATATTTAACTTCCGCAAGAATGCCGAAGGCAGCCAAAGTTTTATTCCCGGTATGTCCCCAGCCTTTTTTCTGAAGCATAGTGGTTTCATCATACATCGAATCGTGTATAAGATAATCGCATCCTCGACAAAATTCAATTAAATTTTTATTTAATTCACGGACAGAGGTTAAATTATCTTCGTTTTCGTCATCTTTTACATTTAACTCATTATCTGTCATATATACAATACTTTTATTATTCTCCGATATTTTATACGTGAGAGTCGGCGATGAGTGGTTCGCTCTGAATGTAGTGATTTCCATACCGTTTAAACTGAATTTCTCGTTAGTTCCGACCTCTTTAAAATTTATTTTTGCGCTCAATTCACTAAGGCGGATCGGGAAATAATTTGAGGTCATCTGATAACTTAAGACCGATTCAACCGGCTGGTTCTCAATATTCTCTCCCCAGAAATTCACAATATTTCCCTTGCAATAAAGCGGGAGAAAAAAAGGAATGCCCTGTATATGATCCCAATGATAATGGCTTATCAGAATATTAATATTTTTCTGATGATCATTCTTTTGAACTACTTTTCCCAGTTCTCTGATGCCGCTGCCGGCATCTAAAATTAATAATTCATTTTTATCCGAACGGATCTCAACACACGGAGTATTGCCGCCGTATTTCAGAGTGGAATCTCCGGGTACCGGGATTGACCCTCTTGTACCCCAAAATTTTAATATCATAAAGTTTTAGTAATTGTTTAACGATTCAAGTGTTAGTTGGGTATATTTCATATATCGTTCAGCTGACTTTTCAAGATCGGTTAGTTCTCTTTCGGTTAATTTCCGCACAATTTTTGCCGGGACACCGGCTACAAGCAATCCGGAAGGCACAACAAAACCGGGTTTAACTACAGCCCCGGCTGCTATCATAGAATTTTCCTCAATTATTGCCCCGTCTAAAATTATTGCTCCCATTCCGATCAAACACAGATCATTAACCTTACAACCGTGAAGCGTAACCGAATGACCTATTGTTACTTTATTTCCTATATTTAACGGGAAACGACCGTTAGTTACATGAAGCATTGAACAATCCTGAACATTAGTCATTGAACCGATTCTAATATAATGAACATCGCCTCTAATTACTGTGTTGTACCAAACACTTGAATTTGAGCCAATTTCCACATCACCGATTATTTTTGAACCCGGCGCCAGGAAAACATCACCCGCCAGTTTTGGGAATTTCCCCATATATGGGAAGATTTTTATTTCTTCATTTAATCGTTTTTGAATTTCGGCGGAGTCCATCCCGGTCTTTTCCATGATTTTAATTCTACCCTTACATTACCGATTATTACTTTTAATTTTGCTACTATTGGAATTGACGCTTCATCGTCTGAAAACCAACCTTCAAAGTAGCCTGTTAAACCGAACACGCTTACAAATTTCATTTCACCTTCAAGCCGGACGCAGGCAATATCGTAGTTCACCGCATCTATTTTCACTCCGCTAACGTTGTCGTGGAAATTAATTGTCATCGATTCCTTTTTCTCATTTACAAAACACGGCACAACTGCAATTTTATTTACTCCTGAATTCATCCTTGCATAATAAAGGATCGATAGTCCGTCCTGGTATTCCTTTTTTGCGGATGCTGTCGAATCCGTCCAGAGCTGGTAAGGATTGACTTTTCCTTTTTTAATACGAACAAGCGAGCTGTCGTATTTAAAAGTGTATTCGGTGAATGTGGTATAATCTTTCTTCTTAACAATTCCCCTGAAAAAGTTCGAATAATAATCGGGAGTTAGCGTACTTTCATAAATCATATGAAGATTAACGAACGGAATGCCGGAATAGGAATCCATATAAGCTATTGTACTGTAGTAATATTTCCCGTTTATATTTCTTTTGCTTCTAACTATAATTTTAATCTCACCGAGCTTGATAAAAGAATAGCTGACAACATATACAAGTGACTCGCCGACTTCAAGATTTTTATCAGAGACAAAATTATATTTTTCAATCTTGCGCGACTCGGAATGCATTGAAAATACAAATGGTATTATTAAAATGAACAGTAAATATTTAATTATTTTCATTATTTTAATTTAGCTAACTTTTTAGCTTCACTGAATAAAGTAAGAGCTTTATCAAATTGATTATCCGTTTCCAGCATTATTAAATACCAGCCTTTATTTTTCCATATCGATCTGGCTATCTCGGCTTTGAGCCTTGTTGTAATGAAATCCTTATCGTGAATAAAATCTTTACTGTTGTATTTTACTCCTTTTGCTTGGGTGAAATTTATAAAACTTTGAATATCCTTCTGACTTAGCTCAAAGCTCCGGGCAAATTTCCTCAAATCGTTGTCGTACTCTTTTTTTATTGCTTCCCTTTTCGGTTCCAGATAATTTAGATTATACTGATAGAATAAATTGTTCTTCAACAGTTGAGTTGTATAGTCGGATAATGAGAGTGATTTTATTATGTAATCGGGAGTAATGCCACCTCCGCCGTATACTGTTCTTCCGTCGTGTGTTTTAAATTCCGGTCTCAGCGAATCTTTTTCAAATTGATGCTCTAAATTATTGCCGGTTTCTCCGTTATTTTGCCCGGCTTCTTCATAGTATTCGGTAACATTTTTCAGATCTTTGTAATCGCGCTGAATCAATCTGCCGGAAGGGGTATAATATCGAGCGATTGTAAGTCTTATAGCTGAATTATCGGGCAGAATAAACTGCCGCTGCACCAATCCCTTGCCGAAGGTAGTTTCCCCTACTATCAGGGCTCTGTCCCAATCCTGCATTGCGCCGGAGACTATCTCACTAGCTGATGCGCTTCCTTTATTGACCAAAATTACAAGCGGAAGATCTTTATATTTGGCCGAATCGGTCGCATCGTATTCTTCGTCGAATTCTTTTTTTCTTCCTTTAGTATATACAATTTTCTTCCCGCCGTCTAAAAATAAATTCACCACTTTAACCGCCTGGTTCAGATATCCGCCGGGATTGCCTCTCAGATCGAGAACCAGTTTATTCATTCCTTCATTCTTTAATTCTTTTAAGGCCTGTTCAAGTTCTTTTGAAGTATTGTCGGCAAACCTGGAAACACTAATATATCCTATATGATCATCATAAATTAAATGTGCGTCAACGGAATACAAAGGAATTTTCGCCCTGGTTATTTCGTATTTTATGGGCTCTTTAATCCCGAATCTTATAACAGAAATACTGACCTTCGAACCGGCTTTTCCTCTAAGTTTTGATCTGACTCCGTCGTTTGAGATACCCACGGCGTCTTTTCCATTAATTTTTATAATCTTATCTCCCGGCTGAATACCCAGTGCATCGCTCGGACCGCCGGTAATAGGTGAAACTACTGTTATCGTATCATTAATAATTTGAAACTCTATTCCTATTCCGTCAAAATCACCACGAAAAGATTCTTCAACTGACTCTAATTGCTTTTCCGGAATATAAACGGAATGCGGATCCAATTTACTGAGCATGCCGTTAATTGCCGCAACAACCATTTTATGAGTGTCCACTTTATCGACATAATATTTTTCCGTGTAAGAAAGGACATCTCCGAGTTTAGCCAAACCGCGCTGAATTTTATCGTCGGAGAATACCCTCTGAATCAGAATTCCGAGTACAATTCCGATTGTTAAAACAATTATACTGTACGGTATTTTAAATTTTTTGGAGGTCATAATAAAATCATAATGCTACGGCAATATTAAAAAAGCCTTGTAATTGTCTGTTTTTTACGGAGTTTTGCAACGACTCGTTTAGATAAATAAATTTTAAAGTAAAAAATATCTGTTTATAAGGTTCATAAGTTATAAAAGCACTAAGTATCCTAGAGTATTCCAAATCACCGTCAAGCAGATGCACAATATTAGAATCGAATGTTCTGTGGCCTAATGCTTCATCACCGCCTACATTGATTATTGTACCATCCGGCAATACAGGATTTGCGCCGTGGAGTATATAAGAAAAATCTCCGGTTAGTTTCAATCTATAATTTATGCGGTAATTTAATTCCAGGGTAAAAAGTTCGCTGTTAGGTTTTAGAATAGATCCGAGGTTATAACCGTAGTTTGTAAAATTAGTGTTTTTCAATCTATGGGTGTGAACGTATGGGTCTATCTTCGTATATTCTAATTTCATATCCAGCGGCAGTATATTATATAAATTTGTAGATAATAAGCCGAGATCGAAGAGCGTTTCATTACCGTACCATCCGGTGCCGAGTTTCCCGAAGTCAATATCGTCAATTAATAATGTAGTATACAATTTCAACCCGGTAACTGATTTATTTGTAAAATCAAAAAACAAAAACGAATTATCTCTGTCCCTGTTTGAATGCTCTACCGATTTATAAAAAGCAAACGGATTTAAATAGGAAAGGTCCAATCCCCTATCGCCGTATATGATCATCTCTCCTACGCCGAAGTTAACCGCATTAGAAATATCAAATCCCAATCGATGATAACCCAGGTATTTTTCACGAACAAATTCGCTTCCTCCGGTAACACTATCGGGCTGAAAATAACTTTCACCGAGAAGCTTGCCGTGGAAATAAGAAAAACTGAAAAAGCCGTAATGAATGTTGAAGGATAAGTATGTAAAAGGAGGCGCGTAGTCATCGAGTATGGATTTCATAGGACCGTAACCAATTTTCATTCTATCCAATCCGAATTTAATTCTCAGCATATCATAATCAGCAGTTAAATAACCTTCGGTTTCGTCAAAGAAAGAAGAGTTGGCGGCTTCATTGAACTTATAGTTATTTCTTATATCCGGTCTCAGCGCGGCTACTGTTTTGTTTCCGAAGACATTGCCGTTTGTGCCTTTTATATAAAAGCCGAAATGATTCATGAATGTGCCGGCTATCTGGCCGCCAATAACTCCGAGTCCGGTTGAAAGTCTGCGGTTATCCGAAAAAACATTCTGAGTAATTTCCTCGCCCTCGCCAAGTAGATTTATAAAAATATCCGCTTTCCCGGGTTTATTAAAATAGTAAAGATATTTGTTCTTTTGCGAAAACGGATTATAAGCTCCTTGCCCCAGAAGAGATTGAGAATTTTCCAAAGTTCCGAACAGTTCAAATTCAAATTCTGTTTTTAAATCCTGAAGAGTATTGTAGTCTGTTTTATCCAGTTCATCTTCGTTTTTTATCACTTGTTTTAAATAAGAGGCAATGTCTTTTCTAGGTTTAGGTATTTCAAACGAATTATATCCGGAAATAATATGTTGTGTTTCCATTCTCTCAAGGAAGTCATATACCTGATTATCGACATCTACATAAACATCCTGGGCAAAAAGATTTGCACCGAGCATACAGAATAAAAAAACGGCAAATAGTTTTTTCAATTTATCTTACCTGTTCCCATTCTTTAGATATTGATTTGTTTTTAAATAAAACGGACAGACCGTTCTTCAGCCAGCTCCAGCTCACATGTTTATACCCCAATTTCCTAAAGCGTCTCGGTGATTCATAGACACACAGATCCTTTGCGAAAAGTATTTTCCCTGATCTTCTGATTCTCCTGAATAAATCAAAATCTTCTCCGGCCGCGAGAGCTTCGTTATATCCGTTTACGTTTCTGAATATGTTTTTTCTTATGATATGACACTCTCCCCTCCCCATTCCAATCCCGATTTTATTTAACAAAACAAAATAAGCATTATAAACACCGTGATATAATTTATCCAATAATATTTCTTCTTCGGGAAATATTTTAACCTTGCAGGTCATTGCCAGATAATCTGAATTGATAAATTTCTTATCTATATACGCAAAAAAATTACTAATTTGCGGGATAAGAACATCGCCGTTTATGAATATTAAAACCTCACCGTTAGCCTGCTTTGCGCCTGCATTTCGTCCTCCCGCTATATTCTGACGTGTTGACGAATTATGCACTTTAACAGTATCAGAAAGCTCAAGAGCAATCTCCACTGTCCGATCCTTACTTCCGCCGTCGGATATAATTACCTCAACATTATAATTGTTTCTAAAAGCAGGTGAATTAAGCTGCTTTAATAAACCGGGCAATAATTTTTCCTCGTTGAGTGTCGGTATTATAATACTGTAGGTCATTTACTAATCGATAAATTTTTCAAATTTTATATTAAAAGATAAAAAAGCAGAAGATCTTATTTCATATCTTCTGCTTAAATGATTATTTATTGTTTGATTTCCGGTTTCATCTGGGGGAAAAATAATACATCGCGTATCGAGCTTTGATTTGTAAGAAGCATTACCAGTCTATCTATTCCGACGCCCAAGCCCGCAGTAGGAGGCATTCCGTATTCAAGCGCGCGGACAAAATCTTCGTCGATCTGATGCGCTTCTTCATCGCCCTCTTCTCTTGCTTTTACTTGAGATTCAAATCTTGCTTTCTGATCAATCGGGTCGTTCAATTCTGAAAATGCGTTGCATATTTCTCTGCCGGCTATATAACCTTCAAATCTTTCCACAACACCTTCTTTTGAACGGTGTTTTTTAGCAAGCGGTGAAAGTTCAAGCGGATAGTCTATTACAAATGTCGGCTGAATCAGGTCGGGTTGAACGGCAGCGGAGAATATTTCGTCTATAAGTTTGCCTTTGCTTTCAAGTCCCTCGATATCAGCGCCAAGCTTTTTAGCAACAGCTTTTAATTCGGCTGCAGAAGCGGTTAATACATCAATTCCGGTTTTTTCTTTTATAGCTTCTATCATCGATACTCTTTTCCAGGATGAAGAAAAAACAATTTTATTGCCTTCGTACTCGAACTCCAATTTCCCGAACACATCGTTACATACTTTTAAAATCATTTGTTCGACGAAATTCATCATCCAATCATAATCTTTGTAGGGCACGTACAGTTCCATCATTGTAAATTCCGGATTGTGCGTACGGTCCATACCTTCGTTCCTGAAATCTTTCGAGATCTCGTAAACGCCGTTAAAGCCGCCGACTATCAATCTTTTCAGATACAATTCGTCGGCAATTCTTAAATACAAATCAGTGTCCAGCGTATTATGATGGGTAACAAAAGGCCTCGCGGCAGCGCCTCCGTATAGCGGTTGAAGAATGGGAGTTTCAACCTCAAGGTAACCGTTTGAATCCAGGAAATTTCTAAGGATAGAAATAATTCTGCTTCGCTTAACAAAAGTATCTTTAATTTCCGGATTAACTATCAGGTCAACATATCTTTGTCTGTATCTTAATTCCTTATCGGCAAACTGATCGAAGATAGTCTTGTTACCGTTTTCATCGGTTATCTCTTTGGCAATGGGCAGAGGTTTTAACGATTTGGTTAAGAGATTCATCGAAGTAACGTGCACGGAGATCTCGCCAGTTTTGGTTTTAAATACAAAGCCTTCAATTCCAATTATATCGCCTATATCTAAAAGTTTAAAGGCGTCGTACGATTCGCCGATATCGTCTTTTCTAAGATAAATTTGTATTCTCCCATGCTGATCCTGCAGATGCGCAAAAGAAGCTTTACCCATTCTGCGGATTGCCATAATTCTACCAGCAATCCTAACAGTTCTCTTTGGTTCTTCCTGAAAATTATTTCTGATATCGTCTGAATTAGAATTTACATCGTAAGAATAAGCAAATGTTTCAAAACCTTTGGCTTTCAATTCCTCTAATTCTTCATATCTTCTTTTGATTAATACATTAACATCTTGTTGACTGTTATTATCCACTTAACCTCCGTTATTTTCTTCTGAAGTTTGCCAGACGCAAACATACTAAATCCTGAATATTTTCCGCCAGTTTAACCGGCACGTTGTAATTATTAACTATAATAGAGAATGCCACCGGTTCGTTATCACCGGTCAAAGCATATCCTGAAAGAGCTCTAACATTTTCCAGGTAACCGGGCTTTGCTCTGATCCTGCCCTGAGCTCTTGAATTCTGCATTCTGTCGCCAAGAGTTCCGTCGATTCCAGCTATGGGTAAAGAATTAAAAAAAGGCACAAAATATTTACTCTTATACATATAGTTCAGCAGAGAAACTATTTGGCGTGCCGTAACCAGATTAAGCCTTGATAAACCGCTGCCGTCAACGACATTCATTCCTTCCGGGTTTATTCCCATATCCTTAAATAAATTATATTCCGATGTAATTCCGTTTTGAGCTGATCCCAGGCCCATTGTTTCCAACCCGATAGTTTTTAAAAGCTGCTCAGCAAATAAATTCTGACTATTTTTGTTGGTTACTTTGATGATCTCTTTTAGCGGCGGAGAATATTGGGTAAAGAGAAGAGTCATTTGTGAATAATTCAAAGGAGTTGAAATATCGTCTACATCTATCGGATAACCTTCAATCTTAATTCCTTTTTTCTGCAGCACATCTTTTAATACCACCATTGTGTACTGAGTCGGATTATTAACGGTAACGTATGTTTTAACGGAATCTGAGTTGCTGCTAATAGTACCGTAGACGGTAACAACATTGGTTCCCGGTTCCCGGTAAACTTTAATTGCGGTAGCCGAATCAGGAGGAACTGTTATAACTTTATTAACTATAATAACATACTTTGTATCAGGCAGTATTTTTAATTCAGGTTTTTCAGTATACTTATTTACCTTTACTATAATGTCGACGCAGTTATCATTGAATGAAATTGCACTTGAAGGGGCAGCGAACCAATTGCTTTCGTAGTCCCACCGCCAGCCGGTACCCAGTCCCTGTTCATCAAAAGCATTATCATCGCCTATTACATTACCTGTAATTTCGTCAATGCCCAATGAGGAAAGCGAGTCGGCCCAATTTTCAAATACCTGAAGCATGTTGTTATTGTAAAACCTTCCGGAAATAGTAGGGTCGCCTCTGCCTTGTATAACAAGATCGCCGTTTAGGGTGGATCCGTCAACTTTTCCGTTTACATATATGTTTGTTTTAAACCGGTAATCCTGCCGAGCAGGATCAGCCCTGCGGCGGTAGTAAATAATTTTAAATTGGACGCCGGTATTAAAAGTTTATCCTCGTTTTTTTTATAAAAATATTCACCGGTTTCAAGTGACTGAATTACCACACCCCATTCGGCATTCGAAAAATTCGGATCGCTGAATATGTCGTCCATCTGCGACCAGAATTCGGGTATAGTGGAATATGAATACCTTGCGGTTGTATCTTTTACAAGTTCCTGACCGAAGGCGCCGCCAGAAAACACGCTTAAAATTAAAAATATTATTAAGTATCTATTTACCATAAATTTTTATTATACCGGCTATTTCATTTTCGGATAAATTACGGTAGGCTCCTACCGGGATATCCGCGACAATGCCCGCGTAGCTTTTTCTGTTTAACCCGGTAATTGTATACGAAAGGGTTTTGAACATGTTCTTTACAAAATGATTGCGCCCCTCTTCGGCAACAACTACTAAAAATTTCCTGTTATTCTTTTTTGGAAATTTTAAATCGGTAAATATACCTTTTTTGCCGTCGATATAAATACCTTTTAAAAATTTTCCCTCATCTTCCTCGCTAAGCATTCTGTCCAGATATACCTCATATTCTCTGGGTACTTTATGTTTAGGATGAGTAAGAAGATTTGCAAAATCACCGTCGTTGGTAATGAGCAAAACGCCGGTTGTATTAAAATCAAGTCTGCCTACGGGAAATATTTTTTCGTTTGTTTTTATCAGATCAATCACCGTTCTTCTTTTTTTCTCGTCCGATGTCGAGGTAATAAATCCTTTCGGTTTATTTAAAAGAAGGTACAAATGTTTTTGAGGAGATATTTTTTCACCGTCTACCTCAACAAGGTCTCTCTGACCGTCAACTTTATATGCCAGTTCCGTTACAATTTTATTATTCACAAAAACACGGCCCTGCAGAATTAATTCTTCTGACTTTCTCCTTGAAGCGATACCGCATTCGGAAATATACTTATTTAATCTAGTCGG
>CAVUCX010000036.1:0-67798 GCA_963739955.1 uncultured Bacteroidota bacterium | reverse complement strand
AACCGCCTTTTCTAACCATAACACCCAGCGGCGCGCCGATTAATATAAATACTATGCACGCGACGGGAAGAGCATATTTTTTATGGATCTCGACCATATATGAATTCTGCTGATCCTGCAGAGTCTCAATTATACTAAGGTTTGACTGAATTATGTTTCTTGCGGTTTTAATCTGATCGGTAACATAGTCGTACAAAGCTTTTTCATTTCCCGGGTTTGTATTGCGAACGGAAGGTGCGCGCCGCGGACTTTCGGCGTATAAAAATTTCTTCGAATCTGTTTTTAAAACTTTATAAGCATTAGTTTTCAGACTTGTAAGACTGTCAACCACAACCTGCATTGAATGCGTATCCATTTCTCGGTCGCCCCTGGGTCCGCCGGGCGCCGACTGCTGAAACGTAAACTGGTCGGCATTCATTAAAATACGATGCTTCTTGAAAATAATTTTTCTGTATGCGCCATTATTATTGTTATTGTTTCCCGATTCGTGTATCTCGCCGTTCCAAAGATCCATAACCAATTTTGACTGATCCTTTGAGAAATAAATCTTTCCTCTTTTTGCGGTAACAATTTCTGTCTTTGCCGGATCGGAATAATCGTAAATAACCACATCGTCAAGCATATTGGTTTTTTGATTTATTGCTCTTACAAGTATTGCATAATCGGTTACTTCCTGCGAAAAAACGCCGGGTTCCAGCGACAGTGTGGGCTTTTGTCTAGATATATCCTGCATTAATAATTTTGCATGATGATTCGCGTCCGGGAGTACGTCGTCATTGAAAAGGAACAGCAGATATGCTACTACAACACTGGCAATAAGCGGACCCAGCATCATTCTGAATAAACTTGTTCCGGAAGATTTCATTATAGTGATTTCATTATTCTGCGACATATTTCCGAAAGCCATGAGTGTAGCAACTAAAGTAGCCATCGGAATTACCAGTACTACCATCCACGCTAAATTAAAAGCAATTAATTTAAAGATAACCCATGTATCCAAACCCTTGCCTACCAGCCTGTCCGCGAACTTCATTAAGAATTGAAGTAAGAATATTCCCATTAAAGTAATTATTGAGAATACGAACGGAATAAAGTGATTTTTTAGTATGTATCTTGCTAAAATCATGGCGTCAATATATGAAAGCCGTAAAAGTTTAACAAGTTTATTATACCGTAAATATTTTTTATGTATATAAAAATCAGCGCTAATAAAATGATTGGATCTTTCAATTAATTGAGCGCCTATTTAGATTTCTCAGTGTAACTATCATAGGCGTCAACCTAATTTTATTTAATATTCTCGGAAGTCATTGTCATACAATGATTTGATAGAATGATTTATACGATGGTAAATTTTGACAATAAGCCCGTCTCTTTCAAAGAGAAGGGGCGGGATGAGTTCGTAAGTAATTAAATACCATTAACTCTCTCTAATCCCTGCCTGCCTGCCGGCAGGCAGGTCTCCCTTGCGAAGGGAGAGACTTATTATCATTTATATCTTAACATTTTTTCATTCTGACACGGCAATATTTCTTTAATTTTCTTTAGAATTTTTAATAATATTGAATAAATTAATTGCTTTTCTTAATTCCTTAAGTTGACGCCTATGTGAGTCTCACGGAGAAGAAGAATGAAATTATGATAAGTTATACGGACTATTCTCAAAAAAATTATTATATTTATTTCCCGCTTAATCATTTCTGCGGGAAGGATATTTAAGTTCAAGGATCGATAGAAAAACTAAACAAAGGAGTTCTAAAGTGCAGGACGTAATAAAATTCATCCAGGGAAACCAGGAAAATTATATTGACGAGTTAAAAGACTTGTTAAGAATTCCGAGTATAAGTACTCAGCCCGAAAACAAAGAAGATATTAATCGCTGCGCCGACTTTGTTGCCGGCAAGCTTCGCGATGCAGGTATGAGCAGAGTTGAAATAATTCAGACCGAAGGGCATCCGCTTGTTTACGCCGAATGGCTCGGCGCGCCCGGTAAGCCTACAGTTTTGATCTACGGGCATTATGACGTTCAGCCTGTCGATCCTATTGAACTCTGGGACAATCAGCCATTCGATCCCGTTGTAAAAGACGGAAAAATTTACGCGCGCGGCGCTACGGATGATAAAGGTCAAATGTTCATGCACATTAAAAGCGTTGAAGCATTCTTTAAGACGGAAGGAAGCCTGCCTCTTAATGTAAAATTTATTATAGAAGGCGAAGAGGAGATAGGCAGTGAAAGCCTCGAATTATTTATTAACAACAACGCCGATCTTTTAAAATGCAACGCCGTGCTGGTTTCCGATACCGCCCTTTACGAAGAAGGCATTCCTACTCTTACATACGGACTTAGAGGACTAGCATATCTTGATGTTGAAGTAACAGGTCCCAACAGGGACCTTCATTCCGGCACATTCGGCGGCGGTGTAGGGAATCCAATAAATATACTTGCTGATATGATTTCCAAACTGCACGATAAAAACGGAAAAATTACAATACCGAAATTTTACGACGATGTATTAAAGCTTACAAAGAAAGAAAGAGAAAATTTCAAAGCGTTAAATTTTTCCGATAAAAAATTCGCCAAGGAACTCGGCGTTGCGGCGCTTGAAGGTGAAAAGAATTTCACTACTCTTGAAAGACTTTGGGCAAGACCTACACTTGACTGCAACGGCATATTCGGAGGCTTTACCGGGAAAGGCGCAAAGACTGTCATACCCTCGAAAGCATCTGCCAAAATAAGCATGCGTCTTGTGCCGAACCAGGATCCGAAGAAAATTTCCAAATTGTTTACAAAATATATAAAAAGTATTGCGCCTAAATCGGTTAAAGTACAGGTTGCAGATTTGCACGGAGCGCTTCCGGCTCTTACCCCGCTTGAAGATCCTGCTACTGTGGCGGCATCCATAGCAATGGAAAAAGCCTTCGGGAAAAAAATTGTCTATATGAGGGAAGGAGGTTCGGTTCCGATTGTAACCGTATTTTCGAAAAAATTGAAGGCGCCTGTAGTTTTAATGGGACTCGGATTAAATTCAGAGAACCTTCATTCTCCTAACGAACATTTTAATCTGAAGCATTTCAAACTCGGAATAATGAGTTCCGCATACTTTATAAAAGAATATTCGACTAAATAGTGTCCTATTCTGAGATTGATAATAAAATAATATCAATCCGTTTATTAATATAATCGGCTTTTTCTTCTTATTTGAGTGAAAAATAAAGGTTCAGCAAGATTACTGCAAATTATTTCATACGGCATATTTCTTGTTGAAAGTGCGAACGTATACTTTTACTAATTCATTAATCTAAAATTTTATTTTTCGCGGAAAATTTAATATGAAAAAGCCGGTAACGATTTTCATCCTTATACTAATTCCAGTATTATTCTTCTCGTGCGGAAAGAAAAAAATCGAAACCGCGCATCAAACCGGAAAGTACGGCGAAACAGCTTATTCTCCCAATAAAGACGCGGAAATTCAGGAATATAATCTGAAAGTAAAAGAGCAGCAGGCAGAGCACAGAACCCCGTGTGATACTCTTGCCTTAATATCCTATGTTTTAAAAAATTATCCGCAAGGCACCTATTTAGTAAATTTTGATAAGACACTTACTTTTAATGTGCCGAAACCCGCGGTAATTTATATGAACCGTAAAGACGGGCTGTACGTGCTTGCCGTAATTGCAAGATCAAAGCCCGGCGAAAGATTTATAGAGCCCAAGAACATAATCGGGTACGATCAGAGTTTCATCGACCTGGACAGTACGAAATTGGGCACCGCGTTTTTTTATTTAAGTCTTTTTAAATGCGACGGTGGAAATTTCAGTCTTATCTGGGAAGCTCCTATTCCCTCGCACGGCGGCTTTAATAATATCTTAATGCAGAAATGGAATTACAACGGTACTCCGTTCGTAAAAATCGATTTTTATTATGCGAGGGGAAGCGGGCATATCGACTACAACTACTTCTTCATAAAAGGACTTTTAAACTATCCTCATCTTTTAATGACCTACAAAGGCATTAACTTCGAAAGAACGCTGGCTAATGTAAACAGCGACGAATATCCCGACTATTATGAGCACATTTTTTTTGATATGGGAAGCAGGGTTTATTCCAGGGACTCGGTCGCATTCGTATGGAGTAAAAAAGACAGCGTTTATATTAATACCAGGAACAGAAGGCAGACTCGACCTTATTAAAAATTTTATTATCTTTGTCCCGTCACATTTTACAAATTCCTAAAAATATAAGTCAGATTCATCCGGCTCCGGGAAATAATCTTAAATCCGGAATTTAAACTCATATTATTACTGCATTGTTTGAAGCGGAAGAGTTTATTAATTTTACTGCCGGCAAGAAAATTTATGTTCAGGGAGTTTTAATAATTATAATAGGAGAAAAGATGCTTGGGATTGAGGTAAAACCAACCCCTGTTGCGGATTATTTTGAATCCGAGGGTTATAAACCTGAAGTTACGAACGGGAAAAAACATTTTAAACAATTTGATTCGGTTGAGAACGAAACGAATTCTTTGCTTGCGGGCGTGGGTCTGAAAGAGATTACCGGTTCGGCAATAATCGATTTAAAAGGAAAAGACGCGCTGGATCTTCTGCACAGAATTTCCACCAACTCGCTTAAAGATCTGACGAAAGAAAATTTTAAACGTACGATATTTACAAACGAAAAAGGAAGAATTATAGACGTTGCTACTATCGTTAATTTCGACGATCATCTGTTACTCATAAGCAGTAATTACCACAAAGAGAAAATAATTAAGTGGATTGAAAAATATGTTATAATGGACGATGTGCAAGTAGTGGACAGCAACGGGAAGTATGTACTGCTCGGGCTGCTAGGTCCGCAGGCCGATTCGTTCATGACGCTTATCTGCGGCGGTTTGGTAAACGATATTAAACCGGGCACTTTCAAGGCAGTTCGTTCGGAAAGCTCTATATTCTTCCTTGCAAAGCATCTGGACAAAAAAGGGCATTTTAAATATTACATACTGGCCGATCCTGTTAACGCGGTGGAACTAATCAAGTTCATGAAGGAAAACAAAGGACCGTATGACTTTAATATTATAGGAGATGACGCGTATTCGGCATACAGAATAATGAACGGAATACCTTCCGCGCCGAATGAACTGAACGATGATTATAACCCGCATGAAACAAGACTTCTGGATTACGTAAGTTTTAACAAGGGATGTTATATCGGACAGGAAGTGATAGCAAGACTTAACACATACAATAAAGTTCAGAAATATCTTTGCGGTATAACATTCGAAGATCCTCTTGAAATAGATAAGCCGTTCCCGCTGTTTAACGGCAGCGAACTGGAAGCAGGTACAGTTACATCGACTATTTTTTCGCCGAGATGTAAAAAGTATATCGGCCTTGCGTTCATAAATAAAGATTATATAGAAGAAGGAACCGAACTTACCGCACGCAGCAGCGGCAAAGAAGTGCGCGTTAAAGTTGAAAATTTTCCGATCAGAAAAAGATGAAGATCTACACAAAAACCGGCGATAAAGGTGAGACAGGGCTTTTCGGCGGCGAAAGAGTAAAGAAAGACTCTCAAAGAATAGAAGCTTACGGAACTGTTGACGAATTAAATTCTTTTATCGGACTTGCGGTAACGGAAATAAAAGATGAAGAAATAAAAGATCTTCTTCTAAAAATCCAGAACATGCTTTTTACAGTCGGTTCCGATCTGGCGACTCCGGAATTAAGCGCGGACAAACGGCTTAATGTTGTCAGAACTCCGGAATATTATATAACCGACGCTGAAAAAGCCATCGATGAATTTAACGGCAGGCTGGAGGAACTGAAAAATTTCATTCTGCCCGGCGGTTCAAAAGGAGCCGCATACCTGCATGTTTGCAGAACAATTTGCAGACGCGCGGAAAGAAGCGCGGTGAGACTGAATAATACGGTGCAAATAGGCAAAAATATCGTTATATTTCTTAACCGTTTATCGGATTTGTTCTTTGTTTTAGCGCGCTATGAAAATAAGATTTGCGGAATTTCCGACGTGAAATGGGAAAAAACATAAAAACTTAATTCCGGTTTCACTCGAATAATTTACACTATTTCTTTTTTTTACTTTTTAATTTGTACTTTTTCATTGTTTGAACTCTTTATCTTCCTATCGGCATTTACCTTCTGGGGGTGAATTTTGGTTTCGACGGGGTTGAAGGAGCATCAGACTGCATACCGTGTTCCCCGAGTACACGTAAAAGAATTGGGAACAAAACAATAACTGGCGAATCTAATTACGCCTTAGCTGCCTAATTAAAGGGTAGCCGTTCACCTTATGTTCGCATACCGGTATAAGGCTGAGCGTCGCTCAGGTATGATTGCCGAGCTTATCGCCCTTATAAGCAAGGTGAAACTTAAATGGGCAGGCTTAAAGCGATCCTTGTCTGTTTGGTAACTTTAAGTTAAAAACAAAAACCGACTATGTATGTAGACGTCTTTTGGGTCTTAATTCCGGACGCGGGTTCGACTCCCGCCACCTCCACAAAAATGTAAACATTTCAAAAATTGTTTACACTATACTAAAAATAATTATATCTAAACGTACCTACCAAATAATTTCTGTATTTTATTTGTACAAATATTTCCATTTATAGAATCAATAATAAAATGACAATTCAAATCATATCATTATTAATAGCTATTCTAGCAGTAATTGTCGGACCAATTACTACTTATCGGATTACAAAAAAGAATCTCGAATTTCAATTCCGAATCGGTCAATTCAGATATTGATAGAATTATAAATGGAATTAATTCATCAATTATAAAGCTTAAGCTTCTTTTAGATACAGAAAAACCCAAATAGAACTTTATTATGTATAATATTATCGTAATGAATAGCCCGGATATTTTTCCAAAGTTACCGGATCTTGCGTAATTTCATAAACAATAATTATAGGAAATATTTCAGATTCCAATTATTCCAAAGGAGATTTATCATTTATGACACCACAAGAAAAAATAATTGCAAAAGAAAAAGCAGTCCTAGACCGCTGGATAACCGGCGATACATTCGGATTTATTGATGCTGCTGCCGAAGAAATAACTTATTTTGATCCCGGCCTGGAAAAACGATGTACAGGTAAAAAAGATTTTCATAAATGGATTGCCGCTTTTAACGGGACATTCAGCTTGCCCGGTTATGAATTGTCCGATCCGCAGGTCCAAATGCATGGGGATGTTGGTATTCTTACTTTCAACTTTATTGGATTTTTGAAGGATGGCGGCAAAGAATATTTTAATACAACTGAAGTATACAATTTGATTGAAGGGGATTGGAAGCTAATAAGTTCTCACTGGTCACAATCTAGACCAAAATGATAGAAAGTTAATTTATTTTTATTATTGCTTAAATCATATCTTTGTCATAATTTATTTACAGGGGAAAGAAATTTCCAATACCATCTTAAGTGAGGCTGATAGATTTCCGCAGAAAGTATGTATAATTTGGCTGATTCATGACCATGATAAGCACTGTCTACATACATTTTTAGCATTACGATTCTAATTTAGTCAGTTGTTCCGGGCGAAGGAGTTTACCCGCAAGGCCGTTATGCTTTCAATAAAATATAGGATGCAATATGATTTGGAAATCATAATTCGAATTAAATAGTATTAGGAATTAATGTTTAATCCGGTAATTCATTTAGCAAAAAAAAGAGGAGTGCGTGATGAAAATAAAAACTTTATCCAGGATATTGTTTTTAATGTTTTCAGCTATTTATTCCCGGGAAAAAACAAAAACATTCCTTAACAGCCTTCCTGAACTGCCGAGCAATCCTTTCGGATATGACAAAGATTTAAAGGCACAATAACTCAAGACTATCGATAATTTAAACGCCAAGCTTCAAAAAGGTTTGATGCCGCTGAAAGAAGAAACTGAAAAAATGACAGCACTTATTATGAATATTATTTCACGGAAGGAATTGATCTTAATTCTTATGTCAAATTAATTCAAAGATAAGTCATGATAACACAAATAAAGGTTAACTGCGCTAATAACAAAAAACTAATTAATCAAATGGGAGCAACACAATGAAAAAAAGTATGCTTGCTTTAGTAGGACTATTATTGTTCACAGTTATTTCTTACGCTCAAAATGACGCCGAAGGATGTAAAGATCATGAGCTCTTCACACGACTTTCAAATTTTTATATATCATCTTGTTCTGAAAATTATAACGAGCTCGAACTCAGAATGTCTTCTTCAAAAACAGAAACTAAAGAAGGCAATCTTTTTTTTATTGATTACTATTTCAATTTTGATTCGGGAGAAAAAGTAAAAAGTTCTTTGCAGATAATCAAGAATTATGAAAATGCCGTAGTAAAAAACGGAGGGAAAATGATTTATAAAAATAGTAATCCTCAGGATGCTGATGTCGAAGCGACTTATCATCTTGCGACAAAGGATAAAGAGTATTGGGTAAAGCTAGGTAATTTCGGCGGTGTGCTCCCGGCTTCTGTTGAGCACTATGGTTTATATATACTTGAAATGGAACCAATGAAACAGGAAGTACAGGCAAGTGAAATGATGGAAGCGTTAAACAAAGACGGATCAATTGCCTTGTATATAAATTTTGAAACCGACAAAGCTGATATCAAACCCGAATCACAGCCAATCGTAGATCAAATCGTTGCATTAATGAATGAAAATCCTTCACTTAAAATCAGCATCGAAGGTCATACGGATAATACCGGATCCGCGGAACACAATCAGACACTTTCAGAAAATAGAGCAAAATCGGTAATGAGCGCTTTGATAAAACAAGGCGTTAACAAGAGCCGTCTTTCATCTAAGGGATGGGGACAGACAAAACCTATCGCCGATAACAGCACTGATGACGGCAAAGCTAAAAACAGAAGAGTGGAAATTGTGAAGATATAAATCGAGCAATAATTTTATGAAAATCGATTTCGGTAAATATTATTATTAATTAACAAACTTGTTGTGCAGGTTAAAAAATAAATTTATGCAGACTGTTAAAGTATAATATGAAAATCGTTCTACCTGCCGATAGGTAGAGGCAGGTTTATTCATTTTATTCTATTACACACAACGGGTTAATTAACAATTAGTTTATTCAAGAGGCGAAGTAATTTTATGCGCAGATTAAAACTTCATTCAATTTTTGTGTATATAAGTATCGCTGCAATTATATTGGTAGTAATACAAAATGATATTAAAGCTTAATCAAAAAAAGATATTGTTCATAAAACTACAAAAGTTACTGTACAAAACCACTCGGGATAAATAGGTATTTGGGGCACAGCGGGTAAGGGGCATGCTGTGTGATCCGCCGCTATAATCAAATTCAAATAAAGCTTAATCCACCCAGGTAGATCAAATTTGAGGCGAATATTTATGAAATTTCAGATAGCATCTTGATAAACCGGTAGTGCATTGTAAAGAGCATATTTCTTAAAAAAAATTGATCCCGCGAAGCGTGGAAATGGTTAAATTGTTAAAAAGCCCGAACTGCACGCACGTATTCGGTGAAAGACTTAAGGTATTTTTCCTGAAAGCTGTAGGAAAAGCTCTGTAACCACGAGTAGAAAGTGTCCTCCGTAGAACTCCAATAGAAGCCGCTGGCAAAACTACCAAGATTTGCTAATTTTAAATTAGTGTACATTAAATTTAGTTCGTATTTTGAGGGTAAGTACCAATCTGTGTAGCCCCCTAAAGTTAAAGTATCACATAGATATGCTGCGTAACTTCCACTTCCTTGTAAAGAAACGATAGATTTGGTATTCCAAGCACCCTCTCCAATACCGTCTCCCGTGGCGCCGGTTGTTATAATAGAACCATTATACCATTGTATCCCGGCACTTTGGTCGGAGGGAGCTGCTATCAAACCGTGTTCGCCGTTAGCGTCTAAGTAAAAAATTATTCCTCCTTCATATGTATCACCTATAGCTAACGGTTTTACAAATGTAATTGTATCTACAGCGCTTGCATTTATATAAGTTATTGAACCATCATTTTTTAGTATTTTTAGTGCTTTTTGGGCATATACTGTGTTAAATGCAAAAACTAACATTATTAGTAATAGTAAGCTTTTCCGCGTGATCATTTGGGGTTTCTCTCTGTTCAACATTCTTATTCTCCTTTATTTAATTTATTTCAGCAAAATCATCTTTTTAACCGATGCATTATCATCCGTATGAATTGTGTAAAAATATATTCCGCTCGAAAGTTTAGATGCATTAAATGTTACATAATATTTTCCTGTTAGTTGGCGTTTATTTACTAATGTTTTAATCTCTTCACCAAGAGAATTATATATTTTAAGAGTTACATTGCTTGCTTTATTTAAATTGTAATTTATTACAGTTGTTGGGTTAAACGGATTTGGATAATTTTGAGCTAACTCAAATTTTGTCGGTAATGCAATTTCAACTTCTACAATATCCGAATAACCAAACTTTCCGTCAATATCAATCTTTTTAAGGCGGTATTGAAATTTGCTCCCTCCGGTTGGGCTGTCTGTAAAAGAATAATTTTTTGTACTGTTACTGTTTCCGTGTCCTTTTACAAAACCGATTGCCGTAAAACCTTCGAGGTTTCCCAAACCCCCAAGGTTTGAACTACGTTGAATTTCAAATCCGTAATTATTCACTTCCGTTGCTGTTTGCCAATTTAGCACAACGGTAGATGAGCTTGGTGAAGAGGCCGTAAAGCTAACGAGTTCTACCGGAAGTAGCGTTCCTCCGCCTAAGGTGCTTGCGTCAAATGTCATTTCAGATATTGTGTTAAGTACATCCGTGTTAGATGATCCATCATTAAGTGTAACTATCATCTCTGTTCCATCGGCGTTAAATGTTATTTCTGATATATCATTTATTGCCGCATATTTGTAGCTCGAGTCATTGTACTTGACGTTCATGTAGCTCTGGCAATAGAGCTGGATTATCCCCATAAACAGAAATAGCATAGTTAATAATTTTTTCATTTTAAGTATCCTCAAATGTTGTTGAATTTATATGCTTTTCTTAAAATCATTTTAATGATGTTTCAATTTCTCCTTAACAAAAGATTAATTATAAATAAAGCATTCTTGCACCCAACGCGGCGCGTTTTAACCGGATTCGTTCCCGGATCATTTTCAAAATTGAGTCGTCAAGCAGATAAAATAAGTAAGTATTATTTCCGAAAATATTTGATTTAACTTTATTTAAGCAAAATGTTAGAAAAGTACGTTCCGCTAAAAATCGAAAAATTTGAACGAAGATTTTATTGCAATGTTCAAAAAATAAAAGAACTTAAGCATACCTGGAAAAATTTTAGAAATTACTACCGACCGCCTTGTCAACATACATAAAATTATAATGCTCTCTAAAAATATTTTTAATAAATCCTAAAATTTTAAAATAATTTTCCGAAATTAATATAAATGAGGCTATATATTAGTTAGTAAATAGATTTTCAGCCTATTTTCAATAGTTTAATATTATAGGTTGTTATAAATGACTCTTTTTTCCTGCTTATTGTTCAAATTTGACGATATTGATATCGCTTACCCCGGAAAGATTTACGACTGCCTTCGTAAATTAGTAACGATGATGCTTAGTACTTAATTGGTCCTAACCATTAAAAAATTAAAGGAGAACAAATGGGGACAAAATTTCAAAATTCGTGGGAAATGATAAAAGCCAGCGCTAAGGTTCTTAATTCGGATAAAAGACTATTGGTTTTCCCGGTTATTTCTTCAATCGCGGTTATTTTAATTACTATTTCATTTGCACTGCCTTTGATTCAATCCGGCAGCATACATAGATACGGTACTCTTTTTAGTTCAGAGAGTCTTCCCATTGTGTTTATCTATTATTTACTTACATATACCGTGATAATATATTTTAATTCGGCGCTGGTGCGGTTCGGCAATGATCAGCCTAAAAGGCGGACACCCTTCGATATCGGACGGACTTAAACTGGCTTCATCCCATTTTAGGCAGATCATCGGATACGCTTTTATTGCGGCTACAATTGGACTGCTTCTCAGGTGGATCCAGGAAAAACTGGGATTGTTCGGTAAGATTTTTTCTTTTATCGCGAATATAACATGGACCCTGGCTACTTTCCTGGTAGTTCCGGTATTAGTCAATGAAAATATCGGACCGGTTGAAGCAATAAAGAAAAGCGGCAGCCTGTTAAAGAAAACCTGGGGCGAACAAATAATCGCGAACATCAGCGTCGGAATTGTATTCGGGCTGATCCTTATCGGGTTAACTATAATTTTCCTGCCTTTAATAATTATTACCGCGGCCGACGAATTAGGTATTTTAAGTATTGTTCTTATCGGGATCTTTGTACTGAGTATAATTTTAATATCGATAATCAGCTCAACATTAAATACAATATATACTGCGGCGTTATACCGCTATGCGTCGGAAGGAATAACCGGTGAAATATATAGTGAGAGTTTATTGATTGACTCGTTTAAGCAGAAATAAATAATCGATTTTTTGAAATTATTAAATGCTTGCGGCATTGACATTCTGGTTTGGCTGAAGAAAAAAAATTATCAAAATAAAACGGATCGATTATGAATTCTGCCTAAAAATAAAATAGCAGACTATTTCTTTCAGTTCGATTTATGAATTGTTTCAGCTCAATTCTTCAACTTTGCACCGCCGGCGCTCTCTTATTTACAATAGCGAATACCGAAATAAAAATAACGGTGCCTATTATTGCCATAATTACTTCCGCCATCAGCATACCGAAGGGTCCCCAATTTTGGTGAGACCATTCGTCTATGAAGATCATGTAATAAATAGGCGCGTTGGACAATGACGCAAATACGTTGTACTTTGTTGCCGCCGCTCCTTTGCCTATTGCCTCCAGAACAAAAGCGCTGAACCCGGCGTATGTAAGTCCCGTGCTTACCGCGTATAACGACGTCCAGATGATGAACATTAACTGCGTTCTCGGACTGAAAGCCATCGCCAGCGCGCATGACGCCTGCACTAAACCGAATAAAATGTACGCTTTTTTGCGGTCCATCAGATCGCATATCCAGCCGCCAAGCAAACAGCCTATTGCCGAAAGTATTCCGCCTACCACACCTACAGTAAGAGCTACAGTATTTGCGGAAGCGCTCCAGTCCTTCGATATTGAAGACCATAAGTTAGAAGCCGCGCCCGAACCTATCGGCAGAAAGCATAGAATAAGCGCAAGAAAGCCCATTCTTGATTTTAAAACAATCCAGATATCTCTATTTAAATTACGAATGGTTTTTAAATAACTTTTTTCTTTAAGAAATGCCGGCGGTTCGCTTAGCATAAACAATCCGAAACTGCAAAACAAACAGGCTAACGCAATTACGACGCCTCCGGTAAAAGGTGAAAATTTGTCCGCAAGCCATAAACCGGCGCCTCCGCCTATTCCAAGTCCTCCCAGATTACCCGCCTGCAGCCAGCCGCCCGCACGCCCTTTTTGATTTTCGGGAATGTCATGAGCCGCCAGGCTTTCGGTTGCCATTGCTATAAATGAATTGGCAAAACTCGTCAGCAATACAACTACGGAAATTATTGTCAGGTATCCTAACTTGTAAGGTAGAATTCCTATAACTATAATACCTATTGCGGTTATTATATTAGTGAGCAAATACCATTTTTTGACGGTCAGAGTAGTGTCAATTAAAGGCGCCCAAATGAATTTAAGTATGTTCGGTATAAACGTAATGGAAATTATGGGAGCAACTTCTACAAGTGGTATCCCTGCATTAGTTAACAGGAAACCCAGAGTAACGCTTACGTATCCGCTTAATACGCCGAAGGGTAAATATAAGAACATAAAAATGCTTGGATGAACAGGCTTTTTCTCCCCGGGACTCGAATTATTTGATAGATTCATTTGGCGGTCTTCAATCCGAAAATAATAGATGAAAAAGTATTTTCAATTAAAAAAGGAAATTAACCCAACAAAGAATTAAATAATACTAATACATAGTTAGTTATTGTGTGTGGTAAAACAAGAACAGAGGTTTTATTTCTTTTCATGTTAACTTCGAAAAAAAATTTAATATTTTGATCAATGAAATCAGAGTAAAGGAATTGATATGAACACACGCGCCCTCAATCCTACGATTTCCTTAATGCTGGCGGTTCCGGATACGCCGGCCGCCGTTGAATGGTATAAAAAAGCGCTTGGCGCAAATTTATTGTGGAGCCTTGGTTCGGTAGCGGGACTTGAAATAAACGGCGCCGCTTTCTTTCTACATGAGCCTGTAAAGAATACCTTCGTCTCACCGGCTGAAACCGGTATTACAACGGTTAGAGTGGAATTGTTCGCGGATAATCCCGATGAAGTTCTGGAAAGCGCCGTAAAGGCGGGAGCCTTGAGCAGCGGCATTAAAGAGCACAAACAACCCTGGGGCATTCACCGCCAGGGCAAGTTCACTGATCCGTTCGGACATGAGTGGCATGTAGGCGATAGATCTCCTTTGCGAAAATTTCCGGGTTAGAATTAAATATCTTATTGAGATCGATTATTTTTCCGAAAAATTAAATATAACTTACGCCAATTCCTCGCACCTAAAGCCCAGACTTATAACCTTGTTTACAACTTCCCGCTGACTCAAGTCTTTCCCGGTTATTCTCATTACTTTATCCTTATCACCCAGGTCAACCGATAATTCATTAATCGGGTAGTAATAACGAAGATAATTATTTACCAGATTTGTATCTTTTTCTGATTCTATGTCTGTTTTTAAAATTAATATATCCATCTTTCTTCACCGTGTTTTTACAGATAATGTTATTTAGTTTCTCAATCGCGAAATTATAATCTTCTTTTTGCCTGCCGGAATTAAATATCTTAAGCCGTCTCGCCTTTAGCGCTTTCATTGTGCGCTTTATGTTCTTCCTCGAATCTTTTTATCCAGTACTCTCTTGATTTGAAGTTAAACGGCGAACCGCCGTGCCTGTGAAATCCGAGGAATAATATTTTTGAAAGAAGCAGTATGCCGAAAGCCTGAAAAACATTTATCTCCGGCAGTTTGAATATTGCCGGCATAAGCCAGTTCCAGAGCAGGAATATTAATACTGATAGAACAACCGCGAATGTTATTGCGAACGCGATTCCTCTGATAATGAATTTTTTTCTATTTAAGTGATGCATAAAATTACCCGTTTATATATTTGTTTAATTTTTTCTTTAATTGCTTTACCGCGTAATGTTTCCTGGATAAAAGTGTATTTACGGTTATACCCGTAAGCTCTGATATTTCGTTGAATGACAGTCCGTCTATCTCGGTCATCAGAAAAACATCTCTTTGCTCAACCGGAAGTTCTCCCAAAGCCGCTTCAAATTTTTCGTTAAACTCGTCTTTAAGAAATAACTCATCCGGAGTTAAATTGAGCGAAGGCAGAAAGTCTTCAAATGAAAAGGTTTCCTCATCAAATATTAACTCATTTAAAAGTTCCGAAAATCTTGTACTCTTTTTCTTCCTGCCGCTGTCTATTATTTTATTTTTTGCCGTTTTGAACAGCCAGCTGTTTATCTTTTCAATCGCAGCGATATTTGTATAATTTATAAATTGGAAAAAGACATCCTGCAAAATATCCTCTGCGTCTTCTTTCGAAGAAACAAATGATCTTATGAAGCTTAAAAGTCCTCTTCTTTCTTTCGCGAAAACTTTTTCCGTATTACTTATTTGCTCTGCCATTTACCGGTATTTTTGTTACTTATGTGTTAAGACGAATCAACCATGGAAATATTTTAAATATTTTATTCTGAAACCATTTGAGATTTCGTCGGATGTAAATTCGTTTGTCCGGAAGTGAATTTCAGGTTATTTCCAAAGTAATACAAGCCCTTTATTATCAACGGAATACAAATATTGTCTCCGGTAAATATTTTTCCGAAAGTGCTTAATTTTTAAACACAAATTGCGATAATAATATTTAGAAATTTAAAATCTTTGGATTAAATAGTGGTAATTCGTAAGCAAATCAATAAAACAGGGAAAATAAGATATTATAATAGGGTAAACTTACCCTCATAATATACACCTCAATTTATTCTTTTTGATATGATTTAACCGGTTTTTAATGATAAGGTAAACCATCAGTTCGACTATACAAATAACTAGATGAGGAAACATGAAACTTTCAATATCAAGAAGAACAGGGTTAATTGTAGCCGGTTCGCTTGTTATTACCCTGACTATTATGCTGGTAATTCTCCTAAGAGATGTTGAACAAAGCCAGAAATCCGAAATTAAAAAGAATGTGAACGAAACCTCGGAAGCAATTTCCCAATCAATCAAGTTTTGTATGGAGCAGGGGATAAATGATGTAAGCGATTACATTAAAAGAGCAAAGAATATTGAGAATGTGCGCGAATTAAGAATTATCCCTACGGATAAAATAGAAGCCGGCAGCGAGAAACAGATGGATCAGGAAGAAAAAAATATTCTTATCTCACGCAAATCAAAAATCACCGAAGAAGTTTATAAAAAAGAAGATATATGCAGAATTATAAAACCGATTCTGGCGGAAAAAACATGCTTGAAATGTCATGATGTCACTGAAAACGATCCGCTTGCAATTATAAGTCTGCGCTACTCCGTCAATGAAGATTATGCCGCCATAGTCAGCCAGAGGCTTTCGGCAATACTGATAACTCTCGGTGCTATTATTCTTTCTTTTTTCGTATTAATGATTTTCCTGAAGAAACATGTCATCAAAGATCTGATATTATCTGTGAATCAAATTAAAAATCTTTCCACAGGCGATATTTCCGATATAAAAGAAATATCCAGAAATGATGAGCTGGGTATTTTATCTTCTTCTATTAAAATATTACAATCCGCTCTCAAGGGTCAAAGCCGTGTTGCCGGGGAAATTGCAAAAGGAAATCTTTCCGTCGAAATATCTCTGCTTTCCGAAAATGATACTCTCGGCAAGGCAATGTTTACTATGGAGCAGAGTATATCATCTCTTATAAAAGATGTAAACAGCCTCTCCGAAGCGGCGAAAAGCGGTGATTTGTATAAGCGCGTAAAGGAAGAAAATCATTTCGGGGACTACCGTAAAATTGTTAAAGGTTTCAACGAAACTATGGACGCGTTTTGTTTTCCGTTAGAGGCAAACTCAAAAATCCTTTCAAAAATTTCCGAAGGTGATTTTACAGTCCGGCTTGAAGGAGAATATAACGGCGACTTTTGTACAATAAAAGACAGCACTAACAAGGTTATCGAATCGATGAGCGGCGCCCTAATTCATATTTCCAAAGCCATAGAAGAAACAACCGATACTTCCGTTCAAATTACCAGCAGTATTGAGGCAATGGCGGCAGGAGCTTCCGAGCAAGCTTCTCAGACGTCGGAAGTAGCAGCGGCAATTGATCAGGTAACCAAAACAATTCTTGAAACTACAAGGAACGCCGGAAGGGCCGCCGAAAACGCCAGGAAAGCAGGAGAAATTGCAGTAGAGGGCGGTAAAGTTGTTCAAAGTACCGTGGAAGGAATGGAACGAATTGTCGAAGTGGTTTCCAAAGCTTCGGAAACGGTTAAACAATTGGGTAACAACAGCAATCAGATCGGAGAGATAATACAGGTAATTGAAGACATAGCGGATCAGACAAATCTTCTGGCATTAAACGCGGCAATTGAAGCGGCAAGAGCCGGTGAAGCGGGGAGGGGTTTTGCGGTTGTCGCCGACGAAGTAAGAAAACTTTCCGAGAAGACCACAAAAGCGACCAAAGAAATTTCACAAATGATTAAGAGTATTCAGAAGGATACCTCAAATGCGGTTGAATCGATTGAGCAGGGAACCAAGGAAGTCGAAAAAGGCAGAGAGATGGCTAACAAAGCGGGGGTTTCTTTGAAAGAAATAATAGGAGCTTCAAACCAGGTGCTGGATGAAGTAACACAGGTGGCAAGCGCAAGCGAAGAACAGTCGTCAACCGCCGAACAGATAAGCAAGAACATTGAAGGCATAAATAATATTTCCAGGGAAAGCTCTGACGGAATAAGGCAAATCGCCGTCTCCACCGAACGGCTTAATGACTTAATGAATAATCTTCAGGTTCTGATTCGAAAGTTTAAAATAAATAACGGCAACGAAAGAAGAATTCATGAACGTCATAAAGAAAGGCGCGAATTAGTCTCACAATAATCTGACAAAATCTGAGCTTAGTACAATGTGTTTGATCTTTTAATTTTGAATGTTTTAATTTCCTTTTCATAACTGAGCTCCGCCTATCGTTTGTCATTTTCGATAAAGAAGAACATCTCTTTAATTAATTAAAATCCCCAGCGGCTTACCCAAAATCCCATAAAACGCAGACAATCAAAGTTTAATATTTCATTTTTAAATAAACATTAGTAAGAGGATGAATATGAAATTTTTCAAAATTATTTTTACTGCATTAATATTGATTTCTCTACATTCCTGCACCGATAAAAATTCTTCTGCCGGTGAAAATGTAGCTTCGCAACAACTGAAGTCCGAGTCCGGGATGACTTCATCCGAAATTAAAAATGTTGCATAAAAAGTTCCTGTAACTAAAAAATATCCTTTAAAGTCAGGCGTTATAACTTTCGAAAAGTCCGGTATTGCGGGTAAAAGCAAAACCGTTGTTTATTTTGATGAATTCGGAGCGAAATAACGTAATGAAGGTTATAATGAAGAAGGCAAACTTGAAGAAATCCGGTTCGCAGACGGCGATAAAATGTATGTTATAAATTATAAATACGGTACTGATAAAATTGCTTAATATAATGGAACCCGGACATTCGGGTACCGAGTTGAAATTTGTTGCCGAACCGTTTCGTACCGAAAAGAGGGGAAAAAAATACGATTATATAAAACTACCGAATATTACCGTTGCCGGGAAAAACTGTGAAGCATACAGTATGAAAAGCTCAGCCGGACGGGTTATATTTGCCGGATGGAATAACATCCTGCTTTATTCGAAAACAGTAATATCCATAGGCGAAATGCAGATCAAAGCAGTTGAAATCCGGGAAAACGCAAACGTAGACGCTTCAATGTTTAAAGTGCCTGGCGGCTACGCAGTAAAGAATATGTAATAAATCAGGCAGCAGGCATGATTATATCGGAGGGCATGCATGCTGCCTGTTATTCATATCCTGATAATCCTCTCAAAAAGAAATTTCTTTCTAAGGTTCTCTTTTATTATTTTAGGGACCGGATAACTTTTAGGGATTTCAGGCGCCCATAGTTCAACTGGATAGAACGTCGGATTCCGGTTCCGAAGGCTGAGGGTTCAAGTCCTTCTGGGCGCACTAAAAAAATATATTTAACCGGTCGGCTTTTATTCCGGAAGTTTTGATTTCGTAGAAAATCTTATCCCGAGAAACTGCAAGTAGTAAATCATGAAGAGAATATTAGGCAATGGAAAGCAGTTTTTTTGATCGGGACCGGCATCATTACTAAAAATGTACATAATTATTAATGTTTTAACAGTGCCGCGGTTTTTTGCATGAAAGATTCCAAAATAATTGTTAATTTAGAAACTCTGATTTTTAAAATAACTGAACGTTTATACGAAGTAGTACAAAAAGGGTAATTTAAATGCTCACAAAGAAGAAAAAACTTTCGAAGAGAGATATTAAAGAAGATACGCTAGTATCTTTTTATTATAAAGCATACGGATATTTTGACGAAAATAAATCCAGAATTTTTACGTATGCCGGCGTTGCCGTTGTAATAATTGCTCTTGCCGTATTTTATATCTATCATAATAGAGAACAAAATCAGGCAGCTGCTGTTCAACTGGCGAAGGTTATGCCGCTGTACGATCAAGGTGCTTTTCTTGAGGCAATAGAAGGTCAGGCTGGTACCGAAATAATGGGATTAAAAAAGATAGTTGAAAATTACGGCGGTACCGAGAACGGCGAATCGGCAAAAATCTTTCTTGCTAACGCATATAATAATCTCGGTAAATATGATGATGCTTTGAAATACTATAAAGACTACGACGGAAGTATTAAGCTTTATCAATCGGCCGCGCTTGCCGGAGAGGCTGGCATTTACGCTTACAAAAAAGATTTTGAAAAAGCTGCCGATCTTTACAGAAAGGCTTCCCGAGTTTCTGATGCCGATGTTCTGAACGGAGATTATCTGCTTCATGCCGGTATCAATTATTTGAGCGCGGGAAAAACCGATGAGGCCAAAGAAGTACTTGATAAACTGAAAAAAGATTATAATTCGACTACGGCTTACAGAGAAGCAACTCCTTATTTCGCTCAAATAGATTAGCCGTAATAGAAATTGATTTCAATAAAAGTGAAGCTCTTAATAATTTATTCTTAATTTTATATCCGGAATTATTAAGCGTTTCACTTTTTTATTTTTAAATGTAACCTGCTGAAGCAATTTTATGCTTTGGCAAAATTAAAAATCTGCCTGTGATATGAGGCACCTCATTACCTGTTGTTATATAAGATTTTATAAATAATTTAAATTATTATTATTAGGCAATTAAAATTTATGAAATTACAAAATTGATATTTTTTAGAGGAAAACAGCAAAAAAAGACAAAAAAATTGCCGAAAATCTTAAAAAACCATTAAACTTTGAAAAATACATTTCTTGACTTTCAACCCTTATATATCTATTTTTTTGTTCTATTTATTAACAAATAATTATTAATACTATATGGCAGATACTTCAGATTTCAGAACCGGATTAATTATAAAATTTAAAAACGACCTTTATACTATTGTAGATTTCCAGCATGTTAAGCCCGGAAAGGGCGGAGCATTTGTTAGAAGCACATTGAAAAACATGAAAACCGGGAGAGTACTGGATAATACTTTCAGAGCAGGTGAAGGCATTGAGGTTGTTAGAGTAGAAAGAAAAAAATACCAGTATTTATACCGCGACGCCAATTTTTTAGTCTGTATGGACAACGAAACGTATGAACAAATAAATGTACCGGTTGAGAATTTCGGTAGCGGAGTTGATTATTTAAAAGAAAGCGAAGAAGTTGAAATCCTGTTTAACGGATCGGAAATAATTAACGTAGAAATCCCGATATTTGTTAATTTGAAAGTTGTAGATACCGAACCTGGCTTCAGGGGAGATACCGCAACCGGTGCAAACAAATCTGCAAAATTGGAAACCGGTGCAACTATCAATGTGCCTCTTTTTATAAATGTTGACGATATGCTAAGGGTTGATACAAGAACCGGCGGCTATGTTGAAAGAGTAAAATCTTAATAAATAGGAAATTTACATGGATTTAAATCTTATCAAAAAACTGGTTAAAATTGTAGACACCAGTGAAATAACCGATCTTGAAGTCGAAGAAAACGGTTTACGGATAAAGGTTGCGAAAAAAATAAGAACATTTAAAACTTTCGAGCAGCCGCATGTAGTACTGAGCCAGTCACCTCCTTCAGCCGGAACCGATTCCGCTCAAAATAATCCGGAAAAAGACAGTAAACTTACTCAGGAACAGCAGTCCGATCTGCATGAGATCAAATCGCCTATTGTAGGAACATTCTACAGAGCGCCTGCTCCCGATTCAGATCCGTATTCCCAGGTAGGTGATTCCGTTTCCGTCGGTTCTGTACTTTGTATAATCGAGGCGATGAAACTGATGAATGAAATTGAATCCGACGTAAGCGGTAAGATCGTAAAAATCTTAGTCGACAACGGAAAGCCCGTTGAATATAACCAGCCTCTTTTCTTAATTCAAAAAAGCTGACACTTTTCCAGTAGTTTGAGGGTAATTTGTTTAACAAGATTTTAATCGCTAACCGCGGTGAAATTGCATTAAGAATTATTAGAACCTGTAAGGAACTCGGAATAAAAACTGTTGCAGTTTATTCGGAAACCGATAAAGATTCTTTGCATGTAACTTTTGCCGACGAAGCAGTATGCATCGGACCGGCCCCTAGCAGGGAAAGCTATCTTAAAATTCCGCTTATTATATCTGCCGCTCATATTACAGGCGCCGATGCTATTCATCCCGGATACGGATTTCTTGCCGAGAATGCTAATTTTTCCGAGATATGCGCCGAAAGCGGAATAAAATTTATAGGCCCCTCGCCCGAAATGATCAATGCCATGGGCGATAAGGCATATGCGAAAGAAACGATGCAGAAGAACGGTGTTCCGGTTGTACCCGGAAGCCACGGTGTTGTTGCCGATCCCAAAACAGGCAGATCGCTTGCTCACGAAATGGGCTATCCCGTAATTATAAAAGCATCGGCCGGAGGCGGCGGGAAAGGTATGAGGATTGTCTGGGAGGAAAAAGAATTTGACTCTTCTTTTCAAATGGCAAGAACCGAAGCCGAATCAGGATTCGGAAATCCGGATGTTTATGTGGAAAAATATATTGAGAACCCCCGCCATGTTGAAATTCAGGTAATGGGAGATTCTTTCGGCAATGCTTATCATTACGGAGAAAGAGACTGTTCGGTGCAGAGAAGGCACCAGAAACTTATTGAAGAATCACCTTCGCCTGCACTTGACGCCGATCTGAGGGAACGAATGGGGCAGGCGGCAATACTTGGTGCGAGAGCGGTTAGTTACGAAGGCGCCGGCACAGTGGAGTTTTTACTCGATAAGAATAAGAACTTCTATTTCATGGAAATGAACACCCGAATACAGGTTGAACATCCCGTTACGGAATTTGTTTACGGTGTTGATCTTGTGCGTCAGCAGATACTTGTAGCCGCCGGAGAATATATTGAAACTCTGCCCGGCAAACCGAATGGACATAGTATTGAGTTCAGAATAAACGCCGAAGACCCCGAACATAATTTCAGACCCTCACCCGGAAAAATTCAGTCGGTTCATTTCCCGGGCGGGTTCGGTGTTAGAGTGGATTCTCATATCTATCCTTCCTATTCAATTCCTCCGAATTACGATTCGCTTATTGCCAAATTAATTGTATGGGGCGAAAACCGCGAACATGCACTTGAAAGAGGAAAAAGGGCGCTGGAAGAATTTGTTGTGGAAGGTATTAGTACAACAATTCCGTTTCATCTGCAGGTACTGCAGGACAATAGGTTTTTATCGGGGAATTTCGATACGGGTTTCCTTGAGCATTTTGTATTCAAATAGAAATTTGGTCCTTTTTTATTTTTTCTTTAGAAATAAACGAAGCTGTTCAAAGGTTTCGTAACTTTAAAATTTTTAACCGAGGTAACAATGAACTTTCCCGAAAATTTAAAATATACAAAAGATCATGAGTGGATCCTTGTCGAAGGAAATACCGGTACTATAGGTGTTACAGATTACGCGCAGGGAGAACTGGGCGACGTAGTGTTCGTCGACATTAATCCCGATTTAAGCGAACTGTCCTCAGGTCAAACTTTCGGTACAATTGAAGCCGTAAAAACCGTCAGCGATCTTTTCGCTCCGTGCAGCGGAAAAATTGTCGAAATAAACAAAGCCCTTGCCGACTCACCCGAAGTTGTAAATACCGATCCGTATAAAAGCGGCTGGATGGTGAAGATTGAAATCAAAGATCAAAATGAACTGAACGATTTATTGAACGTCGAAGATTATAAAAAATTAATCGGTCAGTAATTCTTCATTCTAAAATATTTAATTTGTGTTTAATAATTTTTAAAGACAAAATCCGCATTCAGGGTTTTGTCTTTGTTTTTTTTATGATTTATGAAAAGAAGGAAAGATGGAAAAAAGAGATAAAATATTAATTATAGATTTCGGTTCGCAATATACACAGCTTATTACGAGAAGGATAAGGGAAGAACATGTGTATTCCGAAATTCATCCTCATAGAATTTCATTAGATAAAGTAAAAGAGTTAAATCCGAGCGGTATCATTTTATCGGGCGGACCAATGAGCGTTTACGATAAAAACGCACCGGCTCTCGACGAAAGAATTCTTAAACTAGGTATACCGGTTCTGGGAATCTGCTACGGTCTTCAGTTCATCTCAAAAGCACTCGGCGGTATAGTGGAATCGGCTAAAGACCGCGAGTACGGAAAAGCTATCTTGAGAATTACGGACAGCACTAATATAATGAAAGGTGTTATATCCAGTTCGATCGTATGGATGAGTCACGGCGATTTTCTAACGAAAGTACCGCCTGGATTTTCGGTAATTGCAGAATCCGAACATTCACCTATCGGAGCCATCGCAAATCCGGAGGAAAAAATCTTCGGAGTTCAGTTCCATCCGGAGGTAGTGCATTCCGTTGAGGGTAAAAAAATTATTCACAACTTCCTCTTCGAAATTTGCAAATGCACCGGGGATTGGACGCCGCTTAATTTTATAGAAGAGAACGTAAACAAAATTAAAAGCCTTGTAGGCGATTCAAAAGTTATCTGCGCATTAAGCGGCGGAGTTGATTCTACGGTTGCGGCGGTATTAGTTAAAAAAGCTATCGGAGAAAATCTGGTCTCCATACACATAGATACAGGTCTGATGCGAAAGGACGAAAGCCAGAAAATCGGGAAAATGTTCGATGAAAAACTTAATTTGAATCATATTCATATCGATGCTTCTGAGAGATTCTTAACTAAGTTGAAAGGCGTGACGGATCCTGAGAAAAAGAGAAAAATAATCGGAAATACATTCATCGAAGTATTTGAAGAAGAAGCAAAGAAATACGATGATGCTAAATACCTTGTTCAAGGTACTCTTTATCCCGATGTTATAGAGTCCGTTCCGGTACTCGGCGCATCGGTAACCATAAAATCGCATCATAATGTAGGCGGCCTTCCCGAGAAAATGAATTTAAAATTAATCGAACCGTTTAGGGAGTTGTTCAAAGACGAAGTAAGGGACGTAGGGCGCGAGCTTAACATTCCCGAAGAGTTTATAGAAAGGCATCCGTTCCCCGGACCCGGTCTTGCGGTGCGAATAATCGGAGAAATTACAAAAGATAAACTTGACATTTTAAGAGAAGCTGACGATATTTTTATTAACGAAATAAAAAATGCTGTACTTTATAATCAGATTTGGCAAGCGTTCGCGGTTCTTCTGTCAGTTCAGTCTGTTGGTGTTATGGGAGATCAGCGCACTTATGAAAACGTTCTTGCTTTAAGAGCGGTAGCTTCTGTAGACGGAATGACCGCAGACTGGTATCAGTTTGATCATACTTTTTTGGCAAATTTATCAAATAAAATAATTAATAAGGTTAGGGGTGTTAACCGAGTAGTATACGACATCAGTTCGAAGCCTCCGTCGACAATTGAATGGGAATGATATATTGGATAAATATCAGCTAGATTATAAAATGAAACTTGGGCACGATTTAGAATCGCAGGGAAAGCTGCTTCATGCCGTGCAAATTTATATTTCTATTTTGGATGAACATCCGGATTATGTTGAAATATATTTCAGGCTGGCTAATCTGTATGACCTTCTCGGGAACATTCAGCCGGCCGTGAATTTGCTGAGGGAGTACCTGGAGAGGGAGCCGGATGACAAAGATGCTAGGATGTTTCTCGGTCAGTTTCTGTTAAAAAACAATCGCTGGGAAGATTCGATCGAAATTTTAAGTTATATTTTACCCGAGGAAGAGCCGGTAGTGGCATTCTTCATAGGTTATGCACACTTTATGCAGGAAGAGTTCGAGCTGGCAAAACTGAATTTGCTGAACTTCCTTTCATATCAGGAGAACAACGAACTGATTCACGAAGCGAATATTTACATGGCTAAGATAGAGCTTCGCCTGAAAAATTATGAAAATGCTTTAAGTTATGCCAAACGCAGTGATTCGATATATTCCAACTTCTGGGAATTAAATCAGATATACGCAGAGACTTATTATAATCTCGGAATGTATGCCCATGCCGTAGCTCCGGTTGAAAAAGCAATCAAGCTTAATCCGAGCGAGGCCCAGCCGTACGAACTGGCGGGCAAAGTTTATCTTAAGCTCGGCGAATATCAGAAGGCCGAAAAAAAATTCCTTCAGTATATAGAAACAATAGAAAACGTATCTTCCGATATTTATACAAAGCTAGCGGAAGCGTGCCTGAAAAATAAAAATGCTAAGGATGCGCTGGCATACTACGATATCGCCATAAAACTTGATCCATCCAACGAGCTGGCAAAGCAAGGTAAGAGCATGGCTTCTACAATACTCAATAACAATATGGTTTCAGATGGATAAACTTAAGTTCATAATTCCGGTTTTGTTGTTTTCGATTTTTACTTGCCTTCACGCACAAAGTCAAAATGATTCTTCTTTAGTTGCCGCAGAATTTAATAAAGCACTTGATTTATATAATTCATCTCAATACCTGCAGGCACAGCAGATTTTCGATAAGATCACGTTCGAGGATAACTTCAATTCCAAAACAACACTGGCATATTTATTCGACGCCAAATCTCTTCTTGCCATGAAAAAATATAAAGATGCAGAAAAATTATTAAGTGATTTTATTGATGATTATCCCGGCAGCGATTATGTCGACGAAGCCAGAGCTACGTTGGCTAAAGCATATTACGACAGCGGGAATATGTACTCCGCTTTTAAAACCCTGACATTATTAGCAGGGTTTACAAAATCACCGGTTTACAGCAGTTATGCAAAAACAACGGGTGAAAAAATTGCGGCAAATTTCCTTCCCGTCTACCGCGTATCAGGGTTATATGACAGTACAACAAGCTCCACTGTAAGGCCTTATTTAATGCTTTTAATCGGCAAAATGTATCTTGATAAAGCTAAGTTCGACAAAGCCGAAGTAATATTCGCAGAGCTTCTTAAAAAATATCCTAACTCCGAAGAAAAAAGTGAGGCGGCTACATTATACCAGCATATTACAAATGATAGGAGTCTTAGTCCCGCGACCCCTATACTCGGTGTAATGCTTCCCTTGAGCGGAGTAAGCGGCGATGCGTCTAATGCCGCATCGGAAATGCTTGAAGGAATAAAATATGCCGTTGATAACTATAATAAGGAGCATGAAACAAAGGTCGGACTTTTGATCAGGGATACCGAACGTAAAAGCGCGAAGATTGACAGCATTAAAAACGAGTTTGTAAATATACCCAACTTAAGGGCGATAATAGGACCATTATTCAGCGATGAAGTTAAGGATGCTTTAACTGATTTTAATAATTCCGGTATACCCATAATTTCTCCAACGGCTACGGAAAACGGTTTGACCGGCATGAACCCGGATTTTTTCCAGGCTAATCCTTCTTTTAATATAAGAGGGAAGGTAATGGCGGATTACATTTATTATGTGGAGAATAAAAAGAAAATTTCCGTATTAAATGCCGCCGAAGGATATTCGCCTCTGCTTGCCGCTGCTTTTACTAATGAATTCCAAAAACTGGGCGGACAGATACTTACGCAGCAGGTATATAATACCGCTCAAACTCTTTATAACGAGCAGGTTTCAAAGATTGCAGCAGATTCGCTTATATTGGAAGGAATATATCTTCCTTTAGCGGATAAGAGAGATGTGCCGGCTTTGCTATCCAACTTTGCTCAGGTTAATCTTGATGTCGCCGTATACGGTAACCAGGATTGGTTTCTCGCGAAAGGATTCGAAACATATCCTTCGATGAGCAATAAGCTTACTTTTACATCTGACTATTATATAGATTATTCGGATTCCACATTGGAAGATTTCAGTAAGAAGTTTTTTGCATTAACGAATATCAATGTAGATAGAAATGTTTTATACGGGTACGATCTTGCGAATTATATTTTGTCGGTTCTGCCATATGCGCCCGACAGATCGAGTATGAAAAACGGCTTGGAATCGGGGACCATTTACAGAGGTCTTCATAATAATTTTTATTTTGACAGCAGCAGAGTAAATAAATTTTTAAATATAATTAGATATAAGGACGGTAAATTTCAACTCGTAGATAAATTCAAAACAGGTAACTGACAAAACATAAAAAAAGGGGGGAACATTTTTAAGGTAAAGGATTTACCTTTGGATGACCGGCCTAGAGAAAAACTTGTACTAAGGGGAGTGCAAAGTTTAACGGATGCGGAATTACTGGCTATTCTTTTACGCACCGGAATTAAGGGGAAATCGGTAATAGCACTTTCTTTCGAATTGATTAAAAGGTACGGTAACCTTGCCGGCTTAGCTTCCAAATCGCTTTCTGATATTAAGCGAAGCGGAGGTATCGGCAACGACAAAGCCGCCGCTCTTCTGGCAGCTTTCGAAATAGGCAGAAGAATTCAATCGCAGTCAAAATGGTATTCAAACAAAAAAGTAACTTCCCCCAACGATGTGGCGGATATATTCATTCCGCTGCTCAGGGACGAACTAAAAGAAAGATTTATTATTGTTTGTTTGAATTCCGCCAATAAAATCATTAAATTTGAGACGATTTCGATAGGCAATTTAAATTCAAGTATAGTTCACCCGAGAGAAATTTTTAAGGCAGCTATCGAGAACAGTTCTGCAAGCTTGATTTTATTACATAATCACCCTAGCGGCAATTCGGAGCCTAGTAGTGAAGATATTGCCATTACCAAGAAAATAGTTGAAGCCGGAAAAATTCTTGATATTCCTATATTTGATCATCTGATAATTGCAGGGGAAACCTTTACAAGTTTCGTTGAAAGAAGACTTTTGTAACTTGGAACAAGTAAGTTTTTAAATTGCTATAAATGCTTGAATTTATTAGCCTAATTTGTTAAATATATAAACAATAATAAAAGGATCTTTATTATTTCGGGTCAAAGCAAAAGTTCGGATCAGTTTTCCTTTTTATTTTCGGGATAGAGAAAAAAGAATAAACAACTTAAAAAAAATAATTGGAGGTTCTAATATGAAAGTAGTGAAAGTTGTTAGAAACACCGCTTTAATTGCCGCTTTTGCGGTAACTACTGCTTTTTTAAGCGGATGCGGTGGAGTTAGCGATGCAGAAATGGCACAATTGAATTCTATGAGAAGTGAAGTTAAATCTTTACAGTCTCAGGCTGATTCTCTTAAAGAAGAGAGAGCAAATTTAGAGAAAGAAATAGCCGCCAAGAACGACAAACTTGCGCAGTGTAATAAGCAAAAAGAAGAAACCAAAGCTAATTTAGATAAATTATCTCAATAGGCTTTAATAAGTAAAAATTTAAAATCGAACTTGGAGGAATTTAAACATGAAATTAAGTAAATATTTAATTGGCGTTTTTTCTCTCTTAATTTTGTTCTCTGTAGCTACATTCGCGCAAGAGAAAGAGATGACTAAAGACGAATGGCAGTCCGAAATGACCCGCCTTCAAACTCAAAAGGAAAGCTTAACTAAAGAAGACAGTTCTCTTACAGCTGACATCGCTTCTCTAAAGTCTAAAGAAGCCGGTATGGAAACATATGATAACTGCATGAAAGAACTATATCAGATGGTTGGTGCTACCGAAGCCGACGTTGATAATTTCAGAACCGCGGTTTCCGAACTCGACGGAAAGGTCAGCAGAAAAGAAGGACCGAAAGCAGACAGGCAGAAAGATCTAGATGCTTTAAAAATGAATAAGATAAGTGCTCTTCCGGAATTTTTCGATAAGGTTCACAACCAGATGCAGGCTGCTCTGGATGCTTGGGTTGAAGCTCCGAAAGAAGTTGATTATACTGTTGTAAGAGGCGACTGCCTGTGGAATATCGCTAAAAAACAGATGTTCTACGGAAACGGTTTTGCTTGGCCGAATATTTACAAAGCAAACCGCGACAAAATTAAAGATCCGAATTTAATTTTCCCGAAACAAGTATTTAAAATTCCAAAGCTAACCGACGAAGAAAAAGCTAAATACGATAAGATTAAACAAAATTACAAGCCGGCTCCTGTTAAATAATTACGACTGCTTGAATGCGTTTCTTTTATTCAAAAGCAACAAGCCCTTATCATTTCCTTGATGAGGGCTTTTTATATTTAAAGGAGAATAATGACAGCCGTTGAAAAAAAAATAACTCTTGATAACGTCGATATGCTCTCTCTGCTGGGTATGAATGATACTTACCTTAAACTGGTTGAAGATAAATTTAACGCTTCAATTACTGTCCGGGGCGAAAATGTGGTTATTAAGGGAGTTCAGGAGGAAGTAGAACAAATAGAAAAGGTATTAAAAGAGATGGTCTATGTTTTAAACACCAAAGGTTCGCTGCGTACTAATGATGTGGAAACAATACTTGATCTTACTGTTCAAGGGAAAGAGATTATTACAAATAACGATTACGATCTGATTGTACTTTATACGAAAAACGACGTCATAAAAGCTAAAACACAGGGACAGGTAAACTACCTGCAAATAGCATCGAAGAACGATATATGTTTTGCTATCGGTCCGGCCGGTACCGGCAAAACTTATCTGGCGGTTGCCCTTGCAGTTTCCGCATTAAAAAAAGGAACCGTTAGTAAAATTATTCTTGCCCGTCCTGCAGTTGAAGCCGGCGAAAGTCTCGGATTTCTTCCCGGAGATTTCAGAGAGAAAATAGATCCGTATCTTAGACCTTTATATGATGCCCTCGACGATATGATGCCTTCGGATAAATTAAAAAATTATATCGAAAAAAGAGTAATTGAAATAGTACCGCTCGCTTATATGCGCGGACGAACTTTAAATAATGCTTATGTTATTTTAGATGAAGCACAAAACTCTACCGACATGCAAATGAAAATGTTCCTTACCCGTCTAGGCGCAAATTCAAAAGCAATTATAACAGGCGATGTTACACAGATCGACCTTCCTCCCAAAACTATGAGCGGATTAGTGCAGGCGAAAGATATACTTCAGGAAATTGAAGGAGTGGGATTTGTATACTTTGAAAAGTCGGATGTGGTTAGACACAGACTTGTAAAGGACATTATTAATGCTTATGAAAAATCGGGGAATGGATCCAATAAAAATTAAAATTTAAACTTGCCCCGGCATTAATGCCGGGGCAAGTTTAAATTTTATATTTTAATTGATTTGGCTTCTTCCCAGTATTTATCCATCTCCGCTAAGTTTGATTCAGTAATTTGTCTGCCGCTTTCTTTAATCTTTTTCTCTATGTACCTGAATCTGGTTTGAAATTTTTTGTTGGAGCTTCTCAAAGCATTCTCCGGATTTATGCCCAGAAAGCGCGCATAGTTTGTTAAGGCAAAAAATACGTCTCCGATCTCTTTTTCCAGTTCTTCTTTTGTTTCGTTTTTTTCCGACTGATGCATTTCTTCAATTTCTTCGATAACCTTTTTCCATACGTCCTCTTTTTTATCCCAGTCAAATCCTACTTTTGATGCCTTTTCCTGCAGTCTGTAAGCTTTCAGCAGAGCGGACAATTTATCCGGCACTCCGTCAAGTACGGATTCCCTGCCTTCGGTTAATTTTATTGCCTCCCAGTTGCGTTTAACATCATCGGAATTCTCAACAACAGTTTCACCGAAGACATGCGGATGCCTTCTTATTAATTTTTCTTTTATTGAATCAAGCACTTCTTCAAGTTTGAATTTATTATTCTCTTCGGCAATAACAGAATGGAAAAGGACATGAAATATTAAATCGCCTAGTTCTTTTTTTAATTCGTCGAAATCCTTATTATCGATAGCATCTACCACTTCATAAGCTTCCTCTAGCGTGGCAGCCTTTATAGAATTGTTAGTCTGTTCTTTATCCCAAGGGCAGTCGGTTCTAAGTTTTTTTACAATCTCAACCAGTTCTTTAAATTTTGTGTCGTACATGTTAAATTGTCCTTTAATAAAATTAAAATTACTAAATCAAATAAAATTAGTTATAATAGAAAGTTTCTTAATCAATTTTAATAATTAAATATATAAATTATTTTTTATAAAAAAGGAGATTGTATGATCGAAGACAGGATAAGGGAATTAGGATATGAACTTCCCGAACCTCCGAAGCCGTTGGCTGCATATGTTCCGGCCTTAAAAGTAGATAATATTGTATATACCGCCGGTCAACTGCCTATTCAAAAAGGCGAATTAAAATTTAAGGGAAAACTCGGAAATGAAGTTTCGGAATTGGAAGGCAGAGCAGCCGCTGAGATAAGCGCTCTGAATTGTTTAAGCGTAATCAAAGGTGTTATCGGCGATCTTGATAAAATAGAAAGAATTGTAAAACTCACTGTATTTGTAAGCAGCGCAGATGGTTTTACAGATCAGCCAAAAGTTGCGAACGGCGCATCGGAATTAATCGGAAAAATTTTCGGTGAAAGCGGAAGGCATGTCAGAAGCGCGGTAGGAGTAAACCAACTGCCGATGAATTCGCCCGTTGAAATTGAAATGATAGCTAAGATTAAGTAGAATGAATTATTATAAAACTTAGTGTAACTTTGTGTCATTCGTGTTTTAGGAGTAAAAACAACAGCCACGAAGACACAAAGACACTAAGAATTTCGTTGATGAGATAAGAAGAACTGTTTTAACTATTTTGAATTACGATTTACCAGCGTCTTCCGCCGCCGCCGCCTCTGGAACTTCCGCCGCCGCTGCTACCACCGCGACGATTGCCGCCGCCGCCGCCGCCGCGTCTGCCGTCGTTACTACGAGGTCTGGCTTCATTAACGGTAATTTTTTTCCCTTTGATATCTTTAGTATTTAACTCATCGATTGCTTTTTGTGCTTCCGAAAGTCCGGCCATTTCAACAAATCCGAAACCTTTTGATTCCTGGCTGAACATATCTCTAATAACTTTTGCACTTTTAACCTGTCCGTAAGTAGCGAACAAGTTGCGTAAATCATCATCCGTAACATCCCGGGATAAATTACCCACGAAAATATTCATTTTACTATTCCTTATAAAATTTGTTATGATATATTAAAAGAATTATCAAGCAGGTATTAAAAAGGAGAAACAATCTTACCGAACAGTATCGAGAAGCAGAAGGGATGTTTAAAAATTTTTAATCTGGATTTTAATTCTTTTTTTGATGACATAAATGTACGGTTTATAATACAATAATACAATGATTAATTTTTTATTGTAATATCGGGCATCGGGAACGTTTGTATAAGAATAGATGATATAAGAGGTATACAGCATAAAGGTATGCGTATACCGGGGATATCGTATATAACCTATTACTTAAACCTTCGAGTTATGACAGCGCCGATTTCAAGTTTTTGATAAACGCGGCAGTTTTATTGTACGGTTTAACATCCTCTATTAAGCTCTTAATTATAGCGCTGCCCACAATAACGCCATCGCAGTAAGGTGCGAATATTTTTGCGTCTTCCGGGCCGGATATTCCGAACCCCACCAGCATTTTATTTTTATCGACGGTTGAATAAGCTCGTTTCAAAAATGAAACCGTATCACCCGTGTTTTTATTGGCGCTGCCGGTAGTACCGCTAACGGAAACGCAATAAATAAAACCGGTCCCTTTTTGATCGATAGTTTTTATTCTGTCTTCGTGCGTAGTGGGAGTTATTAATAAGATGGTATCGAGTCCTTCGAAATATCCGTCAAAGAACGAATCATATTCTTCAATAGGAACATCGGGAATAATAACCCCGTTTATTCCGGCTTTTTTAGCATTGTCCGCAAATTTTTTAATACCGTAAGATAAAACCGGGTTCGCGTATCCCATCATTATCAGCGGCTTGTCGGTGCCTTTCCTGATCTGCCGTGCGTATTCAAAAGCGGAATCTATATTTATTCCTTTTCCGAGTGCGGCGTATGAGGATTGCTGGATTGTAGGCCCGTCGGCCAGCGGATCGCTGAAAGGAAAACCGATCTCTAGCATGTCTGCACCGGCATCTAAAATTTTTAATGCCAGGTCGGTAAAACTTTCTTTATCAGGATATCCCGCGGTAAGGAACACCGAAAGTATTTTCTCGTTCGGCTGGTTTTTTTTACGAATGTACTCTTCTATAAACGACATAATTTTTTAATATCCCAGACTGTTTTTAATTGTGTTTAGATCTTTATCTCCTCTGCCGCTTACGTTCACAACTATTATATCATCTTGAAGTGTGTCCGGCATAAGCCGTTCAAGATGTGCAATAGCATGAGCAGACTCAAGCGCGGGAATTATTCCTTCTTTCCTTGACAGCAGCTCAGTCGCTTTAATCGCTTCATCATCTGTAACCGAATAATAATCGGCTATGACCTCATCTTTTAAATAACTGTGTTCAGGCCCTACGCCGGGGTAATCGAGTCCGGCCGAAATTGAATGAACTTCCGATACCTGACCTTCCTTATTCTGTAGAAGATATGTTTTCATTCCCTGAAATATACCTTCGCGGCCCAAAGTTAAAGTAGCGCAGTGTTTATCCGTTTCGATGCCGTAGCCCGCGGCTTCAACCCCGATCAGTTTTACGCTGCTGTTTAAGAAAGGATAGAAAATCCCTATCGCATTGCTACCTCCGCCCACGCACGCAACAATATAATCCGGGTATCTTCCTTCCTTTTTAATTATCTGTTCTTTTACTTCGGTGCCAATTACAGATTGGAAGTCCCGCACCATTTTAGGATAAGGATGCGGACCGACAACTGAGCCGATTATATAATGAGTGTCCTGAACATTAGCGACCCAGTCCCGTATGGCTTCGTTTGTTGCATCTTTCAGTGTTCTGCTGCCGGAAGAAACCGGAATTACTTCTGCGCCGAGAAGCTTCATCCTAAAAACATTTAAACTCTGACGCTCAATATCAACTTCACCCATATAAACGAAGCATTTCATTCCGAATTTAGCGCAGACAGTTGCCGTCGCCACTCCGTGCTGCCCCGCGCCTGTTTCGGCGATAATTCTTGTCTTACCGAGTTTCTTTGCCAGAAGAATTTGCCCGAGAGCATTGTTTATTTTATGCGCGCCGGTATGACAAAGATCCTCCCGCTTTAAATATATTTTTCCTTTACCGTAATAATTGGTTAAGCTATCGGCAAAGGTAAGCGGCGTTGGTCTTCCGGTATATTCTGTATTTAGATTATAAAGTTCTTTGATGAAATCCGGATCGTCTTTTAAGTTTAAATAAGTTTCTTCGAGCTCCTTCAGCGGAGTAATCAAGGTTTCCGGCACAAACTTACCGCCGTACTTTCCGAATTTACCGGCGTTGTCCGGGAAATTATAACTGACCGACTTGTTCATAAGATTTGATCTTTCTGTTTACTATGGGTGCTAACTGTTCAAGTTTTTCCAATAATGATTTAAAATTTTTCGGAGTTATCGATTGAAAACCGTCAGATAATGCTTTATCGGGATGGTTGTGTACCTCTATCATTAAACCGTCGGCCCCGCATGCTACTGCGGCCATTGCCATTGGGGGAACCTTATCCGCTATTCCGATTCCGTGAGAAGGATCGACAATGAGCGGTAAATGCGAGAGTTTTTTTATGATCGGAACGGCGTTCAGATCGAGAGTATTTCTCGTCATAGTTTCAAATGTGCGAATGCCCCTTTCGCAAAGTATTACATTAAAATTACCCTGCGATAAAATATATTCCGCAGACATCAGAAGATCTTCTATTGTTGCTGCCATGCCTCGCTTGAGAAGAACCGGTTTTCGTAATTGTCCGACTTCTTCTAAAAGAGAAAAATTCTGCATGTTGCGCGCGCCTATCTGAATAATGTCAGCCGTTTCCGCAACCAAAGGAAGAGATCTTATATCTTTCGCCTCGGTTACTATAAGCATGTTCAGTTCTTTTTTTACTTCTCCAAGATATTCCAGGCCTTTTTCTTTCAGGCCCTGGAAAGAATACGGACTGCTTCTTGGTTTGAATGCCCCTGCCCTTAAAAATTTCACTCCCATTTCTTTCAACTCCCCGGCAATATCGAAGAGCTGCTGCCTGCTTTCAACCGAACACGGACCGGCTATAATAGATAATTCCTTTCCGCCGATTGTATCCTCCCCGAACCGGATAATAGAATCATCCGGTTTCATCTCCCGGCTGACAAGTTTATAGGGCTTTGTAACTTTTATTACTTCCTCAACCGAATCCATTGTTAAAAATTCTTCCTCATTTAGAATTCCGGTGGGACCCGTGATCCCGATTCCCAGTTTTGCCGAGCCGGGTATTTCATGAGGGACGCAGTTTCTCTCCGAAATTTTACAGATTACTTTTTCTATATCACCCCTTGGCGAATCAAGCTTCATAATTACTAACATTTTTCTTCCTTAAGAGAGTTAAACTTTTTAAAAAAATCCAAAACTTTATTAGTATCTTTTTTCCCCGGCACTTTTTCCAGGGATGAGGAAAGATCGATTGCGGCCGGTTTAATATTGTTAAAAATTTCCTCAAGAGATTCAGCAGATATTCCGCCGGCTAAAATTATTCTATTTCTCAAATTACCTGGTATTAAACTCCAATTAAATTTCTTTCCTGTACCGCCGTATTCTTTTTCCGAATAAGCATCGAGAAGAAAATAATGAGTCCCGGAATTATAAAGAGTTGAAAAATCAAATTCATCGTTTATTCTGTATGCCTTAATAACGGGAAGGTTTATAAGATCCGAATTTATTATATCTTTTCCGGAATGAAGCTGCACGGCATTTAATCCGGCTAAAGAAGCTGTTCTGTTTATTCCGGAAGCATCTTCATCAACAAAAACACCGACTTTCATAAGTAAGGGTGAAAGGGCTTTTGAAATTTCCGCCGCCGCTTCCGGCAGGATAAACCTTTTACTCTTTTTATAAAAAATAAAACCGACGGCATCCGCCCCGCATTGCTGACATAAAAGCGCATCGTCAAGGTTAGTTATTCCGCATATTTTAATCTTCATTGACGCACCAGCTTTTTAATTCTTCGACTTTTGTTTTTATGTTTTCCGATCGCATTAAATGCTCTCCGACCAGAACGGCGTCTATTCCCGATTGTTTTAAAAAAGCCACATCTTCTTTTTTGCTTATGCCGCTTTCGGATACAAGAATAATATCATCATTAAGCAGATCCGATAATTCCGCGGTAGTATTCAAATCGACATTAAACGTTTTAAGATTTCTGTTGTTTACGCCTATTATTTTATTTATTCCGAAATCGATTTTTTCAACCTGGTCTTTAGAGTGAAGTTCAAGAAGTACTTCAAGTCCGCATTCCACCGCAGCATGAGACAGTTCGTTAACCTGCGTTTTGGACAAAGCTTCGCAAATAAGAAGGACCATATCCGCTCCGTTAGCCTTTGCTTCGAATATCTGGTATTCGTCTATAATAAAATCTTTTCTTAAAAGGGGAGCTTCTTTTATTCGGGCGATATCGTTAAGAAAGTTTATGCTGCCCATGAAGAATTTTTCGTCGGTTAATACTGATACTGCATCTGCTCCGGCTTCGAAATAATTCAAGGCAATTTTCAGATGATCGAAGTCAGCTTTAATCAGACCTTTGGAGGGACTTGCTTTTTTTACTTCGGCTATAATCGAAACATCCTTATTCTTTTCGACTCTGTATATAAAGCTCAACGGAGCCGCTTCAAAGAATTCAAAATTTCTGAATGAGTATAAAGTATATTTGGATTTAAGCTTTAGTACTTCTTCTTTTTTTACGGCCAGTATTTCATCGAGTATTGTCATTTAAAAGCTGCCCCTAAATAATTAATTTGCGAAAGAATTGCTGAATATTTTCAGTTCGTTTAATTTCGACATTGCCGCTCCGCTTATTATGGAATCTTCGGCAGCTTTAAGACATTCGCGTAAATCATCCGAAAATCCGGCAGAATAAAGCGCGAGCGCCGTATTTGCGGTAATTGTATGGAACGCGCCGTTCTTATTGTGGTTATTGAAAACATCCAGTATGATTTTTGCGTTCACTTCGGGAGAGTCGCCTTTAATATCATCATGACTGATCAGGGGATATCCGAAACTCTCGTTTGACAGGGTATAAATTTTTATTTCTTCGCCGTAATTATATTCGTGAACTTCCGTAAGATCGCCGAGATAAATTTCATCGTATTTATCGGTTCCGCAAACGAAGCATACTTTTTCCATATTAAGATACTTCGCGGCTTCCGCCATTACTCGCGCGGCTTTTAAGTTAAAAGTTCCGATAATCTGTTTCTTAACTCTGGCCGGATTTGTAAGCGGTCCCAGCATATTGAAGACCGTCTTCATTCCGAGTTCCTTTCTTACCTGTCCGGCATATTTCATAGCGGGATGATATAAAGGCGCGAATAAAAATGTAATACCGATCTTGTTCAAAGCTGTTTCGGATTGTTCTCTGGTAAGATTAATATTTACTCCGAGCGCCTGGAGAACATCGGCGCTGCCGCTTTTACTTGAGATAGATCTGTTTCCGTGCTTAGCTACTTTAACGCCCGCTCCCGCGGCCGTGAAAGCCGTTGCGGTTGAAATATTGAAGCTGCCTGAATTATCGCCGCCGGTACCGCATACATCAATAACATTTTCGTCGTCGCAGTTAATCTGGATACTTTTTTCCCGCATGGCTTTTGCAAAGCCGGCAACCTCGGGAGCTGTTTCTCCTTTTGATTTCAGGGCAACCAGGAATCCCGCAAGATGCGAATTATTTACTTCGCCGTTCATAATTTCGCTCATCGCGTTATATGCGTCGGTGAAGGATAAGTTCTCCTTATCAATTACCTGTTGTAAATATTCCTTTATCATTTCTTTAACCAATTCCTTATAATGTTAAAGCCTTCTTTAGTTAAAATAGATTCAGGGTGGAACTGAATACCCTCGACATCATATTTTTTGTGCCGTATTCCCATTACCAGTCCGTCTTGTGTACGGGCCGATATTTCAAGATCGCCGTTAACGGTGTTGCCGTCAACAATTAAGGAATGGTATCTTGTAGCATCGAATCCCTGTTCGATATCTTTATAAATAGTTTTACCGTCGTGAAAGATGAGAGATGTTTTTCCGTGCATTAAAGCGGGCGCATTATTAATATTAGCTCCGTAAACCATGCCTATTACCTGGTGACCAAGGCATACGCCCAGTATCGGAATGCTTGAGCCGAATTTTTCAACTGCTGTAACAGACACATTAGAATCCTCCGGCCTTCCGGGTCCTGGCGAAATCAGGATCCTGTCAGGTTTCATTTTATCAATTTCATCCTCCGATATTTCGTCGTTTCGTTTTACAATCAAATTTGATTCGTACCTGCCTAAGAGCTGGACAAGATTATATGTAAACGAGTCGTAGTTATCAATTATCAGTATTTTCATCTATTACCTCGGCATATTTTAGAGCGTTAATCATGGCGGCGGATTTATTTCTTATTTCTTTAGCTTCCAGCGCGGGCCTGCTGTCTGCGACAATACCGGCTCCGGCCTGCCAGTAAATAGTATTTTTTTTTGAGTAAAGAGTTCTGATAGCGATGCACATATCGAGATTTCCCGAGAAATCGAAGTACCCGACTGCTCCGGCATAAATATTCCTCTCATGCTTTTCATAATCTTCGATAAGCTGGATGGCCCTGATTTTGGGGCGCCAGACACTGTGCCTGCCGGGAAACAAGATATCAATGCGTCAATGGAATCTTTATTCTTTGCACACTTTGCCCTCAACTTTGGAAACCATATGCATTACATGAGAATACTTCTGTACTTTCATGCTTTCCAGAACTATTACGGATCCGTATTGACAGACTCTGCCGAGATCATTTCTGCCTAGATCTACGAGCATTGTATGCTCTGCCAGCTCTTTCGGATCGTTTATCATATTGAGTTCAAGTTCCAGATCTTCCTTTTGAGTTTTCCCGCGTTTTCTGGTGCCCGCAATGGGAAGAACCTGAGCTTTGCCGTTCTTTACTTTTAAGAGGTCTTCGGGAGATGTTCCGATAATAGTTAAATTATTTTCAAACTCCAGATAGTACATGTAAGGAGAAGGATTGATAATTCTCAAAGAGCGGTATACGTTAAGAGTGTCGCCGCTGAATTCGGAGGAGAATCTTTTAGACAGGACGATCTGAAATATATCGCCGTCTCTTATATGTTTTTTCCCCGCTTCTACCTGGGAATAAAATTCTTCCGGTTCGAATTCTTCTTTTACGTCACCCGCTAATTTAAAATCCGACTCGTAATCAACCGGTTTTTTTAATTCCTTTTTTAATGATGACAAAACGGATTTTGCGTTTGCGAAAGCTTCCTCCAGGTTTATTCCGGGAGTGATTTTTACGTTTGTAATTAAAATAATCTGATGTTTGAAATGATCGAATGCCATAACAGTATTATAGATTCCGAATATCGAATCAGGGTTAAAGCTTTGAGTTTTGAATTTTATGACTTTCTCTATTAAAGCAATATTTTCATATCCCAGATATCCCACTACTCCGCCGGTAAAATCGGGAAGCTCTTCTATTTTAGCCTGATTGTATCTGCGGATATTTTCCCGGATATATTCGAAAATGTTTTTTTCGATAATTTCGGTATTGCCGTTTCTTCTCACAGAAATATTCAAGCCGGCATTGAAGAATATCTCTTCCGGATCTTTACCGATAAAAGAAAATCTTGCCATGTTAGTTGAGCCTTCAACCGATTCCAGTAGAAAACTTTGTGTGCTGTTCTTTCTTATTTTAAGATACGCAAGCACCGGTGTCAGCAAATCCGCCGTAATTACTTCGTATACCGGGATCATGTTGAAACTACCGGCTAATTCTTTGAATGTTTCGAAATCCATATTACTGCCTTAAAAACAAAAAACCCTTCCCAGTTTGACTGAGAAGGGTTTTTATAGTTAATAAAATAAATCTCTAGATCACTGGGACATATTATTTTTTACGCTATACCACCACCACCAAGAATTTTGGTTCAAGTTTGTAGTTGTGTTATAATATGTTCCGGTGTTGTTTTTCATAATTTATGATGCAAATATACCATACTTTTTTATTTTGTCAAGTGACAAAGTTAGATAAGTTAAATTTTTTTCCTAAATAACATTGGGAAATACGCAATAAACCCCTCAAACCATGATTCTAATCAGTGAAACTCACATGGGCGTCAAATTAATTTTATTTAATGTTTCCGGGAACTAAAATCTTACAATGTTCTGATAGAATAATTAATACGACTGTAATTTTTGAAAATAAGCCCTTCTCTTTCAAAGAGAAGGGTTTGGGATGAGTTCCGGATTTTGCAATTTGACTTAACTCTCTCTAATCCCTGCCTACCGGCAGGCAGGTCTCCCTTGCCAAAGGAGAGACTTATAATCATTCACATCTTAACATTTTGTCCTTCCAGCCGACAAAATTTCTTTAACTTTTATTAGAATTAGTAGCAATTTTGAATATATTAATTGTATTTCTTAATTCCCTAAGTTGACGCCCATGTGAGTTTCACTGAGAAAGCTCAATTAAAATCAGAAAAACATTGCGGACAATTACTGTTTATTGATATTGTTTCCGGTTAAGTTGATATATTGATTAAAATGATGGTGTATTTACCTCTCGGGATTGCTGCCTTGAAAGTGTCAGCTAATTCTAAGTATATTTGTGTACTTAAAAATATTGCGTTATACTGATGAACAGAGAAATGTTTAGGGCCAAAATTCACCGTGCTACGGTAACAATGGCCGAATTATATTATGAGGGAAGTATTACTATTGATAAGGATCTGCTTGAAGCTGCCGATATTTTACCTCACGAAAAAGTACAGGTGGTTAATGTAAATTCCGGAAGCAGACTGGAAACATACACTCTTGTTGGCAAAGCCGGAAGCGGAATGATTTGCTTGAATGGTCCGGCCGCAAGACTTGGAGCTGTCGGCGACGAAGTAATTATTATCGCATATTCGCAGATGACCGAAGAAGAGGCAAAAAATCATAAGCCTAAGGTTGTAATAGTAGATAAATTGAATAAGGTTACGAAAATATTATAAAATCTGTGATGCCGGATTCTCCAGGTAAATATAATTCATTGATTTTGTTTAATGATTTTTATAATATTATGACAAATTATTGGATATAGTTATGAAAAAGCTGTTGATAATATTGTTTTTGGGATTCTCAATATCCGTATTCGCGCAATACAAAGATTCCGGTTTTTCGAATCCGGATGTTAGAGACGGAATTCTGGCTAAGCCGACCGGTTCTCTTTTCGGATTTTTGAATTCGGATAATTTTATTATGAAACAATCATACAGTATGTCTTATTCCACTTCCGGTTCTCAGGGAATGGCTTTAGGCGTTTATACAAATAGCATGGCCTTTAAATTGTCCAATAATTTAAATTTCCAACTGGATGCAAGCGTTGTAAATTCACCTTACAGCACGTTCGGGAGCGATTTCCAGAAAAGCATAAACGGATTTTACTTAAATAGGGCGGCAATAAACTACCAGCCGTGGAAAGATATAACTATATCCGTTCAATACAGTCATATGCCGTACTCTTATTATTCTCCGTATTCTTATTACGGCGGATTTAATAATAGTTTTTACAGCGGCTTCGACGATACAAATCCGTTCGCCAGCAAAAAATAACCTATTATAATTTTTTACTTTGACGGATATTAAGCGAGAATAAGTGAAGGATAAATCCCAGTCCAATAAACTGCCGGATAGCAGTCAAGCACAAGCCACTTCGACAAATTTCGTTTTTAATATTATAATTTTATTACTTGCGATTATTGTAGGTTATATGTCATATTCGCTTTACCGGAAGATCGCGGACCTGCCCGGTTCTGCAGACGCATCGGCTAAAGCGAAAGCTCATTCCGAAATACAGGTTGAGGTATTGAACGGCTGCGGAGTAGAGGGTATTGCCGATAAATTTACCGAGTTTCTGCGTTCGAATCATTTTGATGTTGTGCAGATGGGGAATTATATTTCATATGACGTTGAAAAAACAATTGTAATAGACCGGACGGGAAACTTGTCAAACGCGTATAAAGTAGCTGATTTACTAGGGATAGACAGGAAGAATGTAATTCAACAGATAAACGAGAATTATTTCCTCGATGTTTCAATTATTGTAGGGAAAGATTTTTACAATTTAAAACCATATCAAAATAAATAAAGGAATGCTATTGGAATCAATAGAATTAGCGAATAAGATTACGGAGCTGATCTTTAATAAAAAAGGCTTCGACGTAAAGGTTATGGATCTTAAAAAATTAACCACCATGTCGGATTATTTTATCATATGCTCCGCCGACTCGGAACCTCAGGTAAAAGCAATAGCCGACGAGGTGGAAAAAAACCTGCGCGACGAAGGTATTAAGGTATGGCACAAAGAAGGCTACCGGGCGCTTCAATGGGTTTTGCTGGATTATGTTGATGTGATAGTTCATGTTTTTAAGAAAGATGCCCGTGAGTTCTATAACCTGGAAAAACTTTGGGGCGATGCCGATATAACCACGGCTGAAGATCCTGCGCTTAAACCTAAAATCCAGGAAAAAAGAAAACCCGGCAGACCGAAAAAAGAAAAAACACAATAAATATTTTTTTTCACCATTTTAAAATTTACCGGAAAGAAATTGAAAGAATACCTGTACTCATTATTTATTGAAGCATCCGAAAAGCTGCCTTATTTGAAAGATATTAATATTTAATTTCGATATCCCCAAAATAGAAACGCACGGCGACCTTTCTTCTAATGCTGCGATGCTTCTTACCAAGCAGCTCAAACGTAAACCCAGAGAAATAGCCGAAGAGATCATTTCAAATTTAAAGTTTGATGATAAGATCATTGCAAAAATTGAAATAGCCGGACCGGGTTTTATAAATTTCTTCTTTACAAATGAATTTATCGCCGCAATAACTTCTGAAATTCTTGATGCCGGCGATAAATACGGGAAGTCGGAAAAATATAATGGCAAGCTTGCTAACGTTGAATTTGTTTCGGCAAATCCTACCGGTCCGCTTACGGTTGGACACGGGCGCAACGCTGTATACGGCGACACGATTTCCAATCTCCTTGAATGGGCCGGTTACAAAGTGGACAGAGAGTATTATTTCAATAACGCCGGCCGGCAAATGCGGGTGCTGGGCGATTCGGTAAGACTTAGATATCTTGAATTACTCGGAAATAAAATCGAATTTCCCGCCGATTATTATCAGGGCGAATATATAAAGGATATTGCCCAAAGCCTATTAAATGAATTCGGAAACAAACTTGTCGATGAACCTGCCGAAGGTAAATTTAAGGATAAAGCCGAAGGCGAGATATTTAAAGATATAAAAGCATCTCTGGAAAGACTCGGAATTATTCATAAAATATTTTATAACGAGAACTCACTATATAAGGAAGGTAAGATCACTTCGGCGATTGAAAACTTCAAAGAAAAAAATCTTGCCTACGAAAAAGACGGAGCATTGTGGCTCAAACTAACGGAACTGGGAAACGACCAGGATAAGGTAATCGTAAAATCCACCGGAGAACCGACTTATAGACTGCCGGACATAGCTTACCATATAACAAAATTCGAACGCGGGTATGATTTGATGATCGATATATTCGGCTCGGATCATAACGCTACTTATCCCGATGTGCTTGCCGGTCTGCGCGCTTTAGGTTACGATTCGGAAAAAATAAAAGTTTTGATCCACCAGTTTGTTACTATAATGGAAGGCGGGGAAGTGGTTAAGATGTCTACCCGTAAAGCTAATTATATTACTCTTGATCAGCTTGAGGATGAGGTAGGCAGCGATGTTGTAAGGTACTTTTTTAATATGAGAAATATCTCCACTCATATGAATTTCGATTTGTCGCTCGCTAAAAAACAATCCGATGAGAATCCGGTATTTTATCTGCAGTACGCGCACGCGAGAATCTGCTCAATACTTAAAATGATAGAAAAGGAAAGTTTAAAAGTATCGGTTGAAAATCTGAGCCTTCTGTCGGCTCCCGAAGAGCAGCAATTGCTGAGAAAGCTTCACAGATTCAAAGACGAAGTTATATTAAGCGCGGAGTTTTATGAACCGCACAGAGTGTGTGCGTATCTTGAGGATTTGGCGGCATCGTTCCATAAATTTTATACATTCTGCAGGATTTTAGGAACGGAAAAAAAATTAGCCGAGGCCAGGGTAGCGCTTGCATCGGCTACAAAAATCGTAATTAAGAACGGACTTACAATTCTCGGAGTGAACGCGCCGGAAAGAATGTAATTCACTTCATTCCGCTATCGCGGCGGATACAGCATAAACATGCACCGCTCCGCCGTCAATCAAAACCTTAGCGCATTCGTTTGTGGTAGCCCCGGTTGTAATTACATCGTCTACCAGCATAATATTTTTATTAATAATCCTTTTCCTGTTCCTCAATTTAAATGCCCCGCTGACATTTTTTTCTCTTTCATCCATATTCATTGTTGTCTGGGTTAATGTAAATCTTTTCCTTTTTACAACATGTGTATCAACCGGCGCGGAAATCTGTCTGCCGATTCCTTTTGCGATATAGTTCGATTGATTGTAGCCTCTCTCTATTTCTTTTATTTTATGCAGCGGTACCGGTATAATTAAGTCTATCTGCCATGAGGCAATTTCATCTCTTTTAATAGAACCAATTTCCCGGCCGAGAAAATTTCCTATTTGAAAACGCTGACTGTATTTAAGTTTATGAATGATGTTCTGCAGTTCCTTATCTTTCTCGAATACATATAACGACTCAAATCCGGATATATATCCTTTACCGAGATATTTTTTTTCGAATTCGTATTTTACCCTTTCTGCCGAAGCAAATTTGATTTTATCAATGCAGTTCCGGCAGACGGTTTTTTCATTCGAGTTAAGTTTCGAATTACACGAAGGACAGAAACGGGGAAGGAAGAAATCAAATGTTTCTGTAAGTAAACTCATTTTATACCCCCTTTTTATTCTTTCTCCTCAGTGAAACTCCGTGCGCACTCAGAGAAACTCAGTGCTACTAAAACCCTGCGAAGAGTGCAGACTAAATTCGGGTGATTACCCTTAACGGGAAGAAGGATCACGGAGTAGCACAGAGAAAAATTATTTCGCGTCTAATTATTATTTTATAAACGGGAATGCACAATGTATTTGATTTCCCCTGAATTGTGCGAAGAAGATTATTGAACAGCATTAATATAATAAAAACTCAAAGCATTCCGCTTCTTTTTCTCAGGAACCATTCGAGCGCAAAAAGAAGCACCGCAATTGAAAGAAGCCATTCATTTGACCAAAGATTTATATCGCTTACCTCAATTTTCTCTTTTGAAGTTTTTGCGTTTTTATCTCTTAATATTTTGAAAAGTCCGTCATACCGGTTATTATAAAAAAACTTTCCGTTTGTCTGATGCGAGAGAAGAGTAAGATATTCATAGTTCATTTCGGGATTTATCATTTCAATATCAACTTCGCCTATATTAAAATTTCCGTTATCGCTGCCGTATTTCGTTCCGCCCATCGCCGCCGTTCCGGTAAATGAATAATCGCCTGCTTTATTGCCCGCAAATTTACCTTCATACAATCCGCTTCCCAAAGAGTTAAGACTGACAGGATAATTTTCATCACCGGATTTAATATTTAATTTAACTTCGGCATTAGATACCGGGTTATACGACTGGTCGTACACCTGTGCGGAAAACTCAACCGGCTCACCGAGCGAATATGATTTTTTAGATGTTTTTATCGTAACCTGCTTATGATCGTCTTTTGTATTCAGCCATTTAACCGATGCCAATACAAACCTATCGAACAAATCCAGATTTTGGGGAACAGTTTCAAGCTTCCAACGCCAGATATCTTTTGCAAGCACTGCAATGGATTTTTGTTTACCCAGTATTCTTGTAATGATTAAAGGCCGGTTCATCGGTATATTGCTTACTTTTAGCCTCGATATAACACTGCTTTCAGGTTTCGGCTGCATATCAACATTAGGCTGATAGACAGGAGGCAGGTTATTCCATGCAGAAATAGGATCAGTTGCATTATTTTGAAGTAAGGGATTATCTCTTTGTTCGCCCGGAACCTCAGGCTGAATTTCAATGTAATCGGAACTAATATTATTTATGGTAAAAGGAAGCTGACTTTGAAATTCTTTAAGTTTTGTAAAATCGGTCCCATCGGATAAAACAATGAAATAAGGTTTGTCTTTATCCGAAATTTCCTTCAGAACAGACAGCATAAAATTCCGGGAAGTTTCTTTTGAAGGAAACCCCAGCAGGAAATATACATTCGCACTGTCAAGAAGTTCGCTTCTGTTATTGTTCTCTATGAATTTATCCGGAGCCGCCTGCGTAATTGAATTTACGGTTAAATTCCTGTCGGACCTTAATGTGTTCTTTACAAACGCTACATCGGAGGAGGGACTGCCCGCAATAACCAGCACTTTTACTTTATTACTCAGCACATTTATATAGAAAAGCTTTTTATTATTTGCGTAAGTAAATTCGCCTTTAGAATCGGATACCGAGACGATTAATTTTTTTTCTCCGCTTGTTTTGGGAGTGTAAGTAAGATCGGTGTTTTGTATACCGTCACTGTTCAGTTCAATACTCTTTTGGTCAACTTGTTTATTATTTTCATAAAGCGAGACAAGAACATTTTTGCCTGCAAAACCGTTATTGGCAATTGTAGCAACAATTGAAGTAGGAGTCAGCGCATATATAAGATCGTTATGCATTACATTTTTGACAATGATATCGTTTCTTGTTGTAGTATCGCCTATGCCGATTGTATAAACAGGGATGTTAAGTCTTTCTGCGTTATGAAGCGGATCGGGCCCCCCGGTAATAACTCCGTCGCTTACAATAACAACGGAAGATATATTCCCGCTGCTTTGATTAATGAATGAGAAGATTTTTGAAAAGTCAGTACTGCCTTCGGAAAAATTTATTTTTTGAAGACTGTCGAGGCCGAAGCTTTTTATATTCGTTCCGAAAGTATATAATTTACTATTGCTCCCGAATCCCTTTGAATCAAGGTCCTTTACAAATTGAAGTACCGTTTTCTCTCGGTCCGTACCGTCCTTAATCTGAATCGATCTTGAATTGTCGATAAATATCAAATTAACCGGCTGAAGAATTTTCTTTTTGGCAAAAGAAAGTACCGGTTCGAAAAAAACAAATAACAAAAGAAGAAGAGCCAGGGTTCTGATTGCAATCAAAAAGAATTTTTTAATCGAGCTTATGGGAGGAACGGTATACCGGTAAATATAAAATGTATAAGCAGCCAGCAGCAGAGCGGCCAATATAAAATAGAATGCAGGGAAGGCAAAATTCAGACTGATTTTTTCAAAATTAAACATCAGAAGAATATTTCCCCTTTTAAGACGGTATTCGCGCTGCCTGATATATAAAGCTCACGGCTATCCTCAAAAAAGCTTACACCGACACGGCCTTTTCTGTTTATAAAATCGCCTTGCTCGAAAGTGAGATTAATATCTTTGCCATTGTCTTTAATAAGTCCCAATTTCAGCAGCACCGTAAGCAGCGGTCCGTTTGCGGAACCCGTTACCGGATCTTCGTCTATACCGTAATAAGGCGCGAAGAAACGAATATGCGCGAAACTTGTTTTATCAATGGTTTCAAGAGAATAAGCAACCAGGCCTCCGAATTTGTTGGCAACGGAAATTGTATGAAGTTTTTTATAATCCGGTTTGAGTTTTCCAAGAGTATCCAGACTTTTAATATAAACATACAGATACTCGTGTTCGGTAAGCAGAAAAGGAATTTTTTCATCGGTTTCATTTCCGGAAATTCCCAGAGCATCAAAGATTTCGGATTTGTTTCCTTTATATTCATCCGATTTGAAAACAGGTATCTGCATTAAATATTTGCCGTTTTCAAATCTGCATTTTAATATCCCCGAACGGGTATCGAATTTTATTTCGGATGATTCCTTAAGAAGGTTATGCTCGTTTAAAAAGTGCAGTGAAGCAATAGTAGCATGTCCGCACAGATCTACTTCCATTGTCGGGGTGAACCATCTTAAATTATAATCGGCTTTATCCGACTTTGAAATGAATGCTGTTTCCGCGAGATTCATTTCTCTGGCGATGAGCTGCATTTCCTTTGCGTTTAAATTGTCGCCGAACGTTACTCCCGCCGGATTGCCCTGGAACGGTTGACCTGTAAAGGCATCAATTTGGTATATTTCAAACTTTTTTCCCATTTAACATTCCTTCCAGATTCCATGATTTCATTTTGTTGAAAGTATCGTAATCGGTTAAATCGAAGTGAATCGGAGAAACGGAAATGTATTTATTTCTAATTGCGGCTTGATCTGTTTCTATATCATCGTCAACTTCAAGCAGATTACCTTTCAGCCAGTAATAATCTTTTCCGTAAGGATCAATTCTCTTCTCGTAGATATCATCCCACTTCGATTTACCCTGTCTGGTTAGTAAAATTCCGGCAATTTCCGCTTCGGGAATATCCGGAACATTAACATTGAGCAAAGTTCCGAGAGGCAGATCTTTGCCCTTGGTTTCCAGGGCAAGCATCTTTGCGATTTTAGACGCGAATGAAAAATCTGTAACCTCATGATTGGTAACCGAAATGGCAATAGAAGGTATATCCATTATTGCCGCTTCTCTGGCTGCTGAAACTGTTCCGGAGTAAATAATATTTATAGCGGTATTGGAACCGTGATTTATGCCTGAGATCATTAAATCGGGCGGTTCTTTCATAATATTTCTTACGCCTATTTTCACGCAGTCAGCCGGGGTTCCGTTTACGGCATAGCCGAAGAAATCTCCGCTTTTATAAGTTTTAATTATTCGAAGCGGCATCTGCATTGTTATCGCATGCCCGACCGCGCTCTGCTCTTTAACCGGGGCTACCACCGTAACGTCTGCGATTTCACTTAACGATTTAACCAGGGCCGCAATTCCCTTCGATTCGATACCGTCGTCGTTGCTAACCAAAATTTTCAAAATCTTAATCCAGTTTTTTTATAAATGGTTTGTCAATATAACATTTAACGAATATAGTCTCAATTGATAAAAATGTACGATATCCGAATTTTTTAGCTCAGGCAAAGAAAAAGTAAAATGAACTGGTTATGATCTAGGGCCTATGATTGCCGTATATTCGTTAATAAATTTTGACTAAATTTATCTTTTTAATAATTATGAAATTAAAATTGTGTTAATAATAAAACCTCGAATTTTTGAGCAGCACCGTGAAATTACATTCGGTTTCAACACTAAACTGGGCCTGGAAAGAGCGGAACCGTATTTTTTTAATGTTTCATATTCGGTAGATGATAATCACGATACCGTTTCTGAAAACAGGGAAGCTTATTTTAATGCTTTGAATCTGGACTCATCGTCAATAGCTTACCAAAAGCAGGTTCACGGAGATTCCGTAACTTATGTCGGCAAAGCCGGTAACTGCGGTGAAAGCGACGGAATGATAACCGATGTGCCGGGATTGGGTCTTGCAGTAAGTACGGCAGATTGCGCTGCAATTTTTATTTACGATAAGCAAAATAAAGTCATTTCCGGGATTCATTCCGGCTGGCGGGGAACTCAAAAGAGAATTCTTCAAAATGCTCTCCAAAAGATGAAAGATGAATTCAATTCAAAACCGGAGAAATTAACTGCTTACATTGCCCCGTCTATAAGTCAGAAAAATTATGAAGTAGGGATAGAGGTAGCGGATTTGTTTGACGGAAAGTATCTGCTGCCGAAGGAAAATAAATATCTTCTGGATGTAGCCGGAGCCAATTACGATATGCTGCTGAATTTCGGGATACCTGTCGGGAATATCGAGAAATCGGCGCTTTGCACCTTTGAACTTAGGGATCTTCTTCATTCATACCGGAGAGACGGTCGGCTTTCAGGCAGAGCTCTCGGAATTATCGCGTTAAAAAAATAGTGACCTTTTTCATATTGTTAGTCATTATTAAGATAAAAAGTTTAAATTTGCAAAGAATTTTCTATTTATTACGGATATAACATGCAGAATATAATCAGGATTAAGAAGGCGATATTTTATGCTTATCACGGAGTACTTTCCGAAGAGCAGAGCGTTGGGGGAAAATTCGAAGCGGATGTTGATATTTATACTAACTTTCAAAAAGCTGCGGAAAAAGACAGTCTGAAGCAAACCGTGGATTACGATAAAGTTTATAAGTTCATGTACCAGCTTGCCCTGGAAAGAAAGCATTACCTCATTGAAACTCTGGCTATGGTAATAGCTGACGAGCTTCTTAAAAGCTTTATTAATATAAATAAAGTTGCCGTCAGGATCAGAAAAAACAATCCTCCGCTCGGCGGAATTGTAGATTTTGTTGAAGTGGAAGTAATTAAGGACAGAAGCGAACTGTAATCAAGTTGATTTGTAAAAATGATTTCATTACGCTTGCACAAATAATTCGAAAGAGACGATGAATATCAATACTGCGTTCGTTGGACTTGGATCTAATAAAGGAGATAAAATAGGTTATATGAGGGATGCGATAAATAAACTTCAGGCAGACGACAACTGTTCTGTTATTTCGGTGTCTTCAATTTATGAAACAAAACCTTACGGCTATAAGGAGCAGGATAATTTTTTTAATGCGGCAATGGAGCTGAGGACAAATTATAAATTTACCGACCTGTTCCTGTTTTAAAAAAAATAGAAGCCGAAGTGGGAAGAACAAAGAACCCCAAGTGGGGGCCGCGCGAAATCGACCTTGATCTTCTGTTCTTTAATGATCTTGTTTATAATGATGAAAATCTAACGATTCCGCATAAAGAAGTTCAATACAGAGACTTTGCCCTTGTGCCTCTATGTGAAATTGCGCCTGATCTTTTTCATCCTGCTATAAATAAAAAAATTTGTGATATTTATATAGAAGAATCGGAAAAATGCATAATCGGTAAAATTCCTGAAAAAATCTTATTAAATTGGGAGAAATAAATTGGGTGAAAATTCTGAATTGAGATTTATCGCAATTGAAGGCGTAATCGGCGCGGGTAAAACATCCCTGGCAAAGAAATTAAAAGATAAGCTCAATGCGGAGCTCGTGATGGAGCAGTTTGAATCGAATCCTTTTCTTGAAAAATTTTATTCCGACAGAAAAAGATTCGCTTTTCAAACCCAGATGTTTTTCCTCATTAACCGCTACAAACAGCAGGAAGCTCTTAATCAGGAAAATCTGTTCACCGAATATATAGTAAGCGATTATGTGTTTGAAAAAGACAGAATATTTGCTTATTTGAACTTAAGCGGGGAAGAACTGAATTTATACGAAAGTTTGTTCCCGCTTCTCAACCGGAGTTTAAGAAAACCCGATCTGGTTGTTTATCTTCAGTCAAGCATAGAAAGATTAATGTTTAATATAAAGAAAAGAAGCAGAAGGATTGAGCGGAATCTGACAAAGAATTATATAGAAGAATTAAGCGAGGCTTATAACCATTTCTTTTTCAGGTACAACACTACTCCTCTTCTTATAGTAAACTCAACCGATATTGACTTCGTGAACAGCGAAGAAGATTTCGAAGAATTATTCAAACAGATATTCAGGGAAGACAGGGGTCTTACGGAATATTTTAAACCTGAATCCAAAAGGATTGATTTATAATGTTAAGATTGATTTTATTATTTATTCTGTTTTATTTCATTTTTAAGGGAATAAGGCTATTTGTAAAATATTTTACGGCAGAAGTTAAAAAAACTAATAATGTTAACGGAAATGCTTCGGGCGGATCCAGATATAAAGATGCGGAAGAAGTTGAATTCAGAGAAATTAAAACAGATTCGAAAAATAAAAACGAGCATTCAGATTCTTAATGGCATACACGAAAACTCTCGATAAACTGATATACGGAGCAGTAAAAAAACTGTTTTCGGTTCAGGAAAATAAAAGCAGAGATCTCGGTAATCCCGAAAAATTCCTAATTATAAGGCAGCATAATCAGCTCGGGGATCTTCTTGCCGGCGTCTCGATTCTCAGGGCTATTAAAGAGACCTATCCCGGCTGTAATATCACCCTGATTGCAAGCCCTTTCAATTACCCCGGAGTTGTTAAAAATAAATTTATTGACAGGCTTTTTGTATTCGATAAAAAAAAATTAATCGATCCCGGATATTTTAAAAATATTTTAGATATCCTTAATGAAAAATACGATGTTGCGATTGTCCCGGTAACCGTTTCAATTTCATTTACCAGCAATCTGCTAACAAGATTCGCTAAGGCAAAAATAAGAGTAGGGCCTGAAAGTCTTAATGGAACAAGCAATAAAAGTTCCTTTCTGTTTGACAGGCGGGTTGATATAGACTGGAGGAAACATCCCGATTCCAACGTTGCAGACAGAATTCTGGATATAGTACGGCCTTTCGGTATTACCACATCTAACTATGAATCGGAAATAACATTTGACGGTGAGGATCTTAAAAACGCGGAAGTATTTATTTCCGCCCTGAAAGAGGATAAAGACAAATTGATTATCGGTATGCACGTAGGCGCCGGAAAAATCCCTAACAGGTGGTCGCTTAAGAAATATCTCGAGCTGATGGAAAAGCTTAATAAAGAATTCCCGGTTATATTTTATTTGACGGGAAGCAATGCCGACAGCGAGGAAATAAATTATATACACGAAAAAATTTCATTTAGAATAGGTCTTTTTATTGAACGTAAAATACCGGAAGTTGCTGCGTTAATATCTTTGTCGGATTTATTTATTTCAAACGATACCGGGATAATGCATGTCGCCGGTTGTACTTCGGTTCCGCAGATTTCGATCTTCGGACCTACGAATCCGTTTAACTGGGCCCCGGTTGGGCATAATAAATATTTTATTCGAAAATCCGAACTGATTGACGACGTTGTTGTAGAAGATGTTTATCTTCTTTGCAAAAATATTTTATCTGGAAAGAAGGAGGGAAGTCTTGCCTGACCGTTTTCTTGCCGCTGTTGATATGGGTACTAATTCTTTTCATCTTATTATTGTAAAAGTAAAGAAGGACGGTTCGTTTAAAATAGTTGACCGCGAAAGAGAAATAATAAGATTGGCGTCGCACAAAGGTCAGGGACTGTCGCTCATCACCAAAGAGGAAACCGCGCAGGCAATAAGAATATTATCGGGCTTTAAAGAGCTCGCCTCATTTTACGGTGCCGGCATGCGTGCGGTAGCCACAAGCGCTGTTAGGGAAGCGCACAATAAAGCCCAATTCGTGAAAGCGGTTAAGGAAGCCACCGGAATAAAAGTAGAAGCCGTTGACGGAGAAGAAGAAGCAAAACTGATTTTTACCGGCGCGAAAAAAGCGCTCGATCTGAATAATAACAGGGCCTTTTGCATGGATATAGGAGGAGGAAGTACCGAGTTTATCCTCGGCAACAACGGCGAACCGGAATTTGCGGAAAGTATTAAAGTAGGCGCGGTAAGATTAAGCAAAATGTTTTTTCCGGATTATAAAATAACGGACGAAGCTCTGAATTCATGTAATGAGTATGTAGCCAATGAAATCCATTCAAACAAAAATCTTAATTTCAACGGAAGATTCAATATAGCGGTGGGATGTTCGGGTACAATTGAAGCTGCCGCCTCGATGATTTATTATATAAGACACCAGAGACCCAAGAAATCACCTAACGGCTTTACATTTACGGCGGAAGAGCTGAAAGAAGTAACCTCAAATGTTTTTAAAGCCAAAACCAGGGAAGACCGTCTGGCAATAAAAGGAATGGAAGCGAAACGAGCGGATATAATTCCCGCCGGACTGGTAATTCTGAACAAAGCGTTTGAAATATTTAAACTCCGGACACTTACAATTTCAGAATACGCGCTGCGCGAAGGCATTGTTCTAAAAATGATTGAAGAGGAAGAGGAAAAATTAAAAAATAAAAATTAAAAATTACCGGCAAGCGGGAAGATGCTGTTTTGTATTATATTCAAACCTTTCTATTTTTATATCACTTCGTTGTTTTAATGCCTTTTAGAATTCTCCTTTCGTAGTTATATTTGATTTTCATATTATAGAAATTTAATGAACAACATAAGAAATTTTTGCATTATCGCGCATATTGATCATGGTAAATCCACAATTGCGGACTGTCTTCTGGAAAAAACCCATACAATTACAGAAAGAGAGGCCAAAGCTCAGGTACTGGATGATCTTGAGCTTGAGAGAGAACGGGGGATTACCATTAAATCGCATGCTATTCAAATGAAGTATAAAGCCGCCGACGGTGTTGATTATATTCTAAATTTAATTGATACTCCCGGTCATGTGGATTTCTCATACGAGGTTTCCCGCTCGCTGGCGGCCTGCGAAGGTGCGCTGCTTGTGGTAGACGCGGCACAGGGAGTTGAAGCCCAAACTATCAGCAATCTATATCTTGCTATAGACGCAGGACTTGAGATTATTCCGGTATTAAACAAGATTGATCTTCCCAGCGCGGAGGTTGATAAAATAAAAGGACAGGTCATTGATCTAATCGGTTGCAATGAAAACGAAATTTTACTTGCCAGCGCAAAAACCAAAATAGGTATTGATGAAATACTTGAAGCTGTGGTTAAAAAAATTCCCCCTCCTGCCGGAGATCCTGATGCGCCACTGCAGGCTTTAATCTTCGATTCTATTTTCGACGCTTACCGCGGGGCAATTGCTTATATTAAAGTATCCAACGGCACCCTGAGAACAAACGATAAAATTAAATATTTTGTTACGGGGAAAGAAATTGAAGCGGAAGAAATCGGTATTCTCGGGTTAAGAAAAATAAAAACCGGTGAACTTTCCGCAGGCAACGTAGGATATTTAATCTCAGGTGTAAAAGAGGTTCATGATATTAAGGTAGGTGATACGGTTACACACGCTAAAAACGGTGCCGGAAAACCGCTCCCGGGTTATAAGGATGTTAAGCCTATGGTTTACAGCGGGCTCTATCCTACCGACGCGGATGAATTTGAAGATCTAAGAGACGCGCTTGAAAAATTCCGCTTGAACGATTCGGCTCTCATGTATCAGCCGGAAACTTCAGCGGCACTCGGATTCGGATTCAGGTGCGGATTTTTAGGAATGCTGCACATGGAAATTGTGCAGGAAAGACTTCTGCGTGAATATAACCAGTCCATCATAACTACTTTGCCTAACGTTGAATATTATGTGTTCAATAAAAAAGAAGAAAAAATTATCGTAGATAATCCCGCTATGATGCCGCCGGTCGGAGAGATAGAACGGATAGAAGAACCTTACGTAAAGGCCCAGATTGTATGCCCGAGTGAATACGTGGGCAATATAATGAAGCTCGGAATGGACAAGCGCGGGATTTATATAAATACAAACTATATTGACACGACAAGAGCCGATTTAACTTTTGAATTCCCGCTTGCGGAGATTATTTTCGATTTTTACGATAAACTGAAATCCACTACGCGCGGTTATGCTTCTTTCGATTATGAGTATTTGGGATACCGCGAATCCGAACTCGTCAAGCTTGATATCCTTTTGAACGGAGATCCTGTGGACGCTCTTTCCATGATAGTGCATAAGAGTAAATCGTACGACTGGGGAAGAAAGGTTTGCTCAAAATTAAAAGATTTGATTCCCAGACAAATGTTCGAAATAGATATACAGGCTGCGATAGGCACCAAAGTAATTTCGAAATCTGTCGTAAAAGCATTAAGGAAAAACGTACTTGCGAAATGCTACGGAGGCGATATTACCAGAAAAAGAAAACTGCTTGAAAAGCAGAAAGAAGGTAAAAAGAGGATGAAGCAGGTGGGTAATGTGGAGATTCCGCAGGAAGCATTCTTAGCCGTTCTCCAAATTGAAGATTAATATGAGTTATTAAATTTGGCGGAACCTGACAATACGAATTATAAATCCGAAGCACAGGCTGCCCGGCAGCCGGCTGCCGGACAGAAGACAGTATTAAAAACGGGATTTATAAAAGCAATAATTCTCGCGTTTGTTATTGCGGTATTGATTAAGTCATTTCTGATTGAAGCCGATAAAATTCCCACCACATCTATGGAAAATACATTGCTGGCCGGCGATATCATTTTAATAAATAAAGCATCGTATTCTATGGACACGCCCATGTATATTCCTCTTACTTATATTGAAATTCCCCGCTTACGGCTCTTTCAAATAAGTAAACCGCGGCATAACGATGTTATCGTATTTAAATTTCCGGGCTTTAATAATCAGTTATATCCGGGTGAGGATGTCGATTATATAAAAAGAATTATAGGTTGCCCCGGAGACACAGTTAGTATTGTTAACCGTATTGTATATATTAACGGAAAAAAGCAGATTCCGCCTCATTTGGCAATAATATCAAAATCGGGCATTCAGAAAAAAGGTATAAGAGGTTATCAGATTTATCCTCCCGGTAAAAACTGGAATGAAGATAATTACGGTCCGTTAACAGTTCCTTATCGAGGAGAAGTAATAGCAATAAACGCGGAGAATATATCACGGTGGCAGGCATTAATCGACCGTGAACTTAACAGAAAAGCCGTCAGCGTGGAAGGCTCGGTTATAACAATCAACGGCACACCGGTAAGGAATTACACTATCAAAAAGAATTATTATTTTGTGCTGGGAGATAACCGCACAAACAGCCTTGACAGCCGTTTCTGGGGATTCGTCCCTTTCGACGATATTATCGGAAAAGCAGTGTTGATTTACTGGTCTCATGTTCCGGACGCCGCAGTAAAAAATATTTCGGATTTCTTCGATTCGGTTAGATGGAATAGGATATTCGTGACTGTTAAGTAATCGGTCAATTGCATTTGATTTTTTAGTTTGAGTTATTAAATATATATTTGTCGAAACCTTGAATTAATTAGTATTAGATACCTTTCCAAATTCAACAAATACATTTTATGAAAAGATTTATAATCGTCCTTCTCCTCGCTCTTACAACCGTTTTAAGTGCGCAAACAAAGTATTTTATTTATTTTAAAGATAAAGGCAGCGCACCGGCCAAAGTGCTCGGTAAAGTTTCGTCCATGAGAAAAGAGGCATTAAAACTGCTTTCGCAAAGAAGTATCGAACGTCGGGAAAAAGTGATGGGCGCGGACAATATTATAACTTATGAGGATCTTCCTCTTGATACCGCTTATGTAAATGCTACGGAGCGGCTTGGAATTAAAATTGAGAATAAGCTTAGATGGTTTAATGCCGTAACCGCATATATAAATCCCGGACAGATAAGTACGATAGCAAACCTGCCTTATGTTAAAAGTGTGCAACAAGTAAAGGTTTTTCGGATCGACAAAACAAATAAAGAACAGAAAAACGGTCTGGGGAAACTAGCCGTATTTCCTGATGAAGCTGATTACGGAAAATCATATACTCAGGAAAAACTTTCCGATATCCCCGTTGTGCATGAAAAAGGCATAAACGGATCGGGTGTTCTTGTCGGTATTTTAGACGACGGTTTTATGTGGCGGGAACACGAATCTCTTTCTTCAAGAAAAGTTGAAGCCGAATATAACTTTGTATTCCATACAGTATCTACCGAACCTCAGCCAGGAGACGCTGTCAATTCCGGTCAGCACGGCACTTATGTCTTTTCTATTATCGGCGGTTACAAGGACAGCACGTTAATAGGAGTGGCATATAACGCCACATTTGTTCTCGCAAAAACAGAAGACGACAGAAGCGAAACACATTTAGAGGAAGATAATTACGCCGCCGCTTTGCAATGGATGGATTCTTTGGGTGTTGATATTACAACAAGTTCGCTGGGATATAATATTTTTGATTCCGGCGCATCATATACTTATGCGGATATGAACGGAAATACAACGATAGTTACAAAAGCAGCTGATCTCGCATATCAGCGAGGTATTTTAGTTTTAAACTCTGCAGGCAACGAGGGGAATTCAAAATGGAAATATGTTGACGCGCCGGCGGACGGTTTTAAGGTAATAGCCGTTGGTTCGGTTGACAGCAGCAATGTTGTAAGTTTCTTCAGTTCAAGAGGGCCAACATACGACGGCAGAATTAAACCCGATGTGGTCGCGATGGGCGAGCATGTTTTCGGCGCTTCTGCTCCCAGCACCAATTCTTATATGTTCGATCAGGGCACTTCCGCGGCAACACCGATAGCAAGCGGGGTCGCAACACTGCTTTTATCCGCTAATCCATACCTGACAAATGAGCAGGCGCGTTATATTTTGTTGCATACCGCCGGAAATTTTAACACCCCCAATAATGATAGAGGATACGGTCTAATTTCTGCCGAAAAAGCGCTGGCGTATCCAAATATGGATTTCAACTCCGGTAGCAATACTTATATTCTTAACAAAATATTTTTTAATACTTCCGGCGTGGTTCCTTCGTCGGTAAAAGTACATTATTCTCAAGACGGACAGGTTTTTACTACAGAACCTATGGTTTACGACGGTAAATTAAAATATACATTTAGTATGCCTTCCATACCCGACAGTCAATTGGTATATACATATTTTACTTATCAGGACAGTTCCGGCGGATCCGACCGGGAGCCTTCAACACAATACTATTCATTCAAAGTAGGACAAAAAGATATTACAGTAGTCGATTCATACCTTACGCAATTATCAAGCAAGGTTCTGGAAACAAATTATCCGAATCCTTTCAACTTGACAACAAGAATAAATTTTTATTCAGAAAAGAATGCACCCGCCAGATTGATAATTTTAAATTCCATCGGTCAGACCGTTAAAACATTGTTTTCCGGTACCGCAAACATCGGATTAAACACATTTACATGGAATGGAAAAAACGACAGAGGAGTACAATGCGCAAGCGGCGTTTATTATTATATTCTGACTTTAAACGGCAAAGATTACGGAAACAAAATGGTTTATGTTAAATGACCGGTATTGAGGCAATTCGAAAACACCTGCCGGTTTAATTTTATGTTGATTATATGTTTCTGTTTATTTATGTTCAAACATAATCCTATCCTCCCGTAATAAAAATGGTTCTATTATAGACCGGTCTATTTACTTATTCTATTCATTTAATAAAAATTTAGCTGAAATTTATGGATGAGGATTTTTTAATAGGTAATGGCATTTATGATATTACCGGTCCTTCTGCCGATGCAGGCGTCCTTGGTACGGCTCATATCGAACAGAAGACTGAAGGTATACATTTCCGTCTTTATGCGAGGGCTTTTATAATAAAAAAGCAATCCACGGGATTTTTTTCGGTGATAGTAGTTGCCGATCTGTGGTCCTGTACTCAAGCTGTAAAGACCGAAGTGGTGAGAAGGCTGAATAATGAATTCGGGAGGAATTTGTTCAGGACGGATAATATTATGATTTCCGGAACTCATACACACAGCGGCCCCGGCGGGTATTCTCATTATGCTCTTTATAATTTATCGCTTATGGGTTTCGATAAACAGAATTTTGAAGTTATTGTGAACGGCATAGTGCAGGCCGTTAAACGCGCTTATTCGAATCTTACCCCGGGAAAAATATTTATAAATAAAGGTGAGATTGAAGCCTGCGGATGGAACAGATCTCTGGAGGCATATCTTGGCAATCCGAAGGAAGAAAGAATTAAATACGACAGTGATACAGAAAAGGAAATGATCGTATTGAGGTTTGAAAAAAATAACGGAAATGCTTCGGGATGCTTGGCTTGGAATGCGGTCCATCCTACAAATACTTTCGAAGGCAATAAATTAATCAGCGGCGACAATAAAGGTTACGCGGAATACTTATTCGAAAAACAAATGGAAAACGATCCTCTGCAGCATGATACTTTTACGGCTGCATTCGCAAATTCCAATTGCGGGGACATATCCGGGAACATGAAACCGGAAATTTCCGAAAATCAAAATGATTTTTCGTTTATGTATTTACTGGGGAAACGGCAGTATCTAACCGCGAGGGAATTATTTGACTCTGCGGATGAGGAATTAAAAGATATTATTGATACCAGGCATGCGCATATTAATCTGTCGAATTTGAAAATCGAAGGAACAGCAGAAAGGACATATCCGGCGGCATTGGGTATTTCAATATTTACCGGAAGAAGGGACAACAATAACCGCTCTCCGGATTCGGATGAAAATTTAAATACAAACAACCTAGAAGATTTATCTTTTATTTCCACCAGGTTTATTTCGGCAGTACTGAAAGTGTTCGCAACTTTCATCAGGAATTTTTCATACCCTGATTTTCTTGCGGAAGATCTTATAAAAGGACACGGGGAAAAAACTATCGTTTTCGCTCCGGGTATCGCTCACCCATATCCTCTTACTCCTGATGTTCTGCCGGTGCAAATAATTAGAATCGGCAGCCTTGCGATTTTAGGAGTCCCGGGTGAAATAACAACAATGGCCGGCAGGCGTTTAAGAGAAGCTATACAAAATTTATTAGAACCGATCGGTGTTAAATACATCGCAATTAGTGGTTATGCGAACGCCTATGCCGGCTATATAACAACCAAAGAAGAATACGATAAACAGAATTATGAAGGAGCTTCCACGCTTTTTGGTCCGTACACCTTTGAGGCATACAGGCAGGAATTCGGGAAACTGGCTATTTCGATGATCGAAAATAAAGCTGCAGATCCAGGACTTATGCCGAGAGATTTGTCGGATCAGCAGTATGCTTTGAGGGGAGGAGTTTTAATGGATACTCCTCCGTGGCCGAATCATAAGTTCGGAAGTATTCATACCGATGTTAAAACTTTTTATAAAAACGGCGATACGGTGAAGGTTGTTTTCTGGGGAGCCCATCCGAAGAATAATTTAAGGACACAGGATACATACCTGGTTGTTGAAAAAAAAGGTTCTGAAGGATGGACAAATATTTTTACCGACCGTGATCCGTGTACGGTTTTCCATTGGGCTCGTGAGTTCATTGCAAGCTCACTTATTACTATTTCCTGGAATACCGACGATGAAACGGAACCGGGTGAATACAGGATACGGCATTTCGGCGATTGGAAATCGCAGTCTGGCAAGATTACTCCTTATGAGGGAATTTCCGCAACTTTTATGATCGGTCAAAGTTTGGGATTGAAAGACATAGTTTTTAAGAATATGTACGATAATCAGATTGAAATAAAATTCTTTCATCCCGGCGATCGCCTGAGGCTGGTTGCTTATAAAAGCCGCAGCCTTTCGCCGCACGAGATATTTATATGGACAATTCCGGAAGAATGGAACGAAGCGCAAGTTATATTCAATTTTATAAATCAGAGATTTTTTATAGTCGGACGAAGTATAATAACAATAAAAAAGAACGGCTATATACAAATCGAAAACGGAGAATCTGCCGTGTAATTTAACAGGACCGTGACATCTTTAACTAATTTAAGGAGGGCGGATGTTCTATAAAAAATACATTCTTGCTGCCGCGGTATTCATTTCTCTTTTAATTATCCAAAACGGATGCGTGCGCTATCCCTCTTATTCCGATCCCGATATTGAATCCTTCAAGAATATCGCGGAACATTCCGCGCTTATCGATAGCCTTGAAAATGGAAAACTAACCTCAGGAATGCCGTATTATTTAGTAGAAGAAATATTTAAAAATTGGCCTGCCGGTCAGCAGGAAACTAAAATACCGGTGGCCAGTCTAGGAAGCCGTCAGAAATTAATTGAGACCGAAGGCTGGGGACGGGTTTATTCCGATCCTAATATCCGGGTTTTTATGGATGAATACGATACCGGCAAAGGAAAACTTTATGTTTGGTATCAGTATCCGGATTTTTACAGAACAGATGTTTCACAGGGTGATACTCTGGTGGTATTTTGCGGAGATTCTACCGAATCGTCCGTTGTTTCTTTTTTAAGAAAATCAAATGTATTAACCGTTGCCAACAAACTTACACCGGATTCGTCTGGAAATTTCTACGGCGAAATTCATTATAATGATCATCCATGGCGCAGGGTAACTTATTGGTATTCGCTAAGACTTTTAAGTGACGGCAAAACTGTGATGATTAAAGATCTTCAGTATAATATTTATCCGGTCGAGCTGCTTGAACTTAACGGCGAAAGAATCCAATCTTTCAACTGGAGGTAATCGAGTATGAAAATATTAGATGACTTTATAAAAGGGAACAGCAAGATTAAAATAATTACAAATAACGGAAATCCCAGTCCTGTTCCCGAACCATGGCGGCCAATTTTAAAGAGCTGCGATATACTTGTAGTAATACCCGATATGCACATGTATATATATAATTCTCAGCTTGACAATTTTAAGTTCGGCGCAGGGGCTATGCTGGGATTATTGGACCACCTTGAAGTAATAAAAGAAGAAATGGCTCTTCAGCAGAAAACCCTTCGAATATATCAGATAGGAGATTTATACGAGCAGCGGTTTCCGGGCTTAAGTTCAACGGGAACAAACGCAACCGGCATCGAGATAAGGATGTCTCATCCGGATTACGACAGGATAGTAAACTCGATGAATGGCATCAGAACTCATTTTCTTTACGGCAACCATGATTTTGAACTGCGTCATTTCCCCGGTTTTTCTTTTGCCGCTAATGAGGGAAAGGTTTATCTTGAACACGGTTTTTCTCCTGATACTTGGAAAGATTTTTCAAATCCGAATGCCCCTCTCTGGGAAGCTGGACAGATTGTTTTTAAAACGATCAGGGAAATTAATCAGTTCTTCGCTACTCTTCTTGTCAGCGTTAATATGATTCCAAAAGATGATAATTATTCATTCGGAGTAAGATCGGGGAAAGAACCGGTTTATGATTATCCGTCGGAGGACGAGTATAGGACCAAATACGGACCCAGATACTTTGATTATTATTCCAAACGGCTGGGAAGTATTCCCGATATGCCGGAAGCGAAGATCAGTATAATAGGTCATACCCATCATCCGTATCTTGACATAAATTTTATGGATGGAAAATATATTTATATTGACACGGGCGCCTGGACTGAAGGCCGCTCGGATTTTACGGTTGTTACCAACGAAGAATTGGCTATCTGCTGTTATCAAAGATAATTTATCAGTTGCAATTTTGATAGTATCATAAATTAAAAGAGTATTTAAATATGAAAACCATACTATTGGTTTTTATCGTTATGACTTCTGCAATTAATATTATGCCTCAAACAAAACATGTTGAAACAGGTTTGTATTTGGTCTTGTCATCCGACACTTGTTCCGGACAGAAGGATAAAAATACGATTGTTTATTTATCAGATACACTTTGTCTTTCTGCAAAACCGGTTATTACGGTTAACGATATCCAATCGTGCAATACCGGGAACGCAATGTTGGACGGTAACGAATTATATGTTTTAAATATCGCACTGAAAGACTCGGCAAAAGAAAAATTCAAAACAATCACAGAACAAAATGTCGGCAAAAAAATGGCGATGATCATCGACAATGAAGTAGTGATGGCAGCGGTAATAAGGGACCCCGTAACTTCGGGGAGGCTGACGGTAAGCGGCGCGAAAAAAGAAAAGATAAAAGAATTGGGAATTAATCTGCGGCAGGAACTAGGAATTAAATAAAATGTGTAGCCGAATAGTAATTACTTTAAGAACTGCTTCAATTGCGTTTATAAAGGAGTGTTGAGAAAGCATACGGGACAAACCAAGCAAAATCCTTGTTGTAAAACAATTAAACGAATTATCAGTTGTATTTTCTTTTTTTCTCATAAACAGAATAAGTTAAGTCATGTTTGTTTATATCTTATTGTCGTTATCAATAAGCCCTTCCCTTTGCAAGGGAAGGGCTGGCATTGCCACTATGTGGGATGAGTTTGTTTTAAAGTTCTAAAATACCTATTTCAACACGATCATTTTTTTTATTGCATTGAATTTATCTTTAACCTCCAGGCGGTATATATATACTCCGCTTGCAAAATTGCCGGCATCAAATTCCGCTTTATGATAACCCGCTTCAAGCCGGCAATTTAAAAGTTCGGAGACCATTTCTCCTAAGATATTGTATACTGTTAATTTTACATTCGCGCTTTCCTTTAATCCGAATTCAATTTTAGTTATAGGATTAAAAGGATTAGGATAATTCTGTTTTAGAAAATATGCCGCAGGTACGTTAATGGTTACGGTTAATTCCCGGCTGAATTTAAAACTTCCGTCAATATCTAGCTGTTTCAATCTGTATTTAAAAGCTCCGCTTCCTCTTACACTGTTATCCGTATAAGTATAATTTCTGGTAATGTTGCTGTTGCCGTTTCCCTTTACAAAACCGATATTTTCCCATCTGCTTGTAGCCGGATTTTGGTTTTGTTCTGACTGTTCGCCGAGGAAGGCTGACCGTTCAATTTCAAACCCGTAATTGTTTATTTCCGTAGCCGTTGCCCATTTAAGAACAACAATGTTATTATTTAAAGAATATTCGAAAGAAGACAATTCAACCGGCAGCAGATTAGGATCGTTGCCGAACATAACCGCAAGAGGGGAGCCGAAAAGTGGGCCCCCATCGCCGTTGTTGTGATAACTTAATCCTTCGGTGCCGTTACTGTTTTCGATACCCACGAGGGCATTACCGTTAATGGATTCCGCCACCGGGATTAAGCTTTCGGAATCGTTGAATTGTATTTTTATATTTCCGTTTGAATAGAGAATTATTTGAAATGTGATATAATCCGTGTCGGAGCCCTTATCGTAAACGTGCCAGTAGGTAGCAATAAATTCGGAACCGGTACTAAAATAATAGACATGTGAATTGGCATTACCGCAGTCCAGATCCATTGCGCATCCGGCAATAAAATTATTCGGCTGAATTGAAGAGGGTACGAATGCATATTCCGCATTTTCGGTGTACCCGTTGGCGAAAGACAAATAACCGTTTGAACCTATAAAAACATGATTGTAGTTTTGTCCGAAAAACGGGAATGACATTCCGAGATCGGCAACCTGGAAATAACCGTCGTCCTCGTCGCCCGACGTCCAAGAAGTAATTTCATTATGACCTCCTGCAACCGGTTCAATCCATTCATAAACGGGCTGGCTCGGCATGCTGCCTGCTTCTTCATCCGAAGTAACAAAATAATATCCTCCGGTTTCCGTACCCCCGCCGCCGTATTGATCCGTATGCACGCGGTTCGTGAGATACATACTTCCGTAAACTATATGATACTTACCGTCATTATCTATCTTTATACGGAATTGCTCTGCATCTTCGACATCGCAATTTTCGAATGTGCCGGAAGTATTTTGAGCGTACCTGAAAATATTGCTGCCGTAAAGGGGAGAGTAAAGAATATGCGCATAACCTGAATTATCGAGATCAATGGAAGAACAACCGCTACCCCAGCCCTCGTCAACTTCAACCAGCGACCAGCCTCCGCCGCTTTTGACGGCATACTTGTTATATCCGTATTGCCCGCCGAGGTAACTTATATGCGGATTATTTGAATTGTCGACCGCAATCGAAACGCCCATATCTTCCATTTGCCCGCCTACGAAATCAATCTTTTCCGGAGTACTCCAAGAGCCGGATGTTCCCGTAACATAAGCCAGACCCTGTTCGTGCGAATCATCGTTTTGAATGTCCCAGCTGTAAAAACCGAAATGAACATGGTTATTATTATCTACTGCCATTGAGGCATGATCGTAAATATTACTGTGAATAATTTCGGCTTCCCAGTCTCCGGATGCATTTGTAAAATAATACAATGAGCCTGTTTGAGCGGCCTTGTTTGTTACGAACGCTATGTGGGCCTTACCGTTATTATCAATATCAATTGAAACCGGTCTGATAAAGTCGAGCTGAATAAGCTTTACCGGGGTTTTCCATGTGCCGGATACATTATTGGTATAGTACAATGTGCTGTGCCAATTGGTCGGATCACCGTATACACTGGTTCTAGTGTAGTATACAACATAACAGATGTGTTCATTATTTGATTCGTCAACGGCAATCAGAGATTTACCGCCGTCCCAGAGATCATACGGAGGATTTCCCAAATCGATATTATTATCTGCAATACCGTCATATATCCTGTGGGCTTCCCAGATACCGGTTTTATTGGTCATATAAATTATATCGGTACCGTTGTTGGGATAAAACTCCCCTTGGCTCGTGCAGCTGATATGTGCGGCTCCGTGGGAATCCACACCAAGCGACAGATCGCCGATGTCTCTTGAAAAAGGTACTTCGTCCGCAGTGTATGCATTGATTCTGGTTTTAGCGGTAACGGAATTATTATGCGTAATCAAATCCGATTGATCTGCGGATACGGAAAAAGTATTATATACATTTCCGGTATCCCTCGGAATTACAATAATATTAACCGTTACACTGCTTTTAAAATCTATATTTCCCAGATTGCATGTAACCGCGCCGCCGGCATAATTGCATGTCCCTTGAGTTGATGAAGCATAATAGTACTCAACTTTTGAACTTAATGTGGTGGATAAAGCTACGTTTGTTGCATTCTCAAATCCGTAATTACCTACATTTATTGTATAGGTCAAGTATCCGTCAAGCAATACCGGATCCGGATGATCTTTTTGAGTTACATAAATATCCGCGCCGGGGGGACGGACATAATCGAGATAATATATATCGTAGTTGCTGCTTGACGCATCATCCCAAACAATTCTGTTTGACCAGATGGAAGGATTTTCTTCGGTAAAAGCGCCGGTTACCAGAGGAACCAATGCTTCGGTAGCAAATTCATAAAAATAAAGATCCTTGTTTCCGTATAAATCAACCAGTACATCCCACACTATGCCTTTATCCGAAATTCTGGGCTTTGAATGTGCCGTTATCCGATCTGTAATAAATTGTGTAATGTGTGTCGTAAGATCTTCCATATACAACGAATAACTTCCGTTCCTGTATTCCAGCCACACAACCGAATCGCCGTAAATGTCCGGTGCATATTGATCGTAAGGATCGGAAGTGAGCTGTTCTCTGTTGCCGGAGTCGAGGTCTATAAAAAATATTGAATTTGACGATCCGCTGTACTGCGACCAGACTACCTTATGCCCGGAAATTCTGGGTCCGGCATCCTGCATCGAGCTCGTCTCCGTACTTACCCTTGCTTCCGAACCGTTATGCATATCGTACATGTAAATATCATATTCCCAAGAGTCTCCGTTCCGTCTGTCGCGCCAAACTATTACGCTGTCTGATACAGCCGGATAATCCTGGTATTCAGCATTTGTTGTAACCTGGGTTTCGAGGGTAGTATTTATATCGTACATATAAATATCCCGGTTCCCG
>CAVUCX010000035.1:0-14523 GCA_963739955.1 uncultured Bacteroidota bacterium | reverse complement strand
TTACCAAATTTCCACTAATTTATCTCCGGATCTTCTCATTGGATCGCCCGGTTTTACGTTAAAAGCTTCCCAGAAAGCCGGTGTATTGCTCAGAGGCCCGTCTACTCTATATTGTTCGGGTGAGTGCGGATCTATCTTTAAGCTGAGCCTTAATCTAGCGGGTCTGTTTTTTATTTTCCAGATATTTGCAAATGAAAGGAAAAATCTTTGTGCCGGGGTAAAACCGTCAATTGATTTACCATCTTTATATTCATTAGTTTTCATAAATGCATCGAAAGCAACATTTATGCCGCCTAAATCTGCAATGTTTTCACCTTCCGTCAATTTACCGTTAACATGAAGAGTATCTACGGCAACGTAATCATTGAATTGAGTGACAATTCTCTGAGCTCTCTCATCGAATTTTTCTTCATCCTGTTTTGTCCACCAATCTTTCATATTACCTTTTGCATCATACTGTCTGCCTTCATCGTCAAAACCGTGCGTCATTTCATGACCGATTACCGCGCCTATTCCGCCGTAGTTTATTGCGTCGTCAGCATTAGGATCAAAAAACGGAGGCTGCAATATACCGGCAGGAAAAACTATTTCGTTATTCTGTGGATTGTAATAAGCATTAACCGTCTGTGGGGTCATTCCCCATTCTGTTTTGTCAACAGGTTTGCCGATTTTGGCAAGATCTTTTTTTGTGTTGAAGATTGAAGATCTTAATACATTACCGAAATAGGAATCCTTGTTTATATCAAGTCCTTTGTAACTTTCCCACTTATCAGGATATCCAATCTTGACGGTAAAAGCAGCCAACTTGTTTACTGCTTCCTTTTTGGTTTCCGGACTCATCCATTCCAGGTTTTCAATACGGGTTTTAAGTGAAGCCATTAAATTATGTACCATTTCCAGAGCTCGGGTTTTAGCATAAGGCGGAAAATATTTTTTTACAAATAATTTTCCGAGTTCCATTCCGATTGAACCGTTAACAGTTCCAAGTACTCTTTTCCATCTTACCTGCATTTGGCTTGTACCGTTTAACAATTTACCGTAAAAATTGAAATTTGCTTCTACAAAAGCATCGCTTAAATAGGGGCTTGCCGAGCGGATAATATTCCACTGAAGATATTCCTTCAATGTTGATAAGGGAGCAGACTTTATAACATTGTTTATCTCCTTAACAAAATCCGGCTGTGCAACATTTATTTCACCGGGATTTTTTACACCCAGTAAATCGAAGTAATTATGCCATTCAAATTCTGGTGCTAAACCTGTTAATTCTTTCACCGACATTTTGTTGTAGGTTTTTTTCGGATCTCTTTCTTCTGTTCTCGACATTGAGGCCTTTGCAAGCTGAGTTTCAAGCTGTAAAATATTTTCGGCATTCTTAGCAGCTTGCTCGGAGCTGATTCCTACTAGTTCAAATGAATTCGCAATGAGAGACTTATAGCTATTTCTGACGGAAACCGTATTGCTGTCATCCTTCAGGTAATAATCCCTGTCGGGCATGCCCAACCCGCTTTGGTATAACTGGGCTATATTCATTTCGCTGTTTTTTGCATCGGGACCTGATCCGAAATAAAACAAGGGGTTTGAATAACCGAGCTGCACATCTACTAATTTCTTATAAAAATCATTCAGTGAATGAATAGAATTTACGGCTTCAAGATCTTTCTGTATTGGTTTAAAACCGTCTTTCTCTATCTTTGCGGAATCTATACCGGTATAATAAAAATCACCTACGAGTTGTTCACTGCTTCCTTTTGCGGCTTTCTTGTTTTTTTCAACTTCTGATAAAATTGTTTTCAATTTATCCAGATTCTGATCACGAAGTACATAAAACGATCCCCAACCGGAATATGCCGCAGGTATCGGAGTGTTTTTTAACCAATTTCCGTTTGCGTATTCAAAAAAATCTGTTGTCGGACTAACAGTGGTATCCATATCGCTCCGGTTAATCTCATCACCATGCGCTTTATCCGACGCATAGCTTGAAACAAAGAAAATAACCGAAAAAAGTACGGTTAAAGAACTAAAAAGTTTTTTATTTAAAATTTCCATTTATCACCCGTTTTGTTGAATTAACAGTAATTACTTAAAAAAGCTTTGAAAATTATTAAAAACATTTGTATTTGTAAACAAATTATGATGAATGGTAAAATAAAGTTAAAATAATACTTATCCAGGTGATATAAGGATGTTGGAATGCTCGATTTGCTGAATAATCGGTTAAGCATTAAGAAAATTTGTATTCTAAAAATACTCATCAAGCGGCAGTTGATGTTACATATAACATTGCTGCCGCTTGATTAAAAAATTTGAAGGTCGGTTATAGCATTGATTGATATGAAAATTCAAGTATTCTGGGTTTCACTAACTTTTCATAATCTTTATATCTCAATTTAATTAATTGAGAATGCGTGCATGCATTAAAGGCTATTTCTTCATCTTCAGTGATACTCTTTGCTACATATACATCAAGTCCGTATAAATTTCCGAACGGCGGCATTGCACCGACTTCGCAATCCGGAAATTTATCTACAAACTCATGTTCGTAAGCAAGTCGTACATTTTCGCTTTTTAGTGTATGTTTTAACAAATCAAAATCGACCTTATCAGAAGCAGGCAAAACAGCCATTGCTATTTTACCGTCAATTTTTATCAGTACAGCTTTAGCTAATTCCTTACCGGGTATATGAGCCGATGCGGCAATCTCTTGAGCAGTGTATGCTGATGAATGGCTGATTGTGAGATACTTGATATTATTACTATCAAGAAATTCTTTTAATTTTCTAACCGGCATATTGACCTCCTTTTACATAAATTCTTAAACTTTTAGAAATACAATCTGAAGTTTTTATAGAAGAATTTTTACTTTTTCTTCTACTTCACTAACAAGTTCCAGAAAACGCTTGTAGGGAATAGCTACCAGGCTTTCGGCTTTAAAAGCTCCGTTAGCCATACTTATCATTGATACTTTTGCCGCTGTTTCTTCATCAGGCGCTTCATAAATATCTAGAAAATCGTACGGACCGAGAAGAGCGTAATGAGAAACGAATTTTACATCCGGGCATTTTTTCTTTACCTGATCAAGCCAGTCTCTTCCTAATTTTGCCCGTTCTTTCAAGTGTTTGGAAATTTCCGGGGATAATTGAGTTAATAAAATGAAAGTTTTCATGGCTTACTTCTCCGTGTATGGTGTTAAATTAAATTGATTTTTCATTCATTACCATACATCTTAAGCCGGTGAAATTTAGGAGAATGGTTTAAGGTGTTTGTTTTACCAATGATTAATATACGGTCTAAAATCCATTATTTCAAAATTAAATTTTTATCTCATTTTTTAGCCGAAAAAAATAAATTTTATCCTCAAATTCATCGAATAAATTTATTACCGTTCATGTATGAATATTACCGTTATTAATAATTCATATTATACACAATCCGGAAAAATTTATTTTTGTGCTATTGGTAAATACAAATAATAATTATTTGTAAAAATATGATTAAAATTTAAAGGTGATATAATGAAAAAATTCAACATTATGCTAACATTGTGTGCTCTTTTATTCATAGCGGTTACCGTAAAAGCAGCGGAAAAAACCTATGCTCAAGATAAAGGAGACATTGAACAGACAATAGATTCTTTTGTAAAAAGTGTCGATTCCCAGAATGCCGATGCTTTGGAAAAATCCTTGGTTGCGAACGGTGCAATAGTAACATTAAATACTATAACAAATAAACTTGATAATTATACTTCAACCAACTTTGTCAATCTAGTAAAGAACGGTCAAAAAGGCGGATGGGTAAGAAATGTTACTGTTAATTCGGTTGATGTTGACGGAAATACAGCAATTGCTAAGGTGGAAATCAGCGATGCGAGATTATCCGAATCCGGTTTTATTACTTTGGTCAAAGAAGCTAACAGCTGGAAAATTGCCAGCGAAGTAACTACTCTGGAACTAAAGAAAAAATAAAATTATTATTTAAAACAAAAGCGGAACCGGAATTGATTCCGCTTTTGTTTATTAATTAAAACCCCCTCTACAAAATACGGTTTATATAAAATTTCAAAGACCTCCATCAGAATATCTAAAAATTGATTTAGATCCTATCCTCCCGATTAAAGTGTATTATTAAAAAATAATTTATATTCTGAATGAGTTTGAAATTTCGAAAGCCTCAGGTTAATAAAATATTTTAACTCTATATTATAATGCTGCCATATAAATTTTATTCTGCTACTATAAAAGAAATAGATTCATTGTAAAAAAGTCTGGAGACTGCAATGGGAAATCTTGAATTTAGCAGGGTTGTATGGCTTGCCGTATGGTCCGGAATTATAGGTACGGCCGGTATGGAAATATTTTTACAAAGGACAACCAAATTCGGTATGGTAAACGCGGATATGTCTCGCGCCATAGGCCACATATTTACAAAAACAATCGAATCAGCTTATGGTGTCGGAATTATAATTCAGGCAATATCGGAGATCATACTTGCTTTATTTATACTCTTGCTATTGTTTATTTTAACATTCCCGGATATATGGGTAATGCTTTAGCCGGATTGCTGATTGGATTTATACACGGAGCGGTAGTTGGTTTTTTACTTATATCCACTGTAGCGGTACGCCATCCTCTTCCGGAATTTAGGGAAGCCGGGTTTAACGTTGCGGTTGCACATTGGGCGGATCACCTTGTTTACGGTTTTCTTGTCGGTTCCGTTATCGGATTATTGAGATTTTAATAAAAGCCCGGCAATATTTCCGGGCTCAAATATATTACTATTGATTACTTTGTCGCACAATCCTGACATACCTTTTTATCGCCCTTAATCCTGCCGTATTCCATCACAGTCATTTCACCGCATTCATCGCATACAAAGCTGTTAAAGCTATGGGGACTTTCTTGATAATTGTAATTGAAAACTTCTGATATATTCAGCAGCATTTCCGCCGGTGCGCCCATAACTTTATCAATCAATGGATCAACTACTTCAACAGGTACCTTGCTTGCCGGTATTCCTTTTTCTCTGTAATCTTTGAAGAAAGAAGTTTGTTTATTCGCCAGCATTGCTTCAGCCTTAGGAGTAACTCTAACGGCCTTATTAGTTTTTTTATCAACAACCGTTACGGCCCATTTCCCTTTTTGTGTCTTTTTAATATTGCCTTTGCCGAATGTCGTACCCATTATAACCTGCAGACCGTCCGCATAACAAGTAGCGCAATGATCTTCACCTAAATCAACAATTGCCGTAATCTGACCGTCTTTGGCTCTTTCGATTCCGAGTGCGTTCAAAGCTGCCGCTCCGACCCTCAAACCTAAAGGCATCGCCGGACATTTATGTCCGTGAAATTTCTGACCGAACTCTAACCATTCATTTGGATTTACCATCTTTGTTTTTCCTTTATTGATTAAAAAAATATTGAATTTGAATTATTGTAGAAGAGTTTATTTTACTTTTTGATTTCTGAAAGCTGTTATCGATTGATAATTTTATATAATTAGATTTAATTAACCGCGAGTAGCCTATTTTAAATATAGGATTACTATTGAATGAAGGCGATAAATTGTATAACTGTTCGACTGAAATTGCAAATAAATTTACAGATGAAATGTTGTAGCTGGATAAGACATAAAATCCGCGAGCTTTTTGATTCGCAAACCGTACTTCGAGATATTCGGTCTGAAATTCGAAATCCGACATTTTTATTCCGGCATCAAACCCGTATCTGAAATCTTTTCCCGAGTAGTAGGCAGAGTCTCCCAGAGTGCTCGTAAATTTTAATTGATTTGCGTTCCGGTATGAGAGAGAATAACCAAGCTCATACAAGGCAGTTTTATTCTTTAACCTAAGGTATGTGCGATTAACATAAAGAAAGTTTTTTCTATTCGATAAATTATTTGCACCGTTGCCGTTAAAAAATCCGAGATTGATTCCTCCGATGCTATTTTTGTATTTTAATTCGATTCCAATATCTCTTCCCATGGTTTCGGCAGCCGGCACCAGTGCGTTTATTACATTTGCTCTTTCGGTAAACGGAATAAGATAATCGGGCTGTTTTCTCTGCAGACTAAAGTCGGGAACAAACTGACCTGCGGTAAAATCGAATTCGCCTGAATTGTACTCAACATATATATCCTGGAGTCTTAAGAAATATTCTTCTTTATTAAAAAAGATTGACTGTAATTTGAATTTCCAGTTCCCGGTATTAAAAGGCAAATCGCCATCCACCCATAATTTTGCTCTTCTAACCGAGAATTCGGTTTGGTTGATATAATTATCGGTAAAGCGGTATTGCAGGTAACCGTTCCAGTTGATTTTTTGCTGCGAATAGGCAAGAAAAGAATCAACGGCAACAATGAATAAAAAGATTATTAATGAAACTTTGAACTTCGGCATACTTTATATAATTCCTATAATTATTTTCGCCGCGATACCGAACAGAACTATCGCGAAGATTTGTTTTACTCTGTTTGATTTTGCTTTAGTCGCCATAAAATTACTGCCTAAGAAAGCACCGGCAACAACGGCTGCCGTCAATATTATTGTTAATGTCCAATTAAAGTGTCCCTGCGCGGCATGACCAATAAACCCTGAAAAAGAAGAGAAGGTAACAGCGAATGCAGAAGTGGCGGCAGCTTTTTTAGTTTCATATCCCATCCACATAAGCAGAGGAGCCATAATAAATCCGCCGCCTATTCCCAGCAGTCCGGCGACGAATCCTGCAAACCCGCCGATCAAGGCGCCGATAACCGCGCGTTTCTTAAGTGACATAATTTCTTTCGGCTCAGGCTGTCTGGACATAAACAACATTCTACCCCCCGCAATTAAAACCGCCGCTGAGAAAAATATTAATAAAATATTCACGGGCAGTTTATCTGAAACAAGCGCGCCAACGGGAGCAAATATAAAAGCGGAAATAGTCATAGCCAATCCGCCCTTTACATCAACAAGTTTATTTTTGAAATATGCTATCAAGGCTATCAATGTTGTAAATCCGTTAAGTAAGAGTGCCAGCGGGATTGCCACCTCCTTTACGGGAAACCCTGCCCATTTAAGTACAGGCACGTAAATTAAAGCGCCTCCCAATCCCAGCATTGAGAACAAAAAGGAAGATGCAAGAATTATGACTGAAATAATTAAGTACAACATCGAAACCTCTTAATTAAAATTTTAATATTATTTTTTATTCTTAATAAGTAATCATTTACTTACCTAGTCGGATAAATTTTTTTATTTTTTCAGAATCTTTAAAATCAACGAATACATTCTCTTACAGAAATTATCAACGTTAAGCGAGCTTTTATTCAGCACAAGTTCGATATTGAACGTAATGGGAATCCCCATATAAATAACCGCAAGATCATCAGCATTTACCGATTTATCCCAGCTTCCTTCGGATATTCCGTCCTTTACCATTTTAACGATAAATTGTTTTTGCTGGGCCAGGATTTGATTAAGTTTTTCTTTTAACTCTTTATCACCGAGATGTGTGGCTTCTGAGAAAAGAAGGATAGTAACGCCTCGGTTTTCTTTAAGGTATTTAACGTTTTGGCAAAGGTAGTTGAATAATTTTAAGTCGGCTTTGTCGGAACCCATCACAATGTTCCTGAGCGAACCGATCAAGCCGCTGTCGACATCATCCATTATTCCTTTAATAATGTCGCGCTTGGTCGGGAAGTGCCTGAATATAGCACCTTCCGTAAGTCCGATTTTTCTAGCTAGGTTTCTTGTTGAAAAGTTATGCAGACCTTCATCCGCAATTATTTCCAGTACTGCTTTTTTGATCTGCTCCTGTCTTATGTCTGTCGTAGCTCTCGTCATTATTCTCTTCCATAATTAGTAATCACTTACTTACAAAGATAGTATGCGAAAATTAAATTGTCAATAAGAATTTTTCTTAGGCTAATCATTTTTGTGTTTTAATTTCAATTTGTGACGCAGGTTGCCGAAGAATATTTATAAGTATTGACTTCAAATAAACATATCGTATATTTACGATTAACGATAAAGGAAATTAATAATGGCCTTCTCAAAGAAAGAAGAATTTGAAAAAGAAGATGCCTGGCTGGCGGGAATTACGAAAGCATTATCTCATCCGGCGAGAATCAGAATATTAAAGATTTTAACTTCAATGAATTCATGCATGGTCGGAAATATTGTAGAGCAGCTTCCGCTCTCACAGTCAACCGTATCCCAGCATCTTAAGGAATTAAAGAACGCGGGTTTGATCGAAGGGGAAATTGACGGACCAAAAATATGTTATTGCATAAATAATAAAACAATGTCGAAAGTAAAAAAAGAAATGGATAAGCTTTTTTCAATAATATGTAATTGTTAAACAATATAAAGGAAAAGACTATGGACACTCCGGATGAAATAAAATCGGTTGTGAAAAATAAATATTCTGAAATTGCTAAGGATAGCGGAAACACTGACTGCTGCGGACCGGCATGCGGATGTTCAGGCTCTTCACAAGATTATACGGTATTCCAGGATGATTACTCCGAATTAAATGGATATGTGGCGGAAGCGGATCTGGGATTGGGCTGCGGAGTACCGACTGAATATGCCGGAATCAAAAAAGGAGATACTGTTGTTGATCTCGGCTCCGGTGCCGGTAATGATGTTTTTGTCGCACGGGCAATTGCCGGGGATGAAGGTAAGGTTGTCGGTGTTGACTTTACCCAAGAAATGCTTAAGAAGGCTGATAAGAACAAGGAAAAACTGGGTTTCAAGAATGTTGAATTTAAGTTCGGAGATATTGAAAATATTCCGATTGAAACTGACTTTGCAAATGTAGTGATAAGCAATTGTGTTTTAAATCTTGTGCCGGATAAAAACAAGGCTTTCTCGGAAATATTCAGAATCCTTAAACCGGGCGGACATTTTTGTATTTCCGACGTAGTTATAAAAGGAGAAATGACCGAAGAGCTGAAAAAATCTGCCGAACTTTATGCCGGATGCGTTTCCGGCGCGTTGGATATTGATGAATATTTAAATATAGTTAGACTAACCGGTTTCAATAATCTAGAAATAAAGAAAAGTAAAAAAATCGATCTGCCTGAAGATTTACTACAAAGGAATTTGACAGGAAAAGGTCTGGATGAATATAGAGAAAACCTGAAAGGCATTTTCAGCATCACGGTTGTGGGATATAAATAATTATCCGAAGGTAAAAAGTGGAAAGAGGTAAGTTTAAAGTGAAAGATATAAGGCATATTCATTAAAAAATGGTTATTAATTTTTACAGTTTAAAATGAATTTTAAACCTTATATCTTTCGCCTCTCGACTGTTACCAGAGCCTTTTTCCTATCGCTTGATAAACTTCGTAAGAATTTAGAACATTTTTATACAATACCTGAACATACTGCAGTTCGGCTTCTGATAAAGATGTTTCTGCATCAATTAAATCCAGATTTGTAATTACGCCGTCCCTGTAACGGATTTCAGCGCGCTGTACCGCCTGTTTGGCCTGATCAACCTGAAGCTTTGTCGTATTGAATTTATCATTGTTTGAATTATAATCCGTTACAGCCGCCTCAACATCCGCTTTAATGTTTCGCTTAAGATTAAGTATTTTAGCGGATACGGCAAGTACATTTGCATCAGCTTCTTCCAGTTTTGCTTCTTTCAAGTTACCGTTGAAAATCGGAAAGTTCGCACTTAAGCCTGCAACCCAGTTTCCTCTCAAAACATCCAGGTTGGGTTCGAAACCATTTTTTAAACCATAACTGACAAATACATTTAACGTGGGTTTTTCAGTTAAAGAAGTAAGATTCTTGCTAAAAGCAGCACTCTTTTCGGCATCCTTCGCAAGTTTCATTTCAGGGCGCTGATCGTATGCATCCGCAATCAATGAATCGGTATTGAATACGGAAGAATCGGCTTTGAAGCTTCCGGTAAGATTTATTGTACTGCTGTCCGGCCAGCCCATCAGACTTTTAAGATAAATTTTTGCTTTTGCGAGTGCATTTTTCATATCGATTTTCTGATTTTGAGCGGCAGCTAATTTTACTTTTGTTATCAGTATATCGTAATCGGTAGCACTTCCGCTTTGAACCATTTTTGTAGTAATTTCAATATGCCGGTTTAGAGTATTTATCTGTTCGTTTTTAACTTCGATACTTCTCTCAAGGAAAAGCACGGTGTAGAAAGCTTTTGTGGTCTGATACGATAGATTATTTTTAATCAAAGTAATTTTATCTTCCGAAGAAAGCTTATAGCTTTTTGCGAGATCTACCAAAGCATCTCTTTTCCCAAAATCGTATAAAAGTTCTCTTGCCGAAACATGGGCATCGTAATTATTTGCAGGGGCCAGATATAGATTAGCTCCTCCGAAAATAAACGACGGAATTGGACCTATCCTTGTATATGAAAGATCACCTTCAACATCCGGATAGAAAAAACTGTTCTGCTGTTTGATCTTTGCATCCGCAGCATTTATCTCCTGTTCCGCTTGTTTAAGCAGAGGCTGATTTGTTAATGAACGCTGAATAGCCTCTTTTAATGTTATAGTGTTTTCGCCGTTTCCCTGTGCTTTACATTCAATTCCGAAAACAATCAGCGTAGTTATTATAAATAAATAAAATTTAATTTTCATTTTATATGCTCCGTTAGTAAAATCCTATTAATCCATGAGTTCAACTTTTTCTCCTACTTTCTTTTTATGATACCGGAGAAATGATAAAGGTATTAAAATAAAGAGAGTAATTACTGAACCTACAAGAAAGTCATCGGTTATTCCCTGAACAAAAGCCTGTCCTGTTATATTCTGCAGAATTAATGCTTTTGCCCGAGTAACTACCTCGCTCCCCGCACCGCCAACCGACTGTTGTACAAAACCCTTCAAACCGTAAACGATATGCTGAAAAGTATCTGAATTCGGATTAAGCGATTGTCCGAATATCTGCGTATGAAAAATCACTCTTCTTGTTAAAAGCGTTCCTAATATCGCAACACCGAAACTTCCGCCCACTTGCCTAATTGTGTTAAACAATCCGGTAGCCTGCGCCATTTTCGCTTTAGGTATATCGTTTAAGGCAATAGTGCTCAAAGGTATGAACATAAATCCTAGCCCGAAGCCTCTTATAATCAGTGGAAGCATGATCTGGGAATGTTCTGTGTTTAAGGATAAATCCCGGTATAAAAACATGCTGAAAAATGTAAGCATTACTCCGACAAAGATCGGAATTTTGGGATTAAGTTTATCCGTCATCCAGCCAGCGATCGGCGACATAATTGCCTGTATTATACCTACGGGAAAAAATACCAGTCCAGCCTGTAGTGCGGTATAATTCAAAGAGTTCTGCAAATATAAGGGAAGCAGAAAAGAATTGCCGAAGAAAGCCAACCCGAAAATGAAAAGCATGATATTGGCCATACCGAAATTTCTGAATTTCAGAATGCGCAGGTCGATTATCGGATGTTTTACGGTTAACTCGGCGGTAATAAAAATCACAAAGCTTACGAAAGCTATCCCGAAACAAGACATGATAAATCCGGATGTCCAGCCGTCGGTATTCCATGCTGCATTACCGTCGGATAGAGCGAGAAGAAGAAATACTAGAAACAATGTCATCGAAATAAAACCGATCAGATCGAATGATCTTGAATGCTCGGTTTTATATTCCCTGAGAATAATTAATGTAACGGCAAGCGCAACAATTCCGACAGGTACGTTAACATCGAATATCGCGTGCCAGCTAAAACTGTCTATTAGGTAACCCCCGACCATCGGGCCGAGCGAGATAGACGCAGCGGAAGCAACACCCCAGAATCCTAACGCAGTACCTCTTTGTTCGGGAGGGAATTCTCTGGTTATTATGGCCATACCCACGGGCATGATGAAACCGGCGCCAGCGCCCTGAATAACTCTCATTGCAATCAGAACGTTTTCATTCGGGGATAAACTGCAGAGAAGCGAGCCGATTGTAAAAAGAAGAAGCCCCATAAAATATGATCTCTTATAACCGAAATGATCCGCTATCCATCCTGAAGACGGAAGTACTACCGCAAATACCAGAAGATACGCCGTAAGAACCCATTCAATTTTATCAACACTTGTTCCGAACGCAGCCATCATTTTAGACAAACCGACATTAACAATCGTAGCATCGAGAACAGCCATAAAAGTACCGACCATAACATTTGCCAGAACCCACCATTTGTAAGAAGGATGAGCTTGCAAATTAGATATAGTTACGGCGCTACCTTTTTTAGATTCGTTCGCCATTATATTATTTCACCTTAACTTTTATTTCTACCGACATTCCCGGTAAAAGCTTAATATGGTTATCAGGGTCGGGTTTCCCTGTTTCCGTTACAGGCTGTATTGAAATTTTAATCGGTACACGCTGAGTTACTTTTGTAAAATTACCCGAAGCGTTTGACGGCGGAATTAATGAAAACTGAGAAGCTGTATTTGAACCGATCTGATAAATTCTTCCTTCGAAATTATTATCCGGATACGCATCAACAGAAATTTCCACTTTATCGCCGGTGTGCAGAGATGCCAGTTTAGTTTCTTCAAGATCGGCAGTTATCCAAATATTTTTATTATCGTAGACGGTAAAAATCGGCTGACCCGGAGCAACAACATCTCCCTTCAGAACCCACCTCTTGGCAACTACTCCGTCCATCGGCGAATATATTTGAGTATTGTTTAACTCTGTTTTTATCACATTCAGCTGGGCCTGCGCGGTGCCTACTTTTGTTTTGGAAATATTCAACTGCGCCTTTGCAGCCTCAAGTGCTTTCTGCATATGATCGAACTGTTCTTTGGGTATGATATTATCCTTGAACTGTTTCTCTGCCCTGTTATAATCATCCTGGGCTTTTTCCATGTTTACCTGAGCAAGAGAAATACTTTCCCTGTCGAGCTCGAGCATTGCTTGCGCCTGCTGTTTCTGGGCTATGAGGTCTGTGGAATCCAACTGAACCAAAAGTTGACCCTTTTTAACCAGATCGGCTTCATCAACTTTCAGATCTGTAATTCTTCCAAGAATTTTTGAGCTTACAGATAATTTATTGCCGTCTATAAATGCATCGTCGGTAGTAACGTAAGCAAGCTGTCCTATATACCAGTAGATTCCGGCAGCCGCGGCAATTAAAATTATAAAAAACGGTATAAGGACTCTTTTTTTCCTGAACAGCGGTACTTCATCAATTTTCTCATCGATGCTGACAGACGGGTTATTCTTATTAACTCCGCCTTGTTCTTTTATGCTATCATTATTAGCCATGAGTATTTTCCTTTTTAAATAAAATTTCTTTTTAACTATCTTTTTTTAATTCCTTGAATGAAGATATCCGTAGCAACATTCATTTCCTTCTGCAGGTTTTCACGTGTTTCGTCATCAACACTTTGTCCTTTCGTCCATCTGAGTATATTACACCTTAATCCCTGCAGTATATGTAGAAAGATCAGGGCAGTATCATCGGTAAGTTCCGGATTAAATTCGTTCGTTTTTTTCCCCTCTTCAAATATTCTTTTTATTATGTTGAGCTCGACTTCAGCGAAGTCCAAAAATAATTTTTTAAATATCGATTTCGAGTCTATATATGAATGAATACTCAAAGTACCCAGGTTGAGCAGCTTCTTGAAGAAAATCATTCTCTGCTCAACATATTTTTGAAGTTTCTCCGACGCAGGGTTGGATTCTTCTAGAATTAATTCAATGTTGTTTTTCATTTCCTCCCATTCTTCAGAAATAACCGCCCGGAATAAGCTTTCTTTGGTGGGAAAATAATAATATAAAGAAGCTTTTCCCATTTCCACATCGCCGGCAATCTCATCCATCGTAACTTTTGAAAAACCGTAATGGGCAAACCGCTTTCTTGCCGCTTCGGTTATCAGCTTTTCTTTCTCTTTTAAGTTTTCTTCTTGAGACATTTAACCACCTTGTTTTCGACTGTTTAACTTGACGGGTCGAAATATAAATGAATGATTTCATTTCACCAAATTAATTTTTTGCGAAATTATTGATATGTGATAAATATTACCGGTTTTGGTTCATCTTGGCATGAACGGGCTGAGGAATAAGCTATTGTAATAAATATAGTTACGAAGATATTCGAGAAATGAGTTCTTGTTTTAAGTCCCATAACTTTTGGGTTACCGATACATGATACAGGTGGGGATTTATAAGTCTTTTTACGCCCGAATCTAATTTTTCGAGATCAATCTCACGTGTTTTTCTAATTGCGTCGATTGTGGGGAAGTCGTAGACGATTTTTCCGTTCACAACAATATCTTTAAGAAGCGGTTCAATATTCGAAATTTGATTCTTTTTAAGGGTTCTTTGTTTGTTACTGCTGGAAGGATGATGAAGAATCAGTTCATCCCGACATGAAATATCTTCTTCTTTCAGACTAATTAAATCTGCCGTGGCTTTGTTGTTTTTTCCGTAGATTCTCCACACATTTTTATGAGCCGGATTAGGAATTTTTTCCTGCGACTCCGATATTTTTAAGGTCGGATGCCATTTATCCCCGCTTTTAATCGCAACCAGTTTATAAACCCCACC
>CAVUCX010000034.1:0-5991 GCA_963739955.1 uncultured Bacteroidota bacterium | reverse complement strand
AAAAACGGGTGTCGTTAAAAGTGCGTCTGCATGAGCAAGCGAACTGGCGGCTTCCCGATCAAAGAGCAAGCGTCCAGTAAGTTTTGCAATATCGTTTTCACTCATTTCGGCATGATAATCCGAACCTCCGTAAACGGGAGCTATAGCTGCAAACAACCCGGGATGTCTTGTGCCGACGTTCCATGTTCCGTATCCGCCCATGGATTCTCCTTTAAGGTAAACCATGTCTTCATCTATATTAAACTTCTGTTTAGCAAGTTCTATGCATTTGAGAATATCATTGTCTCCGATTCCCAAATAACTTGTATTGCCTCTTCCGTGAGGTTCGATATAAATAATGGGATACTTATCCACAATGCTGTTATGTCTTTGATCGATTGACCACCAATTGACATAAACCGGGTTATCACCGTTGTACCCGTGAAGCATTACTACAAGCGCCCACTTCTTGTTGGGATCATAGTTATACGGAATATATGACCGGCAAAATTGAGGTGTGTTATCAACGGGATCGACGTAAGTCAATCGCACAAATCCGCTCGCATGGACGCTTCCGTTTTTTCCGGATTCATCAAGCAATAATTCTTCATATTCCATTAACGGTGAATATAGCTTCTCAATTATAGATGAATCTATTTTGTCCGGATTGAATTTCAACCTTAGAGTAAGCAATTCGCCAAGCATCCTGTGATGATATTCTTCCGGTGTTTTGGGATTTTTCGGAACGCTCGATAAAAGTTCCTTTGCTTCTTTAACTGCGTCTCCTTTATACCAATACAGGTAAGCAGTCATAACTTCGTTGTGCGTATCGCGGGTTTTAAAACAAATATCATAAACGCCGTCTTTCCATTTTTTTGCATCGAAAGAAATTTGCTCTCCGCGTTTAGCATTTTTTTCGGCAATTACTTTACCGCCGGCAACTCTAACTTTAACATTAACATCAAATTTTTGAATTTCCGGGTTGAGCGTCCTATCGGTCTTGATAACCAGTTCATCTTTATCACCGGATATTACAATGCTTGGCGACAATTTAAAATCATCGACAAGTGAGAATTTATCCGGTTCGATAACCCGAAATCTAAATCCCCAGGTCCATCCGTCGTGAACAGATTTAATAAGGATTGAATTTTCACCTTTAACCATGTTAATTTCAATTTGATTGTCATCCAGCGCGGCTTGATAATCCTTTCTGCTTTGATAAACAAGTTTTCCGTTAATCCAAAGCTTGTTGCTGTTGTTTTGAGCAAATGATAAAATTACTTTTCCATCGTTCTCTCTTTTCACTTTAGTAAACGCATAAATAACCCTGCTGTTAAATTCACCCTCTTGAAGCACATTAAAAAAATTGATGTAATTGTACGGTGAGTGATAGTTTTTCCATTCACGCGTTTCGCCGTTTGGAAGTTTGTCGATCATCCCGGGTTCCGGTTTAATTCCCGTTTCACCGCCTTGATCTTGAAGAAAGTCGGTATCGTATCCCTTATCATTTTGATTTGGAAAACTGCCTGTAACAAGCCAGTCTTGAATATATCCCCCGGTTGCTGTTCCAACCGGGAAACGAGTTTCATCTTTTAAAGAAGTCTGCGCGGTAATACAAATACTAGTAAGTAAGAAAACGATGAGAAAGAAAATTTTTGTAAAAAAACACTTGCTCATAACACATCTCCTTTTATTTTTGTGCGTCCCTATTAGAAAACAAACAATGCTTTAGACTAAAAGCCATTTTTTTTGTTACAAGGCGGTAGAGTTAAACGCTTGATTCAATAATTAACTTCGGCAGCCGGATTAGGTTTTAATCTACCAGGAAACAAACATATGTTCGACGACGGAATTCTCCTACCTTATACCGTAAACCCTATCACTCCATCTAAAATGAACCATATAACAAATTTATTTTCCCTCTTTTAAATGCTCATATTCCTTTATAGTATGTTTTTCCCCGTTATATGTTGATTCATATCGCAAACTCTCAATCCTGTAAAAACGCAGGTATTTCATCATTCATATCTTAAAGATTTCACAGGGTTTGCGGTTGCAGCTTTTATCACAATAAAGCCTACAGTTAGTAAAGTGACAAATGCGGTTATTCCGCCTGCAGCCAAAAAGATCAATAAACTTAATTTAACATGATAAGCATATGACTGAAGCCAGTAATTCATAATAAACCAGGCCGCCGGCCAGGCAATAATATTCGCAACAATCAGCCACTTCAAAAAGCTGCCGGATAAGAGTGAAAGAATATTTGAAATTGAAGCGCCTAAAACTTTTCTTATCCCGATTTCCTTTGTACGCTGCTCTGCCATAAATGATGCCAAACCGAACAAACCAAGTATCGTAACAAAGAGAGCAAGAGAAGTAAATGCACTAAAAATATCAGCGAGCTTTGCTTCCAACTTATAAAGGTTATTGTACGTATCATCCAGGAAGTAAAATTCAAACGGATACGCCGGGTTAAATTTGTCCCATGTTCTCTTAATGGCTTTGATAGTGCCCTGAACATCATTAGATTTAATAGCAATGTAAATCACCCCGTATAAATTCATTACATCATCTGAAAATTTATTTGTGAGATTAAATATTACCGGCTGAATTGGCTCCCTTAAAGATTTGAATTTTGCATCCTTTACAACTCCTATTATATAACCATTTTTGTCTCCGGCTTTTAAATGGGTACCAATTGGATTTTCCAATTCCATTTCTTTTGCTGCTTCTTCATTTATAATGAAAGCGCTGGTTAAATCCGTTTGAAACTTATCCGAGAAATCCCTTCCTTCAATAATTTTCAGATTAAGCGTTTTAAAAAATTAAAATCAACATCATCGTACTCGACCATAAAATTATTATCCGGTTCTTTTCCTTCCCACCACGGAGTTGTATGGTTTATAGCTTCCGTTGTAATAGAGTTTTTTAACCCGACGTTAACAATATTCCTTTTATTTAATAGTTCGTTTCTGAAGGATTGATAATTTTCTCCTACATTTGCCTTAGCCGGAATACAGACGATGTTATCTTTTTTAAATCCAAGCTTCTGATTTCTTAAAAAGTTAAGCTGATCGGAAATAATTAATGTAACAATTATCAAGAATACCGCCGATGTGAACTGCACAATTACCAATGTCTTCCGCAAACCTCCCGAACTTGCACTAATCCATTTGCTTCCAAAAGCATGCAGAGGTTTGAATCCGGAAAAATAAATTGCGGGAAAAGCGCCGGCCAGCAAACCGGTTATTACAATTAAAAAAATAAAACCGAGTAAATAAGACGGATTATTAAAAGATAAAACCAAATGCTTGCCGGTAAAACTATTAAATTCGGGCAATGCAGCCTTAACAATAACCGTTGCCAGAAGTGCAGCAATAAAAGACATTAAAATACTTTCACCCAGTATCTGTTTTAACAAACTGCTTCTGTCCGCGCCTATTATCTTCAGCATGCCTATACTTCTCGCTCGCGCAGATGCTTGCGCAGTTGAAAGATTAATAAAATTAATACAGCCGATTAGTAAAATTAAAAGTGCAATTAGGGAGAAGATATAAACATAGCTTCGGTTTCCTTGCTTTACAGTTGTTCCCATAACCTCTGAATCAAGGTAAATATCTCTCAACGGCTGCAGATGAATACTTACAAGATTCTTTTCAGCATTTTTATTATGCTCTTTGTTTAACGCTGTAAGTTTTTTTCCCACACTCTTTACGTCACTGCCGGGGGCCAATTGCAGATAAGTCTGATGTATTGCATTGCTCCAGGTAAAGCCGGCGGGAAAAAATTTTTTCAAATCCTCAAGTCGGGTAAACATATCAAAATTGAAGTGAGAGTTTTCCGGAATATCTTTTATTACTCCGGTAATAGCAACATCAAACCAATCATTTACATTTAGTCTTTTCCCAAGAACATCCGTTGTACCGAAATATTTAAGCGCAATGCTTTTGGTTATAACCATTCCGTTGTTTAGCGCGGTTTCCGGATTCCCTTTTATAAAAGGAAGAGTAAATATCTTAAATAACGAAGGATCAACCAGGTAATAATTATCTTCATAAAAGGCCGCCCGCTTTTTTGAATTGTCAATGGTCTTAATTACCATTCTCGGCCGCTTGAATATTCTTGCGCCATTAACAACTTCGGGAATTACCTTCTCGGCTTCGTGAGCTAAAAGACCGGGCGAAGTTCCCCATAACCCCGGACGGTTTTTCGATTCGTAAAGAACGCGGTAAATATTATTTCCGTTCTTGTAAAAGTTATCGTAACTCAACTCATTTTGGACCCACAAAAGGATAAGAATAGTACATGCCATTCCTATAGCTAATCCGGAAATATTTAATTAAAGAAAACGCTTTTTTACGAAGCAGATTTCGAAAAGCAATTTTGAAATAATTTTTTAACATAAATTTATCTCCCAAATATTTGAACGCCGGCCGGCAAACCAACCAAGCCGGCGTTCATGGCTAACGGAATATTCTATTCATATCTTAAACGATTTAACAGGATTTGCGGTTGCAGCTTTAATTACACGAAAACTTATAGTAGCCAGCACTGCCGTAATTGTAATTACCGCCGATAAAATAAAAATCCAGACATTTATATTTATTCTATAGGCATAACTATTCAGCCAGTTATTCATTAAATAATAAGTGATAGGCCAGGCAATGATATTTCCGAGCAAGACCCATAATGTAAATTCCTTTGAAAGCATGAAAATAATTTCAGTGATAGAGGCGCCGAGTACCTTTCGAATACCTATTTCTTTGGTTCGTTGTTCTATAACAAAAGCCGAAAGGCCGAATAAACCAAGCGTTGCTATTATAATAGCTATTAATGCGAAAGAAGAAAATATTTGCTGCGTACGTTGTTCATTTGCATATAATGCTGCAAACTTATCATCAAGAAAACTATAGCTAATAGTACCGGCCGGATTGAATTCGATCCATTGCTGTTTCAAATCGGCAAGGAATCCATTTATATCATTTGTTTTAAATTTTATTAGTAACCCGCCCTGATTATTTCCGAGAAGCATCATCAGCGGTGCAATCTCATGTTTAACGGATGCGTAATTAAAATCCCCGACTACTCCCACTACTTTAAATTGCTTCTGACCGGAACGAACGACAATTTTTCCGATTGCAGTTTTATCGTTCCATCCTAATTTACGAACGGCGGTTTCATTAATAATTGCGCCGTAAGAATCAGACGGGAATTCTTTTGAAAAATTTCTACCGTATAAAACATGAATGCCTAAAGTACGCAGGTAATCATAATCCACATGATAAATATTTGCATGAATCTCGGTTCCGCTTGATGATCCGTTTTGGGGTACAATTTCAGTTCCGTCCATAAGTGAACCGCCCGGAACGGACCATGAAATACTAGCAGAAACTACCCGGCTGTCAGTTAATAATTTTTGTTTAAATGCTTCCTGGTTATTACCCAATAATCTTGTATCAGGAAGGAACAAAACATGTTCTTTATCAAAGCCGAGTTTCTTATTCTGCATATAATGCAGTTGCTGAAAGTCAATAACGGTCGCGATAATTAGCGCGGTAGAAATGAAAAACTGAAATACAATTAAACCGTTGCGTAATGGTTTCTTAAGAGCGCCCTGCGAGGTTCCCGAGCCTTTTAAAACTTTAATAATATTAAAAGCCGATAAAAAGAATGCAGGATATATGCCTGCTAAAATCCCTACGAACAGACTTAAAGAAAACATGAACAATATAAACCTGAATCCGGCAAAAAAACTAAAACTTATCTCTTTATCAGCCAGATGATTAAAACTAGGCAGCAGCATGTATATAAAAATAAACGAGCACAGTAACGCAAAAAATGTAAACAGAACAGATTCGGTAAGGAACTGAAAAATCAATTGTTTTTTTATTGAGCCGATTACTTTTCTTATTCCGACTTCCCTTGATCTTTTAACTGCCCGCGCCGTGGAAAGGTTGGTAAAGTTGACGCATGCAAGCAATAGAATAAATACAGCTAAAGCCGAAAAGATAT
>CAVUCX010000033.1:0-69034 GCA_963739955.1 uncultured Bacteroidota bacterium | reverse complement strand
CAATCGGCATACCTGTTCCGGGCGGCCGGATAAAGGTTTTTTCCGGCGATGAAGAAATTAAAACGCCGCGCATAACCGGGGAGCTTGTGTATCAGGGTCCTAACGTTATGATGGGATATGCGGAATCGAGAACGGACTTATCCGCCGGAGATGAATTAAACGGAGTTCTGCGAACAGGTGATATCGGTTATTTAGATAAGGACGGCTATGCATATATAACAGGACGAATGAAAAGGTTCATAAAATTATTCGGTTTAAGAGTAAATCTTGATGAGATCGAAAAAATGATAGAAGATAATTATTCTGTTTCCGCAGCGTGTTACGGAACGGATGAGGAGATGAGAATATTCGTACAGTCGGCCGACGAGAATTTTTCACAAACCGTAAGACAAAAAATAATCGACATATACAAACTGCATCATAGTGTTGTCCGCGTAAAATGTATCAAATTCCTGCCGGTTAACACATCCGGTAAACGGGATTATAAAGCTATCCGGGAAATGGAGATATGATGACACCTCTGGAAGAATTGTTTTCTTTGCCTCAATATTCAATCGGCTATGAAAAAAAATTACCGCTTCTTGTTTCGGAGTTAAACTCCTTAACCGGATTTCACTATCTAAAATGCCCTCAGTATAAAAGGATTCTTGATAACCTCGGGTATTCATCAAACAAACCCGCGAAAGAAATTAAAGCCATGCCCTTTCTCCCGGTCCGCTTATTCAAAACACAAGACCTAAAAAGCATTGACGACAGCGAAGTTCTAAAAATTTTAACTTCCAGCGGTACAACCGGACAGCAGGTTTCAAGAATTGCCCTGAATAAAGAAACATCTCTTCTGCAAATGAAAGCTTTAGCGGCAATAATAACCTCCTACATCGGGAGCAAGCGGCTGCCTATGATAATTATTGATACAGATAAGACCATTAAAAATAAATCGTCTTTAAGCGCAAGAGGCGCGGGACTGATCGGGTTGTCAAACTTCGGACGAGATCATTTCTTCGCGCTCGACGAAAATATGAAATTGAAGACCGAAGCGCTTCTGTCCGATTCAAAAAATATGAAGGTGAGAGAATTCTAATATTCGGATTTACTTTTATGGTCTGGCGATATTTTTTTAAAGAAGTATTAAACTCTTCCGTCAAAATTGATTTGAGCGGAGGTATTCTTTTACACAGCGGTGGCTGGAAAAAACTAATTGAACAGTCGGTCTCAAACGAAGCTTTTAAATATGAATTAAATAAAGCATTCGGTTTGAAGAACATTTATAATTTTTACGGAATGGTTGAGCAGGTCGGCAGCATATTTATGGAATGCGAAAAAGGCTATTTTCATACCCCTAACTTTGCGGAAATTATTATCAGGGATTTTAACGACTGGTCGGTTGCTGATATAGGCAAATCTGGCGTAATCCAAACATTAAGCGTTCTGCCGAAAAGCTATCCCGGGCATTCGTTGTTAACCGAAGATCTCGGAACGGTTTTAGGAATAGACAACTGCGATTGCGGAAGAAAAGGAACTTATTTTAAAATAGACGGCAGAATCCCGAAAGCCGAATTACGCGGGTGCAGCGATACTCATGCCGACGCGGTTATGAAGCAGAAAAGGAGCTGACACAATGAATGTTGTTCAATATATTCCGGCATATGATAAGGAAACCGAACTGGAAAAATTATTAAGCGATGATTTTCTTCAATCAAATCCCCTTCCCTCTTTTGATGATTTAAGTATAAAATTTTTATCAGGTCTTTCCAAAGTAATTCTTAGTTATCCCGGAATTAAAACTTATCCCGAACTGGTATCGCTTGCTTTTTGGCTGAGGCAGGCAAACATATCTTCTATCGTATCGGAATTTAACAAGACATTTGATGATTTCCAGATAATTGTACCCCGCGGTCTGGCTCTGCATGTCGCGCCTTCAAACGTTGACAGTATATTTTTATATTCGTGGGCATTATCCCTTCTTGCGGGAAATAAAAATGTGGTCAGAGTATCCCGGGAAACAAATAAACAACTTGAATTACTCCTGGAAATAGTCAGGGAGTTTATTTCCAGGGCTGAATGGTCGGAAATAAAAAAACGTAATATCGTAATATCATATCCGAGGGAAAATGAAATTAATGAATATATATCTGTCCGTTCCGACTTAAGGGTGATTTGGGGCGGCGATCTGACAATCATGAAATTTAAAGAGATCCCTTCCAAGCCGTCAACTAAAGATATTCTGTTTGTCGACAAATTCTCTTATAGCATTATTAATGCCGCTGACTATAACTCGCTTGTCGATCAGGACAAGAAAACCATCGCGCGTAATTTTTATAACGACGCCTACTGGTTCGATCAAATGGCGTGTTCATCGCCGAGGTTTGTTTTATTTACCGGTGGCGAAGATGAATGCGAAAAAGCTTCAATAATTTTCTGGGAACACCTCGGATCTGAATTAACAAAAAGGGATAAGCATGATACGGCTGATATTGCCATGGAGAAATTGGTTTATATGTACGAAACTCTATCATTTTCAGAATTACCTGAGGTTCCACAGCCTCTGAACTCAGGCAAACCGGCGGTAATTCGTGTAACAAGGGATGAAATAAAACATTCTAGAGAGTCATGCGGCGGAGGATTTTTCTTTGAATGTTTTTTTAGTAGCCTGGATGAATTGATTCCTTTAATAAGCCTAAAAGATCAGACACTTACTTATTCGGGATTTTCAAAAGAAGAATTAATCTCATTCGCCAAACAGGCCAACGGAAAAGGAATCGACCGGATTGTGCCGATCGGAAAGGCTTTGGATTTTTCTCCCGCATGGGACGGTTACTCACTGCTGAATGAACTTACCAAACGCGTAAACATAATTGCGTAATTAATTCTTAGAAGTTAAAATAAATGAACGGCTGAAGCTGAGCGGCTTCCGCCTGATAGATAATTAGTATTACAATTGCCAGAAGAAGAGCCTGCGCTAATACCGGCATTTTAGTAATTATATCCTGAATTTTAAATCCACTTTCTTCGGAATAAAATGCATCGTATAGCCTATTACGATCAGCATAAATACTTTCCAGTAACCGACTACGAACTGAAAGAAAACCGCGCCGTGGAAAAAAGTAAATATCTGGTGAAAAATGTCCGCCGCAACCTGAAGTGAAGAAGCTCTGAACAATATTGCCGTAAACATTAAAAGATGAAATGTAAAAACTATCTGGAAGAACTTTAATCCTTTGGTGTTCCTTATACCGAGTTTGTCGTAAAAAGCATTCCTGTATTTTTGAGTTAAGAGCGAAAATGAAAGATAGGTACTGTGCATTAAGCCGAAAAATACAAAGGTCCAGTTAGCGCCGTGCCAAAGCCCGACCACAATAAAAGTTATGAATATTGCAAGAGCGCTTCCGTATATTCTGAGGTTTCTGAATTTCATCTGAAGCGGCTTGAACAGATAATCGAGCAGCCAGGTAGACAGGGATATGTGCCATCTCCGCCAGTAATCCGCAACACTGGATGCTATGAATGGGACATTAAAATTATCCATTAATTTGAAACCCAAAAGCAGCGCGATTCCCAGAGCCATATCGGTATACCCGGAAAAATCGCAGTATATCTGAAGAGCGTATGCGTAAGTCGCGAGTAAATTTTCAACTCCCGTAAACCGCAGCGGCACTTCGAAAACACGGTCGACAAAATTTAATCCGATGTAATCCGCGATTACATTCTTCTTAATCAATCCGCAGATTATAAGAAATACCGCGCGTCCCACGTCAGCTTTGGAAATCTTAAAATCGTGTTCTATCTGCGGTAAAAACGCGGCGGCTCTGTCAATTGGTCCGGCAAGTATATTCGGAAAGAAAAACATGTATAAAGAAAAATCCCTCAGACTTTTTGTCGGCTCCATCGTACCTATGTAAAGCTCGATTACGTAGCTCATCGCTTTAAATGTATAAAATGAAATGCCGACCGGGAGCAGTATATCAAGAGGATTCAAATGACCGGAATGAATGTCGTTTATTATGCTGATTAAGAAATTGGTATACTTGAAATAAACAAGCAGTCCGATATCAATAAAAATTGCGAGTATAAAAAGTGCCCGTTTCAGTCCCGGCGATTCGGTTTTGTACAGTTTGTTGCCGAGAAAGAAATTAACAAAAGTCGAAAAGAAGAGAAGCAGAAAAAAGAAGCCGGAGTTCCTGTAATAAAAGAACATCGAAAAAAATATAATAGTATATATTTTTATGTTCTTGCTTCTTGCGGCAAAACGGTAAAACAGCACCAGTACAAAAAAGAAGAACAGGAAAAAGCTTGTACTGAAATACAGAGGGTCCTGCGGGTTATATCTAAACAGGTCTATTAGTTTACTGAAATCAATGCTGGATAACATCCGTTCCTGCCGGTATAATAAAAATTATAATTATGTTTTTTAAATTAATTCTGAAGTTTTGAGTCAACCAGTTTCTGAAGTTCCCCGATGTTTTTAACTCTTAAAATCTCAAGCCCCTTGAACTTGACATTATATTCCTTTTCTACGGCGAGGATAACATTTATGTGGTTAAAAGAATCCCAGCCGGGCACCTGGTTGGCGGTTGTTTCGTCTTTAAGATCGAATTCTTTTAAGTTAAGTTCGTTCAATATGATCTGCTTGAGTTTGTCGGATATCATTTTTTTTCCTAATAGTTTGAAAATTTTGTTTATGATCTATTTTTATTGTCCCGTTGTTTACGGTGTCATTAAGTCTCACTTCGCCTGTTTATAAGCTCCGATAATTGCATGAGATATCATCTGTCCGATTTTAACCGCTCCCTGCCATGATGGATGAGTATAATCCATCAGAGCCAACGGCGGACTGGCTTTTACCCAGGCTTCCATTGAATTTTTTCCGCCCATTGCTTCGAAAAGATTCCAGAAAGCAACTCCGGTTCTAGCGGCGATTTTTTCCTGTATTTTAAGAAGAAGCGGAATGTTAGGATCGGTTACAAATCTGGTTCCTCTTTTAACTGCCCTATCGCCTACGCCTAGAAGCAGGATACTTGTTTGCGGAAATGCTTTCTTCAAATTATTGATAACCTTAACCATCTGATTCTCGTACCATATATTATCACCGGAACCGAAACTCGTTTCGTTGGCTCCGAACGCGAGAATAATTAATTTATAATTCAGAAGTTTGCCGAATTGAACAAACTGTGATTCTTCAATTTTATTAAACCCCAATCCGGTATTACCTCTCCAGGGAAAATTATCAACGTAAACACCGTTTCCGTTCTCAAGGCTAGCGCCGTAGAAATATGCCTGATCTGCTGCAGTTGCGGTAATTTTAACAGACTGCGCATTACCTGACGGTGTTTTCAGATCAAGTTCTTTTACATCACCGCCGGTTTTTAAGGCGGCGGTTTCTTCCTGTCCGTTATCAAACTGATATTTTATATCAGAATTTTTCGCGTTGCCGTAAAACAATCTTACAGTACCGAAGTTTTTCAAGTAGGGCATCCAGGATGTAGTTTGATATTTAACCCAGCTTCCTGCCTGCGGAACGGCGACAAACCCGCTGATTCCTAGCGGTATATTATCGGGATTCCCCGTTAAAACAGAAATTGTTTTCCAGTTATCTGAAAATGTTTGCTTGGTAGTTAGTCTGAACGTAATATCCTGAGACGTTATCGAAAGGTAGCCTACTCCGTTACCCCCGAATTCTTTTTGAAACTCATTCCGGATGCTTGAAGTAATGTTATCGCCTTCTACTCCGGAGTCACCGTAATGAGCTATACGGATTTTTTCCGAGCCTGCTTTTTTCAATGCATCGAAGAAGTATTTCATCTGGTCTACATTGCCGGAAATCGGAACATCTTTTGTTTCCGGCTGTCCGACGTATAATAATTTTTCGTACTCCTTATTTTCAGATTTTTTATCGAAAATATGTTTTAAAAGATCTATTGAAACCGCTGATGTAACATATTCGGAATTAAATGTTAAAGGGCCCAATGCTATTTGCCCCTGCTTATCATTTAACGCAGAGCTATTTGCATCCGGAAGCCGCGGAATGCTAAAGTTTGAGCTGATCAGGGAATCAGGTTTAACATCCATAAAAAGGTCGACCGGTTTTATAGTATAACCGAAAACCGTTATCCCGCCGAATAAATGAGAAAGCAGAATTACAAACACAATAGTAAAAGCAATTAAAATTACCGGTCTGTTTTTTTGATTTTCCGAGTTCATGAGTTCATTTCCTAATATCGGTTATTTCTGGAATATTTAACCGCAATAAAAAAGGAGCACTAAGCGCCCCTCATAGCGATAATAAAATAGTTTTGACATTCCGAATTTCACAATTTTTATACCAAAACAACGGTTTTAAAATTAAAATTTTTTTGAACAAAAAAAGAGTCTTACTTCCAAATAAATATCATTTTAAGAAAAATCCTTCAAATTAGAATCATTTTCAGACACTGTTTCTTTATCTATTGAGTTCATTGTTTTCGCGGCAATAATAATCATTAAAAAAGGCAATTACTAAAATAGTTTCCGTCAGGAATAAAAAACTACCTGAGAAAAATACTGTATCTCATGAAATTATATTATATTATCGGATTTTTTATTGATATTATAAACTAAAGTTATAATATTCGAAATAGAAAATAAAATAAGCAGGAAATGCTGTTTATTTTCACAAATTAAAAACGGAGGTTTAATGCCGCAAAACGGAGAAAGAGAACAATGGGCCAGTAAAATTGGTTTGATACTTAGCAGTGGCCGGAAATGCAGTCGGATCTGGGAAATTTTTTACGATTCCCGGTACAGGCCGCACAAAACGGCGGCGGCGCGTTTATGATACCGTATTTCATCTTCTTCTTAATTCTCGGAATACCTCTTATGTGGATCGAATGGGGAATCGGAAGGACACGGCGGACGATATCAAGCACGGCAGCGCTCCCGGGCATGTTCGATGTTATATGGAAAAATAAACTGGCAAAATATTTCGGCGCTCTCGGACTATTCATCTCGCTTATAATTCTCATCTACTACACCTACATCGAATCATGGACACTGGGCTTCAGTTTTTTCTCTATGACTAAATTTTATTTCGATGAATCCAGCTTCAAGGCGATGAAAAATTTTCTTTATAGCTACCAGGGCAGAGTTGCAAGCGCTCACATTTCCCTTCCATTCTCCCCGCTTACGGTTTTATGATTGTAACGTTCACTTTAAACTTCTGGATCTTTATAAAGGTATCTCAAAAGGAATAGAGAAGCTTGCAAAAATTGCGATGCCGCTTCTTCTTAATTTTTGCGGCAATATTGGCAGTTAGAGTTATTACTTTCGGTACACTCCGAATCCTGCAGTTCCGGCATAACTCCATTGCGAACGGATTCGGATTTATCTGGAATCCGGATTTAGCACAGGTTGGGTGATCCGAAAATTTGGCTGGCTGCTGCCGGACAGATTTTTTTCACCCTCTCGGTGGGAATGGGAACGATACATGCATATGCCAGTTATCTTAAACCAAAGGACGATATTGCTCTTTCAGGTTTAACTACTGCCGCAACAAATGAATTTGCGGAAGTAGTACTCGGCGGTTCAATTGCAATTCCGGTAGCGGTTGCTTTTTTCGGATTGCAGGCCACTGAGGATTTTGCCAAAGGCGGCGCATTCGATTTAGGTTTTGTTTCAATGCCTTTGATTTTTGAAAAGATCCCTCTCGGCGCGTTGTTCGGATTTCTCTGGTTCCTCTTATTATTTTTTGCCGGAATAACATCTTCGGTCGCGATGGGACAACCGGTAATTGCGTTCCTCGAAGATGAGTTCGGAATGACAAGGAAAAAAGCTGTCGGCATTTTAGCCATTGTGGTTTTAATCTGCCGTCCAGTTCGTCATAGTATTTCTGAAACACGGCTTCCTTAACGAAATGGATTACTGGGCCGGCACTTTCGGTCTGGTTGTTTTCGCCCTGATTGAAACGGTACTTTTTATGTGGGTTTTCGGGGCGGATAAAGCATGGAAAGAGATGAATGAAGGCGGCGATTTCAAGATACCGCGTATTTTTTACTACATAATGAAATATATTACCCCGGCGGTGCTTTTCATCATGATGCTTTGGTGGTTTATTAACGATGCAATTCCTATTTTAATGCTTAAAAATGCAGCGGAAGCCGATGTACCGTTTATCTGGGCATCCAGAGCACTGATGGTACTATTGTTTGTCGGTATCCTCTTCCTTGTAAGAAAGGCATGGATGGGTCATAGCGAAAATAGACGAAATTCAAAATTAATAATTAGGTTAAATCATGGGACTTCAAACAAGCGGAATTATATTTCTGGTATTGGCCTGGAGCGTTATTATCACATTAACTACATTCTGTTTTTATAAAGTATTTAAATCTGAAAAGAAATGATTTCTTTTATTTGGGGTTTGTTGGGAAGATACCGATAGAAAGTAGTTAGTAGTAAGTAGCTAGAAGTTAGAACTGAATTAATTTAAGTTGCATCTGTGGTTTGTTGATTTTAAATAAAAAATTATTCTTAATTATTTAAAAACTACAACAAACCACAGACAACAAACCCCTATCAACAAGTCCTACAACCAACAACCAATCGCCCACAAACATTACGGCATCATACTCCCGTTTTCGCCGCTTATTTCTTTTACTTCAATTGAATCCACTGTTTTGTGAGCATCGTTGTTTTTTGTAGAGGTCAGTTTGATTTTTCCTTCTTTCAAATGCTGATAAAGCAGGTCATTTTCTATCAGATAAAAGAACTGCTGTTTGAAATCATTTAGCGATATTCCGCATGTCGCGGCATATTTTGCAAGTTCATGGGGATCCTCAAAATCCGCCTGATTTAATCTTAACATATATCTGCGGGCGATGTAGAAAGTTTCCGATGTCGGATCCACAAGTCTCACTCTGGTTCGATTAGTTTCCGGATCAAGTATATCTTCAAAAAACATTGGTACAAAATGACCGTTCTGAATTGAGACCATCGCACCGGTTCCGCCCGATAAAATAAACTGCGCCGCCGCATATCCAAGATCCCTTGTATATTCCATATCAAACGGAATAGGATCTGCGCATCTCAGTTCGTAGCCGATATTCTTTGCGACAACTGTAGTTTTAATACCGAATTCTTTTAGCCTTTCCTGAACCCCGTATTTCAGAATCTCACCGAAGTTAACTTCCGCCAGTCTTATGTTATCATGCGCGTCGCGTTCAACATGTACAAGAGGATCCAGCTCTTTCGGATTTAGGTGTTCAACCAATCCTTCCGCTATTATCGCAACGCCGTCTTTCCTTCCGTAGCTTAATCTTTTAATAATAGCACCGACTAAGATATCCACAATGTGAGATAATTTAATTTCTTTACCCGCAAATTCTTCCGGTATCAATGTTAGAGTAGCGCCGGTTGCTTTACCTATGCCCAGTGCAAGATGGCCGGCTTTTCGTCCCATTGATACTACAAAGTACCACCTTGATGTTGTTTGAGCATCGACCATCAGGTTCTTTACAACTTCAACGCCGATGTGCCTTGCCGTCTGAAATCCGAATGTGGGAATTCCGTGTGGCAGATCCAGATCGTTATCGATGGTTTTGGGAACATGCACAACTTTTATTCTGCCGTCTGCCATTTCGTTTACTTTCATGGCGCTAAATGCGGTATCATCGCCGCCGATAGATATCAATTTGTCTACATTTAGTCTTAATAAGGATGTAACAGTGTTCTCGAGGTGCTTTTTGTCTTTGGTAGGATTATTTCTTGCAATTCCAATATATGAACCTCCGCGAAAATGGATCCGGCTGACATTTTCTATTGTTAGTTCCTTTACGTGAGAAATATCTCCTTCCATAATCCATTTAAAACCATCTCTTATCCCGATTACTTCCACACCTTCCAGTACCGCTCGTATTGTTGCCGCTCCGATAACGCTGTTTATTCCCGGTGCCGGGCCGCCGCCAACTAAGATTGCCAATTTTTTAGGTGCTATGGACATCGTTTACTCCTTTTTTGATGTTGAGAAGTTGCTAATTAATATAACTTTAATATTCTTTTTTTTCTAAGTTATTTTCGATGACCGGACAACTACACGAAATATTTCGAAGAACCGGGACCATTATCCCCTGTTATTCCCCGTATTTTTCGAAGTATTCAAAATCGTCTGTGAAGCATCACCTAATTAAATTCAAAATAATGCTCGGAAATTTAACTATTAATCTAACTGCTTTAAAACAAGAAATCCATTGTTTTCACAATGGATTTCAAAAAAAAATATTTGAACCGTTTCTATAGAACTTTTAGTTTTGCGAATTTCAGCATAAGCTGTTTAACATTGTTGCCTTCAAACACAACGGTTGCTTTCTGCATATCGCCGGCGCCGGTAACCTGTGTTACTTTTCCGAGTCCGAATTTTTCATGCATTACTCTGCTGCCCGGTCTTAAAGTTTTATTGTCCTGATCGAAATCTTCGTAATCAACTTTTTCGAAATATTCATAGTACATTTCTTTTTTCGATTTACGGTTGGATGATTTCCTTCCTATGCCTCCGTTAATTTCAGAGTACACATCCGGGTCAAGTTCATCTATAAATCTGGATCTGCTTTGATAAGCAACTTCGCCGAAACGATACCTCGATCTTGCGTGTGAGAGGAATACTTTCTGCTGAGCTCTGGTTACGGCAACATAGAACAAACGTCTCTCTTCTTCGATAGACGCATCCGAACTGAACCTGTTGGATAACGGGAAAATATCTTCTTCGCACCCGGAAATAAATACCGTGGGAAATTCCAAACCTTTGGCGCTGTGTATTGTCATGAACGTAACTACGTTCTGGTTTTCTTCGTAATTGTCTATATCGGATACTAGCGAAACGTCTTCAAGATATTCTTCAAGTTTTGCATCCTTGTTTGAACTGGAAAAATCGCTTAACGCCGACAGCAGCTCATTAATATTTTCCCAGCGTGCCATCGATTCGGGAGTGTTATCTTCCTTGAATATTCTGAGGATTCCCAGTTCGTCAACAAGAGCTCTTGATAATTCGCCTACCGAAAGTTTGTCTTTCAAATCGATGTACTTGTCCAGAAGAATTTTGAACGCTTTAACATTTTTCTGTATTCTCTCTTTGATATCGATTACCTCGAAAACACGCATCATTGTTTCAAACATTGTGATGTTATGTTTCCTGGCAAATGCTATCATTCTTTTTATTGTCGTACTTCCTATTCCTCTCTGCGGAAAATTCATTATACGCAAAAGACTTTCTTCATCATTCTGATTCGAAATTACGCGCAGATAAGCTATAATGTCTTTTACTTCTTTACGTTTGTAGAACTCGATACCACCTATTATTCTGTAAGGAATTTTTTCTTTTCTGAATATATCTTCCAAAGCTCGTGATTGCGCATTCGTGCGGTACAGAATCGAAAAATCCTTAAGCGACAATTTTTTCTTGGAGATTTCCTGTTTTATATGCTTTGCTATCTGAAAAGCTTCGTCCTTTTCGTCGGCGCATTTAATCAAAGTAAGAAGCTCGCCGTCGTTGTTCTCCGTCCAGAGTGTTTTTATAATTTGTTCTTTATTGTTTTTTATTACCGAATCGGCAGCGGCTAAGATAGTCTTTGTGGAGCGGTAATTCTGTTCGAGCTTAAAGATCTTATGTTTCGGGAAATCTTTTTCAAAGTCGAGCATATTTGCAATATTGGCACCCCGCCAGCTGTAAATACTTTGCGCGTCGTCGCCAACAACGCAGATTTTCCCGTCCTTGGTTACCAGTAATTTAAGCAGCTCGTATTGCGCTTTATTAGTATCCTGGAACTCATCGACAAGTAAAAATTCAAATCTTTTTTTATACTTCTGATGAACTTTCGGATTGGAATTGAATAAGTCAATAGGTTTTAACAGCAGGTCATCGAAATCCATCGCGTTATTTTCAAACAGTCTTTTTTGATATTCTTCATATATCTCCGCAATTTTTTCATCATTCGGAGCCATAATATGATTTTTCTTAAACTCAGGAGGCATAATCATATGATTCTTGAGAAAACTTATTTTGTGCTTAACAGAGTTTGAAGTAATACCTTCAATATTTATGTCAAAATTTGAAATAATATTAGAAACGAGTGAAGTTGAATCTTCCGCATCATAAATTGAGAAATTGCTTCTGTAGTTTAGATTTTTAGCTTCGATTCTAAGAATCCTGGCAAAAATAGAATGGAAGGTGCCCATCCATATATTTTCTGCTTTTTGTCCTACCAATTCCTTAATTCGTTCCTTCATTTCATTGGCAGCCTTGTTAGTAAAAGTAAGAGCCAAAATACTTTCCGGTTCATAACCCTGATCAATTAAATAAGCAACTTTGTAAGTCAGAACCCGAGTTTTCCCGGAACCGGCGCCAGCAACAATCATTGAAGGTCCGGTAATAAATTCAACAGCTTTTTTCTGTTCGCTGTTTAACGATTTTAAATTTATCATATACTTATTTTATTGTTGAAATTGGTGATAATTTAAGGTGCAAATATAACGAATTGCCCGGCGAATTAAAAGGAAGGAAAAAAGTCTATTTTACGAATTATCCGTTAGGATTGACGAGTGTAGATTGACTATTGACGATTGGATATTGACATTTTTTAAAAGATTCCATAAATATAATGATAAACGTATTTTTTAACTTTATTCAAATCTTTTATATTGAAGTAAAAAATTTGCAGCCCTATATGAAATGGTTGATACCGGCTTTTATAATTTTAAATATAAATATTTACTCTCAGAACATCGCTTTATACTCAGTAACCGGAATTACTTCAAATAGAACATTCAATCAAACCAAAACTCGCGTCAACTCGGTTAATATAACCGGGAACTTAAACGAATTTGTAATTCCCGTCGGATTCCCCGACAAACCTAACACAATCAATTATCCTTCTTTAAGCAATAATGAACTTTACCCGGTTACAGGAGAATTTCCTGACGGAACGTTATTATCTAATTTTATAAAAAAGCACGGCGGATCGATTCCGGAAGATCTGTGGTTTGAGCCGGCATTTAATTATTATTTTAATTTCGAATCTGGCGGACTTTACAAAGTGAAATTCCATTTCATAAAAAAAACGGACGGTACAAGATATCTAACCTCCCATACTTTCGATTATTTTGAGAAACTAAACAGACGGAAATCCGGAGTAGTGATTGGTCAGTGGCATAACATTATTTCAGAGGTCGCGGAAAATATGTATAAAGATAATCCCAGTGTTTTTAATAATATCGATCTGCTTCATTTTACGTTTGAAGGCTTGACGAAAAACGAGTTCTGGAACGGTATAAACGGCGGAACCGTGATGTTTCATGTTACAATAAAATCTACCGACGGAAAAATTTTATATAACGACAAACCCGTTTCAATACAAATTAAAACGGCAACTCTGCCTCACGAATATATGCATCTTATAGGCGCACTTGCAGGCTACCCTCCTACCGGAAATCCGCGTACCGGCTTCAGCGGATTTCCCGATAGAGGTATCGAAAGCCATCTGACAATAGATAACCATAATAATTTGCTTTGGACATACGATATGATGTATCATAATGCGTCCCTTCTACCGCTGCATTCCCTTTACGGTCTACCCCCTATTTTATCTCACGATTTAATATTTCTCGGATGGATAAAACCGGAGGAAATAAAAGTAATAGATGAGAATAATTTTGAAAAATATAACGAGATTAAACTTGCCGATGTAAATTATCCGTTAACTCAGGATCAAATAAAAAACGGGTTCTGCAGAATTGCGAAGGTAATGATTCATAAAAATTATTTTGAGGGCATGAGCGAATATTTTTTAATTGAATATCATGCCGCCTCCGGTTTCGATAAAGCATTCGAGAATTATGCGGAGTATCCGAAAACCGGTTACAACACCGGGGTTCTTATCTGGCATATCAAGGAGAGAACGAGACTCATAAATCTGAGTAGCGACGATTTGATCGAGCTGAAAGCTGCAGTGCCTTACAACGGCTGGGACGGACATCCTGTTCCCGGCGATAATTATCCGAGAAATTATGTCCGTCCGACCGGATGGAACGGTATTTATAACGGCGATAATAATTATCTGGATGACGACCGGAGAGATCCCAAAGGAGAATTTTATTTCCTTCCCGACGGCGGAGAACATATTTGGGAAAAAACGGTTTATAAAGATTCCGGAAACACTTTCGGCTGGGATCCGACAGGGAAAAGATTGTTTATGCGGCTCCAAAGTATGAGCTCCGATTTCTTCGGAAATACAAAAGTAAAAGGGCATATTACCGACGAGATGACGGATGAAACCCGGCCTTCCACCAGGGACTGGGGCGGCTATTACGGTCCGGGTAAATTTAACAACCCCGTCAAAACACATATTGCTATTACTAATATTACAAGACATGAAGGATATATGACTGTCAAGGTATTATATAATTATCTTCATTAAAGTGAAGAACGGCACTTTAAATAATAATTAATTATCTATCCGGTTGCGGATAATAACCGAGTTTTATACTTTAAGCTCAAATTTTTATCCCACCAAATTAGAAAGAGGGTAATATGTTAAAAGATAAAATTATCGACGCTTTAAATCATCAATTGAATTCGGAACTTTATTCTTCTTATAAATATCTTGCGATGGCAGCATATTTGGAAAATGAAAACCTAAGCGGTTTTTCCCATTGGATGAAACTGCAATCTCAGGAAGAGTACGGTCATGCAATGAAGTTTTATGGTTATATACTTGAGGTAGGCGCTAAAGTTAAACTACAAAAAATCGAACCATCGAAAGATACATGGAAATCGGTAAAAGAAGTATTTGAAGAAACATTAAAGCATGAGCAGGAAGTAACTAAATCCATTTATAATATTGTTGATTTAACTGTCGAAGAAAAAGATCACGCGACAAATATTTTTCTTCATTGGTTTGTCAACGAACAGGTAGAAGAGGAGTCAACCGCTGCAAAGATTCTTGAAAAAGTAAAACTGGTAGGAGATGCAAAAAGCGGATTGTTTCTGCTTGACAGAGAAATGGGTATGAGAGCAAGACAGGCATAAATTAGTTCTATAATGCAGAACTAATCTGAAGTAAATATCTTAGCGGAGTTGAATAAATGACATGGTTCGACTCCGCTCACCATGACAAAAGAACAAAATTAAAAATTATATACTGTCGAAATTTAATTCTTCACTTCGGCAAGAGGTATTGCAGTGTGTCTCATCGAATGCACTTTATTGGCAACAGGTAATTCAACAGATTTTTTTACTTTCGTTTCGAAATAATCTCTGAACCTTGTTACCATAAATCTGACCGGCCAGGCCGCAGCTTCACCTAAAGCACAGATGGTATTTCCTTCAATGTTCGTAGCTATGCTGATAAGCAAATCGAGGTCGTGCGATGATCCCTCTCCGCTGGCAATCCGGTTCAGAGTTTTCTCAAGCCAGCCGGTGCCTTCACGGCATGGTGTGCATTGCCCGCAGCTTTCGTGATGATAAAATTTAGCGATTCGAGCAAGCACTTTTACCAGGTCGGTATCTTCATCCATAACCATCACCCCGGCGGTGCCAATAGATGATCCGGCGGCTTTCAGAGATTCGGCATCCATTTTAATTCCTTCAAGCTGATCTCCTCTTAACGGAGGCATGGACGATCCTCCGGGTATGACGCATAATATTTTCTTGTTCCCTGGAACTCCGCCCGCTATGTTGTATATGAGATCCGTTAGTAAGATTCCCGACGGCAGTTCGTAAATTCCGGGTTTGTTAACATGTCCGCTAACGCCGTATAATATTGTACCGGGGTGTCTCGGTTCACCTATCTTAGAAAACCATTCCCAGCCTTTATTGATAATTGCAGGAACGTTTGTAATAGTTTCCACGTTGTTTATAGTCGTCGGGCAGCCCCATAAGCCGTTCTGTGCCGGGAACGGAGGTTTAACACGCGGATAGCCTCTTTTACCTTCGATGGAATTCATTAGGGAAGATTCTTCTCCACAGATATAAGCTCCGGCGCCTTTGTGAATATAAATATTTACTTTAAAATCCGTACCGAAAGTTTCCTTCATCTTTTCGCCGACATATCCGGCTGCGTATGCGTCATCAAGGGCTTTCTGAAGAAGTTTAATCCATTTATGATATTCACCTCTGATATAAACGTATGCTGTGGGCGCTTGAATTGCGAAAGCCGCAATTAAAATACCTTCGATCAATTGATGTGGATTAAATTCGAATATCTGCCTGTCTTTAAATGATCCGGGCTCGCTTTCGTCACCGTTAATGCAGAGGTATTTCGGTTTGTCGGTCGACTTCGGCATAAAGCTCCACTTTAGCCCTGTAGAAAAAGCCGCACCGCCTCTTCCGCGCAAACCCGATTTTTTTACCTGGTCGATAATATCGTCGGAAGTTAGTCCGAAGGCTTTTCTTGCCGCGGAATAACCGCCGTTATTTACGTACACATCAATAAGATGAAAATCTTTTATGTCCGGTAATACAATCTTTTCCATTTAGTTTTTTTGTTTTAAGGATTCTAAAATTTGATCTACCTGTTCAACGGATAAATTGTCGTAAAAGTCTTCGTTAACGGCAATCATTGGAGCGGTTCCGCATGAACCCATGCATTCCACTTCTTCCAGCGAAAATAATTTATCTTCGGTAACTTGGCCGTTGTCGATATTTAATTTTTCTTTTACGCGATCGTATAGTTTATATCCGCCCCTCAACATGCAGGATACATTGGTGCAAACCTGAAGATGATACTTCCCTACCGGCTTCTGATGAAACATTGTATAGAAGGTTACTACTCCCAGTACATCTTCCTGCGTAATTTCCAATATCGAGGCAATTTCTTCCATTACCTCCTGAGATATGTAACCGTTCTGCTCCTGCGCCAAGTATAAAACCGGCATAACAGCAGGTTTTTTATAGGGATATTTTGTAAGTATCTCTTCTATTTTTTTCGAATTTTCTTCGGTGAATTTGAATGCCATTTTTTATTTGCTGTTTCTTTATTCTTAAAACTAAATTTGAACTTATACTTAAATCACTTGTCCGCTTCTCCCATAACCGGATCGATGCTGCCGATAATTGCAACAACGTCAGATATCATATAACCCTTAACCATTTTAGGGATCGACTGCAGATTAACAAACGAGGGTGAGCGGATTTTACACTTCCACGGATGGCCTTCGCCCTGGCTAACAAGGTAAAATCCGAGTTCTCCTTTCGGGTTTTCCACCGCGGAATAGACTTCCCCGACGGGCGGATTTATTCCGAAATTAACGATCATAAAATCATGAATAAGTTCTTCCATTTTCGAATAAATTTCGGCTTTCTTAGGAAGCACTTTCTTAGGCTGATTCAGAAGTATATCGCCTTGAGGCATTTTATCCAGCACCTGCCTGATAATTTTTATGCTCTCTCTGGTTTCATCGGCTCTTACAAAATATCTTGCGAGCGAATCACCTTCCGGATATGTAATTACATTAAAATCCATATCGTTATAAAACAGATACGGTGTAGCTCTTCTTAAGTCATGATTTACGCCGCTGCCTCTTAAACTCGGACCGGTTAAGCCCATATCAATTGCGTCGTCGCCGGAAATAGTGCCGACTCCTTCGAGTCTTTCAATAAAGATTCTGTTGGTATTCAGAAGTCTTTCGCATTCGTCGAGATTTTCAAGATATTGATCAATAAACCATTTTACCTTTGCAAGCGCTTCCGGCTGGATATCGTTAGCGACTCCGCCTATTCTGGAATAACTGTTTGTAAAACGTGCGCCACAGAGTATATCCCAAATATCAAGTATCTTTTCTCTTTCTCTTAAGGTCCAGAGAAATACGGTCAGCGCGCCAATATCCATCGCCAGAGCGCCAATTGCAACAAGGTGTGAGGCAATCCTTGCAAGTTCGGAAACCATCATACGGATATATTGCGCTCTTGGAGGCGCTTCTATGCCTGCAAGTTTTTCTACCGCCAGAGCCCAGGCAACGTTATTAGCCATCGGGGAAAGGTAATCAAGCCTGTCGGTATGAGGAATAAATTCATAGTATGACATATTTTCCGCAAGCTTTTCGTAGCCGCGGTGTAAATATCCAAGCTCGGGAACGCAGGCCATTACCGTTTCGCCGTCGAGCCTTAAAAGTAATCTCAACACACCGTGCGTAGCAGGATGCTGCGGTCCCATATTAAGAATCATTTCATTTTCAAGAGCATCTTCTATAGTTATGTCGGTGTCCGCGTCAAATAATGCTTCAAGAATTTTAGGATGAACTTCATCTTTATTTAGTTTGTCCATAATTTCTCTTATTTCTTAGGAAGTTGTAATGATCCCGGAATGCCCATTAAAGGAAAATCTTTTCTGAGCGGATGATATTCGAATTCTTCCGGCATGTACATTCGCCTTAAATCGGGATGGTTATTAAATTTTATCCCGTACATATCATAAGTTTCTCTTTCGTGCCAGTTGGCGGTATTCCATACGGAAGTAACCGAATCGATCGTGCAATCCGATTCATCGACATCGGCTTTCAAAGCCAATCTGTGATTCGCCTTTAGAGTAAAAATATGATAAACTACTGTAAACCGGTTTTTTCTTTTTGCCCAGTCTACTGCGGTTATATCTTCGCAAAGTCTGTATTGAAGATCCGGATCTTCTTTTAAGAATTTACAGATTTCCACAATATATTTTTTATCAAATTGCAGTGTCAATTCTCCGCGGTATTCGGAATATTCAATCTCCGCCCCGGAAAACTTGTCATTTAATTTTTGTTTAATAATTGGTGTTAGGTCCATAGTCTAGTTATTCTGTATTACGTTTAATTCGGGTAATTTTATATCCTGGAAGTCCCGCGCTCTCGTCTTACCGATTTTATCCTGAATCTGAATTAACGCGTTCAGAAGATTATCGGGACGAGGAGGACAGCCGGCAAGATAAACATCAACCGGCAGAAATTGATCTATTCCCTGTACGACCGGATACGATCTGTACATTCCACCCGAAGATGTGCAAGCGCCCATTGCAATCACCCATTTGGGATCAGGCATCTGATCGTAAATTTTTTTTACGACATGAGACATTTTATAGGTAACCGTTCCGGCAACAATCATCAAATCACATTGTCTGGGAGTAAAACGCATTACCTCCGAACCGAAACGCGCAATATCATATTTTGGATCGCCTACGGCCATCATTTCGATCGCGCAGCATGAAATTCCCATAGGCATGGGCCAAACTGAATATTTTCTTGCCCACTCTATAACCGCATCTAATTTTGTAGTTAAAAACCCTTCCTGTGTTAGTTTAGCTTCTAATCCCATTTGAAACCGCCTTTCTTATACGCATACAGGTAACCTAATTCAAGTACAATCAAAAATATCAACATCGATATAAAAACCGAGATACCTGCTTCACTAAACAATCTTTTAAATTCTACCGCCCAAGGATAAACAAAAATCACTTCAAGATCGAATATTATAAAAAACATAGCAACCAGATAATATTTTACCGATATTCTTTCATGCGTCGTTCCGACCGGCTTCATTCCGCTTTCGTAAGTTGATTGCTTGGATGCACTAGGTCTTTTAGGACCGAATATTTCGGAGGCGAAAACGGTGCCGATAGCAAAGACAACGGCAAATCCGATTACAAGAAAAACGGGGATATATTGTTCAATCATGGGGATTTACTTTATTATTTATGACTGTCAAACTTATCCAAAAATCGCTTTATTGTCAATTTAGAGAAACCTCTCAACATAGTCCCTAAATATGCTTCAACACATATCACAGTTGTAAACAACGGCCTTCCGTATAAATTTCAGTATTTGTTTTGAACGTCAGATCTTTCAAGAAAGTGACTTACTGTATAATAGCCATGTTTAGGGCTTATGATAATTGCGGTAGAATTTTGAATTTAATCCGGTGCCGGAAAATATATTTGAAAATTTTATGTATCTTTTTAGTTGTTTTTTCATCAACTAATTTCGGAATAAATTATGCAACTTCAATTTATCGGCGCCGCCAGAACAGTAACCGGTTCAATGCATTGCCTTACGGTGGGCGGCAAAAAAGTTTTGTTAGACTGCGGTCTTTATCAGGGCAAACGTAAAGAAGCTTTCGAGTTGAACAGAAACTTCGAATATTTCGACCCTGTTGAAATTGATTGTCTTGTATTATCTCATGCACATATTGATCATTCAGGCAACATTCCTTCATTGGTTAAAAAAGGATTCGGCGGAAAAATTTACTGTACGCCGGCTACGGCGGATCTCCTTCACGTAATGCTCAGAGACAGCGCACATATCCAGGAGAAAGACGTTGAATTCGTAAATAAAAGAAGAAAGAAACAAGGGAAAAATCTGTTCGAACCTTTATATACGCAGGAGGATGCGGAAAAAGCTATCGGTTTAATTGAAGAGTTAAAATATCACGAAGAAAAAGAAATTGTTCCCGGAGTAAAAATAAAATTTTACGACGCCGGACATATTTTAGGTTCAGCTTTGACTTATTATACAATATCCGAAAACGGCACGACAACAAATCTGGTATTTACAGGTGATCTCGGAAGAGCCAATCTTCCGATTTTAAAGGATCCGGAAAGACTGCCCGATCCGGATTACCTGGTTTGCGAAAGCACTTACGGCGGCAGATTCCACGAAGCAATCGAAGGTACGGAAGCTAAATTAGCGGATGTTATAAGAAGAGCATCAGCAAGGAACGGCAAAATAATAGTCCCGGCATTCAGTCTTGAAAGAACTCAGGAATTGGTTTACGCGATTCATAAAATATTTGAAAAAGGTTTGGCTCCCAGAATACCGATTTATGTCGACAGTCCGCTTTCAACGAATGCGACGGAAATATTCAGGCGGCATCCGGAATGTTTTGATGAAGAGACAATTGAATTTATGAATAAATACGAAGATCCGTTCGGCTTCAATAAGTTAACTTACATTCACGATGTGGAGGACTCAAAGAGGCTAAACGACAAAGCGGGACCAATGATGATTATTTCTGCCAGCGGGATGGCGGAAACCGGCAGAATCCTCCATCATCTTGCCAACAATATCGAAAACGAAAATAATATTATTATGATGGTAGGCTACTGCGCCGAACATACGTTGGGGAAAAAAATAATCGAAAAACAGCCTGAGTTGAAAATATTCGGCGAAGAATACCACCTCAAAGCAGAAGTAGTCGTAATGAACTCTCTGAGCGCTCATGCCGATTCAAACGAATTAACCGATTATTGTTCGCACTTTGATACGAAAAAAATGAAGAATATTTTTCTTGTCCACGGAGATTACGACCAGCAGCAGAAATTTGCGGAAAGACTTAAAGAATTGGGCTTTAATAAAATCACCATTCCCGAACGCGGGTATGTCTTTGAAGTGTAAATTCTTAATATTGCCCATATTTTTTCTGGTTATTTCCGGCTGTGAAAGACCGACGTCTTATAATCAGGCCGACAGCGGGATTCCTCCCGCTGTCCCAGCTAATCCGGTTGTATATGCTGCATATGACGGTATTATAATTATATACTGGCAAAGTAACTCCGAACCTGACCTTAAAGGTTATAATATTTACCGCAGCACGGACAGTGTAAATTTCAAACCGATAGGGTTCTCATCCGACAATTCATTTGAAGACGATTCTTTGAATTATACGACGAGATATTTTTACAGAGTTACCGCTGAAGATATTTGGAATAACGAAAGCATGCCTTCGAAAATAATTTCGGCGGAACCGCTTAATATATATACTCCTTATACGCCGGCAGGTTTATCGATAAATGCCCGAAACTGGGAGGGGAAAAAGTCAATATATCTCCGGTGGAACGCGAACAACGAAAGCGATATTGCCGGTTATAAAATTTACCGGTCGACAACACCGGATTTTATTCCTGATACAAGTACGTATATAGGTTTTTCTTCAGGAATAAATTATACCGATTCGTTAAATCTTGAACTTTATACGACGTATTATTATTCAATTAAAGCGGTTGACTTGGGGGGGCTGATAAGCAAAGCGAGCAATCAGGCAAGCGACGAAATTTTAGGAATACCCCAAATTTTGTTCCCCCTAAACGGTGCTTCAACTCCTTATTTTTCCCAATTTTTAATTAAATCAATCTCCAAGCCGGCTGAATACAAAATAATTGTTCAGGATAATCAATATTTCGGCGAAATATGGAGCAAGGATTTCAGCACCAGTAATGTTAACGATACATTAGCCGTTACTTTCGATGCAAATTATATTTATCCGAACACATATTATTACTGGAGGGTTGCTACGTTTACAGACGGCGGAACAAATCCCAACAGCATTTCCGAACTTTATAAATTTATTATAAAACAGTAGATTTAAACCCATTCGTCTTCTATTTTGTACATAAAATAAAATTTTTTATGTTCCCTTATAAATTCTCGTACCGAAGATTAAGGAAAGATCCTTTTTGACACGGAAACACCTATTCATAATGCTATTATTCTTGATATCCCAAAAAGTATTTTGTCAGCAGCAACTCGATAGTCTGGATTATATAGGTATATCGCAGCAAAGTAATAACTTTACCACAGGATTTAATAAACAGTTAAACACTTATAATTTAATTTCCAACATTCTTTTTGCGAACAAAGGAAAACGTTTAAATTATCTTTTATCAGAAAATTACAGTTCAACGTACATAAGATCCGCGGATAAAAGCAGTAGAGATGAACATTATTTTTCTTTTATAGGCAGCTATAATATTTTTCCTTTAATTGACATAGGCGCCTCGGCCAATAACAATATTTTATCCGACAGTCGAAAAATCGAAATTAATCAGGCTTCGGTTTCCGATGCAACCGTATTCTCTAGGTTTTACCCGATTGACGGGGTTACTCTCGTGCCTTACATCGGCTACGAAAATAACAGGCAAATCGGACAGAGCGATAACGGCCTGATATACGGCGGCGAGGGTACTGTCGACGGACTCGATATTTCCAATTTTTTATTTAATTCGCAAATAAAATTTAAAAATGAAGATATCTCACCGCGGAAAAATGCTTTGAGATATGTAAACCTTTCCGTTTTAAACAAAAACAGAGAGGATTTCACCAACATTATTAATTTCCAGTATTTCCTAAACAGAAAAGATTTTTATTTCGCCGCAGATTCAATTACGTCAAGACAGTTCGGAGTTAATAATAATATCCAGAGCAGAATCGAAACAAATAATATTCTGCAGGATAGACTCCTTTATTCAAAATTCTTAGATCTGTTTTCCCTGAATTTAACCGGTAGAGTAATGTGGCGGAGTATTGACCGTAATACCCGGTACAGACCGCTGAATATCGCTTCAACGTCTTTATTCGACACTAAGATTGATGAAATGAAAATAGAATTCGAATCTGCTACCGGCTACAAGTCTGATATTTTCGACGGTTCCCTTCACTTAAATTATTCGGAGAGAGACGAAAAACATAATGCAAAGGATTACCCGGGCTCGAACAAGATTTTTTACGAAGAAAGATCCCAAACCGAAAGCCAGAAAAATAATACATCACAAAGAGTTTCATTATCCTTTTTGGGAAGATTGAAACTTTCATCATCTGATGCGCTGTCGTTCAGTTTGTTTCAAAATAAATTACGGTATGATACTCCCAGTCCTTTGAACTTTGACGACAGAGATGAACTTCTTTCAATTGCGAGAATTCAATACACGAAATCATTTTCCCCCTTTTTCAGCGGGTTCGTAAACATGGAAGGCACCTATAATCATATAGTCTATCTCTTCTCGGAGAAAAGCTCAAACAACAATGTTAACAGGATTATACAATTATCGACCGGCGGAAATTACAACGGGAAAAATATTTATTCTTATAACGGTTTTGAAGTATCGGCAAATTACACAGTGTATGATTTTGAAGACCTGCTGCCTAATTACCGCAGTTATTCATTCAGACAATTTATAGCCACCGATTCTACAAAAATTATTTTTACAAAGAATTTAGTATTTGCTCATTTCGGATATTTAAAACTTTCAGAACAAGGTGATTTAAAATGGGCATCTTTTTCTACTCAGCCCACAAGATTTCTTGACGAACTATTCACAGAACCTAAGCTGATTTCAATTTATGAGAATTTTGTTTTTACCCTTGGTTTGAGATATTATTCCCTGCTAACTTATAAATATGAAAATGAAAATATGGTGCTTGATACAAAATACCGCAGTATTGGTCCTCTTACCGGCATCACATTTATTTTGGCACAGTCGCTTAATTTTAATTTGACCGGATGGTACGAGTTTATTAAAACCGATAATAATGTTCATAAACAACAGGCAAACCTGGCAATGCAGGTTTCTTGGAATTTTTAACTATATTTAAGTAAAATTTGTCAGAAGATTTCATTATAAAAAAAAGAATTTATCCGTGATTGAAAAAATTATAATTTTTAGTATTTTGCCGAATAAAATTTGGAATTATTTTGACTGAACAAAATTATTACCTGGAAATCGATAGTGATCCAAATAATCTGATTACTGTTGAAGAATTCGTTAATTATTTTTCAATTGAACTAAAAGTAAAACAAGAAAAGATGCCGGGTTTGCTTTTATCTGTTACGGAAGCAACTACAAACGCTATTAAACACGCAAATAAAAACGATAAAAATAAAAAGGTAATAATATCCGCCGAGAAAATAGACAATCAGATAATTATTGTAGTAAAAGACGAAGGTAACGGTTTCGACCCTTCGGCAATTCCCGACCCTACCGCTCCCGAAAACCTTATGAAGGATTCCGGAAGAGGATTATATCTTATGAAGTATTATATGGACGACGTTACTTATAAGATGACTCCGAACGGAACGGAAACTATATTAAAATTAAAACTTTAGTCTCTATCCCCGCATCATCTTTCCTATATAAAAATCACGCTTGCAGGAAAAGTTTCTTTAATACTCAAGACAGTTTACTTTTAAAAAATTGTTATGATTATTGTCATTATCGATATAACTTTTTTGCAAATGCCGAATTAGGTTCTTATTTTTATGTAAAACATTATGAATGAGGAGGATCTGAAAAGCTTTATCTTTGATTTTTATTGTTTGTAGAATTAGAGAATTTAGATGATATGATTTTAAAGTTAAAGCTTTATAGAACTAACTTGTTGTTATAATCAATATTTTCTCGATTTAGAATAATTAAATTTTTAGGAGTTTAAAATGGGAAAGAAAAAAATTGCCCTGATCGGCGGAGGCCAGATCGGCGGCGTTTTGGCACAACTAATCGCCTTAAGACAATTAGGCGACGTAGTTCTTTTCGATATTGTTGAAGATATGCCACAGGGTAAAACATTGGATATCGCCGAAGCTGCCCGGGTTGACGGTTTTGATGTTTCTTTAAGAGGCACCAACACTTACAAAGATATTGCAGGTTCGGATTTAGTTATTATAACCGCTGGCCTGCCCCGCAAACCCGGGATGAGCAGAGATGATCTTTTAACCACGAACGCTAAAATTATGAAAAACGTTGCCGAAGGTGTAAAAGAAAACGCTCCCGGTGCAATCGTAATTATCATCTCTAATCCGCTGGATGCAATGGTCACCTTATTCCAAAAAGTCAGCGGATTTCCGTCCAATAGAGTTTTTGGTCAGGCCGGTGTTTTAGATTCCTCGCGCTTCTCTACGTTTATTGCATGGGAGCTGGATGTATCGGTTAAAGACGTTAATGCCATGGTTCTTGGCGGACACGGCGACACAATGGTTCCGCTTACTCGTTATGCGAATGTAAACGGAATTCCCGTAATGGAAATGCTGGAAAGAAAATACAAAGATAAAGCTAAGGCCGGCGAAATAATGAAAACAATGGTGGAAAGGACAAAAATGGCAGGCGGTGAAGTTGTAAAACTTCTTAAAACCGGTTCTGCATTTTATTCCCCTGCTTCAAGCGCGGTTTCAATGGCTCAATCTATTTTACTTGATGAAAAACGACTTCTACCCACATGCGCTTTCCTGAACGGTGAATTCGGGGTAAGCGGTTATTATGTGGGAGTTCCCGCGGTTCTTGGTTCCAACGGTGTTGAAAGAGTAGTGGAACTGTCTTTAGATGAAGAAGAGCAAACTGCTTTTAATAAATCCGTAGATTCGGTTAAGAAATTAATTGAAGATATGGGAAGATTAGGTTTTTAGTAAGACGGTATAAATCTAAAAAACCCTCCGTATAAGGAGGGTTTTTTATTTTATAAATTTAAGCAGGAACGACATTAATATATTTTCTGTCGTCTTTTTTTGTCTCAAACTTTACAAAACCGTCGGAAACTGCAAAAAGCGTATCGTCTCCGCCCTTCTGAACATTTAATCCCGGATGAAATTTTGTTCCTCTTTGTCTTACTAAGATATTTCCGGCAACAACTTTTTCACCGCCGAATTTCTTAACACCTAAACGTTGCGCATTACTATCTCTTCCGTTACGGGATGAGCCCTGTCCTTTCTTGTGAGCCATTTTAAATTACTCCTATTTTTATCCGATCTTGGTTATTTCTATTCTTGTTAAAGCCTGCCTGTGCCCGTTCTTTTTATCGTAGCCGGTTCTTCTCTTTTTCTTAAATACCAAAACCCTATCGTCTTTTACATGTGCTAACACTTTGGCTTTAATTTTTATCCCGTCAACATAGGGATTACCTACTTTTGTTCCGGATTCATCCGATAATAGCAATACGTTCTTCAACGTGATAGTTTTATCCGGTTCATCCGATAATCTCGGAACGTAGTATTTAGTATTTTCAGTTACCTTGAATTGTTGCCCTAATATATCAACAACCGCAAACATTTTTACCTCTATTCTTAAATTTAGACAACAAAGTTAAAAAATTGCTCAATACAAGTCAATTTTAAATTTTTAAAACTTTTAATTATGAAATTAAATTTCTCCTGCGCATTTCTGATTTTTTCCCTAATACTTATCAAAAGAGCACCGGCAGCAAAATTACATTGTTTTAACAGCAAGCCTAAAAATAATATTTAAACTATTTTTAACATTAGTATGTAAAAACCAAGTAAAAGTTGTAAATATTTTTTACAATTCTGTATTTCATATTTTCCCTGCTTTGTAAAACCTTTATATTTTAACCGGAAATAAATAGTATAAGATTGTAGTCAACTGATATTTTGTTGGCGCAAAAATTGATATAAATGGATACATCAAATAAACTATGAAATTGAAAGTTATAATAGCGCATGATTTACTATTATTAAGGGACGCAATTGCTTCTTTGCTTTCGGAAAGCAATAATTTTGAAATTATCGGTGAATCCTCATGCAATGTGGAACTACTCCATCTTTGCAAGACGGTAAAACCGGATATACTTATAACGTATTTAACTCAGCACAACGATAGGATATTATCGATTATCTCCGAAATAAAATCTTTTAACAAAAGCATAAAAATTCTAGCTATCACCGAAATTGAGGATGAATATTTATATTTAAAATTATACGGAACGGGTATTAGTGCTATTGTTTATTCTAATTCTTCCCACATTCTTTTAATCGAAGCTCTTGATATGATTTCTAAAGGAAATAATTTTATTAAAATTTATAATAACCAGTTGGAAGTCTTAAATCTTGAAGATAAACTAAATTCATTATTCGCGCCCAGCATTATAAAGCCACCTAAATTAACACCCAGAGAAAAAGAAGTGCTTCGGTTGATAGGCGAAGGATTAACAACAAAAGAAATATCGGAAAAACTTGTGCTGAGTAAAAGGACCGTAGATTATTTCAGGGGCGCGTTAATTCAGAAGCTGCGCGTTAATTCAACAGCCGGCTTGATTCATAGAGCTATTATGTTAACTTCGGAAGTTGCATGAAACCGGTTTTACTTTTTTAACCTGAATGAAAATTCGGTTCCTTCGTCAATTCGGCTCCTGACCTCAATTTTTGATTCATGGGCTTCAACAATATGTTTTACAATTGCTAGACCAAGCCCCGTACCTCCTACCGCACGTGATCTTGCTTTATCAACACGGTAAAATCTCTCAAATATCCTCCCCAAATCTTCCTCAGGAATTCCGATGCCGGTATCCTTAATAATTATCTTTCCGAATTTCGCTTCCTCCTCAACATGAATCTCAACAGTTCCCTTTTCAGTATATTTAATTGCATTCTGGATAAGGTTTGTCATAACCTGTTTTAATTTGGCTTTATCTCCCAGCAGCTGAAGTTTCTCATTTACCTGCGTATATATAAGCTTCAGTCCCTTTTCTTCGGTTATCGGCTGAAATTCCGTAAATATGTTTTTCATATATTCATTAATATTGAAATACCGGAAGCTCATCCTCATTTCACCGGATTCTATCATCGATATATCAATAAGATCGTTCAGAAGATTATTAAGATTATTGGTATGATGACCAGCCTTTTCAAGGAAATAAGTATTAACATTAGGGTCATTTATTGCACCGCTTTGAAGTGTTTCGATGTATCCCTGTATAGCAAAGATTGGCGTTCTGAGCTCATGCGAAACATTTGCAAGGAACTCGGTTCTGATCCTTTCAAGACGTTTCAGATATTCGATATCATTCTTTGTCTTCTCGAACATTAATTGTATTTCATCCTGGAGTAAAGGAAGTTTGTTACCGAGGGTTATCTCGTCGGATGATAAGTAAATGTTCTTTCTAATGTTATTGATTATGGATCTGATACCGGCTAATTCTTTGCGTCTTTTTTTACCTATAAAATTAAGAAGGAAAATATCGACGGCAGCGACGAGTATTACCAGATGTAACGTTAGTTGTATATCAGGGATTATGAAAACAACGGCGAGGAAAAATACGGCATTCACCGCAAGAAATTCCGGCAGGTAAACACTTACAGAAGAGAGATTTAATTTTAATTCATTCAACACTTTTGAATCTATATCCCACTCCCTTTACAGTTTCAATTAGATCCGAAAAATTTCCGAGCTTTTCTCTTATCTTGCGTATATGTACATCTACGGTCCTGTCAACTACATAAACATCCGCACCCCAGACATCTTTAAGAAGTGTTTCACGGCTGAAAACCCGTCCAGGATTGTTAGCTAAGTAAAAGAGTACTTCAAATTCTTTTCTAGGGAATACCTTTTCTTCGCCGTTCAGATAAACTATATACTGTTCGCGGTCTATTTTCAGAGGACCGATCTCGATTTTATTAAGTGCTTTTTTCCTGTCATCCGATTCATTTTTTTTCAGATTGGATTTTACGCGCGCAATTAATTTTTTCGGCGAAATGGGTTTTTGAATATAATCGCTGGCGCCTAATTCAAGCCCGAGTATTTCATTAACTTCACCCGATTTGGCGGTTAGAAAAATAACCGGAATATTTTTATAATCGGGATTGGCTCTTATCATTTTGCATACTTCATAACCGTCCAAATTCGGCATCATAATATCCAGTATTACCAAATCAGGTTGTTCCGTCATTTTTTCCAGAGCTTTAGCACCGTCGTAGGCTGAAATAACATCAAAGCCTTCATGTAATAAATTATACTGTAAAAACTCAACGATATCAGGTTCATCATCCACAAGTAAAATTTTTGTTTTTATGGTTTTCATAATTTTTATAATTTTATTTCCTTGTTTAGTTCAGCCGATTTATACATAGTTTCTATAATTTTCATCCTCGATAAGGAATCTTCCGCTGATGAATATACGGGATTAAGTCCGTTCATCGCGCCGATAAAACTTTTAAGTTCGTTGAAATATGATTTCTTAAACAAACTCATCGCACTTTCGGAGTTCGAAGGAGTTAAATTGATAACCTGCTCGTCCATTTTTTTATAAACTTTAAATGGATTCAGCGAAGCATATCCGCCGGAACAGTAAATGTTAAAATAGAAATAATCTTTTTCTAAAGGAAGTGACCAGCTCGATTCCATATTAATTACTGAAGAGTCTTTGCATCTCAACATACTTATCGAAGTATCTTCCACTGTTTTAGTATTATGGCGATAACTTTTTGTTGATACAGTTTCAACCTCCGGAAAGTCAAGGAGCCATAAGGAAAGATCGAGAAGCAGAATGCTTAAGTCAATAATTACCCCGCCGCCGGATTCAACTTTTCTGGTAAACCATTTCTCGCTGCTGCTTTGTTTCCTAAGCCAGCCGCATTTAATATAGAAAGGAACGCCTATTTCTCCCGAGTTCAGCAGGCTTTTTAAAATCATTGCATCCGGCCTGTACCTCAGATTCATGCCCACCATTATTTTCCGGTTGTTTTTTCTCGCGGCATCAACAATTTGTTTGGCTTCGCTGTATGTCCGCGCTAAAGGTTTTTCTACGAGGACATTTTTGCCGGCTTTGAGAGCCGCGATGGCAACTTCTTTATGAGAGCTGGTAGGTGTTGCTATAATTATGCTTTCCGTGTTGCTTTTATTTATCAGTTCGTTATGATCTTTATAGCGCTCTTTAATATTAAATTTATCGGCAATTGTGTTCAAACGGCTTTTATTGATATCGGCCACCGCAGTAACGGTTACGTTATTTAATTTTGCCAGGTTCGGTAAATGTACCAGCTGTGCGATACCGCCGAGACCGATTATTCCCACTTTTAATTTTTCCATTAAACGGCAACCTCGTGATTTAGCTTCCCGTTTTCGATAAAAATTTTTATTTTTTCCGAAATTCCCTGAGGATCTATATTCAATATCCTGTGTAATTCCAACTGCGTACCGTGATCAATGAATTCATCGGGCAGACCAATTCTTAAAATATCGTTTTTATAATTTTTATCAATAAAATATTCGGCTATTCCGCTACCGAAGCCTCCGAACAGGGCATTTTCCTCCAAGGTAACTATTTTTGAAAACCTTGGCGCAATTTCATCCAGCATTTGCTTATCCAAAGGTTTAATAAAGCGCATATTAATAACTTCGCAGTTTATACCTTCGTTCTCCAAAATATCTGCGGCCTTTAAGGAAAAATCGACCATCGTTCCCACTGCGAGAAGTGCTACGTCTTTTCCTTCCCTCAATACTTCGCTCTTGCCGATTTCAATTATATCGAAATGATCTTTAATTTCAACTCCCAGCCCAGCGCCTCTGGGGTATCTTAATGCAATCGGTCCACTTTGATATTTAACGGCAGTGTAAAGCATATCCCTCAGTTCCGATTCGTCTTTGGGAGCCATAACGACCATGCCGGGGATAAGTCTAAGATAACTCAGATCAAACGCGCCGTGATGTGTAGGTCCGTCGGCGCCTACTATTCCGGCTCTATCCATGCAGAATACAACATGAAGTTTCTGAATGGCAACATCATGAATTAGTTGATCGAAACCGCGCTGAAGGAACGATGAATATACCGCGACCACCGGCACTATTCCCTGCGTCGCAAGACCCGCGGCAAATGTTACTCCGTGTTCTTCGGCGATACCGACATCGAAGTAGTTTTTGGGAAATGCCTGCTGAAGTTTATCCAGCCCTGTACCGTCCGGCATCGCAGCGGTTATACCCACAACATTTTTATTTTCTTTGATTATATCAACAAGCGCGTTTCCGAAAACGGAAGTATAAGATGGATTGCCTCCGGCTTTTTTTATTGCTTTACCGGTAAGTTTATCGAAGGGCGTAGAAGCATGAAGTTTCTGTTTATCGTTTTCGGCAGGTAAATAACCTTTACCTTTTTGAGTAATCGCATGAACTAATATCGGGCCTTTCATATCTTTCACTTGCTCAAATAACTTAATAAGCTGGTGAATATTATGACCGTTTACGGGACCGAAATACCTGAATCCCAGTGCTTCGAATAGCATACCAGGTGTTACAATAGCTTTAATTCCGTTTTCTAATCTTACAGCAATCTTCCTGAGTCTGTCGCCGAATAAATCAAGTTTTCCGGTAAGTTCCCAAATTTGGCCTTTGAATTTATTATAATCCGGGTGCGCTATCATCTCGGTAAAATAATTTGAGATCTGCCAGACATTCGGAGCGATTGACATATTATTATCGTTCAGAACAACTATTAGATTTGATTTTAAGATGCCGGAATTATTCATCGCTTCGTAAGCCATTCCGCCTGTCATTGCGCCGTCTCCGATAATCGCAATGACTTTCCTGGTTTCGTTTTTAATATCCCTGGCGGCTGCCATACCCAACGCCGCAGAGATTGAAGTGGACGCATGTCCGGCTCCGAAGGTATCGTATTCGCTTTCAGTTCTTTTTAAAAACCCGCTGATGCCGTTGAGTTTTCTAATCTTTTTCAGGGCTTCTTTTCTTCCGGTTAAAATTTTATGAGGATAGGCCTGATGTCCGGTATCCCAGACAACAAGGTCGTGAGGCGTGTTAAAAACGCTGTGAATAGCTACGGTAAGCTCAACCGTACCCAATCCTCCACCGAAATGGCCCCCTATTTCGGAAATAGTATCTATCAAATATTCTCTGATATCGGAACATAATTCTTTTAGTTGGGTGTGATCCAAATTCCTAATATCTTCCGGAGAATTAATTTTTGAAAGAATTTTATAATTTCCTTCTTCGTTCATTACTAAAGCACCCCATTAGTTATTCTTCTGTTATTTCATCATCGGATGTTTCTTCACCCAAATTTTCTTTCAGCTTGGTAATTTTGATTTCCGCGTGCTTTAGTGCAGCCATGCATTCTCTTGACAGTCCCATACCTTCTTCATATAAAGTAATAGCCTCTTCAAGTCCTATATCTTCGCTTTCGAGCAATGCGGATATCTCTTCCAATCTGTTAAGTTTTTTTTCAAAGGTTGATTTACCGGTTTTTTTCGACATTATTTTTTTTACCTGATATTAAAAGTTTTGTTATTTATATCCGGAAATTCAATGTATATACCGGGTATAAATAAATTTATAAATTTTTAACGGTTATATCACCGTCGTAAAATTCAATGAGAACTTCCTTTTCTTTTTCCAGCTTATCTGCCCGCGTAACATATTTTGCATTCTGCCTGATTAACGCGAAGCCTTTTTTTAAAGTACTTTTTACATCGTGCGATTCAATTTTATTAGATAAAAGAATTATTGCGTTTTTATAGAACGTAAATTTATTATTTATATTCTGCTGTATTCTGTATAACAAATTATCCATTTGCTGAGATTTTCTTCTAACAAGATCAAGAGGTATTCTAAATCCGTATGAATTTAGCGAATGTTTGATTTTTTCTTGTTTAAAAGATAATAAAGAATCAATGTTTTGGGTTGAATTATATAAAAATTCGTCTATAAAGGCAAAAATATCGTTCTTGTCGGGTGTTGCCAATTCCATTGCGGCGGTTGGGGTTGCCGCTCTTAAATCCGCCGTAAAATCGGCAATAGTAAAATCAATTTCATGTCCGATACCCGTGATGATTGGAATATGAGAATTAAAAATTTGCCTTGCAACAATTTCTTCATTGAAAGCCCATAAATCTTCTATCGAACCGCCGCCTCTGCCGAGAATAATTACATCGATATCATTTCTTTTATTCAACAATCTCAGGCTTTTTGCGATGGATTCCGCGGCGCCGTTTCCCTGAACTCTTGAAGGCGCAATTACCAATTCGGCTATCGGAAATCTTCTTGAAGCAACACTTATCATATCTTTAAACGCCGCGCCGTCTATTGCAGTAACTACGCCGATTTTAACAGGAAAAACAGGGACGGGCTTTTTATAATTTTCGTCAAACAGTCCTTCCGATGCCAATTTATTTTTAAGCTTTTCGAAAGCCGCCTGAAGTTCTCCAATACCTGCCGGACGCATCGATCGAACATCAAACTGATAATTACCGCGTGGAGGATAAACGGTGATCCTTCCGGAGAGCGTGACCTTCATCCCGTCCTCTGGAGTGAAGAAGACATTATTATTTATTCCCTTCCACATCGTACATGATATTACGGCATCGCTGTCTTTTAGATTGAAATACCAGTGCCCCGAGACATGACGTTTGAAATTTGAAATCTCGCCCTGAACGGTAACGTAAGGAAAACTTTCTTCCATAATTTTTTTTATGCGAAGAGTAAGCTCGGATACGGTCAATATTGAGATTTCTTCATTCATAGTTTCCGATCAATAGATTTAAATTATTGTTCATTTCTTCTCGTCTTCTTTTCTGAAAACAAGGCAATATTGATGATGTCTGTTTGCCACCCATGCGTTGTTCACACCCAATGCAACCAAAGGTTTATCGTCCTGCAGCCAAATGCGCTCATCTTTTAACACCCAGCTTTTACAGCCTCTTGTAGTAAGCGAAATTGCCGTATCGAAAGCAAGAGGAAACAGTTTGCCTCTATTATAAACGTTATTCGTAATTACTGTCAGATATCCGTTTGGTTTGGTCAGATCAAAAACATTATCGAAAATTTTTGCCTGTTTTTCTATAAACTCATGGTAATCGGTAACATTGCCTAGATCATTTTTATTTTCCGAATATTTTGTTGAAAGCCCTTTGTCGCTTCTTAATTTTTGTCTTAATGAATTTCTTTCCAGTTGATTCCAGTAAGGCGGTGAGGTAATAGTAAAATCGAACTTAACATCTTTAAGATAAGTTTCCGACAGTAATTCGATCAGGTTATAGGAAGAGCCTCTTAGCGGAAGTATTTTATTCTGATATTCATGCTTTTCAATTCTCTTTTTTGCGACCTTATAAAAATTCGGCGAAAGCTCAACTCCCACGGCATTACGCTTCAGATTTCCGGCGGCAATCATCGAACTTCCGGTTCCCATAAACGGGTCTAAAATCCACGCGCCTTCCTTGGTGAAAAACGCAATAAACTCTTCAACGAGAGTTTCCGGAAATTTAGCAGGATGGAGCAGTTCTTCGTTTTTTCTGCGGGGAGGTCTATGAATAAACCACGATTTGGAAAACTTAATCCACTCTTTGCCGGTCAGATTATTGAGTTTATTTTTGAGGTTATATTTCCCGCGCTCACCCAGATCTATTATTGATTCACCGGGTTGAATAGCGTTTGCTTTTGCCATACAATAGATTAAAAATAAATTGAGAAAAAACTTGAATATAAACCGATCGAGATTTCGCTGAATCCGTCTTTTGAATTACCCGGCTTAAAATTATATCTGTATCTTGTATAAACAGTAAATGTGTTTAAAACTTTTATCCAGCCGATTGAGGCCTCCGCGCTGATTCCGTTGAATCCCTTGAAATTTGTAAACCAGTCAACTCCCGGAGAAACATATTCAACATAAGGAACTACCATCACCTGTTTGTAACCCAATCTGAAAAAATTTTTCGTCCTTGCATGGAATATGTGAGAATATTCGGCGGAAAAATAACCCACTGGGTAGGAATAATTACTTGATCTGAAAGATAAAATCGGGATTTCTTTTGTCAAACTAAAATACTGACCGTTGGGGCCGGTAACATAAGTCGGCGACGGGATCAAAAATACGGTTCCGCCGAAAAGGCACAGCAGCAAGAAGTTTGATTCGCTCTGCATTTTCATTTGTCCGGGCCATTCAACATCGTAGTTTTCGCTTTTATATGTTTTGCCGGAAGAATCCTGTACCTCAATTATGAAAGGAATATCTTTCTTTTCAAAAGTAAGTTTTGAAAGATCGATTTTTATGTTGTGGTTTTCGGATAAAGAATCAGAAACCGTATAAGTATATTTATTATCGAGGATCAGTTTGGATTTTGCAGGTTCGCTCGTAAAGAAAGTCAGCAAAAAAGAATGAGGTAATTCCGGTGAGATATAAGAATCAATCACCGTAACTTCGATAGAATCCTGATTCTGACCTTCATCCTGTGCAAACAGATGCACAGATAAAACCAAAATGATACTCAATAATAAAATAATCTTTTGCATAAAATCCTTCGGGATGTTTAACGAAGAAAAATTTATTTATAAAAATGGTCACCTAAATTTAAACTAATTTTAAGTGACCATGAAAATTATTTCTAATATTTTAAAAATTTAAAGATAATTTAAACAATCTTTAAACATTCATCCAAATCCATCAAAATATCATCGATATTCTCCAGACCGCAGGCAATTCTTACTCCGCCCGGATCGATACCGGAATCTAGTAATTTTTCTACCGGCACCATGGAATGTGTCATTGAAGCAGGATGTTCTATAAGTGTTCTTGTATGACCGAGACTTACTGCCAACGTCATTGTATAAGCATTTTTAGCGGCATAGTTCATGAATTTTCTACCGTTGTCCTTACTCTCAGCGGGATTATTGCCGTTCAAAACAAAATAAATCAAACTGCCAGGAGCAAAATTTCCGTTAAAATCGATCATTTGTTTCTTGGCAAGTTCGTAATATTTGTAACTCTGAAGTCCAGGATAATTTACGAATTTTATTTTCGGATGGTTTTCGAGGAATTCGGCAACTCTCTGCGCCGATCTTATCTGCTGCCTGATCCTTAAATTTAAGGTAGGTAAACCGTAAGTCGTCACAGTCCAGGCGCTTCTGTTATTCAATACGGCTCCGAAATCTTTTCTGTAAAGTAGAAGCATATCACGATACTTTTTTTCACCGACTACCACTCCGCCCATATCTGTTCCGAATCCGCCTATACCTTTTGTAATCGAATTAACCGAAAAGTCTGCACCCAGTTCAATCGGCCGCTGGCAGTAAGGTGTTGCAAAAGTATTATCTACTACTATTTTAATTTTTTCCGGTTCGGTTCTGTTAGAGTTTACTTCATCGACAATTTTCTTGATTGCATGAATATCTATTATATCAAGATTAGGGTTCGAGGGAGTTTCGAAGAAAACAACTCTTGTTTTATCGGTAATTGTCGCTTTTAAATTTTCAATAACCGTTAAATCAATAAGATTTGCTTTTATATTGTATCTCGGATACCATAAATTAATAAGCGAGTAAGTGCATCCGTATAAAGTGTGGTGAGCAATTATTTCATCGCCTGTTTTGGTAAGTACACCGAGAATTCCGGAAATAGCTCCCATTCCGGTAGCGAATGTAACCGCTGTTTCCCCTTTTTCAACGTAAGCAAGGTTCTCTTCCAAAATGTCTTTATTAGGCTCGCCCAATCGATCGTAAATATATATCGGCATGGAATCCTCGCCGGTTACCGGGGAATTAGCGAATTCCATAAAACCTTCGGCACCTCTTTCAACCGAATCAAGACGGTAAATTACCGACGATGAAATGGGCGGAATTACGTGATGCGAATAATCCCATTTTTTAGTGACATTCTTTCCGTAAATAAGATGGGTTTCCATCGAATATTTTGATTCATCAACAGAATCAACACTCAAGGTGTTTTTAATCTCTTCGTTCATTGTTATCCCCAATGATTTTAATAATTATTAATGAACAAATTTAATCAGATTTTTCTTCAATAGATAGGACATTCAAAATAGGAGAATGTTATTCAAAATGGTTTTTAGATTGTTACTTGGTAACCTAAGTAGCCGGAGGAAATTTCCGAAGAATTAAAGTTGCGGCCGAATGAAAAAAGTATATGGTTGTGATCATCAATATTTATAATGCCTCCCAGATGAAAACCTGTTAGTGAAGTACCGTCCTGTGTATCCGCGGTTTGATAGTATATTTCGCCTCCCAATGTTACAACTGAAGAAAAATCGTATTGGCCTTCCCATCCGATAAACGTCCAGTTTTTATTTCCGGTACCGGGATTTATCCAGTAACCGCCGCCGCCGTATGAAGTAAATTTCCCCCAGCTTTTCTGCAGCCATAAAGGAATAAAGACCTGTGTTTTTCCGTTGCCCAATTGTTTGTTGGCGTTTCCGGTGGGAATTTCAATCAATGGGAAAACTCCGGCCATAAATCCGTCGCTGCTGTTAAAGAACATATACTTTACTCCCACCTCAGTATCCATATAACCGTAATTACTCTGCGACCCGGCTTTAACATAACCCAGCGGCGCAAGCAAATGGATCTGAAGATTAGGTATTGCACCGTAGTTTATTTCAAAATGCGGCAAAGTCAGGCTTTCGTTATGATGAGCAAATTCCATCGCTGAAGAAACATAAAACTCCCAGTGCATAAAATCCACAGGCTGCGGATCATCGGTATCGAACGGCGGTCCCGCCCAAATAATTTTTGTACAAACGAATATAAATAGGAAAACAGGCAATAAAATTCTTTTTATGTTTTTCATAATCTTGCGCAAATTATTTTAAAGCATTCGTTATATCCGAGATCAGATCTTCTACATCTTCAATTCCCACAGAAAAGCGAACAAGACTATCCGTTATGCCCAACCGGGTTCTTTCTTCTTTAGGAACCGAAGCATGAGTCATGCTTGCAGGATGACTGACAAGACTTTCCACACCTCCGAGACTTTCACCGAGAGTAAAGATCTTTACATTTTTTAATATTTTTTTTGCGGTATCAACATTGCCGAAATCTACAGAAATCATTCCTCCCGATCCGCGCATTTGTTTCTTTGCGAGTTCATAATGAGGGTGACTTATGAGACCGGGATAATAAACTTTTTGCGCTACACCGGATTCGGAAAAAAATCCGGCAAGTTTAACTGCATTTGAATTATGCCGTTCCATTCGGACAGCCAGTGTTTTTGTCGATCTCAAAATCAGCCAGCAGTCAAACGGTGAGGGAACAGATCCTATTGCATTCTGAATATAACGAAGTCTAGCATGAATTTTTTCATCACCTGTAATTATTATTCCGCCGATAACATCGCTGTGTCCATTAATATATTTTGTAGAGCTGTGCAGTACTATGTCACATCCTAATGCAAGAGGGTTCTGAAAATACGGGCTCATAAAAGTGTTATCGACTACACTTATAAGATTATTACTCCGGCAGATCTTAGAGGCAGCTACAAGATCGGTAAGAAGCAGCATCGGATTCGTAGGCGATTCCATGTAAACCATTTTAGTGTTTTTTCTTATCGCATTTTCAATATTATCCGAATTGCTTGTATCAACCCACGAAAATTCAAGTCCGTAATCTTTCATTACCAGTTCGAACAGCCTGTAAGTTCCGCCGTAAACATTATTCGATACTATTATATGATCACCTGCTTTAACCAGGCTCATCAGAGCATGGGTGGCCGCAAGGCCCGACGAAAATGCTATGCCGTATTTTCCTTTTTCCAAAGCTGCAATATTTGCTTCCAGACTTTCTCTTGTAAGATTTTGAGTGCGTCCGTATTCGTAACCTTTATGTTTTCCCAGTTCCTCCTGTGCATAGGTTGAAGTCTGGTATATCGGAGTAATTACCGCGCCCGTTACCGGATCGGGTTTTTGTCCCGCGTGAATTGCATCAGTTGAAAATCCCATTTCTCTTCCCTTCTTTTTTTTAATACTTCAATCAACAATCTCCAATAGTAAATCTTCAATCGTCAATAGTAAATCCTCAATCCTCAATCAAAATTAGCATATTCCAGAATATCGTATCTGGTAACAATATCCAAAATTCTTCCGTACTCAGTAACCAGAACCGCAGGAGAATCGCTTAGATATTTCTTTACTATATTCAATTCCGTTCTTTCGTCCAGTGTTGGAAAACTCGGTTCCATTATATCCTCAACACATTTATCCATAAGATTCGGATGCCCGAGAAGAGATGACATAAGCTTTGCTTCCCTTACGCTGCCCACGGATTGTCCGCTGTCTATCACCGGTAATTGTGAATAACCTTTTAAGTTTAAAAGTTCGACGGCATATTTAATTTTATCATGAGCTTTTAATGATATAATCTCAGCGGCGCTGCCGTTACGTTTGCTCCTTGAAATATCATTAAGAGTTTTTATCTCCGTCGGCAGTAATCTTTTTTCTTTCAGCCATTCATCGCTGTGAAATTTCGTTAAATATCTTTCTCCGGTATCGCAGACTACAAAAACAATAACGGCATTTTCATCAAGACTTTTTGCCAGATCCAGCGTAATTCCCAGTATTGTTCCGGTACTTCCGCCGCAAAAGATACCTTCTTCTCTGGATAACAACCTGGCAAACGTAAATGAATCTTTGTCTGATATATTTAAGACTTTATCTATATACTGAAAATGTACATTCTTGGGCAAACAGTCCTGACCGATACCTTCTACCAGGTAAGGAGCGCCTTCTATCAATTGACCCTTTTCTTTGTATTCTTTGAAAATTGATCCGTAAGGATCAGCGCCTAAAATTTGAACTTCCGGGTTTTGTTCTTTTAAATATCTGCCAACTCCGCTTATAGTTCCTCCGGTACCTATTCCTGCGACAAAATGAGTTACTCTGCCTCCTGTTTGCTCCCATATTTCAGGTCCGGTAGTTTTATAGTGAATTTCCGGATTCGCCGGATTTGAATACTGATACATAAAGATCGAATTTGGAGTTTCTTTGTTTATCTTCTTGGCAACAGTAATATAATAATCAGGATGATCATGGTTTACAGCATTAGAAACTACTATAACATCGCCGCCTAAAGCCTTTAGATAATTGATCTTTTCGGAACTCACCTTATCAGTTACTACAAATATGGATTTATACCCTTTAACAGCACAAGCCAATGCAAGGCCGATACCAGTATTGCCGCTTGTTGCTTCAATTATGGTTCCTCCGGGTTTAATTGCTCCGCTTTTCTCAGCATCTTCAAGCATGGCCAGACCAATCCTGTCTTTTACACTTCCGCCCGGATTTGCAGATTCAAGTTTTGCAAAGATTGAAGGTTTTAATCCCTTATTAAGTTTATTTAATTTTATTAAAGGAGTATTTCCTATAGTATCAAGAATATTATTCTTAAAAAGCATAATGCCTCGTACCATTCTTAAGGTAATTTATTAAATAACTATTAGTTTATAATAGTGTTCTGAGCCAAAGTTTTAATGTGGTTCATTTATCCGCTAACACTGGAATGAGATTTTAATTAAAACTGAATCCTCTCAAGAATTCTTCTATCTTTAGACGTTTCTTGCCTTCCTGTTGAAGTTCGAGAACTTCTAAAGCTTTGCTCCCGCAACCGATAGTTAAGTTTGCCTTTGATTGACGAAATTCTCCGGATTTTATATCTTCTTTTTCAATTACCCGTGAGTCGTATATTTTTATAATTTTATTATTTAAGGAAAAATATGCTCCTGGATAAGGAGATAAACCACGAATCAAATTATGAACTTCCTCAGCGGGCTTGCTCCAATCTATTTCTGAAATTTCTTTCGTTATCTTGGGAGCAGGGGAAGCAAAAGTATTATTTTGCTCTTTAAGTGTAAATTCTCCGGTTTCTATCATATCTATCGTATCAGATACAACACTTGCTCCCAGATTGCTTAGTTTATCATGCAGAGTACCGAAATTATCGCGGTCATCAACCATGATCTTTCTTTGCATATAAATATTTCCGGTATCTACTTTCTCTTCAAGTTTAAACGTAGTTACTCCCGTTTCCTTTTCTCCTTTGATAAGTACCCATTGTATCGGAGCAGCCCCCTGTACTTCGGGAGCAATGAAGCGTGCAGATTGAACGAACCTTTTACCGGAATAATAAAAACTTCTTTTGGAAGAATTCTGAAAGCCACCACAACAAAAAGGTCTGCTTGCAGTTTTTTTAATTCCGAAATAAAATTTTCGTCTTTAAGTTTATCGGGCTGTAATAATTTTATATTATTATCTAAGGCAAATTGTTTTACCGGAGTAAAGGTAACCTTCTGTCCTCTTCCCCGCTCTTTATCCGGAGCAGTAACAATTGCCGATAAATCATGTTTACTGTTTAATAATTTTTGAAGAGTGGGAATAGCGAAATCGGGAGTTCCCATGAATACAAGTTTCATTATTCTCCCAACTGCATTTGATAATCAACATCTTCGGTAACCGGATACTGAAATTCCCATTTACGTTTCTTAATCTTAAGAATATCTTTTTTAACTTTTTTCTTAAGTTCATCACTGATCAAGTCGGTAAATAAAACTCCCTGCAGATGATCGTATTCATGCTGAATAACTCTTGCAAGGAAATCATCGGCATCCATTGTTTGTTCAACCAGATCGGTATCCTGATAAACGATAGTTACGGATTTCGGCCTTTCTACATCTCCTCTAATATCCGGAATGCTTAAACATCCTTCTTCGATTACGACGGTATCTTCGGAACGGGAAATTATTTTCGGATTGATAAAAACCAAAGGTTTTGCGTCTTTATATTCTTCAAGACAGGAAAGATCAGCAACAAAAATCGATTTATCCGCACCTACCTGGGTAGCAGCCAGTCCTATCCCGTTTGCGTTATGCATTGTGTCCAACATATTCTTAATCAATTCGATAGTCTTCATATCTACATCATTTACCTTAGCGGCTTTTTTCCTTAATATCTTATCGCCTATTAACGTTATAGGTAATAGCGCCATTTTTTCTCCTTTTTCTTTAATCCTTTTAATGTTTTAAGGGGAAATTTTTGCAGTTTTCTTTTTTTCAAAGATAATGAAAAGCAAATGAAGAATAAAGATGTATATTGTTTCTGTCACAATGGGGATGGCATTTAGAGAGGAAAACCAATATTCAATTGCACCACGGCGTTAAAGCCACCGGAGGAAATAAATTCGCTCATAACTTTGTTTGATGTTTCCGAAACCGTAAGCTCGGTTCCGTCCCCGGTTTTCATTTTGTCTATTTTAAATGCCGCGTAGCCAGCAACCCCTTCAAGACTGACATACTGGTCAATTACCTGCAAAATAAATCCGCTGCCGACACTATATCCCAACGTATAGTTTTCGCTGTTGTATTTCATTAGAAGAGTGATGGGTCCGGGAGAATTTTTGGTATTGGTAAAGGAAGCAGAATTGTATAACAGAGCGGCATCTATAACTTTCCAGCTTAGAATATCAGTTATTGAAGTACCAAGATCTAATCCAACTCCCCAATTTCTCATTTCAACCTGGTAAACGGAATTAGCACTTCCGCTTATTCCTTCAATATTAGCAGTATTTTTTTCCGATAAATATTGGTAAAAACCTTTTGCCGTAAGGATAAATCCTTTAATGTTTGCGCGGAAGAAGTTTATTCCTATTCTGTACCCCTGGGCCTCGCCAAATTTAGACATTGGGGAAGTTAAAGAATCTTTATTCGCGGAATTAAATGCGTCTACATAATTATTCAAACCTTTAGGATTATATTTCTGAAAACTGAAACCGGCATATCCGCCGACAAATCCGAGGCAACCGAAACCAAAAGATTGAGCTTGAATATGAGGTGCAGAAATAAAAGACACCAACAACAGTAAATACAATATAAGTTTTAAACAAAAACATCCACTTTTTAAGTTGATTAGTGGATTTAACTTAACAATAAAATCAGTAAAAAGAAATTGAGATATTTATTTGGTTAGTCGAAAATTCTGATCGAACGGAGATAAATATAATAGGAAAAATATTTCTGCCTCCGTTTCTTAACAAACACAACGACAGAGCAAAGTAATCAGCTGTTGACAGTGAATAAAAATATAAAATTCCGATTTCCGGTTGTACCTAAAAACTTAAATGTATTTAATAACTTCAGATTTTTTTCAGTATGTTAACCCGTAACCGTAAGGAAACAAAGGTTCATAATTTTTATCGCCGATATTTATCGGAACCTGCTTCATACTTTTCGGCCATGAATGCGAAAGCTTGCCGGTCGGTTTATAATCGCCGAACAGAACATCTGAAATTCCCTCGCCTTCAGTGCCGGGCAGCCAGGCAGCTATGAATGCACCTGCATCTTTCAAAGCATCATTAATAATCATCGGTCTTCCGGAAATAAGAAGAACAACTACCGGAATTCCTTTGTCTTTTATTTTTTGTATTACGGCCATATCCTGTTCCGAAAGATTTAAGTCCTTTCTGTCTCCTGCTCCTTCGGCGTAAGGTTTTTCACCGACCACAACTATTGCAGCATCCGCATTCTTAATGCCGGAGCCGTCCTCTGAAAAAGTGATTTTTGTTTCAGGGGAAACAGCGGATTTTATCGCGCTTAATATTGTTGTACCGCCTTTTATAGTGTTCCCGCTGTCGCCCTGCCAGCTGATCGTCCAACCTCCGCACTGATAACCTAGATTGTCGGCACTTTTTCCGGCAACAACCAAACGTTTAATATTCCTTGAAAGTGGCAGTAAGTTATTTTCGTTCTTCAACAAAACAAGCGACTTTCTTACGCACTCTCTGGCAATTTCCCTATGCTCTCCGGATCCTACAGTTGTAGTATATTTTCTGTCGGTGTAAGGGTGAGCCATTATATTCGTTTCAAATTTTACGGTTAATATCCTCCTTACCGCATCATTTATACGTGCTATCGGGACATTTCCGGTTTCGACTAAATCCGATAAATCATTAATGAATTCAATAAAATTATTTGTTTGCCCCGGACCAGAGGGAATCATTATCATGTCGAGACCTGCATTAATAGATTTTTCAATATCCTCTTTATAATCGCTACCGAGTTGATCAATAGCGGCCCAATCTGAAACACAAAAACCTTTAAATCCGAGTTCCCCTTTTAATACGTCGGTAATTAAATATTTATTCTCATGCATTTTAATTCCATTCCAGCTGCTGTAGGAGATCATAATTGTTTTAACATCCCCTTTTATTGCGGCAATGTATCCAGGTAAATGGATTTTCCTTAACGAATCTTCGCTGCAAACGGTATTGCCTTGATCTTGACCGTTTGTCGTACCGCCGTCGCCGAGATAATGTTTCGCGCAGGCCAGTATTTTATTTCCGTCATAATCATTAAAACCCTGCATACCTCTGATAAACGCAGAGCCCATTTTTTCGGCAAGTTCAGGTGTTTCGCCGTAGCTTTCATATGTTCTGCCCCACCTGATATTTCTTGCCACAGCAATACAAGGCGCGAATGCCCAATCCATACCGGTTCCCGCAATTTCTTCCGCAGTTATACGTCCTTCTTCCTTTGCAAGCGTTGTGTCCCCTGTACATCCCATTCCGATATTATGTGGAAATATGACCGCACCGTCTACATTATTATGCCCGTGAACCGCATCGGTTCCGAAAATAATAGGAATTTTTATTCTTGATCTTAAAGCGTATGACTGCAGAGTATCGTAATAATCTGCCCATCCTGAAGCGCTTATATCATTAATTTCCGAGCTACCTCCGATAAGAACAGAACCTAAACTATATCTGGCAATTGCTTCCGGATCATTTGAAATTGCTGATATATCCACCTGCGTCATCTGTCCTATTTTTTCTCTTAAAGTCATCTTTGCCATCAAGGAATCTACTTTTTGCGAGACTGAATTATCTTTAGTCTTCCCATACATATTTGCGGAATCATATCTGACAAATCCGACTAAGAAAATTGTTATAAAAATAAAGGTGGATCGGAGGATTTTCATTTTGATCTCTTTCTAATTTAGTTTTATTGGAAACGGATAAATTATTTACCGGATATTATACGCCGATGTTAAAATTGCTATGAACACAAAACTGGTAAGAAAATGAACTTACCAAGAATAGCGATTGGGTATATAAATCAATAAAAATCAGTTTTCCAGTTCATTCCAAATTAAAGCAGCGGCACCCAGAACGGCGGCATCTCCTTCGGGCAAAGATGAAGGAATTATTTTAACTTTATTTTTTAATATATTAAGTAAGTTTGCTTCCAAGTGTCTTTTTGTAGGTTCGAAAATCAAATCACCTGCCGCAGACAGACCGCCGAATAAAATAATTGCTTCAGGACTTGTATGAGCTACGGAGTCGGCCAGTTTAGTGCCGAGTACTTTACCCGTAAATTCAAAAGCATCAAGTGCAATTTTATCATTTTTCAAAGCCGCTTCGTAAATTGTTTTCGATGTTAACTCATTCGGACTTACATTTCTTAAAGTACTTTCCCGCTCGGAATTTTTTAGCATTTCCAAAACTGTTCTTCTAATTCCGTTTGCTGAAGCATATGCCTCAAGGCAGCCTTTCCTGCCGCAACCGCATTCTCTTCCTTCCGGATCATAAATAGTATGACCGATTTCACCGGCAAAGCCGTCGGCACCGTAAACAAGCTGACCGTTGCAAACAATTCCGCTGCCGACGCCTGTACCTAGGGTTATTATTATAAAATCTTTCATCGCTTTTGCGGAACCGAATTTCATTTCACCTATGGCCGCGGCATTCGCATCGTTTGTTATCGCAATAGGTACGTTAAAATATTTTTTCATAATATCGGTTACATTAACAAAACCCCAGTTTAAATTCGGCGGATATTCAACGGTGCCGCGGTAATAATTTGCATTTGGCGCTCCGATGCCTATTCCCGCAAGCTCAAATTTGTCAGAATTATCATTTAGTAGTGATTCTACTTTGACTTTTAATCTTTCAAAAAATATTTCCGCTGGCTCCTTGTTTTGTGTTGGGATAGATGTCTTCAAATAACATTTGCCTTCAGAATCAACAAGGCCAAGCCCAGTATTGGTTCCGCCTATATCTATACCAAGAGCAACTTTTAATTTTTGCATTTTGACTTTCGTATATTTATTTATTCTTATGCCGGATGTACGGGAATTGGAAAAAGGGACTTCCCGCAATATTCCCCAAACTACGTACTATAGAATAATCCTTTTAAATAACTGATAATATTTTTACCGATCAAAGGACATTTATTACCTAATAGAAAGCAAATTAAAATAAGAAATACATTTTTTAATTTTAGTCTAACTAAACTAAAAAGACTAAAACTAATGTACTAATTGGATGATTAAAAATGAATATCAAGTGTATTGTTGTTTTTATATTATTTACCTTAAAATCAACATATACCCTATATTTAGTAGAGAATAAAGCCGGTTATTTAAGTTGTTAAGGGAAAAATATTTTAACATCCAAAACCCGAAAGAAATAACGATCTTTCGGGTTCGGATAATATTTTGTTCATTACTACTTCAACAACAGCAATTTTTTTACGGCATGATAGTCTGCTGCGCTTAGGCGATAAAAATAAATACCGCTGGGAAGATTTATACCGTTAAACACGGCTGAGTAACTTCCTGCTTTTTGATATTTGTTTACAATTGTTGTTATTTTCTGTCCCAGTATATTGTATACATCCAATAATACCGTTCCGGATTTGGCTATTTGGTAAGTTATTACCGTAGAAGGGTTGAAAGGATTCGGATTGTTTTGAAAGAGATTGTATTTTGCCGGAATATTTGAAAAAGAATTGACCACTGTTATAGTTGAAATACTGGCAACATTACTGAAACCGGAAACAGTATCGGAATTGCATGCAAATATCCTATAAGTATATTTCGCCGAATCGCTGATTGTCGAATCGATATACACAGTTTGATTAGCGGATAAGGTATCGATTTCTATAAATTTATTATTAGAAGTTGAATCTCCTAATTTTCACTGAACAATATAATTATTTGCATCATCCGCATTATCTTCCCAGGTCAACTTCACATAACCTGCGCTGATTAATTGAACTTTAAGATCGGTAGGAGGATCAATCGAATTAATAAGATTTATGGTTGAAGCGTATAAAGTAACCTGTCTGGCTATCATTTGGTTTTTACCGAAGATCCTGATATTCAAACGATCGTTAAAAATCCCAATTTTAAGCGGCTTAAATTGAACGATAATTTCTCTTGAACTTTTCGGGTTGACCGACAAAGGCAGGCTGTCTTTAACAGAAAAGTCGGAGTCGCTCAGATAAAACCCGTTTATTGTAAGAAGGCTGTCTGTATTATTGAAAATGGTAATTGATTTTTCCGAGGAATCACCGTAAGCGATTTCCCCGAAGTCAACAGAATCGGTATTTGTACTGAATTGCTTAACCACCCAATTATAGCGATATGCCCTGTATTTGTATTCATAGGATCCGTAGCTTAATTCGAAAGCAACGGAATCATCTGGACGTATTTCAGTAATAGCCGGCGTTAGTGACTCCCCCCATGAAATAAATCTGTTTCCGCTAGGCAGTTCCTGAATCATTCCCCGGGAAGGAGAAAAAATTTGATTGTTGTGCGAATACCTGTCGATGAGAGTAGCTGTTTTATTTACTTCATCCAGTTTATATTCTACAAAGCTGGAGACCGGAGGAGAATGGGAATTCCCGTTGTCAAAAAGACTTATATCTCCGTTTGAAAATCGTCTGATATCATGCTGACGGGAAAATCCTATGTTATCGTCTATAAATGTAAATTCATTTTTCTTCCCGCCTAACCTCCATATTATATCCCCGGTTTGTGTATTTATTTTTGTAATCTCATCAAGGTTTCTGGCAGATACAAGTATATTACCGTCTTTTTCAATCTCAATTGCATTGAAATGAACCATATCAATTTGTTGCTGAGTAAGATCTACATATTTATCCGCATCCGTAACCTCATAATGATCAAGCACATCCCACTGAAAAATAAGGTTTCCCGAGGAATCAAATTCCTGCACCGCGCAGTCGATTATTTTTGCGGAGGTGCTGCCCCCCTCAACTATTTTACTTATATCAACGTTAACGAGTCTTTTGCCCAACATGAAATAACTGCCGTCGGGTAATACTCTCAGGTCGTAAACATCTACCGTAAATCCGTTTGTTGTGGTATAATTACGTACAAAATTAAACGAACTGTCAATTCCTATACATGTAACCGGATATATGAAATAAGTTAGTAATCCATTAGCCTGCCGATTAAAATCATACAACTGACCTCTGGAGATTTTTCGATAGAAAATGGGAACACCGCGGTTATCTGCAATTATTAAATAAGGTGTCGGAGCTAAAAATAAATATCCCGGAGCCGGATTATTCATTTTGTTGATTACTATTTTAGGAAAATCAGAAGGTAATGATGAGACAGACTTATTACTTGTATTGGCTTCGGTTATTTTCGCACTGCTCTGTTGAACAATTTCCTCCTCGTAATTACTGATATTTTTACTCGTCCTAAAACTAAATTTCAAACTACCCAATTCTGTACCGTTATTTGTTCTGATTCCGCCACTTAAGACTACGGTAACAATTTCATCAGTTTGAAAATAGTTCGAAGGTGTAAATATCAGAGTTCTGGAGTCGTCGGAGAGAGATAATTTCCCTAAATGAGTTCCGCTTTTTGATCCCGAGACACTGATATTATTTTTAAGCGTCGCATTGTCGATTACTCCACCCTGCCTGATTATTATATTAGTTTTAACCGACGCATACGAAGAATTAGGCAAAGGGTTCATGTATTCAAATTTGCCCGTAGATTGTGAAAACGCAGAACACGATATTACAATTGACAGGCTGAAAATTAAAATAAAATTATTAATGATTTTCAAATATTTCACAGTATTTTCCTATATAATATTTATTTGAGAAGCATCATTTTCATGACCTTATAAAAATTCTTTCCGGAATTATCCGCAGCTTTTATTGAGCAGAAATAAATTCCGGAAGAATATCTAGATGCATTCCATCTAATTTCATGATTGCCCGCATTAATAACCGAATTTACCAAAGTTGTAATTTTTTGACCCAATTCGTTGAATATTACTATCTTCACATGACTCTGTCCGGAAATAGAATATTTAATTATTGTGGAAGGATTAAACGGATTCGGATAGTTCTGATACAGAGCAAAATTCTTTACTTTGTTTTCCGATCCGGCAACGGCAGTTGTGTTATTTTTAATCATAAAAGATCCGGAACTGGTTATAGACAATTCAGGATTATCTATGCTGGTTATTTTTATACTATAACTTGAATCGGGTATTAGATTGGAAGGTATTTCCCACTCGAATGCATGTGTTGAAGACGAAACCGAGTCACCAATTACCAAAACTTCAATATTATCTTTAAGCAATATAATATTGACGCTATCGGCAATATTCGTTTCCCATCTAATTATATAAGTGGAATCGGCAGTTAGAACCTCACTATCGCCCGGCGAATCCATTTTAATATATGGCGGCGCCGTTAAAAAGCTGAATGTATTCGACCAATCTCCGGTTCCTTTTGCATCGGTAATGTTAACTCTCCAATAATAACGTGTATTATTATCCAGCTTGTCTACGGTTATTTGTGTTGAAGTAAGACCTGATTTATCGAAAACTAAATTATCAAAAAGATCATCGTTTGATATTTGCAGCCTATAGCTTTGTACCAATCCCCTTGTACCCCAGCGTAGTTCGACGGTTGTATCCCCAATTACCGTTTCACTGTCGGCAGGTGAAAAAAGGATCGGCGAATAAACAGAATCGGTGCTCTGAGGAATTCCGAAAGCGAAATCTCCGAAGTTCGTAGTAGTAAATGATATTTCATTTTTTGATTTGTCGTAGCTTGTAGCAACAGGGAAAAATTTACTTCCGTTATCCGGTTTTACATAAATTATGGTCTTGCCGGCATTATAAACTCCGGGGTAATACTTTAAATTAATGTTCACTTCCCCGCTATAAGAAGTAATGCCTTGTCCTTTAATTTTAAAATAATATGGCATTAGAATAGGTGCTTCCGAAGAAAACGCAGGATCCCGAGGAGAATATTCAAACTTTGAAACGATGGCATTTGCATACAGTCCCGAAGTTAATTTATTGAAAATTATTTTGATTCCGGTTGTATCGTAATAATCGTCAAACGTATAATAATTTCCTTCGTACAGATCAGTGATAGTTACGGAATTAGTTTTGATTTCGTCGCCCTACGGAAATAAATATGCGCGATAAGATGTCTGACCGGCCGGTAGATTCATTTCAAGCGCAACGGAATTATCGGGATGAACCTCAGTAAAAGCCGGAGCACCGTTATCGCCGGCAATTCCCCAGCCTATTGTCGTATTACCGTTTCTTAACCGCTGAACAGATCCCATTGCCATCGAATAAATTTCGGGATCATGGCGATATTGCCAGATCATTGTAGCTACTTTGTTCGTCTCGTCTATAGAATATTCCACGGCCCTGGAATATTGGGGATTATGTTGATTACCGTTATCGAACAAGGTAATGTTGCCGTCAGCGGACATTCGTAGGTCATGTTGATAAGAAAAATAATTCGGACTGTTTGATTCATTCTCGTTGACGAACTTAAACTGATTTTCTTTACCCCCATTACCCACATTATTTCACCGGTTTGCCTGTCGATTTTAACAATACTCGAAAAATGGCGGCTTGAAAAAAGGATATTACCGTCATTATCAAGTTCAATAGCGTTGATATGCAGGTAATCTAAGGTTTTGGTTGTTAACGGTTCGTAAGAATCGGTTATTGGCAGATAATCCCAGCTTCTCCACTGAAATATCACATTCTTTGAATTATCAAGCTCTTGAATTATCCCCCCGACCACCGTGGCATTGGGATTTTCTCCGTCCACTACCTTACTCATGTCGAGCGGTTCAGGATCATAAGCCATCAACAAGGCATGACCGTTGGGCAGTAAAAGGAAATCATGCACATCGGCCACATAGCCGTTCCCGCATTGAAAGGTATCAATAGGGGTAAAAGCGGAGTCGGTAACAATCCATCTAGTTTCACCATAACCGCCGGTCATACTAATGACCTGCGCGTAACTAAGTTCGCCGTTCGGCTGCACTTTAAAATCGAAACTAGGCTGATCAAGTTTTTTATACTTTACTGCGTTTCCCGTACTGTCCAATATCATCAAGTAATTTCCTAACGTATCATTACCGGCTATTCCGAAATTGGCAAGAAAATATTTCCCTTCTCCGGGATTGTTCGCCGTATCAACAAGGACTTCCGGAAAATCCGCCGAGACCGTATTTATTTTTTCAATTCCGAATTTATTTTTATTAATATAATTTTTATGAAACCCGACTCCGTCGGCTATATAATTAAGCGGATTAATTTTAAGATTTGCCGTTAGAGGAGTTGTATAAAACCGGAAATTTAATTTCTTAAAAGTACCACCATCATCGGTCTTAATTCCCGGATTTACCGTAACAGTAACTTTTTCATCAGTGGCGAATTTTACATCAGGGAAAAACAATACCGTTTTATTATCGTCGGACAGTTTAACTCTGCCGGAATGATTTCCGCTTTTGGAACCGTTAACGATAAATTCATCCGACGATATACTTGTTTTATTGATAGCTCTATCCGCTCTAATTATTATTCCGGAAGTAAGAGATACTAATTTGGAATTGTTCCGCGGTGATATATAATCATAAGATTGTGCGTAAATAACATTTACATTGAGAAGAAATAATATAAAAACAAAGTAATCAAAACATTCATTTGAACTCCTAATAAAAATTAAGTATTTGGTTGAAATGATTTACTAAAAGAAATTATTTATAATATCGACTGTTCTTTGAGGAGATTATACCAATTGGCTTATAAAGCTTCAGTTCGTTGTAGGTCTCGAATCTTCCCAATGAAAAAAGAACTTATATTACCGGTATTACTTAACTGTAATTAAAATAATTAATCATAAAAGAATTATTCCCTTAATTATTTATAAAAAATCCGTACATCTTGATGGCCGATTTTTCAATCCGACATATCCATCCAATTTTATTCAAAGCAAATTTTTAAATTGATTTTAAAATTTAAACAGAATTTTCAACAGACATCAATTGTTAGCTATCGTATTTTTTCAATTTTTCAAATTTATTTAACAATTTATTTTAATAAACGGTTTAAGATAAAATCATTTTTTTAATTTTATATTTATGCGAAATTTTACATTTTCTTAAATCTAATTTTCTGGCGGTTTAGATATTGCCGTACAATGCAATTCGTACAAAAAAAAGACCATCCGCTTTCAATAGCGGATGGTTCTTTCTTTGATAATTGCGATTTCGATTCTATCCCCAATTAATCGTAATCAAAATTATAAATTATTTTTATTTGTAACCTCGTAAAAAAAACAAAGAACCAGAATAATTTATTTACCTATCTTATCCTCTTTACTCATTGCAATCTTATAAAGCATAAACGATAATAGCCCGAAGAATATTAATCCAAGAACATCGCCCCATCCTCCCAGAGAATCTGCAAAAGTAGCTGCAGTACTGTTGGAAAAGATACCTAATACGATATGCTGAACTCTTGATATAAAAGTAATAGCATTTCCCGATGCATCATGGCCGACAGTCCATCCGATCAGAACAGCTACTAATATGCCTGTAATTGCGCCACCCGCGATTAAACCTGAACTGAACAATGCGCCTGGACCTGTTTCCGATTCTTCGGATTTCTTTCTTTTATCAACAAACCATTTGATAATTCCGCCGATAAAAATTGGAGTTGTAGTAGATAACGGAAGATATGCCCCGACAGCGAATGCGAGCGATGAAACTCCCGATAATTCCATAACTAGTGATATTCCCATACCGATCAACACCAAAGCCCATGGCAAATTCTGACTTAATAAACCCTTGATAACTGTTGCCATCAATATTGCCTGAGGAGCCGGCAGAGGATCGGGATGCTGAGCAGTGATGGTACCTACACCGACTGTTCGTTCCAGTAAAAGAAGAGTAAAACCGACCGCTACAACCGAAACCAATACACCGATTATTAATCCTATCTGCTGTTTAACCGGAGTAGCTCCTACAAGATACCCGGTTTTTAAATCCTGTGAAGTTGAACCTGCGTTTGCAACCGCAATACAGACAATTGAACCGACAACAAGTGCAAGCGGCTCGTAAACATCACCTGTCCAACCTATACCGACGAAGATCAACGAAGTAGCCATCAAAGTCGCGATTGTCATTCCGGAAACAGGGTTAGAGGAAGATCCTATGAGTCCAACAATCCTTGAAGATACCGTAACGAAAAAGAATCCGAAAATTACAACCATAACGGAAGATAAAAAGTTTGTCGGTATTGAAGGAATCAGAGCCATAAAAACAACCAGAAGGAGACTGCCACCCAAAACGACGGAAAGCGGGAGATCTCTAGAAGTACGCTCTTTCTCTTCGACAACCTTATTCTGCTTGTTAGCTCTATTTGCTTTGATATCCTTGAATGAATCCGTAAACGCGCTTACAATTGTTGGTATTGATTTTACCAAAGTTACTAATCCGCCGAACGTTACCGCTCCCGCGCCAATGTACCGGATGTAACTATTCCATATTTCACCCGGACTCATGTTACTTATAAGAGTAGTACCGGGAGGAAACACCGTAGATAATTTATCGCCGAGCAGTGTAATAAGCGGTATAAGAACAATCCATGAAAGGACACCGCCGGCAACCATTATACCCGCAATCCTGGGTCCGATAATATAGCCTACACCGAGCAGTTCGGGAGTTATCTCACCGTTTATTGTTCCGTTCGGCAACGCGGATTTTCTTCCGAAAACTAAAGTTGGAACATCCTTCCACAGACCGAAAATCGACATGAACAATTTATACAGGAAAGCTACGCCTAATCCGTAATAAACTTTTTTGGCAAGATTACCGCCTTTTTCTCCTGCAATCAGAACATCGGCGCAGGCGGTTCCTTCCGGATAAGGCAAAACTCCGTGTTCTTTTACTATTAAAGCTCTTCTTAAAGGAATCATAAAAAGCACACCCAGAATTCCTCCCGCCAACGCAAGTACGAAAATCTGGAAGTATTTAAAATCTGCCATGCCGCCGGGCAGAAATAAAAGTGCGGGTATTGTAAAAACAACACCTGCAGCCACGGATTCACCTGCCGATCCTATCGTCTGCACAATATTATTTTCAAGAATGGTAGCATTACCGATTTTCTTAAAAACCGATATCGCAAGAACCGCAATGGGTATGGAAGCACTTACCGTCATACCTACTTTTAAACCAAGGTACACGGAAGACGCACCGAAAATAATTCCGAAAATACCTCCCAGTATTACAGCTTTTAGTGTAAACTCAGGGATAAAATCTTTAGCGGAAATATAAGGCTTGAATTCCGAAGTCGGAGATTTGTTCTCAGCCATGTGGGATCACTCCTTAAATAAATAGAGAAAAATTGAACATAAATATTTAAATAAATTGATATAAATACAAATCCGGAACGGTCTATTACTAATTAAAAAATCAATTTGCGCATCCCGATATGACAAATCGCGAAATCATACTTTACCGGATCGGCCGGATCATACTTCTTTAAATTGCCGGTTATATCTTCGGCCATGCGCCATCCTACGATCTTTTTGTCGGTAAGCTTCAGCGTTTTACAAATTCTTGCAACATGTGTATCGACCGGTATTACAAGCTTATTTGTAGGAATCTCCTTCCATAAACCGAAATCAAGCTCGTCCTTCCTTATCATCCACCTCAGGAACAGATTCATTCTTTTACACGCACTTCCAAGCTCGGGCAAAGGGAACATAAACTTAATACCCTGACTGATATTTTCCGTACCGGCCGCTTCTTTTACCGCATCGATAAAATAAGCGGAAAATCCAGACAACGCGTTTTTTATATTTATATCTTTTACGGAATAGTATTTAATAAAAACATTTTTCAAAGTTTCATGCCGTACAAGAGTATTTCTGAAAGTAATAAAAAAACTAACGACATCTTTTTCGGAATAAAATCTGTGTTTTATTCCTTCCAGTTTTTTCCCGTCTTCTTTTTCATCGAAATTTAATACGAAGTTATAGGGACTATTACCGGCTGCTTTGAATATTTTATCCAAAGTATTTATTATCTGCTTTACATTTCCGTAAGCAAAAACCGAAGAAATAAAACCGGCGGTTTCGATGTCATACGCATCCTGGTATAAATGCAGGAACTGCAGCGGGTCCGGCGAAATTTGCGACCGGTCGAATGCTTTATAATGATAATCGAGCTTTTGTCTAAGATTCATTAGGATGATTGAATACGAGATAATTATATTTTTATTGAGACAGCAAAATACTTTTTACCAGCAGTGTAACTAATATAGCAGAAAGAGCTGACAGAAAAGTACCGATCAGAACATATTCGGCAAACCGTCTGTCCTCCAATTCCTTAAAACGGGTAAATCCCTTAGCCGCAAGAATAAATCCGATGGCCGCATACTGGTTTTCAATTAAGAAAAGAAAAATCAGAATCCTCTCAAGCATACCAATAATTCTTCCGGCATTATATTCTCTGGAGTCCAATTCAGCGGCCTCTTCGCCCTGGTTCTGCAGCGGCGCAAGCGAGAATATCTCGAAGAAATATCTTATTAAATAATTCGATTCGTTTAATAAATACAGAACCGCCGCAAATATAACATTAACCGCAAACCAATTCACATTACCGAACTGGGCAAAAATAAAAAAGTTGTCTTTTATACCTTTGAAGAAATCCAAAATACTCGCGTTAAAATCTATTCCGCCGCCGTTAGAAGTGAATATCGCGACAATGACGAAAAAAATTACAAATGTCAGCAGTCTGGATGCGTTTAGGTTTTTTATTTTCCTTTCGATGAAATAAACCGAAATATTCAGAAAAATAAACAAGACTGATAATATTAACAGAGATATTGAAAATCTGAAAAGTAAAAGCATTATGATCTGAAACGCCATTATGCGGTACAACCTTTTAATGCTTACCGCTTCGCTCCTAAAGCCGAAAAACAATCTTGAAAAAATCACGATATTTAAAAGGAAATAAAACTGCAATTTATCATCCCTTTATCGCGGCATTTAAAGCGGCGGAAATTTCATTAAATATTTTCATAATTAAGTACATACCGCTTGTATCGATATTCTTATAAACCGCTTTGTCGGTTATTTTTATTTTTTTTGCAATCTCCTTAATAGTAAGACCTTCCATCAGGAATTTGAATATTTTCATTCTCGTGCTTTTCCATTTCTCCACCGAGTGAGAAGTAAAATATAATATCTGATTTATTAATTCGGAATTGATAATCCCTTCGCCCTTAACGCCGAACAAATAAAAATTTTCTTTTAACTCATTCAGCCCTTCCCTTGCATTATAAAATGCGGGTCCGTCCATTCCTATCGCCTGCTGCCTGTTTATTTTCGTACTGATGCTGCCCGTGCCTACGGAAAATCTTGCATGCTCCGGATACAACAGAAATAATATTTCCCAAATATCGGGAAAGACTGTATCGGCATTCTTATAAACAGCCTGAAATTCATCACCCAGCGTTATTGTAAACGGAGATTCCAGTGATCCGTTCCCCTCGTTTATACGGTCAAACAGCTTATTCAATTTTTTCTGAACAGCCGCCCGGTTATTAATTTTTTTCGAAGCTACAATATCGCCGATCAGGACTAACTTTTTCATACTCAACCGATTTTTATTTACGGCAAAATACGAATCAAACTTACAATATTCAACCTATTTGGTTGAAAATGACTTTTTCAACCTATTTGGTTGAAAATACCGGATTCAACCTATTTGGTTGAATCATCGAGGCAAAGGTTCACAAACGCATATACCGGACCGCAGGCGGATCACCCGATCAGACGGATCATTTCTTTGACGGCTGCTTCTATTCCGGTAAATACAGCGCGCGAAATAACGGCGTGACCGATACTTACTTCATCGATATCAGGTACTTCCCTGAAGACCTTTATGTTCTGATAATTCAGTCCGTGCCCGGCGTTAACACCCAGGCCGAGTTTCTTTGCGTGCTTAACGGCAGCTCGTATTTTCTCAAGTTCGTCGAACTGTTCCTCTTCGCTAACCGCGTTTGCGAAGACTCCGGTATGTATTTCTATAAAATCGGATTCGATTTCGGCAGCGGCGTTTATCTGATCCGGATTCGGCTCAATGAAAAGAGAAACCGAAATGTCCGAACCGTGAAGATCTTTAATAGCCGATTTTAATCTTCCGATATTATCTATAACGTTAATTCCGCCTTCGGTAGTTAATTCCTGTCTTTTTTCGGGTACAATGGTAGCCAGTTCCGGACCGACATCGCAGGCTATTTTTATAATTTCGTCTGTAGCTGCCATTTCAAGATCCAGTTTAGTAGTTATCAGTTCTCGCAGAAGTCTAACATCCCTTTCGTTAATGTGGCGCCGATCCTCCCTCAAATGCACAACGATACCGTCGATACCTGCCTGCTCGGCAATTAAAGCCATCGCAACAGGATCCGGATCGTTTTCTCCCCTAGCGTTTCTTAACGTTGCAATATGATCTATGTTTAACGAAAATCTCATTTTTTATTTCCTCAAATTATTTGTTTTACAATATGAATAATCGAATTTAACCCCAGACCGAAATCTTCAGCCCGGTATCTGAGAACGGAGACGGCATCGATACTGAACATAATTCCGGCATGAGCTATAATTCCGTAATAAATTGACTTTGTTCTGTAAGCCAATATTCCCAGAGCCAGGCCTCCGAAAACCGCTCCGAAAGTTTCCGCGGAAGGTTTTCCGTTATGCAATATAACAAACGGAATCATCTGAATAAAAACTGCATAATATCCGAACTTATCTTTTAAACCGAACAGCATAAATCCGCGGAAGAAAAACTCCCATGCAAAAATATAAAGTAATAAACCGGATTCGAAAATAATAAAAATCGTCCACGAATCCCGTGCTCTTGCAAGCAATGGATAAGTGAGAATAAAACCTTCCGTTGAGGTGGCAACCCATATAACCGGGATCATTATTAAAATAAACACTACTGCCAATTTTAAACCGGCTTTTGCATCGCCTGCTGAAAGCCCGTAATTCCTTAACTTTTCTTTAAAAGTTACACTTATAATAAGCCAAGGTAAAAGGAACAGTGAAAAGAAATCGCCTGTAAACCAATAACCGAATTTAAAAAGATCAGTATAATTTCCGGAGAAGTAAGAAGCAAGATATTGGTGAAAAAAAAGCCGGGATGTATAATACCATGAAAAAGTAAGAATTAAAGGGACAGAGAAGAGAACAATAACAGTTTTCTTATCGAGACCTTTTATTATAACAAATAGTTTTCCGAATTCATTTTTCAAGGTACTCATTTGAGGTTTCTAAAGGCAATTTAATTAATTTTAAGATTCATTAAGAACATCAAATCAGGAATATCTGTCTAATTTGAATTTTTCTCCCAGATATAATTTTCTTACTTCCTCATCGTTTGCCAATTCCTCGGCGCTGCCCTGTTTGAATATCAAACCATTAATTAAGATGTATGCTTTATCGACGATGCTTAAAGTTTCGTGAACATTATGGTCGGTAATCAGGACTCCTATTCCTCTGTTTTTAAGGTTTGCTACAATGTTCATAATATCCTCAACCGCTATCGGATCGACGCCGGCAAACGGTTCATCGAGAAGTATAAAGCTCGGATCGGTTGCAAGTGCCCTGGCTATTTCGGTTCTTCTTCTTTCACCGCCGCTTAATTGATATCCCATGCTCTTTCTTATTTTAGTAATGCTTAAATCTTCAAGAAGAGTTTCACATTTTTCTTTTCTGGATTTTTGATCCAGATCGGTCATCTCAAGAACGGCCATAAGATTATCCTCGACAGATAATCTTCTGAATACCGAAGCTTCCTGAGGAAGGTAGCCTATGCCCATTCTTGCCCTCTTATACATAGGCACTTTTGTAATATTCGCAGAGTCAAGAAAAACATGGCCGCCGTCGGGTTTAACCATACCCACTATCATATAGAACGTAGTAGTTTTGCCGGCTCCGTTCGGGCCAAGCAGCCCCACAATTTCTCCCTTGGATACCTGTACCGAGGCTTTATTGACCACCGTTCTTTTTTTATAAATTTTAATCAGGTTTTCGCTTCTAAGAGTATTACCAGCCATTAAACCGCTTTATTTGTAATTATAAATATGCATTCAATATAATAAATATATTTATCTATCGTAAACCGTTAACGGATAAGGTTTGCAGCAATTCTTTTTTCTCGGGACGGTTATGGCGCAGCAAATATCCGGGCAAAGTAAAAGCAGGTTCGTTCCCTTTCACTTGTTTCTCGGGATAATATTCACTGTTGGGAGTTCCGTACATCTTTACGGTTACCACCTTGTTGTCCTCAAAATAAACTTTAGCCGATTCGGAAGATGATTTTGTCAATCCGTTCGGAGTGTCGCCGTCGTATAAATAATAAATGCTGTGTACACCCCCGTAAACATCCGTCTGCTGAATCGCCCCGTTCTCAAAATCAATTATTATTTTACTGCCCGAAATCTGATCGTACCTGTTTTTATAAATTTTATTCTCCGACAAAATGAAAGCATTGCGTTCAACATCCAGTTTTTTGATGTTGTTATTTTGTATGTACACGACCGTAGAATCACCTGTAAGTTGTGAATTGTCGTACCACAATATCGGCTGAGGAGCTTCGGGAGATATTTTCTCCGTTACTATCTTGCCTTCATTTCTGAAATATTCGGTAAAATCATTTACGGAAGCAAACTGACCTCTTAGTATCCTTACCGAATCCGTAGCCTTGAATAAATTTACAGTATCCCTGAACGCCTCCATTTTTTCGGAGCGGATTATTAATGTATCCAATTGTACGGTTGAGGGATCTGTTGCAATATGCAAAGTATCGATTTTTTTTCTCTTAATGTATGTAGTATCTATCTGTACAAGCAAGGGATTAATATTTATAAGGGTGTAATGTTTTTCGGGATAATCTTCAAGGTGCTGACTATATATTTCGGTGTTATTATCTGTACTGCTTATCTTTACGTTAAAGTATGCTATTGAAACACGCGAATCCCGAAAGTGTACAAGGCTATCGGCTTGAATAATATTTGTTCCTTCTGTTATTTTCACTCTTCCGACAGCAATTGCTTTTCCTTCATCTTTAAAATAGGTTAATCTGTCCGAAGTTACCGTAGAAGAAGTATCTCTCAATTTCACATCGCTTCTGAAGACAGCCCTGCTCTCGTTAAAAAAATACGATCCTGTATCCGCAGTCAGTACCACCTTCTTATCATTTAAAGTAACACCCGAAACCGATTCGGCTTTTCTATCGTTCCCGTAATAATAGCCGTGATCGGTTGTAATTACCAGAGTATCCTGTGTAGCAACAACATTGCCTATCAGTTCTGCGTCGTTCTTGGATAAATATTGCACCGCCTGATCGCATGTAATCTTTACGTTTCCCTGAGTAAGCAGTACGTGACCGAAAACCTGTCGTACCATTTCACCGTTCAAAACCTTACCAACAAGACTATCTCCTATTACGGTAATGTAATTCTCTTTCTCCTGAGAATAACCTTGAATGGTAATCAAAGTAACAAGTATAAGTGTAATAAATGTTTTTTTCGGCATTTCTGTTGTAATTTACTTTTCCGAATGATTTTTATTTGCCGCGGTGTCCGTTTTGGTAATATATGTAATATTATAAATTGTGTAATTTCTTAAACTCTGGTCCGATTCGAAACCGTAACCCTGAATCTTTTCTTTGGGAGATATTATTGTTACAAATTTATCGGAGATGATCTTTTGATCTTTGTTCCTCCACATCAGTTCCTGTGTTCTTAGAGTAACACCGCTGTCGCTCACGGCAACAACGCTGTCGATTGCATAAAGATTTTTAGTCGCGTCGTCAACTCTTCCCCGAAGAGATGTAAGCACCGAAGTCCTTTCGCCTTTCAGATTATAAAAATCGATTTTAACCGAACTGTCCAGTAATGTTTCTTGAGGATTGTCGTACATTTTAATATTTCCGGCATAAAGTACGGCTTTTGTTTTACCCGAATCGCTGAATACTACTGTATCGTCCCAGCTCTCCTGTACAGGAAGTTTACCGACCTGAAGCGATTTGTTGACAGAAGGTTTTACTTTTTTTTCGCCGCAGCCGACTAAAATTAATACCGTAAAAATTAATAAAAGATATTTCATCTCTGGCGCAATCCGAGATTTATTAAGTCATGCAGATGCACAATACCGATCGGTTTTTTGTTTTCATCAGCTATTATCATTGCGGTTATTTTGAAATTTTCCATCTGTTGCAGAGCGTACGAAGCCAGATAATCATCGCTCATTACTTTCGGATTTTTAGACATTATGTCATTTGCGGTTAGATCTTTTATATCCATTGTCCTTTCGAGCAGGCGCCGCAAATCCCCGTCAGTAATTACGCCGGCAAGTATTCCTTTTTTATCTACCACACAAGTAGTACCGAGTCTCTTACTGGTAATCTCTAAAATTACATCTTTAATCGAAGCGGACTCGTCGACTACCGGAACCTTATCGTCCTTAATCATAATCTCTCTTATTTTTAAAGACAATCTTTTACCGAGACTTCCTCCGGGGTGAAGAAACGCAAAATCCTCTTCGGTGAAGCCCCTTTTTTCAAGAAGTGCAACTGCAAGAGCGTCGCCCATTGCAAGTGTAGCGGTAGTAGACGCGGTTGGAGCAAGATCATACGGACAGGCTTCTTCTTTTACATATATGTTCAGAAAAATGTCGCTCTCTTTGCCGAGTATAGAATTTTTCTTTCCGCACATGGCGATAAGAGTAACATTAAGTCTTTTAAGCATCGGTAAAAGATTTGTTATTTCCTCGGTGTTGCCGCTGTTAGATATCAGAATAACAACATCTTCCTTTCTTACCATTCCCAGATCGCCGTGCAATGCGTCGGTGGGATGCAGATATATTGCAGGCGTTCCCGTGGAATTTAATGTTGCAACTATTTTCCTGGCAATTAATCCGGATTTTCCCATTCCGGTAAGCACAACTCTTCCTTTACTTTCATAAATTATATCAATAGTCTTAACAAAATCATCGTTTATGCTTTCTGATAAATTAGCTACCGCTTCCGCTTCTATTCTTATTACTTCTTTCCCCTTTTCAATTATTTCATTGATTGTCAATTCTTAACCTTTCTTAAAGATTTTAAATATTGATTTCTTTTCCGGTTTTGCCGGTGCAGTTTTGAAACCGGAGTAATCGATTTCAAATTTTTTAAAATATTTATTGTAAACTAAAAACGCTGATGCAATTTCAAGATCGGTATATTTTTCATGATCATTGAAAAATGCGGCCGGCTTGGAAACTATTTCGGAGCTGCGGATATTTTTCATAAGCATTAAATAGTTAAACAGGTTGCTTACAGGGATGAGGTGATTTATCCCGGTAGCGCTATCGTAAAGCCAGATTCTTTTATGAGCCGCAGCAATAACAAGTAAATACCGTGTGTCGCCAATATTAATTTCTCTGATGCCGGAGTTATCCTCAGGCGCTTTTTGACCGGGCAGCCATCCGGAATAGCTCCATCTTTTTTTTCATGCAACAACGACGGAATCTTTTCTTTGGAAAAGCTTATATCGAATTCTATTTCGTTGTCCATTTCCTCGTGAATATTTATATCTGCAACGCAATCTTCGAACTCGATAGTTCCGGAGGCAAATACCGGAGCCGATGAAACTGAAAGATCCGGCAGCGAGCCTTCTTTCCCTAAAATAAAATTTCCCCCGCCGAACCTTCCCGTGCCGGTTACTTTTAATCGACTAATTTTGTCCCTGTAAATTTTATAACCCGGCTTATTTTCGGGTAAAACCGAAAATAAAATCTCACGCTCCAGTTCGGTAAGTTCCCTCGGAAAAACATATTTGTTATCGCCGTTTTTATTTAACATCGGCAAGTTCATGTGTTATTCGTAAAACGTATAGTCTTTGCATAATTATTTTAGTAGTGCTTAACCACCATATCTATTGATTTGATATCAACCAGAAGTTCTTTTAAATCGTCAAGATGCAGCTGGCTAGAGGCATCGCTTAAAGCTTTTTCAGGATTAGGATGAACCTCGAGAAAAAGAGCATCGATACCCACAGCAGCAGCGGCTCTGGCAAGCGGTTTAATAAATCTCGGTTCGCCTCCGCTTGTATTCCCCTTGCTCGGCAGCTGAACAGAATGCGTTGCATCCATAACAACAGGATATCCGAATTCCTTCATTATAATTAACGAACGCATATCAACTACAAGATTATGGTAGCCGAACGTAGTGCCTCTTTCGGTAAGCATTATATTTTTATTCCCGGTTGAAGCTACTTTATCGGCAGCAAATTTCATATCGTCCGGAGCAAGGAATTGTCCTTTCTTTATGTTGATTACCCGACCGGATTTTCCGGCCTCTATTAAAAGTTCGGTTTGACGCGATAGGAACGCAGGTATTTGGAGAATGTCTGCAACTTCGGAAGCTTTTTCTATTTCCTTACTAGAATGAATATCCGTGAGCACCGGCAGACCGAATTCTTTTTTAACATCCGAAAGTATTTCCAGCGCCTTGTCGTCGCCGATACCGCTGAAAGAATCAAGACTTGTCCGATTTGCCTTCTTATAACTGGATTTAAAGATATAATCAATTGCTAATTCGTCGCATATTTTTTTTATTCTTTCCGCGGTATGAAATATTATTTCTTTACTCTCTACAACACACGGACCTGCGATAAGCACAAACGGATTCGCACCGCCAATTTTTATTTTTCCGATTTCTATCATGACTCATCTATATTTTATTTTTATCCAGTTAAATATAAGGAAATTATATATCTTATTTAATAATACAGTTTATTAGTGTGAACCGACGGTTGCCCACCCGTTTAATATGAATCACATTCTAACAGGCAGACAGCAATATCGCTTAGAATATTTCGAGTTTCTGTTTTAAATTAAACTGCAAAATTAGAAAAGTTAAAAATGCACTCGAAAACTATTTTTACAAATGTAGATAATAATTCTTTTCTTTTGCAAAGTATTAAAACTTCACTTTAAAATTAAATTCGGATTAAAGCATAATGAATAAAATTCTAAAACTGGTACTTCTTATTGCGTTGCTCGGAATTACCAGTACTTTTGCCCAAAATGATCAGTCATTTAGCTCATCACAAATAAAACTGGCATTGGATAAACTGAATGTTCTCGGTACGGTATTATATGTGGCTGCTCATCCCGACGATGAAAACAATGCTCTGCTTGCTTATTTTACGAAGGGCGAACATTTAAGAACCGGATACCTTGCAATGAACCGCGGAGACGGGGGGCAGAATTTAATCGGTACCGAGCAGGGCGATCTTTTGGGAGTCCTAAGAACGCAAGAACTGCTGTCGGCCAGAAGGATAGACGGCGCTAAACAGTTCTTCACAAGAGCAATCGACTTCGGGTATTCGAAATCCGCAAAAGAAACAATGCGAATATGGGGAAGAGATAAAATATTATCTGACGTTGTCTGGGTTATCAGAAAATTCAGACCGGATGTTATAATTACAAGATTCCCCGGTACCGGCGAGGGAGTACACGGTCATCATACCGCTTCTGAAATTCTCGCCGCCGAAGCTTTTAAGATATCCGGCGATTCCACTAAATTTCCGGAGCAGTTAAAGTACGTAAAACCCTGGAAAGCAAAAAGAATTTTATGGAATGCCTGGCTTCCAATTTTAAAAAAGAGAGGCACCGATCTTTCTACATTAATTAAAATTGATGACGGAGCTTACGATCCTCTGCTGGGAGAATCCTACACTGAAATCGCGGCCCGGGCAAGAAGTATGCATAAAACGCAGGGGTTCGGTTCCGGCAGCAGACCGGGACAAAATATCGAATACTTTCTTCCGATTGACGGAGCTCCGGTAAAGCATTCTCTCTTTGACGGTGTCGATTTAACATGGAACAGAATTCCCGGCGGCGCCAAAGTAGGCAAAACCTTAGCTGTCGCTCAAAAAGAATTTAACCCCGAACACCCGGAGAAATTAATCCCGGTTCTGCTTAAAGCCTATGCCGAATTGAATTTGTTAAAGAACAGTTACTGGGTAAAAATAAAGAAGCGGGAATTATCGGATTTAATTAAAGACTGCGCCGGAATTTATATTCAGGCAACCGCGCCTGATTATTCGGCAGTGCCTGGGCAGACTGTAGAAATAACTTCTTCAATCATCAACCGCTCGGATTTCCCGTTTACTCTTAAACAAGTAAAACTAAATTACGATCAAAACAATGAGTCCCTTAATTACAAACTCGATGATAACAAATTATACTCGGTAACTTCCCAAATTAAGATTCCTCAAAATATGCCCTATTCCCAACCCTATTGGCTTGTGCAGAAACACGGCGAGGGCGATTATAAAGTCGACTCGCAGCTTTTAATAGGGCAGGCGGAAAATAAGCCTCCGGTAAATGCGGAGTTTGTTATTGAAGCCGGAAATCAGGAATTGCATTTTAGCATACCCGTAGAACATAAATGGACAGATCCGGTTAAAGGAGAAGAATTAAGAACAATGATAATTGTTCCGCCGGTGGCAATTAACATTCCAAATAAAAACTATGTTTTCCCGAATAATAATTCCAGGGAAATCAATATAAATCTTGCCGCAAATGAGGATTCGATATCCGGATCGTTAAAATTTGATCTTCCTCCCGGCTGGAAAATTTCACCTGCCGAGAAGAAATTTTCTATGTCGAAAAAAGGGGACCAGATGACACTTCCGTTTACAGTTACACCGCCTTCCGGAAGTTCGGTTGGAAACCTTGAAGCAGACGCTTATGTAAATAATTTTAAAATTAATCGCGGTATGATAGCTATAAATTATCCCCATATTAATGTTCAGACAGTTTTCCCTCTTTCGGAAACAAAATTAATCAGACTGAATATTAATAAGGTAATTAATAATATCGGATATATCATGGGTCCAGGAGATGAAGTACCTGTATACCTCAAAGAACTGGGATATTCGGTAACAATGCTTGAAAATAAAGACATCGAAAACGGCAACCTCTCGAAATTCGATGCCATAATTACCGGTATCAGATTGTATAATACCGACAATCAGTTGACTTTTGAACAATCAAAATTGCTTGAATATGTAAAAAACGGAGGAACGTTAGTAATTCAGTATAATAAAAATTTCGGATTGGTTACAAAAAATATCGGTCCTTATCCGTTTCACATTTCCAATAAAAGAGTAACCGATGAAAATGCGAGTGTAGCATTTCTCAAACCGGATAGTCCCCTTTTGAATTTTCCGAATAAAATAACATCCGAAGATTTTAAAAACTGGGTTCAGGAACGAGGAATTTATTTTGCCGATGAATGGGACCCAAGGTATGAAACCGTAATTGCATGTCACGATCCCGGTGAAAATCCGTTAGAAGGCGGTTTATTATATACAAAATACGGTAAAGGTGTTTTTATCTATACAGGCTACGATTGGTTCAGAGAATTACCCGAGGGCGTTCCGGGTGCTTACAGAATATTTGTAAATTTAATATCGGCGGGAAAAGCATCTGAATAAAATATTTGCGAAATTAAATAAAGACAAAATTAATTATTGAATAGTAATGTCCGGTCTGCGATATTCTATATTGCTCTTGTGATTTAAGTAACTGAATCTATACGACTATTTTTTATTTTGATTATATTCAACTTAACAAAAACAATACGGGAGATAAAACCATGAGTAAAGCAGATAAATTAAACGGTTTATTAGCGGGAGTAATTATAGGCGGCTTTATTGGAAGCGCAATTACTATGCTGTTTACGCCCGTTTCCGGAAAAAAAATGCGGAAAAAGATTTCCAGAACCGCCGACGATCTGGTTGATGAAGTAAACGAGTATATTGATTCAAGTAAGGTAATGGCTGAGAACGTGATAAAGGAAGGAAAGAAAAAAGCAGATAACATAATTAATGAAGCTAAAAAGATACTTGACAATTAATATCGAAGTAAAAGAACCGTCTAACAATAACACGGAAGAAAAGAAAAACTTTTCATTCGGTAATTTAATTCTGCCGTATCTTATGATTGCCATTTTAAAATGCTGAAAAGCCAATATAATTTAAACAAATAAGATGCGGCACTATTAAAACAATAATCATTTCTCTAGGAAACAATTCATATAGTCTAGATAACCATTTAGCAATTCAGCAATTGAACAATTTCTAACAAAAATAATTACTTCAAACTGATTGTACAAAATTACTTTTAAAATTTACTCTTGTACTTAAGCACTTTCCTTTTCCAGCTCAATCAAATATTTTTTACGCCAGAGCCCGCCGCCGTAGCCGGTTAAGTTTCCGTCTTTTCCGATGACTCTATGGCACGGAATAATTATGGCAATTCTGTTTGCGCCATTTGCTCTTGCTACGGCTCTTACGGCTGACGGCTGGCCAATTTGTTCTGCTAAAAATTCATATGATACTGTCTGCCCTAATGGAATTTTCTGAAGATGTTCCCAAACATTTTTTTGAAAATCAGTTCCGGGAACAATTAAAGGTACATTAAATTTTTTTATGTTTCCTTTAAAGTATTTTTTTAGTTCGTTATTAAGTTCATCCATTATTTTATTTGATCCGGGAACAAAACTGCAGTTAAATCTCTTAACCAATATTTTAAGCTGGGTTTCAAGCATTCGTCTATCCATAAATTCCAGCAGACAGACACCTTCGTTTGTAGTTCCGGCCAACATAGGTCCTAACGGAGTCAGCAGACGATTAATATACACTATAGTTTTTTCACCGGACTTTCCTGCAGAAATGCCTGTTATTTTTTTTATTGCGTCACGAAATCCGCTTAGAGATTCATATCCGTGTTCATAAGCTGTTTGTATCAAATCATCTCCGTGTTTCAATCTTCCCAAAGCCTTTCCCAATCTTAATGATCGTACATATGCATGAAATGTAATGTTATGATTTTTCTTAAACCATCTTCTAACTTTATTCGGATCGAAATTTCTTTTTCTTAAATCATAATCTTTCCATCGTATCGAATCGTTTTCACTTACTTCTTTAAGCAGACTGCTAATCCAATCTGGTGCCATTCCGAACGGCTGCATAGGACGGCAGCGCTTACATGGTTGAAACCCGGCAAGTAAAGCGTCTTTAGTTGATGGAAAAAATTCAACATTTTTAAAATCCGGTTTTCTTGCCGGGCATGTGGGCCTGCAGAAAATCCCGGTTGTTTTAACACCCACATAAAAAATTCCTTCATACGTTTTATCTTTATTTACTAAAGCATTGTACATTATTTTTGCAGAAGGTAAATTGTTCATCTAATACTCCGAATTTTTTTTACGGACTAAAATGCAGATGGCAATAAAAAATATCCACCGATAAATTAACATTTAATTTTAAACAAAGTTTTTAAATAAATATATTTATCTGACTATGAAAAACTAAAAAATTCATTAGTTCCTTCTACAAAATGAATAATTCAACTTCAGATAAAATTTATGTCTTATATATATCATACAATGAAAATAAAAATTATATAGCTGGGTTGAATGTTATACTGCGATCTGGAATGATAATAAAAACAACTAATAATTAAAAAAGGTTCCAACATATGAAAAGTTTTTTAGTCTCTTTTATAGCTTTAATATTAATTGCATTTTTTGTCTTAAGCGGTTCTTCGTAAGCAATTG
>CAVUCX010000032.1:0-84562 GCA_963739955.1 uncultured Bacteroidota bacterium | reverse complement strand
CGGCGTTACCGGAAATATCGACAAATTTAACTCCGTCTTTTTTTGAACTTATGTTTTTATAGAGAATATTAGGCTTAGCCCAATTAACCACGCATAGATCAAGATCTCCGTCGTTGTCTATATCTCCGAAAGTCGCGCTCATACCCCCAGATGCTGTTGCCAGTCCGGCCTCCACGGTAATTTCATTAAAATAGCCGTTGCCGTCATTCAAAAACAATCTGTTGGAAGAATATTCGTTGGTAATAAAAAGATCCGAATCTCCGTCGTTATCTACGTCTCCCCACACCGCACTATTGGTCCTTTCATTTTTCCCGGTACCTCTATTATTTTGGTCCGAAACGTTTCGGAAGAACCCGTTGCCGTTATTAAAGAAAATTTTATTCTTTCCCAGCAAATTGCATAAATATAAATCCTGATCCCCGTCGTTATCTATATCTGCCGCGCCTACTCCCAGATCCAATTCCAAAAAATTATTATTACGCCGGTCTTCCGAAATACCGCTGATCTTTCTGTATGCCGCTTCCTCGTTAAAGACCGGCAGTTTAATTTTTCCGGCAGAATTAAATTCGCTCTTATTTATATAAAGCCGGTTCGGTTCGTAGATGCAAACCGAATATATGTCTTTTAATCCGTCATTATTAAAATCCTCCATCGCGACTCCATATTCATCGTTTATGGTTTTACTGACGGATATAATTTTTGCCGGATTAAAACCTATTGCCGCAGGTTGACTAAGGGGACTGCCGGACTCAGAATAATGTAAAATTAATCCGTTGCTGCCTGTTATCCACCCGTCCGAAGGTGAGATCATAAAAATATCGAGTAAATCTTCGAACGTAGGAACGGAAACCTTTTCCCACTTTTGTTTGTAGCGGATCAGCAAAGCGTCGCTTCCGATTCCCCATATTTCTCCTCCCGGCAGAAATTCCAATTTAGTGATTTTATTGAAATCGGAATTAACGGAATGTACATTTATTTTTCCTCGGTCATATTTGAATAAAGTATCATCAGTTAGAAAATAACCTTTATCTTTTGAGTTAAAGCGGACATATTTTACATTTTTATTTTTAAAATATTGTTTCCAGCTTTTTCCGTTATAATAAAAAAGTTTGAAATCACCTGTACCCGCCCATAATTTATTTCCTGAAAACGGGTATATATAAGTTATGGGACCGATACATTCAGGGAAGGGGATGAAGATCCAGTTGTTATTTTTCTTGTACGCAATCTCCCTGTCTCCTCCCAGCCAGTCAATATCGTTATCCGTCAAGTGTACTGCTGTAACAATATTAGCAAGCGGATTTAACTCTTCCCGCCAGGTTCCGTTTTTATAACTGAATAATCTTGATGTACTTGAGTAAGAATTATAAGTAATCCAAATATTATTTTCATTATTGGCAAACATTCTTGTCGTCATTAAAGAAGGAGGAAGCGATTTAAATAGAGACCAACTATTTTTATCGAATTTTAGCAAGAATCTGCCGCATATAATTCCGTTTTCATGTGAAAACATTATTATTTGATTGAGTTTATTATTTGTGGGAGAAGGGAAAATATGCCATGCACAAACTTTACTTGTGCTCTTTTCATTTTCAGAAGGAAGCTCAATACATGCAACTGAGCGGTTGAAGGAAAGCAATAACGAAAAGAATATTATTAAAAAGCCCCTCAATAATGAATTCATGCTGGAGAATCATATTTTTTTATCCAATATAATGATTTTATTGATCCTTTGTATGAATGTGTCAAAATAAAAAATAACAAATAAGGAAGGATATAAAAACAAGATCACTGGATGTTCAGCGGTAAAAGAACCGTAAATTTTGTACCTTCTTCAATTTTACTTTCAACTAGTATATCTCCGCCGTTATTTCTGATAATACCGTAACTTACCCACAGGCCCAGGCCCATCCCGGTTCCGGTAGGTTTTGTGGTAAAGAAAGGTTCAAAAACTCTGCGAAGGTTTTCTTGAGTGATTCCTTTTCCCGTATCGGAAATTAAAATAATCAAATTATTACTCTGCTCAAGAGTTTTTATAGTTATTTTACCGGGATTGTTGTTTAACGATTCCACAGAATTAAGAAGCAAATTTATTATTACCTGCATTATATCTTCCGCAACAAGCTTGATCTTCGGCAGGTCTATTCCCAGTTCCACTTCAAATTCAATATTTGACGATTCGGTGCCGAGCTTAACCATGTTTACCGAGCTGATGATAAGTCGGTTTATGCTAACCTGTTTCGGTGAGGACATGGAAGGATTTGAAAACTCGATAAGCTGCCTGATAATATTGGCGATTCTGTAAATCTGACGCTTAATGCTTCCCAGTTTTTCTTTCAGAAAATCGTCGTCAGTTGATCTTTCGATAAGTTGAGCAATAGAAGATATTGATGTAAGAGGATTACCGATCTCGTGAGCTATTCCTGCGGCAAGGATTCCCATGCTGCCCATTCGCTGAGCGTTCACCAGATGATGCTCAAGCATTCTAAGGTCGGTGATAATTTTGTGCACTGCCAGGTAGCCGGCTGTTTTGCCTTCGTCATCAATAATAGGAGAAATTATAGAATCGGCATAAAGAGGGCTTCCGTCTTTTCTCAAATTTTCAATTTGACCGGACCATACCTTTCCGGAAAGAATTGTCTCCCATACTTTTTTCCAGAAATTCTTAGGCATTTTATTGCTGCTTAATATTTTCGGATTCTTGCCGATCAATTCATCTTTCATATAACCGCTCGACAATTCGAATGCCGGGTTTACATAAACCATCAAACCGTTTTCATCCGTAATCTGGATCGGATTTTTAGCTTTATTAATCGCATTGGAAAAACGAAGAAGCTCCAGATGTTCTTTTTTCCCGTCTGTAATATCCGTAATTACAATTATGTAATATTTTTTATCACCGTTATATCTTCTTTTTGCATTTATTAGGACATTCATTTCTTTGTTGTTCTTTAATTTAAGTACCGACTCAAACCCGGCATTGGAATTGAGATCCCTTAATTTATTTGCAATTATGTTCCAAACATTATTGCCGAAAATTTCTGATACCGGATAATTTATTGCAGTAGATGCATCAATAAATAATTTTTTAGTCGCAGAATTATTGAGAGAAATTATTTTATAGTTTTCGTCAATCAGAAAAATCATCTCGTCGACGGAATCAAACACAGCCTTATAGTCAATTGTTTCAGTCAGCATAGTATTATCAGAAATATTTTAACCTATATCCGGATATAAAATTCGGTTTTATGTATATCATTAACCGGCGTAATTCAAATTTCAACATTAAGAACTTCAATTATTTTCAGGAGTTTTACACCGGTAATGATATTTTGTATTTAATAATGAAAGAACATTAGTTTATAATATCCGCAAACATTTTCAATTAAAACGCAACAGAGAACTGTGTAGTTAAACCGTGAAATCTCGTGTTATAACCATAACCTGAACCGGCAGGGAAATTTTTATATTGCTGATTTACATATTCAAGTTTCAGCAGCATTGACTTTGTTACCCAAACGCCGGCGCCGGCCTGGAATCTGTTTGCGCTAACGGGGTTGGCGCTTACGTCTTGGCCTGCATACATACTGGAAGTGGCCGCACTGTATCTGGCCGCAACATATAAGGCTGGAAAAATGTAATAAGTAATATCACCGCCGTAATATGCCCAGCTTTCCTGAGGAGTTCCCGGGGCGCTTCCGTTAATATCCGCATCTTTTGTATAACCGTACATGGCGAATACTTTTACCGGGTTCATGTCGTAAAAACCGTCAAACTGATAAGCTGTTACATCTTGACCTTTTTGAGGAGAGATGTCGCCGGCTTCGGGATTGTCGCTGAAAATTCCCGAGTACTGGCTGCCGCTTCTATTGCCGGCATATAAGTCTGTTGTAGATCCGCCGGCCGGATAACCGGTACCGTTGTTTGCCTGATTGGATTTATAAATAGATGCCGAAAGATCAAATTGCTTATTCATGTCCAACCAGACTTTAGCATTTACTTCGTTTCCTCTTCCGGGAGTAAAATCACCGGTGGTAGTGCCGTCACCGAAAGCGATCAAACCATTAATAAGTCCCGGTTTGGATTTTATTTCAACAGAGGGCTCAACGTCGTTCGCATCAACGATAAAGTTTCCGATTAACGGATTTCTTTGAACATCCGCGTTATCCGATCTTATTTTCCACCATAAGCCGTAATCAACCGGGATAAAACCGGCTTTCAGCGTAACGTATTTAAACAATGTATTGTTTAATCCAAAAATATCAGATGATTCGGGCAATTTGGAAACAGTTATATAACCTTCGTCATCGTACCATTGACCGACGTGGTGATTGCTGCTTAGAAAAGCATTAAAGAATACATCTATACCGTCGGCAATATGTGCAGCAAAATTTAAATTACCTCTTGCGCTTTGAAAACCCCACGGTATTGTGGGAAGGTTATGCAAATCGTTGTCTTGCTTTAAATATTGAATAGCACCGGAAGTAACGCCGGTTATTTTTAATGAAGGTTTACTTTCTTGGTTATTAGTCGTATCCTGTGCGAATGCGGATGAGGATAAGAGCAATACAACAAAGAAAGATACAAGAAAAACAAACACACGCTTCATAATTTTATCTCCTTATAGAATATTTTTGAAAAATTTTATCGCCTTGCTTAAAAGTAAAATTTTATCGTAACGAACCGGGTTTTTCAATAAGGGTGCCAAGCCGTTGTAAGATTACCGGTTTAAATATTTAATCCCAAAACACGCTTATTTGATTTCTTTGACCGGGTTTGATACCAGATACATCATTTTTGCTGGTGTTGGATAAATTAGGGTATTGCAAAACTGCAATAGACAGAATGAGCGAATCATGCAATACTGCAACGGCTAAAAATTTTACAATACAGAATGCGGTTGTTCTAATGAAAATTCGATAAGATATAAATATTTTTGACCGGCACGTTTATTGGGACTTCATGAGAAAATTCATGAATCATAGACGAAAGGTAAATAGTTATTATGAAAATGATCGGAATAATAAAATTAGCAATGATACTATTCTTTGCCGCGGTATTAACCGAAAGCGCTTCGGCTCAGCAGGCCAAGGACGTTCAATATAATATTAGTCCCCAAAGCAAATTGGTAATCGACGGCACTTCTACTTTACATAGCTTTAAAGTAAACGCGAAAAAAATCACCGGAACTGTTGACATAAATACGGACGCTTCCGCTAATGACGGCGGAGTTCAGATTTCACAGTTGAAAGTTATTATACCTGTGAAGAAGCTGGATGCGGAAAAAGGATCTATGAACGATAATATGGATGAGGCGCTAAAAGTAGATAAAAATCCCGATATCATATATACTCTAAATAATATTAATGCAGCTAATTTGCCGGAAGATTCTACAAAACCAGCGGTGTTAAAAACAACCGGTACTCTCACAATTGCAGGTGTCAGCCATAATATCGACATGGATGTTGACGGTTATCGTACTCCTGACGGCACAATTCATTTCAAGGGAGAGAAGAAAATCAACATGATAGATTACGGTGTCACTCCACCGACAATGTTTTTCGGAACTATTAAAGTAGGTAAAGATGTTAATGTTAATTTTGATATGGCTTTGACATCGCAAAAAGATATCTTAGGCAGCAAGTAATTAGCCGCAATAAAGGCACAAGGATTTAATGATGTTCAGATTTGGTAATCTCATATTGTTTTTTTTAGGAATAGTATTTCTGGCTAGCTCCGGCATTTTCGGCCAGACTATTATGTACAGAACATTACCCGGTAGCAGGATGTGGATAGAAGGCACGTCTACTCTGAATGATTATACATGCAAAACAAACGATGTCGAAGGATATGCCGAAGTAGACGAAAACCCTGATAAAACGGACAGTGCTTCGAATAAAGACAAAGCATTTTTAACGATTATGGTGCAAAGCTTAAGCTGCGGAAAAGATTTGATGAATGACGATATGTATAATGCAATGAAATCTAAGAAGTACCCGTATATTAAATATGATCTGCTTTATGCACACCTGCTGCCGACTCCCGATACCGCCGGCGGATGGTTCAGTCTTGAGACTATGGGTAATTTATCAATAGCCGGCGATACCAATAAAGTAAACATTGTGATGAAAGTAAAGAAAGAACAGGACGGAATATACAGGCTGCGCGGAAGCAAAGCATTATCAATGAAAGAATTCGGGATTATCCCGCCGACGCATTTCTTCGGATTAATAAAGGCACACGAAGGTTTAACCGTTCATTTTGATCTATTGGCGGCCAAATCTTCCGTCGGTGAATATGTAATACACTCTCATGTTATTAAATAAATTTTGATCAAATAAAATAATATAAGAATTTTTTGTACGCTAACTGATCCTCCTGTAAGGAACACCGGTACCAAACTTTTGAATTACCCTTATACAGAATATTGACGATACCGGTGTTTTCCTATTAGCACAATGAAATCAAACCGGTATCTCAATGTCAAGTTTCTGCATTTTTCGGTATAAGGTGGAAGCATCAATTCCCATAATTCTAGCGGCCTCAGATCTGTTCCAGCTTGTTCTCGATAGAATTTCCAAGATATGATTCTTTTCGTAAAGATGTAACGCATCATTCAGATTTGCCGGGTAATCTTCCTTTTCTTTCTTACCGGTGTTCAAATGTCCGGGCAATTCGTTTAAGGTAATATAATCTCCTTCGCATAAAAGAACCGCTCTTTCTATCATATTTTCCAGTTCCCGCAAATTGCCTTTCCATTCGTAATGCATAAAAATTTTCATTACCGAATTTTCAACATCCTTAATGTTTCTTTTTAATTCTTTGTTGTATTTATCAATAAAGAAATTAACAAGTAATGGAATATCTTCTTTCCTTTCTGACAATGGCGGAAGGTTTAATTCAACAACATTAAGTCTGTAATAGAGATCTTCCCTGAACCTGCCCTCCTGAACTTCGTTATAAAGGTTTTTATTTGTCGCGGCAAGTATTCTTACATCTATTTTTAAAATGTTCGACGATCCTACGGGACGGATTTCTTTTTCCTGCAATACGCGAAGCAATTTCACCTGAACATGTTCAGGCAGGTCGGCAACTTCGTCGAGGAATAATGTACCCTGGTTTGCAGATTTAAATAATCCGTCGTGGTCAGTATTAGCCCCGGTAAAAGCTCCTTTTCTATACCCGAAAAATTCCGATTCATAAAGATTCTCAGGAATTGCCCCGCAATTAACGGGAATGAAAGGTTTTTCCGATCTGTCGCTGTTATTATGTATCGCTCTTGCTACAAGCTCTTTTCCTGTGCCGGATGCACCGGTTATTAGGACGTTAGTGGGTGCAGAGCTTATTTGTTTAATCAGATTATATACCCTCTGCATAGCGCGGCTTTTACCGATGATGTTGTTAAAGTTATACTGTTTGTCAATTTGTTTTCTTAAAATCTTATTTTCGAGTATCAGTTGTTTTTGTTTAAGAAGCTGTTTTACCCTTACAATTACTTCATCAAACTCAAGAGGTTTTAGAAGGTAATCGGAAGCTCCTTTTCTCAAAGCTTCTACCGCTGATTCTATCGAAGCGTACGCGGTCATTATCACCACTATTGTCTGCGGGGATAGATGAATAGTGCTGTCGAGAAGTTTCATGCCGTTCAGCTTAGGCATAAGAATATCGGTTATCAGAATATCATATTCCGATTCATTTAGTTTTTGTAAAGCCTCTTCACCGTCTTTTACGGCGGTACAGTTGTAGCCTTCGCTTTTCAGTATGATCGTAAGCGATTCCCTAATATCCTGCTCGTCATCCGCAATTAAAATTGAATCATTCATTAATTAGAAGACCTCCAGTCTTGAGAGTCTTCCCCAGTTAAACTCTTTTAAAATATATTCAGATTAGAATATTTACTCCATTTTCCCATTACTTTGGATTCATCGTGAATTTAGACGAATAAAATATATTTTTTAATTCTCTGATTTTCCTGTTATGACATTACTTACATTTTTCCGATGGTTTCCGGAAGAAAAATGCAGTAAAAATAAAGGTGTAAAAATTTTCAACACATTAATATATAATTTAGCTCCAAGAAGCGAAAGATTCAATTTCAGTATGCTTAAAATGAAGAGAATTGATTAATTTGTGATTTGTAAGTTGTTGTAATATAAAAAGTTATACTATACTCTCCAAACATCCGGTTCCTATTTGTTAAATCAACTTTAGCTGTTATTAAGTATTAAATTACCATTTAAGTTAGTTACCAAATTCCAAAATGATATGTATAATTTTCTGTCAATTAGAAAACAAGTCATTTTAAGGCAGATTATTGGATTATTTTTTTTAGTCTGTCGTAACCGCTTTTACTCATTGGGAGCATAGTTTTATCTTCGAGAAAGATTTGATATGATTCTTTTTCGACCAGCTCAATTTTTTTCACCTTTGTAAGGTCCACAATATACGATCTGTGGACCCTTACAAATTTTTTAGGATCCAGATGCTGTTCGAAATACTTCATTGTTTTTTCTTTTAAAAGTTTTCCCTCAGATGAATGAATCATTACATAATCGTCCTGGGCTTCGAACCAATCAATATTCCCGACAGGGATGATTGAAATTTTAGAACCTTCTTTTATTACAACCCTGTCCAGAAATTCGATAGAATTATTTTGATGATCAATAAGTCGGTTGATAATTTCTTTTTGCTTTGATTTTTCGTTGAAGTATATGAAAGCCTTTTCGAGAGATTCGCCGAATCGTTCGGGTGAAAACGGTTTCAATAAATAGTCCGCCGCATTAACTTCAAATGCTTTCAGCGCATATTGATCGAAGGCTGTCGTGAAGATAACCACAGGCGGGTTCTCCAGAAGTTCCAGCAACTCGAATCCGTTTATTTTTGGCATCTGGATATCGAGAAAAATCAAATCAGGCAGCTCGTCGTTTATCTTTTTTAATCCTTCAAATCCGTTTGAGCATTCGCCTATCAGATCAAGTTTCCCGTTATCTTCAATATATTTTTTTATTATTTCTCGGGCCAGAGATTCATCGTCGATAATCAGAGCTCGGGGTTTTCCCATTTTCTTCTCATTTTATTATTTATTATCAACAGGGATAAATAATCTAACGCTGAAAATATTATTCTCTTTTTCAACCTTAAGAAGATCATCCTGATTATATATTAATTCAAGTCTTTTTTTTATGTTATTTAACCCGGTGCCGGTACCTTTTCTGTTTTGAATTCCGGGTTCGAAATTATTTTCAAGTTTTATTTCCAGGAACTGATCGTTTCTGGCGCAGGTCAGCTTGAGTGTAATTTTTTCAAGCGATTCGTACACCGCGTGTTTAACCGCATTTTCAAAAAGCGGCTGGAGAATCATAGTAGGAATCTGAAAATTCGTACATCCGTTATTAATGTCTTCGATATATTCAAACTTATCTTCAAATCTTATTTTTTCTATTTCAAGATAACGTTTTATATTTTTCAATTCCTCGAAAAGTGAATTCGTAGCCTTATTATTTGTAGCAAGGGTATAGCGCAGAAAATCTGCCAGTTTTAAGATCATATCCCTTGTACGCTCAGGAGAAATAGTTGTTAATGCGCTCATTGAATTAAGACTGTTGAAAATGAAGTGGGGATTTATCTGAAATTTCAACGATCTTAACTCTGTTTCTGTAATAAGGTTTTTAAGTTCGGCCTCCTGCGCAATTTTATCGTGAAGATTTTTATTATAAATTATTATGTAATAAAAAGAAATAGTAAGGTAATAGAAAAGAGCGCCGATTATAAATCGCCATGCCAGCGTAGAATAAAAGAATTTACTGAAGGCTCCCCGATAATTAAAAACCCCGGTAATTAAATAAAATCCAACCGAAAGCCATACAATCGATACTATTATGCCGCCAAGTATATGGCTGAGAATTATTTTTGTCATGTTCTGGTTTTCGAGAGGCATATAGCTGGCTGTATACCAAAAGCTGAGTCCCAAACCGCATAAAAGTATGTTAAACACCAGGCTGTCAAGCAGCGCAGATCCTGTTGTCATATCGAACTGTATATTAAGCAGGATAAAATTCAGACTAATAATAATCAGCCAGAAAATCGTGTAGGCCAGAATATTTTTCCATGATTCTAAAATAGGGTTTTTCAGCATATCAGCATCCCTGATAAAACCTTGAAGATGTTTTTATTTCACCGCCGCCGAAAATAGAAACGCCTTTTATTGTTAAAGTACGCGACATATCAATCGGTTCGGTAGGGTCTTTCCTTACTTTGCTTGAAAAGCCTCCGAATATAGGCATAACATTAATATTTATATTCCAATCTTTGGGTACAATAATATTTGTACCGCCGAAAATTGTTACTACATCCAGAATATTATTTCCCTCAGCCAGTTTACAATTTGTCATATCTATTTTTGAACCGCCGAAAATAGCTGTAATATTTCCGCCTCTGAAATTATCGGTAATGATGGCTTTGTGCCCCCCTGAAAAAATTGAAACATCATCTATATAATCCGTATTTATTTGTTCGTTCTGAAATCTATGATTGAAAAACTCCCGGTCTCTTTTTTTTAATATTATTGACAATCCGAGTCCGATTATAAATACGGCGAAAATAACATTGCTGTCGATCGTTACGGAGGGTAAAATTCTGGGCAGCAGCATCAATCCACCGATGATTGTAAGGAAAATTCCGAACAGCTTTCGCCTTGAGTTAACTAAAATTATAAGGCCTATGGCAAAAACTATAAACGGAAATGAAAAAACGACATGAAAAACATTAAAAAATACTATCCCCAATGTTTTCAGAAAGAATAGCATCCCGATTAAAATTAGAATTGAGCCGACCGCTATTCTTTGGCTTTGATGATCATGATCTGGTCGCATGTTTTACCTTTTTATAAATCTTTTATTCTTGAATTATTAAATTAAAAATTTTATGAATAAATCGGCATTAATCCAACAATTCTTCGCATATGTATCCGAGTCTCTTTATTTTATCCATAAAATAAACCGGGTTCAAATTATCAGTAATAATACGTAACACTTTATCGCAGTCATCAAGATCTATTGTACAATCCTTAATATTAGGTAAGGAGAAAACGAAATTTTTAATCTTCTTATAATCCTCGTTTGTCGCTGCATTTGTTTTAAATGTTAATACGTCCATTTTTTTCCCTTATATATTTTTTCTTCGCGTGAAATTTACGTTCAGGAAATAAATATGGACAGATAAAATCGGTAAATGCCTTATAAATATCGGTAAAAACATTCAAAATTTTAATCGCCCTGGAAAAATCAAATTAAGTTTATTTATCTTCTAAAATTATTAAACATTTTTGCGATAATGAATTAACAGCGATTCAGAAGTTAAAATGATCGAGTGGCTAACATGAACCCGCCGTCTTAAAAGCCGCTTTAATCTTAAGAGGAATTATAACCGGGCTGTTGTTTGAGTGTTACCTGAAGTCTCTTTATTGAGAAAGAAATTTTTGAATTTCCGGGTAAAATTTCAGTACAAACAACAGCTCAATTTTATTTGAACAGAAATCACCGAAAACCGTCTAACCGTTAAATCTTGAGCTATATTTTTAATTCGTAGATAAAAAATCATTATATTTATGTTCAATTTTTATTAATCTTTCGGATTAAAATTGTCACAACAGAAAATTCTAGTAACGGCAGCGCTGCCATATGCAAACGGACCGATTCACTTAGGACATTTAAGCGGAGCGTATCTTCCGGCGGATATTTATGTCAGATATCAGAGACTTAAAGGAAGAGATATAATATTCATATGCGGTTCCGATGAACACGGTGTGCCTATTACTATAAGTGCGGATAAGGAAAAAGTATCGCCAAAGGTTATTGTTGACAGGTTTCATACTGCTAATAAAGAAGCTTTCGAAAAATTCGGAATGAGTTTCGATAATTATTCAAGGACAAGCCTGCCGATTCATCATGAAACCGGAAAAGAATTTTTCCTTGAATTTTATAACCGCGGCATACTAAAAGAAAAACATTCCATGCAGTTCTATGATGAGAAAGCAAAGATGTTTCTGCCCGATCGATATGTTGAGGGCACCTGTCCGAATTGCGGCTATGAAGAAGCTAGAAGCGACGAGTGTGAAAACTGCGGAGCTTTATACCAGCCTGTCGAACTTAAAAACCCCAAAAGTAAAATTACCGGCGATTCACCTAAATTAAAAGAAACTTCTCATTGGTATTTTCCTTTGGGCAGTTACCAGGAAAGACTCGAAAAGTATATTGACAGGATGAACGAAAAATACGGCTGGAAAGAAAACGTCCTTCAATACTGCAGAGGATGGTTTAAAGAGGGACTGGAAGACCGGGCAGTTACTCGTGACCTTGATTGGGGAATTAAGGTTCCGATAGATTCGGCTGCTGGAAAGGTTCTGTATGTTTGGTTTGAGGCTGTGCTGGGATATATATCTTCGGCAAAAGAATTATCTTTAAAGAAAAACGAACCGGATTTGTGGAAAAAATATTGGCATGATCCGGAAACAAAATATGTGGCATTTATAGGCAAGGACAATGTTGTTTTCCACTGTATAGTTTTTCCTGCCATGCTTATGGCTTGGAATGACGGTGAGAAGGAAAAATATGTCCTTCCGCAAAATGTTCCGGCAAACGAGTTCCTGAATTTTGAAGGTAAGAAATTTTCCAAAAGCAGAAATTGGGGAATTGACGTCAGCGACTTTTTAAATTTATTCGATGCCGATCCTCTTCGGTATACGCTGGCGTCGAATCTCCCGGAATCCAGAGATACCGATTTTTACTGGAAAGAATTTCAATTAAGGAACAACAGCGAACTTGCCGACATACTCGGAAACTTCGTAAACCGAACATTTACTTTCGTTCATAAGCATTTCGATGGGAAAGTTCCTGCCAGAGGCGAACTCAACATGATGGATGAGGAAATGCTGAAGGTAATCAAAGAACATCCCGAAAAGATTTCCAATTTATTTGAGCATTACAAAATAAGAGACGGCGTTTTTGAGATAATGAATCTTGCTCGAGCAGGAAATAAATATTTTAACGACTCAGAGCCCTGGAAAACCCTTAAATCGGATAAGGACAGATGCGCGACTTCTTTGTATGTTTGTCTCCAGGCAATTTACGCGCTTGCCGAATTAACAAATCCAGTGATACCGTTTTCATCGGAAAAATTATTCCGCATGTTGAAAGCCGAAAAGACCGGCTGGGACAATTGCGGGAGCGAGATTCTTAAAGAAGGTCATAAATTGAATAAGCCTGAAATAATATTTCCAAAGATAGAGGATGAAGTTATAGAGAAACAGATGTCTGAACTCGGGAAAAAAAACGAAACCGCAGCCGGAGAGGAAACCGAACAAATTTCCATTGATGATTTTATGAAAGTTCGCCTGGAAGTCGCTCAAATTATTTCGGCTGAATATTTAGAAAAAAGTGAAAAGTTGCTTAAACTTAGAGTAAAACTGGCTGACAACGAGCGTCAGATTATTGCCGGTATAGCGAAAAGCTATAAACCGGAAGAACTTGTAAACAAAAATGTTGTCATCGTATCTAATTTGAAACCCGCAAAATTAATGGGGCAGAAATCCGAAGGTATGATATTAGCGGTGGAAGATGAAGAGGGAAAATTAAATGTATTGTCTGTATCCGGATCGGTAAAACCGGGAACAAGAGTTCGGTAATTCTATAGTTCAAGGATGTGCATTAATTTTTCGCCCGCTCGTTTATGCATTCAATTACCTTGATTTTCTAAAGGGCAATAAGTAAAATAACCAGCTAAATTTGATATAACTTTATTGGAGGAATAATTTGATGCTTCTACGTATATTAGCATTTCTATCTATTGCATTCGCATTTGTTTTTTATTCCTGTTCTCCCCAGAATTCACAAGTAGTGGCTAAATTCGGAAATGAAGATATCGGACTGAAAGAATTTGAAAAAGCTTATGCTGCAAACGAAGGCGGAACGGAACAAGCTCAAAAAGACAGTCTTTCTAAAATGAAAAATTACCTGAATCTGTATGTGGATTTCAGGATGAAATTAAGAGATGCATATGTTCGTGGATATGACAAAGACTCCGCTCTTCAGGCCGAAATAAAAGATTATAAGAAAAAAATCGGCGTCACATATATATTGGATCACCAATTAATTATCCCGGCAATTAAAACCTTATATAACAAAAGGAAATGGGAATTCAGACTTAGTTATTTGCTGATCAGACCGCATCCTGATAAAGCTCAGGAAACAAAGCAAAAAGCCGAAAATATTCTCGACAGTTTAAAACACGGTGCTGACTGGGATACGATGGTGAAAAAATATTCTGAAGACAAAAACACCGCCGATGACGGCGGAGACATATTTTATTTTACCGGCGGTGAACTTCCATATCAATTGGAAGATGCTATGTATGAAACTGCACCCGGCAGTATTTATCCAAAAGTACTTGATACTCAGTTTGGATATATGATATTGAAAGTAACGGATAAGAGAGAGCGTCGTCCCGAGATAAGGGCCAGTCATATAATGATATCGTTTTATGATAAGGCAAGTAAGTTGGATTCTACAGGAGCATGGGCGAAGATAAATACTGTTTTGCAGAAATTAAAGAACGGCGGAAATTTTGCCGAGTTGGCAAAAGAATATTCGCAGGATCCGGGCAGTAATTCCCAGGGAGGAGATCTGGGGTATTTTCAGATTAGAAGAATGGTTAAACCGTTCGCGGAAGCGGCTTTCAATCTTAAGAAAGTAGGTGATATATCCGGAATTGTTAAATCAAGATTCGGTTATCATATAATAGAGCTTACCGGAATCAAACCTTATCCTTCTTTCGAAGATGAACAAAACGACCTGAAAAAGAGGTATGAAAAACTTCGTTACAAGGCCGATTACGATTCTCTGGTAGCAAAATTAGAGTCCAAATACAATTACAAATTAAATTCCAAAACCGTAAGCGAGTTTACAGGAAATGCGGATACATTAAAAGCCGGTCAAATTAATTCCGCGATCGAAAAAATGAACAACGATACTTTATTTACTTATGCCGGACAGTATTATTCAATTAATGATCTGCTCGATTATATCAATAACGACAACAACATACGAAACAGAAAGCTTATTCCCGAAGTTGTCAACGAGGTAATAAAAAAGGCAAGCGGCGAGGCAATGCTTGAAAAAGAAGCTCAAGGTTTGGACAAAACTGATCCCGATTTTGCTTCTATCATGAACGATTACAAGGACGGAGTTTATATCTTCAAACTGCAGGAAGACGAAGTGTGGAGTAAAATTAAATCTGATTCGACTGACCTGCATAATTTTTATGAGAAGAATAAAGACGCTTACATGACTAAACCCGAAGTAAGTTTCAGAGAGATTTATGTGAAAAACGATTCGCTGATAAAATATTGTTATAATATGTTAAATAAAGGAGCGGGATTCGATTCCCTGGCGGTCAAATATACCGAACGTCCCGGATTCAAAGCGAAACACGGCCTGTGGGAGAACATCGATGTCAAGGCTTCAGAATTATCAAAAGTAGCAAACGACCTCGCTAACCCGGGTGATTATTCAAAACCTATTAAAGTAGACAACGGATTTGCTCTGGTGGAATTAGTTAAGAAAATGCCGGTTAGACAAAAATCATTCGAAGAAGCTAAACCGGAATTGGCCGGCGCTTATCAGGAAGTAAAGATTAAAGAACTTGAGAAAGATTATCTGGATCGCTTGGACAAGATTTATAAACCGAAAATATATTACGATAAACTTGAAGAAGCATTTAAAGAAAATTAGTTATATCGCTAGTTTTGTAGCAGTTGCCGCGGCCTTTAACGGCTGCGGTAAACAATCAACTAACAAAGATTTTGCCGCGAGAGTTAATAATTCTTATTTAACCAACGAGCAGCTTTTACAGATGATTGATACTAGCAAGGCTTCCAATTTTTACCGCAGCGAGGTAATAAGAAATTGGATAAACAGGGAATTGCTTTATCAAACTGCTAAAGATAAGGGAATATTAAAAGACCGGAGATATAAAGAGCTTTTAGAGGAAGCTCAGAAGGAACTTGCAGCGTCTTTCCTTGTACAAAAGTACTATGATGACGAAAAAACGAATTACGACTCAAAGGATCTCGAAGATTTTTATAACCAGCATCAAATCGAGTTTAAGAGATTTTACGATTCATATCTGGTTAATGTTTTAGATTTTACAAACGAGGATAAAGCAATTCAGTTCCGCAATACAGTATTGGAAAGCGATTGGGATAAGGCTCTGAATGTTTTTAAAGGTGATTCAACGATTCACAGTATAAGCAGCGACAAACTTTATTATGATTTCGAAATTCATCCTGCCGCGCTTTCAAGAATTATTACATCATTAAACCCTGGAGAACTAAGTGTAGTAATATCCGACGAACCGGGACATTTTGTTGTAGTGCAGGAAATACAAAAATACGAACCCGGCAGTATTCCCCCTTTCGATGTTGTCAAATCACAAGTAAGCATAAGATTTGAGGCCGAGAGAAAGAATACTATAATCAAAAATTACATTAAAGAATTGTATTCAAAAAACGATATAGAAGTTAGAAATTAGGTGTAAAATGAAATTGAATATTTTAGTTTTTGTTTTATTGGCAGCAACGGGAATCTTTGCGCAGCAAAAAATGGTTGACGGCGTTGCCGCAGTTGTTAATAATGAGATCATTCTTAGAAGCGAAGTTAATTACCAGGTCAAATTGTCAGCGGCTCAGCAAAAAATAAACCCAGATACACCGGGACTGGAAAAAAAAGTACTGAATCAGATGATCGAAGAGAAACTTGCTTATGCCCAGGCACTGCTTGATTCAATAACGGTTAGCGATGATGAAGTAAATAGCAGGGTTGACTACCAGATAAACTATTTCGAACAGCAGTACGGTTCAAAAGAAAAAGTTGAACAAATATACGGTATGAGCATTGAAAAAATAAAAAGGACTCTTGAGGACCCGATCCGTAAGCAAATTATGGTACAGAAACTGGAAGAAAAGAAATTCGGTGATGTTCATGCAACGCGGCGTGAAGTTGAACAGTTTTATAACACATATAAAGATTCTCTCGGAGTTATTCCCGAGAAGGTACAAATCGCGCATATCTTTGTGATTCCAAAAGTTACTCCGGAAATGAAAAAGAAATATTACGAGAAAGCCGAAGCAATTTTAGACTCGATAAAACACGGAGCCGATTTTGCGACAATGGCAAAGAAATATTCGGAAGATCCTGGCAGCGCACAAGAAGGCGGTGACTTAGGATGGGTAGGAAAGGGTGTGTTTTATCCTGAGTTTGAGGCTGCTGCATTTGCACTAAAACCCGGACAATTATCCGGAGTTGTAGAGTCTCCCGTTGGTTATCATATTATTCAGATGATTGACAAAAGGGGAGATAAGATACACGTAAGACATATACTGATAAAAGTTAAACAAGGCGAACAAGCCGATCTTGAATCAATTTCGTTCCTAAACGCTATAAGGGACAGCATTGTTAAAGGGTACGGTACTTTCGCTCACTACGCTAAGAAATACAGCGAGGATAAACAATCCAATGTTTACGGCGGCGACCTGGGTACATTTTATCTCCGTCAGCTCGATCCTACAATGCTGGATGTTGTATCAAAATTGAAGGAAGGCGAAATCAGTTATCCCAAAAGAATGGAGTACGGAAAAGGAGACTACGGATATCATATAGTTCTTCTTGAAAAAAGAATTCCCCAACATGAAGTTAGTTTGACTACCGATTACCAGGATCTTCAGAAACTGGCGGATCAAAATAAGAAGCAAAAAGAGTACGAGCAGTGGATTGAACAGTTGAAAAAGAATATCTACTGGAAAGTTCTGATTTGATCTCAGATCTTCCGCACCGGTTTTAAAATGATATTTCCATAAGAAATCAGGAATTAAATTTTGAAAAATATCGAAACCCAGGCAGATGATACGGCGTTGGTCGAAAAACTGAACGATACCGTAGTGAAAATTAAAGCTGAAATTAATAAGGTTATTATCGGACAGGAAGGTATAATAGAACAGTTACTAATTGCCTTGCTTTCTAAAGGTCACTGCCTTTTAGTCGGCGTACCCGGTTTGGCAAAAACACTTCTTATCAAAACCCTTGCGGAAGTAATGGACTTAAAGTTCAACCGCATTCAATTCACACCCGACTTAATGCCCAGCGATATTACCGGTACCGAGCTGATTGAAGAGGATCCGGTAACTAAGAAAAGAAATTTCAGATTTATTCCGGGGCCGGTTTTTGCTAACGTAATACTTGCGGATGAAATAAACAGAACACCGCCGAAAACTCAGGCCGCTCTTCTGGAAGCAATGCAGGAACATAAAGTGACCACTGCCGGAACAACATACACACTTGAAGAACCGTTCTTTGTTCTCGCAACCCAAAATCCCATTGAACAGGAGGGTACTTATCCTCTGCCCGAAGCTCAACTTGACCGTTTTATGTTTAATTTATGGCTTGAATATCCTTCGTTTAAAGAAGAAATAAAAATTGTTCAGACAACAACGAGCAGTTATATTCCTCACTTGTCAAAAGTAGTTTCATCCGATGAGCTGATCGGTTTTCAAGAACTGGTAAGAAAAGTACCGGTAGCCGACAATGTTATAGAATTTGCGGTAAATATGGTAAGCAAAACAAGACCTGATAATCCGAACTCACCGGAATTTATTAAAAACTGGATAAGCTGGGGGGCCGGGCCAAGAGCATCTCAATACTTAATTCTCGCCGCAAAGACCAGGTCAGTAATGCAAGGAAGATTTTCTCCGAATATAGACGACGTAAAATTCGCAATGATACCTACCCTGCGCCACCGTATAATTACTAATTTCAGTGCGGAAGCGGAAGGAGTAAATTCGGTAGCCATAATTAAAAAACTCTTCGGAGAATAAATAAACTTTTATAACTTTCTCCTGCCGGATTATAATAATTAAAGCCTTGCAATTTTATAATTCTTAAAAGCAAAATAAATTTCTTTGGTAGCGGTTCTAACTACTGTTGCGAAAGGAATAATAAGCAGCATACCGATAACTCCCATTATCTGGCTTCCTACAAGTATTAATAAAATAATTACCACAGGATGCATATCCACGCTTTTCGCAAACACCATCGGCTGGACGAAGCCGTTGTCTATAGCATAAACGCATAATATTACCAGAATGATAAACGGTACGTGAGAAAAATTGCCGTATTGAATTACAGATATTATTATTGCGGGTACACCGCCTATTATAGGTCCGAAATAAGGCACTAAATGCCCCAGTCCGGAAATTAACCCGAGAGGAAGCGCATTATTTATGCCGATAAAGTAATACCCGAATCCGCACGCAAGTCCCACAAAAGTAGCGTCAAAGATCCATCCTCTTACGAACCTACCGAGCTGAATACTTACTTTCTTTAATATCCAGTAGGACATTTCAAAATATCTGTTAGGCATCATTTGTATTATTCCGTGAAGTATGGTCTTACTGTCCTTGAGTATAAAAAAGGTAATAAACGGGACTATAACTAGGATCGTAATTAACGAAACTATACTGGAGAGAACCGTAGAAATCTTATCGAAAGAATTTACTATACCCGAAGAAATAAATTCTTCAATTCTTTTAGATAGGTCTCCCAAAGTAAAGAAGGGCAGATATCTATAAATGGTTTTTTCAACGGATAAAATTTGTTCGTGCAGGGTATCGACATGCAGAGTCTGAATCAATTGATTCATCTGCACAAGGAATTGAGGAATAAAATACGATAGCCCAAAATAAAACAGTACGCCGAGAATTATAAAAATTATAAATGTTGAGGTAAGCCTGGTGAAACCTTTTTTTTCGAGCATCTTAACATACGGATCGAATATTAAGGCGAGTAATATAGAGACAGCTAGAATTATGAGGACATCGGTAATCAAATAAAGCAGGTACAGAACCGCAATTCCGATTAACGCCCACAAAAAATATTTGGACAATTTTTTAGAGCTTTTCTCCATAAGTATTTTTCCGATGTACTGTGATAATTCAGATATTTACTGCTTCTACTCTTCTGATACCGGGAACCTGTCTCATCAAAGCTCTTTCCACGCCTGCCCTTAATGTCATCTGGGACATAGGGCAAACACTGCAAGCGCCGGTCAGTTTAATCTTTACGATCGCGTCTTCCGTAATTTCGATTAACTCTATATCGCCGTTATCCGATTGCAAAAATGGTCTCATTGTATCCAGCGCTTTTAATACATTTTCTCTAATCATATTTTCCATAATTATCCGGTCCCCGTTTATATTATCGATACATTTCCAAAACAATTAATTAAGGATAAGAATAATAAATTACAAGAGAAAATTAATCATCGTCGTCCATCAGAATTTCCAGCTTTGAAGATGATCCTCCTTCTAAGTTCATATTTTTAATTTGTTCGATTAGATTCCTTGATATACCGGTAATCGATTTTCCGTGTTCGGAGTCCGGGTGGTCGTAAACTATGGGCACGCCGTTGTCTCCGCCGATTCTTATTCTCGGATCGATCGGTATCCCGCCCAAATACGGGGCGTTAAGTTCATTTGCTATTTTCGAGCCGCCGCCGGTGCCGAATATATCATACTTCTTCCCGGTATCCGGAGCGATAAAGTAGCTCATATTTTCTACAATACCCAGGACAGGCACATTAACCCGAGTGAACATTTTCAGTGCTTTTCTAGCGTCGATCAAAGAGACCTCCTGAGGGGTAGTAACAATTATTGCTCCGGAAAGGGGAATGGTCTGAACCAATGTTAATTGAATATCGCCGGTTCCCGGAGGCATATCGAAAATAAGATAATCGAGCTCACCCCAGTCCACATCGGTCATGAACTGCTTAACCGCACCGCTAGCCATCGGGCCGCGCCAAATAACCGGAGCATCGTCTTCAACAAGAAGCCCGATTGAAATAACTTTTACTCCGTAATTTTCGAGAGGAATAATCTTCATCGATTGCTGGTTCTGGTACACCTTCGGTCTATCCTTTATTCCAAGCATCAGCGGGATGCTCGGGCCATAGATATCCGCGTCAATGAGTCCGACTGAAGCACCGTCTTTGGCAAGTGCAACAGCGAGGTTAACTGCGACAGTACTTTTACCGACCCCGCCTTTTCCGCTGGCTACCGCAATTGTATACTTTACATCGGGAAGCAGCGAATTTTTATTGTTTTCCTTCTTTGCTCCGGCTTTTGCCTCGATGTTGATTTCAACTTTATCAATGCCTTTGAATTCGCTTTTTAAAAGTGAGGAAAACTTATCTCTTAAATCATCCTTAATATTTTCTTTAGGTATAGACAAAGAAAGATCCACTTTTAAGGTGCTGCCTTTTGTTTCGACATTCTTTATCGAATTCAATATCAGTAAATCTTTATTAAAATTCGGATCGTTAACTTTTTTTAAAGCATTCAAAATTCCGCTTTTGGTTATATCAGCCATTTAATTCCTTTCCTTACAATAATTGACATTAAAATTAACAAAATTATATCTTAATTAGAATTCATTTATTATGCTGCGGGCGATTGTTCCAGGTAAAGCATTTCTTCGTTGTCTTCATATACGAAAACTTCGGCATATCTGCCCCAGTTCGTCATAGTTTCAAACTGCATTTCCGCTTCTTCCTGGGGGAATTCCTGTTCAAGGGCTTCGATTACCGTTTCGCGCTTTAATTCCTGTTTCTCGGCTAATCTTAACAATGTAATAAGCCATCCGAAAATCGGAATGCGTTTTACCCTGGAGGAGAAAATTTCTTTACGCGCCGTGATACTGGCTTCGGCAAAAGTTTCCCCGAGAGGGGTAAGGGTTATATCGCCGCTGCCGATAGTTACGAATCCCAAAAGCTCTGCGGCTTCGGTTAGATGAAGAAGTTCGTCAGAGTCGATTGCAAGCTCGTCGGCAAGAACATAAATATCGAATTTTTTATTCGGGGAATCCAACAAAAATTCGAGCATGCCGGCAAGGTTTGCTATCGCTACGTGCGGTAATCGTCTCGTAATACCCGGTTCTCCGGGAGCGGTTCCCATTTCAATATTTTCGGGTTGTGTTTGTCCTGCCAGAATTGCATAAACCTGATCGACAAGTACCTGAAAATGGGATGATTTGCGCTGCCTCGGGTGTTGAAGTCCTACAATATGATCGGAGATTATTCTTCCAGGGTTCTTATCCATAACAATAATTCTGTCAGCCATAAATATTGCTTCTTCTATGTTGTGGCTTACCATTAAAATAGCCTGGGTAGGAATTTTTCCGCTAGTCCATAATTCCAAAAGCTCGCCTCTGAGAGTTTCGGCAGAAAGTACATCCAGAGCCGAGAACGGCTCATCAAGACAAAGCAATTCCGGCTCTACTACCATGGCTCTGGCAAAACCGACTTTTTGCCGCATTCCTCCCGACAGTTCGCGCGGGTATGCCATTTCAAAACCGTCGAGGCCAACTCTGTCCAATGCATCAACGGCTTTCGGTGTCCGTTCTTTTTGAGGTATACCTATAGCCTTAAGAGCTACTTCAACGTTTTCAAGAACATTTAACCAGGGGAAAAGCGCGAAGGATTGAAAAACTATTGTTGCGTGCGGATTGACGCCTTTTAATTCATTCCCTTTATAAAGAACGGAGCCATGCGATGGCAGCTGAAGGCCGGTAATAATTCTTAACAAAGTACTTTTGCCACAGCCGGAAGGCCCCAGCAAAGCAACGAATTCTCCTTTTTTTATGGTGAGATTGATATCGTGAACGGCGGTAAACTGCCGCTGCCCCGATCCGTAAGTCTGCTCAACATTTTTCAACAGAAGCAATGCTTCTCCGTTGTTTGCGTTTTGATTCATCTTAATTTCCATAAATTAATCCAGTCTGTATTGTTCTTCCGCTAATCTATAAAGTCTTCTCCACAGGAACCTGTTTATAAGAACAACAGTTAATATCATGCTTAAAGTTGATGCAAGAAGTACGGGATAGTTTCCGGAGGCGGTTGATTCGGATATGATCGCACCGATCCCGTTGGCCGACATTATTCTACCGCCGAAATTTACGTATTCCGCTACTATACTTGCATTCCACGCGCCGCCGCTGGCAGCTATTGATCCCGTAATTAGATAAGGGAACAATGCCGGTAAGATCAATGTTTTCCATCGCTGCCATTTAGTTATATGAAGCAGCTTTGCGGTATATTTCAAATCCTGCGGAATTGCACTGGCACCCGCAATAATATTAAATAATAAATACCATTGTGTACCGAGCAGCATAAGCAATACCGCCGCAATGTTCAAACCTCCGGGCAGCGCAATCAGGAACAACAGAAAAACAGGAAATAAAGCCGTTGCCGGAATTGAAGCCAGGATTTGGACAAGAGGCTGAAGGAAGTTGGAAAGTTTTTTATTTGTTCCGATTGCAACTCCCAAAGGTACCGTCCATGCCAATGCAATAATCAACGCCGCAAATACACGGAGCAGGGTAGCAACCAGGCCGAAGCCAATATCACTCCAGTTTCCCGGCGAAACTCGAAACAGCATTAAAGCCGCGCTATACGCGCCGTAAATAATAAGTAGTAAAAGAAGATAAGGAGTGAGTCTCAGAAATCTTTTATGAACCGAGGCAGTTTTTTTTATTTCCTCAGGTTTATTTAACTTTGAGCCTAACCATAAATCGGTTTTTTCCCGTATCGGAAGTACTACATGTTCATTCATCCAGTCGAGTAAATTTGCATCCCTTAACAGATCATAAAACCACGATGTCGGCATCTCGTCGCCTTCAACTGTTTCTACTTTAAAATCTGTCCGACCAGGCAAGCAAAGGGCGCCAGATAAATTGATCAAGCATAACAATAACAAAGATCAAAGTTCCTATTCCCCAGAAAATGGCGGTCAGGTTTCCTTCGGTAGCAGCCTGCTGAAGATAAGATCCGAGACCGGGAAGTCTGAAATCCTTATCTCCTACTGTGAAAATTTCAGCGGCCATCAGGAAGAACCAGCCGCCTGCCCAGCTCATCATACTGTTCCATACGAAGCTGATTGTCGCAAAAGGAACTTCGAGAGTTTTAAATTTTAGCCATGTATTTAATTTAAAAACCGAAGCCGCTTCTTTTAATTCTTTAGGAACTGTTGTTAACGACTGATACCAGGAAAAAGTCATATTCCATACCTGGCTGGTGAAGATTAAAATAATTGAACCTAGCTCAGCGGCTACACTCTGCGGCAGTACGGCTCTTAAGCTTAATACTACAACTGGAAGGAAAGACAAAATCGGAACGCTCTGCAGCACATCCAGAAGCGGGAGCATTATTTTTTCCGATCTTTTATTGTTCGCCGCCACTCTTCCATAAATGACCGAAAAAATCACTGATAAAAGATAAGCCGCCGTCATCCGTGTAATTGAAAGAATTGTATACCAGGGCAAGGCCTTCGGACTTAAAGAAATGGTCGGGCCTTTTATTACGGAAGGGGTATAAATAGCAAGATGAACACCTGCATATATAATACCGATCAAAGCGGCAATTACAAGAAAATCTCCCCAATTGAAAAATCTGCCAGTTGTCTGCTCGAATTTAAAATTAAAGAGAAATTTTCTCATCGCCCGGCTTCTATAAAGAGTTAATGCAATTCTGTTTTAATTGGGAGAGAAATAACAGTAACAAAAAAAATAATTATAAAGAATATATCAAATAACTTTGATGAAGATCATTAGCCTGAAGATTTGGTTGTAAAGACAAAAATCAGAATTTTACGGGTTATGAAAAGAGTTACTGCTTTGTTTTAATAGCTTTTCCCTTAACCTTAATAGTATGATTCATTAACCATTCCTGTGCGTCGATGCATCTGGCATTTTCCGCGGTCTCAATAAAAGTATAGCTCATGTCTGAATGCAACAATCTGGCTTTTACGTTATCTTTTAACGAAACCTTAATTAATGTTTTCAATATTTCATTCTTCAATTTCGGATCTTCCAGCGGAAAAATTATCTCTACCCTTCTGTCTAAATTCCGCTGCATCATATCGGCACTGCCCAGATATATTTCTTCGTTATTATTGTTGTAAAAATAGAATACCCGGCTATGTTCAAGATATCTTCCCACAATACTAATTACTTTTATGTTTTCGCTTAATCCTTCAACTCCGGGAACAAGGCAGCATATTCCTCTGACTATCAGATCTATTTCAACACCAACATTAGAAGCTTCATATAACGCGGAAATAATCACCGGATCAACCAGCGCATTTATTTTAAATATTATTTTTCCTTTGCCGCCTGCTTTAACAAAATCAATTTCTCTGAGGATTAATTCCAGAACCTTATCTCTCATATTAATGGGCGCGACCATTAATTTTTTAAATTCGGTCTGTTTCGAATAACCGGTGAGATAATTAAATATGTCCGAAACATCGGCGCAAATGTCCTTATCTGAGGTAAATAATCCCAAATCAGTATAAAGCTTTGCTGTTGCGACATTATAATTCCCGGTCGACATATGCACGTATTTTTTTACGCCGTCGAATTCTTTTCTTACAACCAATATCATTTTTGCGTGAGTTTTTAATCCGACTAAACCATATACAACATGTACGCCGACTTTTTCAAGTTCCCTTGCCCAGAATATATTATTCTGTTCGTCGAACCTCGCTTTTAACTCTACCAGCACCGCAACCTGCTTTCCCCGTTCAGCGGCTTCAATGAGATATTTAATAATGGGGGAATCAGTTCCTACACGGTAAAGTGTCTGTTTTATGGCAAGCACATCCGGATCTTTTGCGGCCTGTTTGATGAAATCGATTACCGGATTAAATGAATGATAAGGTTGGTGAAGAAGAATATCCTTCTGGCGAATAATTGAAAATACGTCGTCTTCTTCGTCGAAAATTTTGGGTATAACAGGATAATATGGTTTAGTTTTTAAATGATGGACAGGCAGATTATAAAGAGCCATCAGATCGCTTAAACCCAATGTTCCGTTAATTATGTGAACATCTTCCCTGCTAATCTGCAAATTCTCGGTTAATGTTTCGAGCATGAATTCGGGCATTTCGTTTTCCACTTCAAGTCTAACAACCCGTCCGAATCTTCTTTGTCTGATATTTTCCTCTATTACTCTCAGCAAATCGTCGGCTTCGTCTTCCTGAAGTTCGATGTCAGTATCTCTTGTTATTCTAAAACGATGCGCTTCAATTACTTCCATGCCGGGGAAAAGGAGAGACAGATTTGCTTTTATTAAATCTCCGAGCCACATAAACTTTGCAAAGAATTGTCCGTTTGTTGTTACTTTTTTCTTCGGGGTAAGAATGGGATCTATCTGCAGCATTCTGGGTAGAATATTAGGTACTTTTACGCGCGCAAAATGTTCTTCGCCGTTAGGTTTTTTTACCAGAATAGCAAGGCTCAGGCTTAAATTTGAAATGTAGGGAAACGGTCTTCCCGGGTCGAAAGCAAGAGGTGTTAATACGGGGTACACTTCCTGTTTAAAATATTCAGTCAAAGTTTCCTGTTCGTCCGGTTTTAATGCGTCGAAGCTGACTATATCGATATTCTCTTTCCTTAAAGCGGGAACGATTTCCTTGATCCATAAATCCATCACCCTTGACAGCATCGGTTTAAGAAGTTTCTCTATTTTTTGTATCTGCTCAAGAGGAGTCAAGCCGTCAATAGTAGGTTCCGAAACGTTAGCGGCAATTTGTTCTTTCAAACCGGATATTCTGATCATGTAGAATTCGTCGAGATTCGAATGGAATATTGATATGAATTTTATTTTCTCAAGCAGAGGCAGATCAGGATTCAGTGCTTCTTCCAGAACTCTTCTGTTAAATTCTACCCAGCTAAGATCGCGGTTGAAAAAATTTTCTGGCTTGTTATATTTTTTTAATAAATCCCTACCTGCTATCATACAAATCCCGTTAAAGCTTGTCAATATAAGATATTTTTAAATAACTTTCTCCGCATTTTATCTTTCTGAGATTAAAATAAAAATGCCTCAAGAGAGGCATTTTTGCTGATAGGAATTTTTATCAGATGCACAAATATTTTAGAATTAAACGTTTACATTCTCAGATTGGAAGATTTTTGCAAACTCTCTCGGTTTTCTTTCTTTCCAGGATTCTTTGTGATACGCGTAACCCGCAACCAGCGGCAAGGCTATAGTAGCTTCGGAATAAACCATCTGCTCAAAAGTAGTTTCCACTTTTCCCCAGGAGCTTGCTTCTTTTAAAGTTGAACTTGAAAGAGCGCCGTCCCTAACATCGGCAACGGTAATCTGCACGGCGTATTTATGCATCGGGGCATCTTCCCGTAAAATATCGGCTGCAACCACTATATCCTGGGTAAAGTTTTTAGGTACGCCGCCGCCGATCATAAAAATGCCGGTTTCGTTGCTGTGAAGTTTTATTTTTGTTAATTCCAAAAAGTCTTTTGCGGAGTCAATCGAGACATGTTTATCGGGATGCTCAGTCTGGTGCATAACGAAACCGAATCCGGCGGAGCAATCCGAGAAAGCCGGAACAAAAATCGGCACGTTCTTTTTATATGCGGCATAAATAACCGAGTCCTCTACTTTTGGTCCGCCGTTCTGATCAAGATATTTGCCGAATTCTCTTAATAATTCTCTTGACGAATAAGGCTTAGGCTCAAGGGTGTTGAATATCTTAGCGGTAGTTTCGTCGCATACTCTTAATTCGTCTTCATCAATATAAGTATCGTAAATTCTGTCGATATGTAGTTCTCGAAGCTGATTATCGTCGCTGAACGGGGTTCCGATATAATGTTTATAACCGAGTGCTTCGAAGAAATCCTGATCAACCATTAATGCGCCGGTAGATACAACGGCATCAACCATATTATTCATTATCAAGTCGTATACAATTTTCTTCAATCCGGCGCTGAACAAACTGCCGGCAAGCGTTAAAATAATCCCGCAGTTTTTATCCTTTATCATCATATCGTAAATTTTTGCTGCGCGGTTTAAGTCTCTTGCTGAAAAAGCCATATGCTCCATTGAATCTACCAGGGGAATAACATTGTGAGATTTTATATCGATATGCTTAATCGTATCCTTCAAAAAATCACTCTTACTTGCCATTTTTTCACTCCTTATTATAGGTTTTATTTTCTGATTAAAATAAAATTATTTATACAAAGTTAAAAGCATTAGTTAACAGAAATTTAAGCCGCCGACTTTAATACGGCGTCGGAATGTTATGTCTTTAGAACACCTTTATATGAGGCCGGACATTTACCGCTAAGTTTCCAGTTGCACAAAGAAACACTAAGAATAACTTTTAATATCAGAATAAACGAATACTATCCGGGCTGAGTTTGAGAATATTTTAATTCTAAAAAAACATCTTAGCGATTTTAAGTATACCCTGTTTCCATGGAACTCTGTGGGATACACCGCTTTTATTTTTAAACTCGTCGAAATGTTCAACGTACCATTTGTAATTTTTAATTAGGGCATCTTTATTCGAGTACTTCGGCGTAAAGCCCAAAACGATTTCAGCTTTTTCAATCGATACGAATGAATCTTTCGACGCGGTTTCATATACCCATTTATATAACGGCGACAATTTAAGCGCTTCCAGAATTTTCAATATCAGAATAACCGGTTTTTCCGGAAGTCCTACAATCTTTTTACCGAAGCCGGCATAATCCAAAACCGATTGATAATCTTCCTTCATTGTTGTGAATTCTTTTGCGCCGATATTAAATGTATCGTTTACTTTTTCTTTTTCCAAAGTGGAACACAAATAAACGGCTTCGCATAGATCCTCAACATCCAGAAGCTGATACCTGTTATTGCCGCTGCCTATCATCGGAAAGCCTTTGCCGTCTTTCGCCCAATCGTAGAGAAGATCAAACACGCCGAGTCTTTCCTGTCCGATAAAAGATTTCGGCCGGACAATGGTAACGCAGAAACCCTTGGAGCGAAGTTTCGAGCATTCTTCTTCGGCCATTATTTTAGCTTTGCCGTAGGGTCCGACGCCTACTAATTTATCGTTTTCTTTTATGGGATGATGATCAGGAATACCGTAAACGGCTGTCGACGAAATATGAATGAATCTTTTTACTTTGTTTTTTTCCGCCGCGTCCAGAAGGTTTTTTGTTCCGCCGATATCCGTTGAAAAAATATCCTCCTGCTTGTAAAGCGGTAATGCTGCCGCAGTGTGGATGATAACATCAATATCGCCGCATAATTTCATCACAAGGTCTTTATTCCGTATATCCCCCTTCACAGCTTCTATTTTGCCGTTCATGTCGGGGTAATCAAAATCGGAAATATCGAGGGAAACAATTTTATGTCCCTTGGTATGGAAATATCGTACTAAGTTTATCCCGAGAAAGCCGGCACCGCCGGTAATTAAAATTTTCATAGAAAACCACAAAATATCTAAATAAATTGCCGGTCAAAATTAGTAATTTTATCATACGCGTCAAATAGCAATACGAAAGTGACTTTTTTATTTCGGTATGTAAAAAATCCTAGGCAGATCCGCTCGGGATGACAATAATTATTTTGAAGAATGATTCATGTAAATTAGCCCGCACCTAGGCTGTTTGCAGATATTTCGCGGCTTAAAAGTCCCAAAATAAGATTAATCCGTCTATTTGCTTCCGATTCTTGATCGGAAAAGGTTCGGTAATAATAATTAATAAATCATTCCTTGACTTTTTTGCACGTTAGAATTAAATTTATTCTCTTTATTTGAAATGATTTTTGGTTTCGGAGGAAAACAGCGTGAAACAAGAAAAAATAACGAAGTTTGTAAATGCCCAGGATGCGGATAGAAAGTGGTATGTTGTTGATGCAACCGATCAGGTATTGGGTCGACTTGCAACAAAGATAGCCAGAATTATTCGCGGGAAGAATAAGGCAATATTCACACCAAATATGGATGCCGGTGATTTTGTTGTAGTAATAAACGCCGAAAAAGTTAAAATGACCGGGAAAAGAGAATTATTGAAGAATTATTCTCACTATTCCGGGTATCCGGGCGGTTTGAAGGTTAGGAGTTTTGAAGAATTGATAGCTAAAAAACCGGAATTCATCATTGAAACCGCAGTTAAAGGAATGCTTCCGAAAACAAGATTAGGCAGAAAACTTGTTAAAAAATTAAAAGTTTATGCCGGCGGGAATCATCCTCACCAAGCACAAAAACCGGAATTAATTTAGATTACAACGGAGAAAAATAAATAATGGCAGATCAAATATTTGTAGGTAGAAGAAAAACTTCTGTTGCGCGGGTAATTTTAAGAAACGGTAACGGTAAAATTACGGTTAACGGAAAAGAATTCGAAAGAGCCTTTCCGCAGCTTTTAAGCAGAGAAGATATTCTTAATCCCTTCAAAGTAACCGAGACAATGGGCCGCTATGACGTGCTGGTTAATGTGAACGGCGGCGGATCCACCGGACAAGCTCAGGCAATCAGATTAGGAATCGCAAGAGCCTTGATCAGTTTAAATGCCGATTTGAGACCCGCTCTTAAAGCCGAAGGCTTTTTAACGAGGGATCCCAGAATGGTCGAACGTAAAAAATATGGTCAGCCCAAGGCTAGAAAAAGATTCCAATTCTCTAAGAGATGATTTTTTAAAGAGTTTAAGTTCAAGAATAGTTTTAAGATTATTTATTTATTCTTACAACTTGAACTTAAACTTGATCTTGAACTTAATCAATCATATTTCCCGATTTACTTCCTGTGTCCCTGCTTATTAAATGTTTAGCAGGAATGAAAAGTAAAGTTGAAGGAAATAGAAGACAAAAACAGGAGAAATAATGAGTAAGATAGAACTAACGCAGCTTATTGAAGCAGGCGCTCACTTCGGGCACTTAACACGCCGCTGGAATCCCAAAATGAAGCCATATATTTTTATGGAAAAAAACGGGATTCACCTCATCGATCTAAAAAAAACCCAGGCTCAAGTTGTTAATGCCGCGGAAAATTTATCGCATATGATTTCCGAAGGTAAAAAGGTTCTTTTTGTCGGTACTAAAAAGCAGGCAAAGAATATTATCGATCAGGAAGCAAGGAGATGCGGCTCAAACTGGGTAAGTGAAAGATGGCTGGGCGGAATGCTTACAAACTTTTCGACGATAAGAAAGAGTATAAAAAGACTGAATAACATCGAAAAACAGGAAATCGACGGTACTTTCGATAAAATTACAAAAAAAGAACGTTTGTTTCTTACTAGGGAAAAAGATAAACTGAAAAAAGTTCTGGAAGGCGTTGAAACTATGAACAGGCTTCCGGGCGCAATGTTTGTCGTTGATATTAAAAAGGAAAGCATTGCAATTAAGGAAGCACGTAGATTAAATATTCCGGTTTTCGCAATAGTAGATACCAACTGCGATCCCGATCCGGTTGACTACATAATTCCGGCAAACGACGATGCCGTTAAGACTATTGAATTAATAGTCAAAGCTATGGCCGATGCGGTAATTGAAGGCGAAGCCACGGCTAAAGAATTAAAAGCCGAAGAAAATGCCGAACACGAAAGGTTGAAGAAGGAAAAAGAAGAGGAAAAGAAAGAAGTGGAGAAAAAGGAAGCTGCCGGTAAAGCAACGGAAGAAAAAGCTAGCTAGGATAAATTCTTCTTCAGAAAATTAAAAATAAAGGAATTAGGATATGGCTATTACTGCTGCACAAGTAAATGAATTAAGACAAAAGACCGGCGCTGGCATGATGGATTGCAAAAAAGCCCTTACCGAGGCCGACGGCGATTTTGAAAAAGCTATCGAAATACTTCGAAAAAAAGGAGCTGCAGTTGCATCTAAAAGAGCTGAAAAAAGTGCTAACGAAGGATTGGTTTTAACTAAAGTATCAGCAGATAAAAAATCTGCCGTTATTGTTGAAGTGAATTGTGAAACTGATTTTGTCGCTAAAAGCGAAGATTTCATAAAACTCGCCAATGCTGTTCTTGAAGCAGTTGAAAAAAGCAAACCGGCAGATGTTAACGATCTTATTGAAAAAAATGCAGACGTTAAGATTATGTTAACCGAAGTTATGGGAAAAGTAGGCGAGAAGATTGAAATCTCAAGATTCGCCCTTGAAGAGGCCCCAAACGGTATGTTAGTTGACTACGTGCATTTAGGTTCAAAGCTTGGCGTGCTCGTTAGATTTGAAAATGCCGCGGGAGTAAGCGATGAGTTCAATGATTTCGGAAAAGACATTGCAATGCAAGTTGCCGCGATGAAACCCATTTGCGTATACAGAGATGAAGTTCCGAAGGATCTTATAAATAAGGAAATTGAAATCTATAAAGAAATTGCACGCAAAGAAGGCAAACCTGAACAGATACTGGATAAAATTGCTCAAGGCAAGTTAAATAAATACTATCAGGAAAATTGCCTTAACGAACAGGCTTTTATTAAAGATAATTCAAAATCCATAGCGGATTTATTGAAAGAATTTAACTCGAAACACGGAACTCAAATAAAAATAGAGAGATTCCGGCGTTTTCATCTTAGCGATGAGAATAAGTAATTCCCCAAAAGGTCTTAAAAATTTTTAAGACCTTTTTTTGTATTAATTTCGTAACTTTATAATTAAATTTTTGTTTTATATAGAAACCTGAAAAATGATATTCATTTTATTTACTGTGGAATGCGGTACATTTCATTTAGGAAGTAACGATTAAATTTACCCTTCACAAATATCGGATTTTATGAAAGAAATAAAATATAAAAGAATACTGCTAAAACTCAGCGGCGAGTCGCTTATGGGCAAAAAAGGATTCGGAATTGACCATAATGTTTTGAACTTTTTTGCAACCGAGGTAAAAAAAGTTCACGACGTTGGGGTGCAGGTAGGAATAGTAATAGGCGGCGGGAATATATACCGCGGATTGAGCGCGAACGACCAGGGCATAGACAGAGTTACCGGAGATCAGATGGGCATGCTGGCAACAGTGATAAATTCGCTCGCGCTTCAGAACGCGGTTGAGCATACAGGAGTTTATTCCAGACTGATGAGTGCAATCCACATGGAAGAAATTGCCGAGCCGTATATCAGAAGAAGAGCAATAAGGCATCTTGAAAAAGGCAGGGTTGTGATATTCGGTGCCGGAACCGGTCATCCTTATTTTAGCACAGATACCGCGGCTTCGCTAAGAGCCGTCGAGATCGAAGCCGAAGTTATTATTAAAGGAACAAGAGTTGATGGTGTGTTCGATTCAGATCCCGAAAAAAATCCTGACGCAAAAAAGTTTGAAAATATTACATATCTCGAAGTTATGAGAAAAAACCTTAGAGTTATGGATCTAACCGCCGTAAGCCTTTGTCAGGAAAATAACCTGCCCATGGTTGTATTTAATATGAACGAACCCGACAATTTGCTTAAACTCGTAGAAGGCCAAAAGGTCGGTACAATTATCAAAGATTAACTCTATTTTAAATATTTATACCGAAAATTAATTTTCAATAAACCGAGAGGTTGCAATGGAACAAATAATAAAAGACGCAAGAGCGAGAATGGATAAATCTCTCGATGCTCTGAGATCCGAACTTTCCAAAATAAGGTCCGGAAAGGCTACAACCGCGCTGCTCGACGGAATTAAAGTGGAGTATTACGGCAACATGACACCGTTAAACCAGGTTGCAAACGTAACCGTTCTTGATGCGCATACCTTGTCGATAACACCGTGGGATAAATCGGTTGTTTCCGCCGTAGATAAAGCAATTCTGGAGGCTAATCTCGGATTTAATCCGGTTAGCGACGGTACCAATATAAAAGTTCCGGTTCCACCTTTAAATGAAGAAAGAAGGAAGGATCTGGTTAAACTTGTAAAAAAATTCGGTGAGGATAATAAAGTTGCCGTCAGAAATATCCGGCGCGACGCAAATGATCATTTGAAAAGGGAAGAGAAGGATAAGAAAATATCGGAGGATCAGCTTAAAGATGCCGAGGATAGTATACAGAAACTTACCGATGAGCATGTTCACTTTATCGATGAAATTCTGAAGCATAAAGAAAAAGAAATAATGGAAGTATAAGCAACTGAGTTTATGTAAAATGCCCGGCAGTCTCTTGCCGGGCATTTTTTTTGTTATACCATCGATTTGCCGGCTAATTTGAATTAAAATTAGATTAATGATTTAATTAGGGTTATTAAGCCATTCATGATAAATTAACTTAATAATTATGAAAATTTTAATTAAATTTTATCCCACAAGTTATGCTTTCTTCATTTTTTTAATATTTAATGAAAATTCCAAACTTAACTGAAATAAAGAAGAATAATACTTTTTATTATATAAATATAAATTTAATTAGGAACGTGTTATTTTTCAGCGGCGGAATCATTTTATTTATGGCTGGTGTTATAGTTTACGGAGTTATAATTAATTTACGTGAAGTGCCGTTGAGAAAAGCAATGACTGAAAAAGGCATAGCAAATATTTCCGATCCGAATATAATTGTAGACCGCCGGACATATTCGCTTATGCTGTATCAGGATACGGTTCTCATAAAAACTTATCGTGCTAATTTCGGTAGAAACGTTACTAGCCCGAAAACACAGGCAGGTGATTTATCAACGCCCGTAGGAAGATATAAAATATGCGGAATAGATACCGCTAGCCGTTACTATAAATCATTTGAAATTAATTATCCTAATATTAACGATGCAACTAATGCATTAAGAAAAGGACTGATTACTCAAGCCGAATTCGATACTATAAAAATCGATAACAGCAGAGGAATCTGCCCTGACCCCAGTACTCCACTCGGCGGGGATATCGGGATTCACGGAATAGGAAGGTTGAATGATATCTTCAGATTTTTACCTTTCAACTATAATTGGACCAACGGATCGGTTGCGATAAGCAATGAAGGTATTGACGAACTATATTCGGTTGTAAAGAAAGGAACTAATGTTGTTATTAAATAAAAAGCTGGGCATAATAATTTTAATCTGTTCTGCGTTTATTCTAAACTCATGCGGAAAAAAGAAAAGCTCGACTGAGGAACAGAAAAAGATAGATTATGAAAATCCGGAAGTTGTTATGCAGCAGGCTAAAAATGTTTTGGGAGAAAACGTTAAATTTGCATTTAAAGGAAAGTTCGATCGGGATTCCGTTGTAGAAATTGCCGCGGGACAAGAAATAAAAAACGGTAATGAATGGGGAATAAAATTCGAACTGCTAAAAAAATCCGGCAACAAACTTACACCAACATTCGGAACCCGGTTACTTAACGGATCATTTAAAAAGTCCCTCGTGAAAAAAATTGAATTGCCGGTTATAGATTATGAAATGATTTACTATAATTCGCAGGATTATTTCCTCGGCAGCGGCGGAGGAGAGGTATATTCATATCTAATAAATTTCGATGAAGGTAAAGCCTATTATGCTCATTTGATTACTGAGCAGGGGAGACCGGTCTCATTATATTTATCGGACAATATTGACATTCCGGAAGTAAAATCTTATTTCCTAAATATCTTTAAAAGAGATTATCCCAATGCAAAGGTGGTATCTAAAGATATTGTATTAAAGTACTGACAGGGAGACATCTTTATCCCGAAATATTTATTTTATAAAGCAAGGAAACTATTCTATAAAAATGCCCAAGAAGTTCTTATTTACCGTAATCTTAATTCTATTGAGTATTCCCGTTGCGGCACAGACTACTACAAGATACGAATTGAATTCCATTTCTTTCAAAGGGAATAATTCTTTCTCTTCGTCAGCGCTTCATGATGTTATATACTCAAAGGAAACACCCTGGTGGTTCTGGAAATTTCTGCATTCATTTTCGAGTCTGGGTAAAGAATCTTCTTATTTCGATTCTACTAATATAATTCTTGACCTGACTGCCTTGAAGGATTACTATACCGCAAACGGTTTTTTCGACGCTAAATTTTCTTACGATTATAAAGTGGATACGGCGGATAAGGAAGTCGATCTCACTTATATAATTAAAGAAAAAAAATCCGCTGATTTCGGAAAACTAAATGTACAGGGTCTTAAAAAAGTTCCGGATTTTTTAGCTCCTTTTCTCAAAGAGGATTTAAATTTTGATACAACGCAAAGATATTCGCAAAATACGGTACAGAACCAAACTAATAAGGTAATTACCGATTTACTTAATAACGGCTATATATTCGCAAAGTTTGACAGTACGATAGTAATAAAAGATACTGTTAAAAATGAAGCCGGCATAAATATGTATTTTACAACCGGCAAGAGATATCAGATTGATTCCATACTTGTTAAAAAAAATGGGCTGGGCGCGCATTTGGTTGCCAACAGTATGCTAAAAAGAATAACCGGTTTGAAACCAGGGGCATTTTATCAGCAGGATGTTGTAAGAAGAAGTCAGTTGAGGTTATACAGAACCGGTTTGTTTGATGCGGTTACATTGGGCGCGAAGGAAAGCGATACGACCGGCAGTGAAGTTCCCATTCAACTGACCGGCTCGATCGGATTAATGAATGAGCTGTCCCTGAAGTTATTCTTAACAACCAGCAAAGAGCAATTAACGTGGGTCTCGGCATGGCTTATATTCGTAAGAATTTCCTTGGCGATGCCCGTAAATTAACTTTCAGTTCTTCTTTTGCGCTGCAGGATATCATTCATGCGGATTTTGCTAATCTTATAAGGAGGTTTTCATTTAGAGATACAACTTTATTAGGATACGTCGACTCCAGAATTACGTTAGAGCAGCCGTACTTATTCAGCAGGCCGATCTTCGGTACATGGGAAACTTACGCTAAAATAGACAAGCAAAGCACATATAATAATACAGTGTACGGTTCTATGATTACTTTAGATTTCGAACTGCCCGAGTATACATTTATAAATCATTTAAGTACCTCGTACACGGTAGAACAGTCAAACGAAGTTTACAGAACGTACAACGACAGCATTTCCACAAAACTAATTTCTGATATTGCGGCTGATGCCGCTTCCACCACAGTCGATAATATTCTCTTTCCCACAAGAGGATATAATCTGTCTTTTCACGTTGAAGAAGCAAACGCGATCCCTTATATGTTAGAAAGTATTTTTTCGAATAAATATAAGGGAGCGATGTTCTACAAGCTGCAGTTGACCGGATCGTATTATGTTTCTCTTGACAGGAAGAAAAACTCAATCGGTGCCGCGAAATTTAAAATCGGAAATATACAGATTTATTACGGCGATTTTGCCGGTGTTCCTATTAACAGGACTTTTTATGCCGGCGGAAGCAACTCGGTACGAGGATGGAGATCGAACCAGCTTGTTCCCAGGGGAAGTCAGCTTGTGCAGAACCTTCAGGGAATCAGCGTAAAAGGAGGAACCTTTTTGATGGAAGGCTCATTCGAATGGCGTTATAGATTTCTTGAAAATGTAGGCTTGGCGTTATTCTCCGATTACGGTAATACATGGCTGGGTTACAGGCAGCTCTCACTAAACGGTATTGCTGTGGCTGTCGGGTTCGGGTTCAGATATTATACTCAAATAGCTCCTTTGAGAATCGATTTCGGGTTTAAATTTTATAATCCTGACAAAAGCGAGTTTTTGTGGCAAACAAGAAATGCCCTGGGCAATATGGTGATACACATCGGAATTGGCGAAGCTTTTTAATTCGATACTTATATTTATAAAGCTGCAAAATTATCAATATTAAATGGAAAACCGGCAATAATTACAATAAGTGCATAAATTAGGTTACTACTATTTATTTTGTAAACCTTGCCGAAAATTGTTATTTTTATGTTCTTTATTAAGGAAATTTTATGATTTACAGTATGACCGGCTACGGCAAGGGTGCGGCCGAAAATGATAGATACAAAATAGAAATTGAAGTAAAAAGCGTTAACAGCCGTTATCTTGAAATCGGATTAAAGTTTCCCCAATCACTTGCCACAAAAGAATACGAATTAAGGGAATTTATAAAGAATAAAATAAAAAGAGGTAAGCTTTCCGTACTTATCTTGTTGAGAAAGAAAGAAGATGCTGAAGCAGATTTTTCGGTAAATGAAGATAAACTTAAGAATTATTTAAACGTAATAAACGAGTTAAAGGAGAAGGCGAAGATAACCGAGAAAATTAAACTTGAACATATTCTCGCCAACAAAGATATTTTCGAAATGAACGAACCGGAATTTTCCGATTCGGAGTTTGAACTTGTGAAATCAGCCTTGGACCAAGCGTTAACCGAACTGATGAAAATGAAGAATAAAGAAGGTAAGGAACTAGCTGACGATCTGAAAAAGCGTATTGAAATTATTGAGGAAAGACTGAAAAATGTCGAGAACGAATCAGATAAAAGCGTTAAAGAGTATTATGAAAAATTAAAAGATAAAGTAAAACTTCTTACTGAGGATGTCACTGTTAACGAAGACAGGATGGCGATGGAACTGGCCGTAATTGCGGATAAAGCCGATATTACGGAAGAATGCGTAAGGCTTCACAGCCATATTAAGTTTTTTAACGAAAGTATTCAAAGCGGCGGCGAACCGGGGAGAAAATTAAATTTTCTCTGCCAGGAAATGAACCGTGAGACCAATACTATTTCGTCGAAGACCATTTCTACTCTCATTACACATAATACGGTTTATATAAAAGAAGAAATTGAGAAAATCCGCGAACAGATTCAAAATATTGAGTAGAATTTGAAAGAAAATAAAGGAATAATAATAGCGGTATCCGCTCCAAGCGGTACAGGTAAAACAACTATTGTTAGAAACTTATTGAATGAATTTTCCGAGCTGATATTTTCCGTTTCGGCAACTACAAGGAAGAAAAGGGAAACTGAAACAGACGGAATAGATTATTTCTTTATTAACGAAGATGAATTCCTAGAGAAAAATTGAAAACGATGAATTTGTTGAATGGGAAAAATTTTACGACTATTATTACGGAACATTAAAAAGTTATATTGATAATAACTTAAACAACGGAAAGTCGGTTATTCTTGAAATTGATGTAAAAGGAGCGCTGCGGGTAAAGGAAATTTATCCTGATGCTGTTTTGGTTTATATACTTCCTCCAAGTTTCGAAGAATTAGTAAAAAGGCTTACTAACAGAAATACCGAAGATAAAGAAGACTTGGAAAAAAGAATAAAAAGAGCTAAAATGGAGTTGAGTTTAAAAGATAAATTTGATTATTTTATCGAAAATAATGAACTTAGCAAAGCGATTTCCGATGCAAAGAGTTTAATTGAAAAAATACTACATAAAGGAGAAAGATAAACATGTCTATTACACCAGTTGATCTTAGAGTTATTGACGAAAGAACAGCCAATATTTACGAAGCGATTATAGTATACTCAAAAAGAGCACGTCTTATTAATAGTGAAAATAAAATTGAATTTAACGCGCTTGTCGGTACGATACCGGTTGGGAACAGCGACGATGACAGCGAGGATATTGAAAATCCGGCGCAGTTGAAAATATCACTTGATTTCGAGAAAAAAGAGAAACCTCATATTCAAGCCATACACGAGTTGTTAGAAGGTCAGATTAAGTATCGATATAAAAAGTAATTTTACTTTTTAGAACTCTGTTTCATTCGGCCGATTATTTTTAATAAATTATTTTATCATTATGCAGAACGATGTTTTAGCCGGCAAAAAAGTTTTATTGGGCATTTCCGGAGGCATTGCCGCATATAAATCGGCGTATCTGATAAGAGAACTAAAGAGGAGAGGAGCAGAAGTTAAAGTTGTTATGACGCCTTCTGCCGCCGAATTTATTACCCCGTTAACCGTTTCAACTTTATCCGGAAATCCCGCTGTCGTTAGTTTGTTTCCTGCGGATACAAAAGAAAGTACCTCACTGTCTACCGGTCATATCGATTTAGCGCTTTGGGCTGATATCATGATAATCGCACCGGCTACCATAAATACAATTGCAAAAATAGCCGGTGGTTTTGCGGATAATGCTTTAACTACGGTTGTAACCGCATTACGCTGCCCTCTTATTGTTGCGCCTGCCGCCGATATCGATATGTATAATAACAGGTTGACGGGTGAAAACATTAAGAAACTGGAAGAACTGGGTTATTACATAGTATACCCGGAAGAAGGCGAACTTGCGAGCGGGCTATCCGGTAAGGGAAGACTAGCCGGCAATGATAAAATTATAGATACTGCTGAAACTGTCCTGAGCGGAAAAAAGAAGGACCTTGCCGGATTAAAAATTTTAATTACCGCAGGCCCTACATATGAAGATATCGATCCTGTAAGATATATCGGGAACAGATCATCAGGAAAGATGGGCTATGAAATTGCCAAAGCCGCTTTTTTACGCGGCGCTGATGTTACATTAATCTCCGGTCCTTCACACGAAACCGCTTACCCTGAAATACTTTTAATTAAAACTCGTTCTGCTGCGGATATGGAACTTGCCGTTGAAAAAGAACTTAAGTCTAACGAAATATTTAATAATGGCTGCGGCAGTAGCCGACTATAAGCCTGCGTTGGTTGCCGATAAGAAAATTAAAAAGGAAAACAAACTTTCTGCAATTGCTCTTGAGGAAACAGAAGATATTTTGTCTACTGCCGATAAAGTTGGAAAAACCGTTATCGGCTTTGCTCTTGAAACGGACAATGAACTTGAAAACGCTAAGAAGAAGATTAAAAATAAAAAACTGGATATGATTGTGCTGAATTCGCTGAAGAATAAAAACAGCGGATTTGAAGTCAGCACTAATCAAATTACAGTGATCCACAAAAACGGCAAACAAGTTAAATATCCGCTTTTATCGAAATTTCAGACGGCTTTAAAAATAATTGATGAAATTCTCAAGATAAAAACCCTCTGATTAACTGTCTTTCCCGTGTATTATTTTAATTTAATAATTAGTAATTTAAGGACAGATTTTATATTTCAATCCTTTTCACAAATATGAAAAATTCCTTGCAGAAAAAAATAATAGAAGCATTAAAAGATCAAAAGTCGGTTTTCGGCGACGAACTTTATGAGAGCTATTCGATAAGAAAAACCAAAATAGAATCTGAGTCTGAATTAAAAAAAACTACATCCCCTAAAATACCGGAAAGAAATATTGAAAAGGTATCGTTCCCGGCTGAAAAAGAAAATAATAAAGACATATTCGATCAACCTAAGGAAAATTGGGAGAAAGCCTCCAAACTTGAAGAACTGAACAATTTGATATGCAATTGCCGGAAATGTCAGCTCGGAGCAACAAGAAATAAATTTGTTTTCGGCTCGGGCAATCCGGATGCGGATGTATTTGTTATAGGTGAAGGGCCGGGCGCTGATGAAGACGCGCAGGGCTTGCCGTTTGTCGGAAGAGCCGGAAAGCTTTTAACCGATATACTTAAAGCAATAAAATTCGAACGGGATGAAGTTTATATAGCAAATGTGGTTAAGTGCAGACCGCCGGGAAACAGAACTCCCTTTCCGCAGGAAATGGATACTTGTCTGCCTTACCTGCGCAAGCAAATTGAATTGATTAAACCGAAATTAATTTTATGTTTGGGCTTAACCGCAGCACAGGGATTATTAAAAAAGAAAGAATCTCTTACGAAAATGCGCGGTAGAATTTTTAATATGGATTTCTCGTTGGGATCTGAGACGGGTGAAAAAACATCCATAAGTATTATGGTCACATATCATCCTGCCGCACTGCTTAGGAACCCGAACTGGAAAAGAGGATGTTGGGAAGATGTACAGCAATTCAGAAAACTATATGATGATTTAAAGACCGAAAAAGGTTGAACGGAATAAAAAAATTATATGTCTAAAGTAAGAAAACAAAATATTATTCTTGAAAAAATAGTTCCCGCGGAAATAAAACCACCGGCAGAACCTGAAATAGAAGCCTCTATTTTAGGCGCGATGCTGATTGAAAAAGAAGCGGTACCTAAAGCAATTGAGCTGCTTACATCAGACAGTTTTTATTTGAAGGAGCATAAATTAATCTTTGAGGCAATGACTTCTTTGTTCGACTCCGGTGAGCCGATAGATACGGTTACGCTGTACGAGGAATTAAAGAAAAGAGAACGGCTTGATGAAGTAGGCGGAGCCGTATATCTGAGCAAATTATCTCAAAATATCTCTTCTGCTGCCAATATTGAATATCACGCTAAAATAATTCTGGAAAAAGAAATTTTAAGAGGACTTATTACAAGTTCTCACGAAATTGCGCGGTCGGCTTATGAAGGTACGCAGGATGCTTTCGATATACTCGACGAAGCAGAAAGAAAGATTTTTGAAATTACCGAAAAGCACTTAAAAAAATCCTTCCAGGGAATGGACAGGGCTGTTAGAGATGCACTTGAATACATTGAAGCTCTACATTCGAATTCGAACCAGAAATTTTCGGTACCTACCGGTTTTTACGAACTAGACGAATTGCTGGGCGGCTTTCAGAAATCTGATTTGATTATAATTGCGGCAAGACCTTCAATGGGAAAAACAGCTTTTGCCTTGACGCTTGCACGCAATGCTGCTGTCGATCATAAAGTGCCTGTAGGTATATTCAGTCTTGAAATGTCTACGATGCAGCTGGTGATAAGAATGCTTTGCGCCGAAGGCAGGCTTAACGCACACCTTGTAAGAACAGGAAAGCTTCCGAACGAAGAAGGAGTTAAGCTTAGCAAAAACGCCCACAAACTAATCGAATCCCCTGTTTATGTTGACGATATGCCTGCTCAGACGGTACTTGAAATAAGAGCGAAAGCAAGGAGATTAAAATCTGAAAGAAACATAGGTTTAATAATAATCGATTATCTTCAGCTTATGCAGGGACCTGCCAAATTAGAAAGCCGCGAAAGGGAAATATCTCACATATCGCGTTCTCTAAAATCTCTTGCCAAAGAGTTGAATATACCCGTTATCGCGCTTGCCCAGTTGAACAGAGCAGTAGAAACCAGAACAGATAAAAGACCTCAGCTTTCGGATTTGCGGGAATCGGGATCAATTGAACAGGATGCCGACGTTGTGCTTTTCCTGAACAGACCGGAATACTACGGAATTAAAAGTTTTCCCGAAGACGGAAGCTCTACCGAAGGAATTGCCGAGGTAATAATCGGTAAACAAAGAAACGGTCCCGTTGGCGATGTTAAGCTTGCATTTATTAAAGAATATGCCAGGTTTGAAAATCTTGCCCATGTAAGACAAATAGAAGAGTACACTTCAATTCCGACAGATGAAGATATTATTTAACGGATACGATAACGCAAATTACGATAAAGATTAAATGAAAAAATTCTTAATTCTTATTCTCCTAATATCGGGCATTTCAAAAAGTCAAATTTATACTCCCAAAGATGTAGAAATCTGCAATTCAAAATTTGCGTTTGCCGAGAAGAATCATCTCGGTGAAAAACAGATAGGCGATATAATTACTGCGATAGGTAAAAGTTTTTTAGGTACGGAATATGTCGCTCATACTCTAGAGAAGGGAAACAAAGAGCAGCTTGTTGTCGATTTGTCGGGTTTGGACTGCACCACATTTTTAGAAAACACACTGGCACTGGCAATTTGCATCAAAGAGAATAAGCTTACCTTTGAAGACTTTAAACAGAATTAACTAAAATACGTTATAGAAACGGTATTATAAGTAACTATGCCTCAAGATTAAATTACTTCAGCGATTGGATTTTTTATAATGAAAAGAAAGGAATCGTTAAAAACGTTTCCGAAGAAATGGGAGGTGTTCCTGTCGAATTCAATGTTGATTTTATGTCATCGCATCCGGATGCTTACGCAAGATTAAAAGAAAATCCTTCTCTTGTTTCTGAAATCAAACAGCAGGAAAAGGAAATTAGCGCAAGAACATATTACTTCGTACCTAAAAACAAAATTGCTGCCTGCCAGAATAAAATTCAAAACGGCGATCTGATTGCTTTTACGACTAATATAAAAGGACTTGATATAACACATGTTGGAATTGCTGTGAAAATGCAAAACGGCAGTATTCACTTACTCCATGCTCCCGATGTAGGCTACAAGGTACAAATAGCGGAAAAATCCTTACCCGTTTATATTTCAAAGATAAAAAAAGATACCGGAATAATTATTCTAAGGGCATTGGAATAAAAAAGAACATGCATAATTTTGGCTTTTAACTTAACAACTTCCTGAACTTAAACTTGAACTTGATGCAATATTTTTAGTTCAAGATATTTAAGCATGATTAGTGTCTGACATGAGATTATTTTTTGAAATTAATTCTCTTATAAACAATATTATTACCGGTATGTACTCAAAAATAAGAACCGGAGTATATTCCGTCCAGTTTCCTGTCTGCTGATAATTTAGAACCGTAAAAACAGTTAAGCTTGCCAGACCGGTATATACTATACCGCTTTGTTTAGGGATAAAAGGAAGCAGCACAGCCAGCCACGATAAATACCAGGGATGAACTACCGGAGAAAAAATAAATAGCAGAAATACCGATAAATATAGTTTATCCAAGAAGTCCTTTTTGCTTAAAATAATAGGAAGATAAAAAACCAGAAGGAGTATCCCGCAAATCAGACGAGTTCTTTGATTGTCGTGAATAAAAGAATCGAGTATATTGAATATAACTCCGTTAAATGTCCAGTTTTCGGTAAACTTAATAAGCGACTGAAACGGAGAGCCTGAAAATACATAAGGCAGATACATCAAAGCGCAGATTAAGAACGGAATTAAGACAATTTTTACCTTTTCTTTAAAATCTTTTTCAATAAAAAACAGTATCGGAATCAATATTATAGTAAGCGGCTTAACGCAGACGGAAAACCCGATTAGCAGATAGCTAAATAATTTTTTATCATCTATAAAAAAATAAATTGCGAAAATCATTAAGGGCAGCCCGAAACCATCTAAATGAGCATCTATGAAGAATTGAAAAATAATAAGCGGACTAAGGGCATAAAGAAGAAGATATTTATAATCGATTTTTTTCTTCTTTAAAATCATGTATATGCCGAACATTGATAATAAATCAAAAAAGAATAAAAGCAGCTTAATGCCAAAAAAATTCTGACCGCTTATCAGATAAGCGGCATAAAAAATTATTTCGCTTAAAGGGGGATATATGGTCTTCATATCAGCGAAGTTAATCTTCTCCGGCAAAATTTTAGTATGCAAAAAATTTAAAGCTATATCATCTGGAGCGTACCTGTACGGATTTATACCGCTTGCCTGAACTTTTCCGTCCCATACATATCTGTAATAATCATCCGATCCTATGGGGTGAGCGAATAAAAATATTATCCTGATTATTATTGCCAGTCCTATTAATAACGTTAAATATTTTTTACCCAGGTCATTTTTAAGAAGCAAAAGACTTGCGGCAATATATATAAGCGATGAAACTACAAATACTATTGTATAACTTAAAATCGGAGTTGCGTGAAAGGCAAGCAGTAAAAAAAATATAGGGAAAATCAGAACCAGTATCCCGAACAATATATTTTGAAAATTTTTCATAGAGTTAATTTCGAATTAGGCGGATAAAATAGCTAAATTGCCGGTAACCGCAAAGATAATCATGTTTATCTGAAAATTTTTAAAAACGTAAAATATTTTGCTGATAATTATTTAATTTACTTAACTAACAATAAGAGAAATTTTGAAAAACTGAAAAAATTAAGTTTAGTTTAAAACAGTAAAAATTAAATTGAGGAAGCACAAAATGGATCATGAACATTATTTGCCGTCAGATGAAAGATATTCTCAAATGGTTTACAACAGATGCGGAAATAGCGGAATTAAATTGCCTGCGATCTCTTTAGGCTTATGGCATAATTTCGGGGATGTCGATGTATACGAGAATTACCGTAAAATATTGTGGAAAGCTTTCGATTTAGGAATTACGCATTTTGATCTGGCAAATAATTACGGTCCTCCGGCAGGATCCGCCGAAATAAATTTCGGACGAATCCTTAAGAACGATTTTGCTAATTACAGGGATGAAATGATTATATCTACAAAAGCCGGATATTACATGTGGCCCGGACCTTACGGAGAATGGGGATCCAGAAAATACATGCTTGCAAGCCTGGATCAAAGTCTTAAAAGGATGGAACTCGAATATGTTGATATATTTTATTCACACAGACCCGACCCCGATACACCGCTTGAAGAAACAATGAGCGCTTTAGCTCAAGCCGTTCATAGCGGAAAAGCTATATATGCGGGTATATCGAACTATCCGGCAGATCTTACTCAAAAGGCCGCAGTAATACTCAAAGACATGGGAGTGCGCTGTTTAATTCATCAGCCAAAATATTCCATGTTTATTCGCTGGGTTGAAGAAGGATTACTGGACGTGCTTGAAAAAAACGGAATAGGCTGTATCGCATTTTCACCGCTTGCTCAGGGAATGCTGACAAACAGATATATAAACGGGATACCGGAAGGTTCAAGAGCGTCAAAAGCGCACGGATTCCTTAAACCGAAAGATATAACTGATGATAAAATTAAAGTTATCGTTCGGCTTAATCAGATTGCAGAATCAAGAAACCAGTCGCTCGCTCAAATGTCATTGGCCTGGCTTTTAAAAGATTCCAGGGTAACTTCGGTGCTAATTGGCGCAAGCAGTGTAGAGCAGTTAGAAGATAATTTAAAGATGATGGACAACATGAAGTTCTCTGATGAAGAGTTGGGAAAGATTGAGAGCATTTTAAAAGCAGGTTAATTCTACTCTTCACTTATTCGTGTATGCATATTCGTTTCATGTTTCGGTCTTGGAAACCGTATTGCATGCAAGCCCACTGCTGCATCTTAAATTTTAATTTGAGTAAGATTCAAAAAAGTTAATGCTTGATATAAGAATAATTTTATATTAGGTTATACTATTAAAAGGGTGCTCTCCGGTAAATACATTTTCACAAATCTCTAGATAGTCTTCATTATAATCCGAAGAGCAATGATCAGAGAACTATTTAAGAAAATTCAACAAGGGGGCAATTATGAATTTGAAAAAATTCTACAGTTTAATTTTCTTCATCTTTTTTATAACAAACTATTCATATTCTTATCAATGGCTTTATATACAAGATCCGCAAAATCCGTGGAGAAGCGGAACCGGTACAATAGAAGAAGCCTCAATTGCAGTGAAGCCAAGCGGTATTTATATGGAATATCAATTATCTTTGACTATTTCCGCAAGAAACCTCGGTTTTAGTCATTCCGATACTTTAGAAATTCAATTTGATTTTGACCTGCCTAAAAATTCTGTTGTTCATGATTCTTGGCTCTTAATAAATAATGAAATGGTGAGGGCGCTAATACTCGATAAATGGACAGCCTCCAATATTTATGAGGAGACGGTCAAAAGAAGAAGAGATCCGTCGGTATTGTATAAAAATTCATACGGGGGCTATCAACTCAGGGTATTTCCGATGGCGGGCGACGAAGCCAGACAAGTAAAAATATCTTATTTAGTTCCGGCTGACTGGAGCTCAAAGTTAGTAACATCTCCGCTGCCTGCCGAACTGATAAGAGTATCTTCGGTACAGCCTTCGGTTATAAAAGTTATTGTTTGGCCGGATAAGAAATTTGGTCAGCCTAAAATAGCGGAATTCCCGGAAACTGATTTCATTAGCAAAACAGATTCGGCATCCGGTATTTTTTGGGAAGCGGAATTACCCGGTTCATCAGTTGAAAGCAATTTGAATATAGAATTTAAATCGCCTCTGGTGAACGGTATATTTTTAAGTACATATAAATCTCCGGATGAAAATTTTTATCAGATGGCATTTCTCCCTTCGGAAGCATTGAACCTAAAAGCTGCCAAAAAAGTTGCTGTGCTGGTGGATTACGCGGCTTCAAAAAGCACTACCACTAAACAATCAATCTTAAATTCCATTAAGTCGGCATTAATATTAGGTCTAAATCCGGGGGATTCCGTAAATATTATTCTTTCCAATTTAAATATTTTGCGAATGAGCGAAAAGTGGCTGCCAGCAGATTCTTCGACAATAGAAAATATTTTTAAAGATATTAAAACAGACGAGCCTTCGAATTACAGTAATATGGCAGCTCTCGTTGCAAATGCAATTGAATTTGTAAAACAAAACGGCAACGACGGGAATATTCTGCTTATATCCAATTCCGACAATGTAGGCGATTATAAATCTGCAAATCAGCTTTTGGATGACCTTGTCGCGCTTATGGAAACCAAAATTCCGATTCATGTTGTGAACTATCAGGATTTGAATTACTACTATAATTGGTTCGGAGGGAGAACATATGTAGGCAACGAGTATTTTTATATTAACTTAACCAGAATGACATCGGCCAATTATTTTAGCTATTATTCGAACGGCACCTCTCCGGATGTAATGATATCATCGGCAATTGATGCTTTAAGCGGTTTTATAAAATCATTCGATTTGCATACTAAACTTGCCGACGGTTTTTGTTATGCCAGATATAATCTCAATAATAATGTCAGTTCAACTTATCTGAATAGCCCGATTCTGCAGGTTGGCAAATATCAGGGCAATCTTCCATTTATCGTAGAAGCATCCGGCGTTTATAAATCCGCACCATTTTCAAAATCTTTTTCCGTTGATGAAAATACATTAGGTAACTCCGACAGTCTTAGTCAGGAAATGTGGGTTGGAAACTATATCAATTATCTCGAAAGTTTGTCGCCTTCCAATGACATTGTTAATGAAATTATCTGGCAAAGTGTTCATCAAAGAATACTGTCCATATATTCAGCTTTTATTTGTCTTGAACCGGGCAGAGAGATCAATATATGCTATGACTGCATAGGTAATCCCGATGTTCCTATAACCGGTATCAAGAAGGACAGCGTAAAACAAAACGACAGCCTGTCTCTTGCCGCTTATCCCAATCCTTTTAATAGTTCAACAAAAATACTTGTCAGTGTACCTTCAAATTTAAAAGTTAAAAATATTTCGATGAAAATATTTAACATTTTGGGACAACTTATAAAATCCTTTGATGCTTCTCAAATTGGAAGCGGCGGCAAAGTTACTTTGAACTGGGACGGCAGAAATGACTATGGAAGAATTGTTTCGTCGGGTACCTATATCTTCGTACTTAATACCGGTACAAAGATTCAATCGACCAAGCTCGTTTTATTAAAATAGTATTTATATTCCCCGGTCTGTCTCACAAGTCGGGGTCGCGCAATACTGATTGAAGTCGAACCATGTAATGTTGAGCGAAGTCGAAGCATGAATTTGCGCTGCATACATGGTTCGACCCTGCCTGTCTGTAGGCAGGTCCGCTCTCTATACTCTTATGTAAATAATTCTTATTATATAAAAACTATTGAAAATAGATTTTCATTTTCATGAATTGTGAAAAATCATTTCACTTCAACAGAATAAATTTTTGAGTAGATAGTATTTTATCTTCATTTATTCAAGGCTGCTGATTCAGATCAGGATATTATAACTATACTCTAATCCAGCCGGATTTTATTTCTAAACGGAAATAATGTTGTGGAAATTTTTGTTGGGGCGGCGAAAGGTTAAAGCGGATTATTTTTTTGTTTCTATCGACACATGAGCGGCATGATAATTTTTACTAAATTTAAGAAACAAATCATTTGATTTTACCAAACCGCAGATAAAATGGTTTTTAACATTTTATTTATTTTGAGGGAATATTATGAAGCTGTTATTTTCACTACTTCTTATGGCTGCCGTTATTAAGCCGGAAATCCAGATGAAGAATAATGTAATTATGCCCGCATTATTTTCGGACAATATGGTACTTCAGCAAAATTCTTCAGTAACAATCTGGGGAAAAGCAATGCCGGGTGAGGCGGTTAATATTAAAGCTAGCTGGGGTGAAACTGCTCGTACCACGGTTAAAAAAGACAGTAACTGGGCAGTAAAAATTAAAACTATTAAAGCCGGTGGACCTTATACTGTTAATTTAACTGTCGGGGATTCAAAAATTGTCTATAAAAATGTAATGCTGGGTGAAGTTTGGCTTTGCTCAGGACAGTCTAATATGGAAATGCCGCTTGCCGGATGGCTTCCCGGGAATCCTATAAAAAATTCGGCTGAAGAAATTAAAAATGCCGATTACCCGGACATAAGAATATTTACGGTTGCTAGGGCATTTTCAAATGTTCCTGAATTTAATTGTACGGGTACTTGGAGCGAATGTAATCCCGAAACTGCCGCAAAGTCCAGTGCGGTTGCTTATTTCTTCGGCAGAAAATTATATAAGGAATTAAACGTTCCAATCGGTTTAATCGTATCAAGCTGGGGAGGTACAAAGATTCAGCCGTGGATTAGCGGAAAATATCTTGTTCAACTGCCTGAGTACAAAAAAGTTATTAATGAAATATCCGAAGCTAAAGGCGAGATTAAAAGATTAGACGATTGGATTTACAGTCATCAATCGATTGATGTAAGCAATAAAAAACCGGAAGATCAATGGAAGAACCTGGAATTCGGAGATAGCCTGATATCCAAACCCGGATTTGACGACAGCGCATGGCGGACGATGGTATTACCCACATACTGGGAAACAACTGAAGTCGGTACCTTTGACGGTATTGTGTGGTATAGAAAAAAAATAAATATTCCGCAAAGCTGGGTAAATAAAGATTTAGTTATAAATCTGGGACCTATTGATGATATGGACAGAACTTATGTAAACGGCGTGTTGGTAGGGGGTATTGAAGAATCGGGTTATTACCAGAAGGACAGAGTATACAACATTCCGGCTAATCTGGTAAAAGATACTGTTTTAACAATAGCCGTAAGAGTTATGGATATACAAGGCGGCGGCGGAATATATGGCGATAATATCAAAATGGAAATTCACCCTAAAGAAAGTGATAAAAGTATCGCTTTGGCAGGAGAGTGGAAATATCTTCCGGTTGCCGAGTTAATTAACAACAAATTTTATTTATACGGGATAAAAAACCAGGAATTTGATTCAAGACCGAAAACAACTATCGATATGGGTCCTAATACGCCGTCAATGCTTTATAACGGTATGATAGCTCCGCTGACTAATTATTATATAAAAGGGGCAATCTGGTATCAGGGAGAATCAAATGCGGATGAGCCGAATGATTATAATAATTATAAAACATATTTCTCAATGCTGATTAATAACTGGAGAAGTGACTGGGGAGAAGGAAATTTTCCGTTTTATTATGTTCAAATTGCTCCATGGTCATACGGCGTTAAGTCAAAATCGTATGTTGTGCGTAATGCGCAGTTCGAAACATTGTCTGTACCGAATACCGGAATGGCGGTTACTCTCGATATTACCAGCCTTACAACGATTCATCCCCCGGATAAACAAGATGTAGGAAAAAGACTGGCACTTTGGGCGCTGGCAAAAAATTATAATAAAAATGTATTCTATTCAGGTCCTTTGTATAAATCGATGGAAATTAAAGGAAATAAGATCGAACTATCTTTCAATCACGCGGGCAAAGGTTTGGAACTAAAAGATATCGACGGTAAAACTAATTTTATCATATCCGGACCCGAACGGAAATTTGTTCCCGCGGATGCAAAAGTTGAAGGCAAAAAATTAATTGTATACAGCGCACAAGTTTCAGATCCCGTTGCAGTTAGGTATACATGGGGCAATGAAGAAGAAGCGACTTTATTTAATAAAGAAGGACTTCCTTCTCCTACGTTTAAGACCGATAACTGGAAAGCTAAATAATATGAGCGGGATGAATCTTTCAAGTCTGTATAAATAATTCTTGTACTAAAAGCCGGGCGGGCAAAATACAGCTCGTCCAGTAATTTAGTAATAGGATGAAGATTTATTAAATATCGGTAATACTACAGATCTCGAGGAAATATTAATGACATTCACCAAGCGGCCTTACAGACTTTATAATAAAATACAGAATTACGACTGGGGTACAAAAAACGAGAACGCGTTTATTCCGAAATTAACAGGGACGAAAATACAAGAAGGGATTCCCTATGCCGAATTATGGATCGGCGCGCATCCCAAAGCTCCGTCCGAAATAGAATTTGACGGTAAAAGGGTAGCACTTAACGAAGCGGTAAAACTTTTTCCAATAGAATCCCTAGGAAAAAAAGTCGCAAAAAAATTTTCGAATCAATTTCCATTTCTATTAAAAGTGCTGTCCGCGGACCGCGCTCTGTCAATCCAGACACACCCGAATAAGGAACAGGCAGCCAGTCTTCATTCATCTGACCCTGTGAATTATCCGGATGCAAATCATAAACCGGAAATTGCGATTGCACTGGATTCATTAATTGCGGTTGCCGGTTTCAGACCGGTAAATGAAATTGTAACAAATTTACATTCGCTAATTGAATTACGCGAGTTTGCCGGTAATGATTTAATTGATAAATTATTGAACGCTTCGACAGATACCGAGGCCGCGGGACTAATCGATAAATTATACGGCGGCATCATGAATAAAGCCGGCGAAAAAGAAAAATTAACACAATGCGTGAAACAAATTAAAAGCCGGTTAAAAAATAAAATTTCTCTTACCGCGAGTGAAGAACAGTTCCTAAAACAATATGAAAATTTCGGCGCGGATATAGGATTGTTGTCATTTTTCTTTTTTAATATAATCGAACTAAAACCGAGGCAGGCAATATTTACCGGTGCCGGTGTTCCTCATGCCTATATAAAGGGCAATATAGTCGAATGCATGGCCAATTCGGATAATGTAGTAAGAGCGGGATTAACAAATAAGTTTAAAGATGTTAATACACTTCTTGAAATAATTAAATATGACTATAAGCATTACGACATCCTTAATGCGAATCAAAATCAAGATGAAGTAAAATACATTACAGCCGCGGAAGAGTTTGAGGTTTCGTATTACAATAAACTGGCAGGCTATAAATCGGAAATTAAAACCCGGGATATTCCGTTTGTTTATCTTTTAACGAGTGGTTCTATCCGGGTGAAATGGGAATCCGACGGTCAAATAATTTCAGAGAAATATTCAAAGGGGGAATCTTTCTTTATTCCGGCTTGTTTAACCTCCTTTGAAATATATGTCCCTGAACATGCGGAATTTTTTACGGTTACGATTCCTTAGCTACTGAGAATTAAGACAAATTGGTTTTCACTTTTTAAATCAAAACCTTCCGTTTCAGGCAGTTAAAAAACTCGATAAATGAGTTCAGTCTTTTCGGTTCCGGAAATAACAGTTAAAATTTATTTAAATTCTAATCGTTTCCCTTAATTTCTCCAGAAACAAAATTATTTTTCTTGACAAATATTTTTGTCGATATTATATTCACAATCGTTACCGCAAACGTTTGCAGAAATTGAAACACACTACTTTACACGACATAGCGAAAGCACTCAAATTATCGGCTTCAACAGTCTCAAGGGCATTGAATGACCATCCCGATATTAGGGAAGAAACGAAGAAGCAGGTAAAGAAGCTTGCCAAAAAATTAGAATACTCTCCGAACCCGATCGCGCAGAGCTTAAAAAATAATAAGACAAAAGTAATAGGGGTAATTGTTCCTGAAATAGAACATGACTTTTTTGCGTCTGCTATTAACGGAATTGAGGAAGTTGCCTACCACGCGGGATACACTATTATTGTTAGCCAGTCGAACGAAAGTTTCGAACGAGAATTGATTAATACCAATGCAATGGTTAACCAGAGAGTTGCAGGCGTGGTTGCTTCTATTTCCCAGAACACGAAGAGCGGTACTCATTTTCAGAACATGATAGACAAAGGGATACCACTGGTATTTTTTGACCGTGCATGCGACGACGTTACTGCCAGTGAAGTTATTATAGACGACTCAAAAAGTGCTTTTAATGCTGTTACTTATTTAATAGAAAAGGGATATAGCAAAATTGCTCATTTTGCCGGACCTAAAGATCTGGCGATTTGCAAAAGAAGATTGGCCGGTTACAAAGAAAGTCTCAAAAAAGCCAAGATACCGTTTAGAAAAGAACTTGTTTGTTACGGCGGTCTGCATGAACCTGATGGTTATGAATCAATGGATGGGTTAATTAAAAGCGGAATTATTCCCGATGCTATTTTTGCGGTAAATGACCCTGTAGCCATTGGAGCATTTCAGAGAATAAAAGAAGCAGGTTTGAAAATACCTCACGATGTTGGAATTATCGGCTTTTCCAATAATAAGATTACTTGTTTGATAGACCCACCGCTTACTACGGTTGACCAGCCGGCATTTGAAATGGGGAAAACAGCAGCTGAGATCTTGATTGAAATGATCGAGAACAAAAAAAAATCTTCGCGTCCTAAAACTGTAGTTTTAGATGCAAAATTAATTGTAAGAAAATCCACATGATCAGTGAATCAAATTTTTTTGGCAAAAATAATCATTAGTATTTGTTTTTATTATTTACATCCGGTCAAGCTGCCGAATAAATCAGAATTCTGTTTTTATGCTTTAGGTTAAGTATGACTAAAATTTTATGTGTAATAAATAAAATTTCTTAAACCCAAATAAGGAAAAACTATGAATGCAATCGGACTATCCTTTGTAGATTGGCTTATCATCGCAGTGTATTTTGGTTTTATCCTCGGCATCGGCTGGTACCTTAGAAGATTCACCACAAGTGAAGAGGACTTTTTCCTTGCCGGAAGAAAGAACTCATCTTGGGTAGCCGGACTAGCATTTCTTTCAGCAAACCTCGGCGCCCTCGAACTCCTTGGAATGACGGGAAACACTTTCAAGTACGGAATGTTTGTCGCTCATTTTTACTGGATCGGTGCAATTCCCGCCATGCTGTTTCTCGGTGTATACATGATGCCTTTTTATTACAGCAGCAAAATAAAATCTGTACCGGGATATTTAAAACTTCGTTACGATGAAAAGACACGCGTACTTAACGGTATAGCCTTTGCGATAATGACTCTGCTTGTGTCGGGAATAAATCTTTATGCCATGGCTCTGGTTCTTCATACATTTTTAGGTTGGTCCTGGCATATAAGTATGTGGGCTTCTGCGATTACAGTGGGGATTTACGTTACGATGAGCGGACTCATGTCAGCTATATTTACCGAAATAATCCAGTTCTTTCTAATCTGGTTCGGGTTGTTTCTAGTATCAATACTCGGTTTCATTGAGATAGGAAGCTGGCATGAAATTGTGACAAGGATAAACGAATTTTCCAGCGTTTCATTTACAACTTTATGGTCGACGGCAGGCAACCCTACACAAAACGGAATGTTTGTTAACTGGGCAGGGATAGCGCTTGGACTCGGTTTTGTACTTTCCTTCGGATACTGGACAACGGACTTCCTGGTAATACAGCGAGCCTTCTCCGCAAAGAATTTAAAATCAGCAAGGATGACTCCTATTATTGCTTCGTTTTTTAAGATGGCACTGCCGTTCATAGTAATACTGGCCGGATTGATAGCAATCGCATTGTCGACAGAACCGGGCAGCGGATTTCATCTGCTGCACGACGGAGGACATATAAATTACGACTCGGCTTTGCCACTGCTTATTGCGCGGTATTACCCGGAAGGCCTGGTGGGCCTGGGAGTGACTGCATTGCTTGCCGGGTTTATGGCAGGACAAGCAGGTAATATCAGCGCGTTCAACACCGTATGGACTTACGATATTTATAAATCGGTTTTAAACAAGAATGCTTCGAATGCTCATCTGCTTTGGATGGGTCGTATCTCAACAGTAGCCGGAGTGGTAATTTCTCTTGGAACGGCATACTGGGCAAAAAGTTTTCCAAGCATAATGGATTACATGCAGGCTATCTTTTCATGGGTGAATGCGCCGCTGTTTGGTACAATGCTGCTGGGCATGTTCGTCTGGTGGATAACTCCTAACGGAGCCTTCTGGGGACTTATTGCCGGAATGGGCTCATCGTTTACGATGTATATGGCTGTAAAATTTAATTGGTTTAATCAAAGCATTTTAACAATGTCGAGCGTTCAGAGCGATATGGCCGCAAATTTCTGGCGGGCATGGTGGGCCTGGGTAATTTGTGTGGTAGTGACGATTGTTATCAGTTTATTTACGAAGAAGAAGCCGAAAGAAGAGCTGGTAGGATTAGTAAAGGGATTAACCAAGGAGAAGCACGATACTAATCTTCCTTTTGTCAAACGGCCGGCGTTTTATGCTCTGATATCGCTGATAGTTTTAATCGTTCTGAACGTGATATTTTGGTAGAAGTTTAAGTCGACGTTTACAATCTTCGATGTTTATTTAATCTTCTTCGAATATTGAAAAACTTTACAGAAATAATAATTTAAAAAAATAATAGGAAGAACTATGAAACCTATCTGGTATTTTGTGGGATTGATACTAATGGTTATTGGAGGAATAATTGTACTAACGGGAATTTATCATTTGTTTTTCCCGCCGGCAATAGAGACGGTCTTGGGAAATACTCATCCCGACATTTGGTGGGGGGCACTAATGGTAATATTCGGCGGAATAATGTTTTTTAAAACGAGAAAGGAATCTGTGTGAAGGCAATATGAATCTAAGTGAAAAAGTAATGGAAAAATTTTATGAATTATTCGGGGAATCTCCTACTGTAGTAAAGTCGCCCGGAAGGGTGAATTTGATCGGTGAACATACCGACTACAACATGGGGTTTGTACTTCCTGCAGCGATAGACAAAGCTATATACTTTGCGATATTGCCGAGTGATGATAAGAAAGCGATAATTTACTCCTATGATATGACACGACAAGTTTGAATTTTCTTATGAGAACCTTGAGAATCAGAAATCATCTAAATTATGGCCGAATTATTTAATGGGTGTAGTAGACCAGTTGATAAAGAACGGCTATGAGTTCGGCGGATTTAAATGTGTGTTCGGCGGAGATATACCGATAGGAGCAGGACTTTCTTCTTCGGCCGCGATAGAAGCAGGACTTGCATATGCACTTAACCATATATACCGGCTGGGAATAAATGGTCTATCGTTGGTCAAGATGGCACAGAAAGCCGAAAACGATTTTGTAGGTGTAAACTGCGGAATAATGGACCAATATATAAATATTTTCGGCAAGTATAAAAATGTTCTCCGGTTGGACTGCAGATCGCTTGAGTCTGAATATTTTCCGTTTGATTTCGATAACATCTCACTGGTTTTGTTCGATTCGAAAGTCTCACATTCTTTAGCCGGTTCCGAATACAATCAGAGAAGAAAAGAATGCAACATAGGCGTAGAAATTATTAAAAATGATTATAAAAAAATTAATAGTCTGCGCGATGTTGATTTAAATTTATTAACAACTTTCCAATCGAAAATGGATCCGGTAATTTACAGGCGCTGCAAATTTGTGGTAGGAGAAAACGAAAGAGTGCTAAGCGCGTGCGAAGCCTTAGGCAAACAAGATCTGTTGACTTTCGGTTCGATGATGTACGAAACTCACAAGGGATTAAGCCAGGGATTATGAAGTAAGCTGTACGGAATTGGACTATTTAGTTGAACTCACAAAAGATAATCCGAAAGTATACGGATCAAGAATGATGGGCGGGGGATTCGGAGGATGCACTATCAATATAATCGAAAACGACGCGATAGAATCGATAAGCCGGAGTGTGATAAAAGCTTATGAAAGTAAGTTCGGTATTGAGCCTAACATTTATATAACTACCATTAATAACGGAACGAACGTTTTACGGCAGGGAAAATGAAACAACATGAAATAAATAATTATCCTCATAGAAGGAAGAATATATTAACCGGCGAATGGATACTTGTATCGCCGCACCGAACTAAACGTCCATGGCAGGGGGAAATTGCCGAAACCGAAAATGAAATTCGTCCAAAGTACTTAGATGATTGCTATCTATGCCCCGGAAATAAAAGAGCAAACGGTGAAGTAAACCCGGATTATAAATCTACTTATGTTTTTACAAATGATTATTCTGCTTTGCTGGAAACTATACCGTCAATAAAAAACAATTACAAAGGATTATTAAAATCCGCAAGCGAAAAAGGTATTTGCCGGGTTGTGAACTTTTCTCCCCGTCACGATTTAACGCTTGCGGAAATGACCGTAGCAGAAATTGAAAAAGTAATTGTAACCTGGCAGAAAGAGTTTAGTAGTTTAGCGGCGAAACCTTATATCAATTATGTTCAGGTATTCGAAAACAAAGGTTCTATGATGGGAAACAGTAACCCTCATCCTCATTGCCAGATATGGGCGCAGGAAAAGCATACCGGTTGAACCCGCGAATGAGTTTAAGCAATTTAAAAAATACTATTCCAAGAACGGCAGAAGTTTATTGGGAGACTATTTAAAACTTGAACTTAAACTGGACGAAAGAATAATTTTTACGAACGGTTCATTTTCAGCAGTAGTTCCTTTCTGGGCTGTATGGCCGTATGAAACTTTAATAATATCCAAGAGAAGAGTATCGAATATCCTTCAACTTACAATGAAGGAAATTAAAGATTTTGCAAGGGCAATAAAATCGGTAACAACCAAATACGATAATTTGTTCAAGACCTCGTTCCCTTATTCCGCGGGTTTGCATCAGGCGCCCACCGACGGCAAAGAACATAAGGAATGGCATTTACACATGCACTTTTATCCTCCTCTTTTACGCTCAGCCACAGTGAAGAAATTTATGGTGGGATATGAAATGCTTGCCGAGCCTCAGAGAGATATTACACCGGAAAGGAGCGCGAGTGTTTTAAAAGAACTGTCGGATATTCACTATAAAATTTCGGGTAAAAAATAAATCATGAATGAAAAGATACCGGTAACCGTTTGCGTCGGATCCTTTGGAAAACTTTGAAATTTTGAACTAAAGTATAAATCGCCGAATGTTTTTTTTATAGCGAATTATATTTTAGAAGTTTTTAATTATTCAGTGGTATTTAATAAAGCAAAAAAGGAATATATGAATAAGTTATTTATAATTTTTATAACGTCCCTACTACTGGTTCCTGTAAAAATCTTTGCACAGAATTACGGAAATGATTTACCGGATTGGGAAAATCCGCAGGTAATCGGAATCAATAAAGAACCGGCACATCTGAGTTTTATGCATTATCCCGATCGACAAAGCGCACTGGCCGACAGCGGATGGGAATTTCATACTCCGTATTATAAATCTCTCGATGGTACATGGAAATTCAAATGGTCGAAAAACCCTGCGGAAAAGCCGATGGATTTTTACAAAACAAATTTTGATGTATCCAAATGGGCTAACATTCGTGTACCCGCGAGCTGGCAGACCGAAGGATTCGGCAAGGCAATCTATCTTAACATCAGATATCCGTTCCATCCTGACTATCCGGCTCATCCTCCCTTAATTCCGCAGGACTACGATCCAGTTGGTTCCTACCGCACCGAATTTACCGTACCGGATAATTGGGACGGCCGCGATATTTATATTCATTTCGGCGGAGTAAAAAGCGCTTTTTATATCTGGGTGAACGGTAAGAAAGTCGGTTACAGCCAGGGCAGCATGACGCCTGCAGAATTTGACCTTAATCCCTACCTTAAGAAAGGCGAAAACCAGTTAGCGGTAGAAGTGATCCGCTGGTCGGACGGATCTTATCTTGAAGATCAGGACATGTGGCGTCTAAGCGGAATATTCCGCAGCGTTTATTTGTACTCTACGCCTAAAGAACATCTGGAAGATTTTTTCGTGCGCGCTAAGCTTGACGACAGGTATGAAGACGGACTGCTTCATATTACGGCTAAAGTCCGCAATACTACAAATGAAAATTTTAAACCGGCAACTGTGGAAGCTTATCTTTACGATGAAAGCGGCAAGATGATTGGCAGCGGTCCTGTCGCATCTTCTCAAACAATTACGGATATCCCTGCTGGTACCGAGGGTATTGCCCAGCTGTATGCAAAAATTAATGGTCCTTTCAAATGGACAGCCGAGACTCCCTATCTTTATACTGTGATTCTTGTTCTGAAAGATGAAAACGGAAAAGTAATAGAAGCCGCAAGGTCTACAACCGGATTCAGGACAATCGAAATCAGAGACGGCATGCTGCTGGTAAACGGCATTTCCGTCAAGCTAAAAGGAGTGAACATTCATGATCACGATCCTTACCATGGACGAGCGCTTGATTATAAATGGATAGAAAAAGATCTGAAATTAATGAAGCAGGAGAATATTAATACCGTAAGATTTTCTCATTATCCTCACGATCCGAGATACTACTATTTATTCGATAAATACGGAATGTATGTAATCGACGAAACAAATCTTGAAGCGCACGGAATGCATGAAAGAGAACTGCTGCCGGGAAGCGATCCGCTATGGACAAATGCTTGTCTTGAACGTATTAAAAGAATGATCGCAAGGGATAAAAACCATCCGTCGGTTATTATCTGGTCCCTAGGCAATGAGGCCGGACACGGAGAAAATTTTAAAATTATGGCATCATACGCCCGTGCAGTCGATCCTTCAAGACCTATACATTACGAACAGATGAACAGCGTTGCCGATATAATCAGTCATATGTATCCTACTCCTCAGCAGCTTGATTATATGGCTAACGATCAGAATATAACCAAACCGATTTTTATGTGCGAGTACGCTCATTCAATGGGAAATTCAACCGGCGATATGAAAGTCTACTGGGATCTGATTTATACTCACAAGAATCTTATCGGCGGATGTATATGGGACTGGGTAGATCAGGGATTATACAAGAAAGACAAAGACGGTAAAATGTTTTGGGCTTACGGCGGAGATTACGGCGATGAACCGAATGACGGCAACTTTAATATCAACGGATTCATTTTACCTGATCGCATCCCTCAGCCCGGTTATTATGAAGTTAAACATGTCTATCAATATGTGAATTTTTATCCGATTGATTTATCTAAAGGCATGGTGGTTGTACGTAACGATTATTATCATTCCAATCTCAGAGATTATGAAATCAAATGGACACTTACCCAGGACGGAAAAATAATTCAGTCCGGCACTATAGATACACTCACAACAAAGGCGGGCGGCTGGGCAAGAGTTAAGCTGCCTATCAATCAGCCAGAACTGAATCCGGGCAGCGAATATTGGCTTAACTTAAGCGCTAATATTAAGCATGGGAACTTCTGGGCCGAAAAAGGATTTACCGTAGCCTGGGATCAGTTTAAGATGCCGTGGGCTGTTGCACCTAAGCCTAAGGCGGATTTAAGTGCAGTTCATTCCGTAAAGGCGGATCAGTCAGGCGACGCTGTTGTAGTAACCGGCGACGGATTTAAAATCACAATTAATAAAAAAGACGGTTCGCTTTCGGGTTATAATTGGAAAGGTAAAGATTTAATCAGCGGACCGATGCAGCCTAATTATTGGCGGGCCCCCACCGATAACGATATCGCCGGATTCCGCGGAGCATTGGATGCATGGAAACAAGCGGCGCCTGGGCGCATTGTGGATAACGTTAATGTTACACAGCCTGATAATAAAATAGTTGTTATCAAAGTTAACGGTTCATTACCTGTTGGAAAATCTACTTGGATGATAAAATATACCGTGTTCGGAAACGGTATAGTTAAAGTAACTCAGAGATTGAATCCTATCGGAAATGTACCTCCGGATATTCCAAAAGTAGGAACAGAACTCAGGATTCCGAAAGAATACGGTGAGATGACCTGGTACGGAAGAGGACCGTGGGCTAATTATCTGGATAAATTAAGCGGAGCAAATGTCGGGCTTTATTCCGGTCCCGTCGATAGTCTTTGGACTGATTATGTCCGTCCTCAGGAGAACGGCAACCGCTGCGATGTCAGATGGGTAGCGTTTACGAACAAGAGCGGAAACGGGTTCCTGGCTGTAGGCGATTCGACATTAAGTATAAGCGCATGGCCGTATTCTTTGGAAGATCTCGAAAAGGCAACGCATATCGATGAACTTCCGAGGCGGGATTATATTACGGTGAACCTGGACGATAAACAAATGGGTGTCGGCGGTATAAACACATGGAGCCCGGAAGCGAGACCGCTGCCGCAGTATCGTTTACCGTCTTCAAAAGCATATTATTATGATTTTTATTTAATGCCTTATTCTCCGGAAATGGGCTCAATGAATACCGTTGCCCGAACCAATTTACCTTTTTAAGAAGTGAATTTTTAAACAGTAATATTTTCGACATTGCTAGAAATTTTAGATAAATAGAAAAATGCTTTCATTAATAAAAGCAGTCTAATAATTTTGAAGAATTCTAATTCATTTTCGCACGTTATACATCTTGCTGTTTTAGGACTACTTTTCATATTATTTATTCAACCTCGGGAAATAAAGGCGCAATTTGCCAACGGGGCTGATGTAAGCTGGTTGTCGGAGATAGAAACGTACAAATATGTATTTAACGATAATTCCGGAGTTAAGAAAAATTGCCTGGAAATCTTAAAAGAGAAGGGAATAAACGCGCTTAGATTCAGGGTATGGGTTAATCCTAGCAACGGTTATAACGGCAAGAAAGATTTGGTGAAAAAGTCGCTTGAAGCCGATAGTATGGGTTTTAAAATCATGCTGGACTTTCACCTAAGTGATACCTGGGCAGATCCGGCACATCAAACAAAACCCGCAGCATGGGCAAATGATTCATTCACTCAATTGCAGGCGGACGTATATAATCATGTTTATGATATTCTTGATTCATTGAAATCGGTTGGAGTAGTTCCCGAATGGGTACAGATAGGGAATGAAGTAGGCAACGGGATGTTGTGGCCTGACGGAAAAGCTCCAGCAAATATGAGTAATTTTGCAAAACTGATTGAAAGCGGTTATGAAGCTGTTAAAGCTATTGACACGACAATACAGGTAATTGTTCATCTTGAAGACGGACATAAGGATGCTCTGTTCAGACAAATATTCGACGGACTTAAAAACAACGGTGCGAAGTGGGATATCATAGGAATGTCGGTTTATCCTTATTGGGCAAATCTTTCCTGGCAGGCAGACGACAGCCTTGCGCTACTAACGATGAAAGATATGATATCAAGATATAATACCAAAGTTATGGTTTGCGAAGCCGGTTATTTATACAACCAGCCCGCAGAGGCAAATCATTATTTATTGGATTTAATTGCAAAAACAAAATCGGTCGGCGGATTGGGTGTTTTTTACTGGGAACCGGAGAGTTATAACTGGCAGAACTACCAACTGGGAGCCTGGGATCCAAAAACAAAAGAACCGACTGCCGCTATTGATGCCTTCTTAGGCATAGACGTAACATCTGTTAAAAATAATGTTAGTACACCGGAAAACTTTAAGTTAAATATTTATCCGAATCCATTTAATCCAAGTGCGACTATTTCCTATTCAATTCCTAATTCTTCAAACGTCTCTATATCAATATATAATACACTCGGAGAAAAGGTTACCGGACTTCTTGACGAGTATAAAAATTCAGGAAGTTATCATTTGACCTGGTCGGCAAAAGGTTTACCGAGCGGAGTATATTTTTGCGTAATCAGAACGAAAAATCTTACGGAGTCAAAAAAAATAATGTTAATAAAATAGCAGAGGGGAAAAAAATTTATATCCTTAGTCTTTTATCAGAGTCTTAACTGGAAATTAATGAAAAAGTAGTTTTATTTTTCTCTCTATCCGAATCTATACGGATTGATATGAACAATAATTAAATTTGGAAAAATAAAGAATGGATAAATTTGTAATTGAAAATTTCTACCGGTAATTTCATGTCCAATAATACAAATACTCTGCGGAATAAAATATGAAATATTTAAAATTTGTCTTTATTGCCTTTACTGTCTTTCTGGTCTCATCATGTTCCACAAATATTAAGGTAGCCTGCGTCGGGGACAGCATTACGGAAGGGTACGGACTTCCTTATCAAAGTAAAACTGCTTATCCTGTTATACTCGACAGTCTATTAGGGCCGGATTATTCGGTCTTAAATTTAGGACGAAGCGCAACAACACTTCGTAAGAAAGGAGATTTCCCTTACTGGACATGCAAAGAATTTTACAATGTATTTGCGTACAAGCCCGACATAATTATTATACAACTAGGTACTAACGATACTAAAAGTCAGAACTGGGATTTCGCGAGTTTTGCTCAGGATTATCAGGCTTTAATCGATACGTTTAAAACAATTCCGAGCAATCCGAAAATTTATGTATGCCTGCCGGTTCCCGTATTTAAATCCAAATGGGGCATCAACGATTCCACTCTGACTAAATGGATTATACCCATAATTAGAAATTTAGCCAAAAGAAATAATCTGGCAGTAATGGATTTGCATGATCAGATGAGCGGCGAGGGAGGAAATTTCTTCGACGGGATTCATCCCGATGTGAAAGGCGCTAAAATAATGGCCGAAGTAATTGCGCGTGACTTAAAAAAGTAATTATTCAAATTCAAAAGAGAGTAGATCATTGAATAAATTAATATTTATTATTATGGTTTTGATATTTTGTTTTAGTGTAGCGACGGCTCAGACAAAAGTAATCCAGCTGTGGCCTAAAGGTGTACCGAATTCCAAATATAATCCATCTTATAATGCAGTAATTGATTCGAGTCAGGGCTGGACATTTGAAAAAAATATTTCAATCCCGACAATTGACTTTTACCCTGCTCCTGTCGGAAAATCAACCGGCACTGCCGTTATTATTTGTCCGGGCGGCGGTTACAGCGTGGAGGCAATAAAACACGAAGGCTCGCAAGTTGCGCAATGGCTAAACAGCATCGGAGTAACCGCATTTGTTTTAAAATACCGCCTGCCAGATACGGCAATCGAGGTCAATAAAACAATAGCCCCGCTGCAGGATGCCCAAAGAGCTATTCGAATAGTTAGGAGCAACGCGGTAAAATGGAATATAAACCCTTACGCAATAGGCATTATGGGCTTCTCTGCGGGTGGGCATCTGGCATCTACTTTATCTACGCATTATAACCAAAAAGTATATGATGAGAGCGACACAATCAGCGCCCGTCCGGATTTTTCATTACTTATTTATCCCGTTATATCAATGGATTCTGCAATTACACATATGGGATCCAGAATTAATTTGCTCGGTCGGCATCCGAGTCCCGCATTGGTCAAACTGTATTCTAATGAATTACAGGTAAATAAGAATACACCGCCTGCATTTTTGGCGCAATCGATAGACGACAATGTGGTACCGGTTCGCAATAGTATCGATTATGCATTGGCACTGAAAAAATATAATATTCCCTGCGAGCTTCATTTATATGAAAAAGGGGGCCATGGTTACGGGTTGGGCAGAACAACAGATACGGAATCATCCTGGCCGGAAGCGTGCGTGCGATGGCTTAAAATGCACGGTCTTATAAAATAAAAAAACATACTCAAAAGCTGTATCTTGTACTTGAAACTTTGTACCTCTGCTACCTTATCCTTTAAAATTTACAATGGCTTTAATAACTCCATCCTCATATCCGGCAACAGTTTTGAAAGCCTTATCCGTTTCATCCGGAGCGAACCTGTGAGTGATCATGAATTGCGGAGACCATTTGCCGGAAGCAGTCAAATCTATGCAAGACTGTACGCAGTTATTTTGCCTTCGTACATTTTGTATTGTTATTTCCTTACGCCTGATTTTACTTATGTCGAATGAAATTCTGTCCGTTTCAGGAATACCGACCAATAATAGCATTCCCCCCGGTTTCAAGATTTCTACCGCCTGATCAATTGCTTCCTGTTTTCCGCAGCATTCAAACACGGCATCAAATAAATCTTGATTTTCTTTTCTAAATAAAGATATAACGTCGTCTTTATCCGGATTTGCCGTAAATGCAGCGCCAGCTTTTTTTGCCGAAGTCAAACGGTAATCCAATTTATCCGTTATGAAAATATCTTCATATCCTGCGGCTCTTAAAGATAACAGTACGCTTAATCCGATGGGCCCGGCCCCAAGTATTGACGCGGAACGGAAATTCTTTTTGTCTTTTAAAAATTGCGCCGCGTAATATCCGATTGACAGCGGTTCAATAAGAGCAGCCAACTCACCGCTAATATTAGCTGGTACGGGAAAACAATTATATTCATGCATTATTATATATTCGGAGAGACAGCCTTCCGACTGTCCGGGGCAGCCTAGAAATTTTTGATCTAAGCATGTATGTTCTCTGCCGCTTAAACATTGCTGACAATGATGACATGACATAGCGGGGTCTACAGCAACCAGGTCGCCGGGTTTTACTCTGGTTACTTTTGAACCGATACTTTCGACAACCGCAGAACACTCATGACCGATTGTGAAAGGGAAGTGGATTACCTGGTCACCTATTCTTCCCTCATTATAGTAATGCATATCGGATCCGCAGACTCCAACCGTATCTATTTTAAGGAGAACCTCATAATCTCCTAATGTTTCAGGCATATTGTCGTTCGTAAGCTCAAGCTTTTTTATTCCAGATAAAACAACTCTTTTCACTTTTTTCCTTTCCTTCCGTCTTTTTTTTGTCTGTGGTTTGTTGTCTGTAGTTTGTTGTAATAAGTATGTAAAACATTTTAACTATTCTATAAAGTATATCTTCATCCGCAGCAACCACCACCTACAACCAACTACCCACCACCTACAACCAACTACCACAAACAACACTAAAAACCAACCACCTACAAACCTCCCGCATCTATAAATATTCTCTTACGTCAATTGTCTGCATACCTGCAGCCGCCGCTCCCTGCAGACCGGACTCGCCGTCTTCCAAAACTATGCAATACATCGGTTCAACTTTCAAATCAGACGCAGCGGCTCTAAAGATTTCGGGTGAAGGTTTTGGCTGTAAAGGGTCATCCGCAGTAAGTATAATATCGAATAAGCCGATTATTCCGGTTACATTCAATTCTTCGGTAACAATTTCCCTTGAACTGCCTGAAACCACTGCCAGTGGAAGTTTTCCATAATGGTTCTTAGCGACATTAACAACCGGCTCTATAGCTTTTACGTTTTTAATTTTTTTCATGACATATTCATGTTTATAAAAGACCACTTCTTCAGGATTTAACCGGAGTCCGAATTTCCGGTTATATGAATTTACGATGTCGGTTTCTTTCATACCTCTCAAAGAGAATAGATATTCTTTGTTAAAATCAGATTGAAAACGTCTGATCGAATTTTCCCAAGCTTTCATATGCATGGGCATCGAATCTACAAGCGTACCGTCGCAGTCAAATATAATTGCTCTTATTTCCGGTTTAATTGTAATGTTTTTCATTTTACTTTGTATAGGTGCTAAAAGATTTAGAAACCCAAGATGCAATTTATATAAATATAAAATTATTTGAGGTTAATGCCGTCTTCTTATAAAAAGAGAAGCCGCGAATTACAGGAATTTCACTAATATAATGAATATAAAATGACTAGTGAAATAAGTGTAATCCGTGGCCAATTGCTAATTATCCAGGTCAGTCAATTTCAGTTATTTTAATCAACTGAAATTATGGGGGGATAATCAAGACTATTTTTTTAATGAATAATAAAGATCATTCCATCTTAATTCTTTTTTGAATTCCGAAATATTAGTTGATTCGTTAATCAATAAATATTCAATGCCGGAAATTTCGGCATAGTCTTCCAAATATTCCGCGGTTAATGCCTGCGAAAAACCGGTATGATGTGCGCCGCCGGCATGTATCCATGCTCTTGCAGCAATTTCAAGGTTCGGTTTTGGAACCCATACTACGCGCGCAACAGGTAGTTTGGGCAGAGGCGCATCAGGAGGTATAACAGTTACTTCATTTACAATCATACGGAATCGGTTTCCCATATCAATTACCGAAGCGTTGAGAGCTTGGCCTTCATTTACATTAAAAACGAGACGCGGCGGATCGGATTTGCCTCCGATAGAAAGAGGTTTTATTTCCAGCTTGGGTTTTTCACCTGCAATTGATGCGCACACCTCCAGCATATGAGCGCCGAGCACTTTCATTCCCGACGGATCCAAATGATAAGTATAATCTTCCATAAAGGATGTGCCGCCTTTTAATCCTGAGCCCATAACTTTCATGGCTCTTACGAGCGCGGCGGTTTTCCAATCGCCTTCAGCACCAAAACCGTAACCTTCAGACATTAAACGCTGAACGGCTAACCCGGGTAATTGACTCAATCCGTGCAGATCTTCAAATGTTGTCGTAAAGCCGATAAAATTTCCTTCGGTAAGAAAAGCTCTCATACCCAATTCAATTTTTGCCGACTCCCTTAATGAGTCGTAACTATGTCCGCCTTTTTTTAATTCCTTGTTTAGCAGATACGATTCGTTATACTCTTCAATAAGTCCGTCTATTTCTTTTTCGGAAATTTCCTGAACACGTTTAACAAGGTCACCGATTCCGTATCCGTATACCGAATAGCCGAGCTGCATTTGCGCTTCTACTTTATCTCCTTCGGTTACCGCAACCTCCCGCATATTATCTCCGAAGCGTGCAATCTTTCCGCCCTGCGCGTCCTGCCATGCACAAGCCGCTCTCATCCAGACCGCAAGCTTTTCTCTTACCGAATCGTCTTTCCAGTGTCCGACAATCACCTTGCGTGTTTTGTTCATCCGGCTGCAGATATACCCGAATTCCCTCCCGCCGTGCGCAGATTGATTCAAATTCATAAAATCCATATCAATCTTATCCCACGGTATATCGCGGTTATACTGAGTATGAAGGTGAACAAACGGTTTTCGGAGAATCTTTAATCCGGCTATCCACATTTTCGCAGGCGAGAAAGTGTGCATCCAGGTTATTAGTCCGATGCAGTTCTGAGAATTATTTGCTTCGAGACAAAGCTGATATATAGAATCGGGTGTGGTTAAAACAGGTTTAAATTTTACGGTAACCGGAATTTTTTCAGAGCCGGATAATGCATCCGCTATTTCTTTAGAATGTTCCGCTACTTTTTTTAATGTTTCTTCCCCATACAAATGCTGGCTTCCAGTAACAAACCAGACTTCAAAGCTTTTTAATTCTTTCATCTGTGCCTTCCGGTTTAATTTTATATTTGCTTTTTTTATTATTAATGATTTTTTGACTGACCGTAATATGCATTAGGTCCGTGTTTTCTCGAATAATGTTTCTCCAGAATGTAATCCGGCAGCCTTGGTAAAGAAGGATTTAATTGCAGACTATTAATGGCCATTTTTGCCACACGTTCCAGTACTAAATTGTTTTTTACGGAATCATCCGGATCCTTTCCCCACGTGAACGGCGCGTGGCCGGCAACCAATACACCGGGAACGTCTTCCGGATTTAAAGTCTTAAATCTTCTTACGATCAGTTTTCCCGTATTTAGTTCATAGCCGGAATTTACGTCTTCTTCGGTTAGGAATTCCGTTACGGGTACCGATCCGTGAAAATGGTCAGCATGAGTAGTACCGAAACACGGTATCTCTTTGCATGCCTGAGCAAAGATAGTGGCATATTCGCTGTGACTGTGGGTAATTCCTCCGATTCCCTTGAAAGCTTTATAAAGCTCAAGATGAGTTAAAGTATCGGAAGAAGGATTACTTTTTCCTTCTATTACTTTACCTTCCATATTAACCACAACCATATCGTCTAATGTCATCACATCATATGCGACACCGCTGGGTTTTATTACTATTGCGTTTTCGACTCTGTCAATTCCGCTTACGTTTCCCCATGTTAATGTCACTAGTCCGTATTTAACCAAATCCAAATTAGCTTTTAACACCTTGGCTTTTAAATCATCAAGCATTGTTTCTCCTTCGAACTTTATCGCGAATATCCAACAAATCCTTCATTACATTATACATACTGCCGCTGCTGTTTTTGGTACCAAAGCCGTCGTGAAGTTGTCTGTAGAGAGTGTATAGTTCTTTATATGTGCTATGGTTTTCACTAACCGGTGTATATGTCTTCGCAATTCCGGTCATAGCTGCTTCGGCTTGTTCCACCGATTCGAATCCGCTAGCGTCTTTACCGGCGGAGAAAGCGCCGAAAATAGCCGCGCCCAGGGCCGGTGTCTGCTCACTTTTTGAAACTTTCATCGGTCTTCCGGTAACATCGGCATAGATCTGCATTAGAAGAGAATTCTTAATTGCAAGTCCGCCGCAATTAACTATATCTGTAATATCTACGCCGTTCTCTTCAATGCGGTCTATTATAGCGAGAGCGCCGAAGGCGGTAGCTTCTATAAGGGCCCTATAAATTTCATGAGCCTGAGTATGCAGAGTTTGTCCGAGCAGTAGTCCTGTTAAGCGAACGTCAACCAGAATAGTTCTGTTTCCGTTATTCCAATCCAAAGCAAGCAAGCCGGATTCGCCCGGCTTAAGCAGAGACGCTGCTTTTTCTAAATTAGTAAACTTTTCATCCTGAGTTTTACCGTAGCTTTCCGGAACAAGATTATTAAGGAACCATAAAAATATATCGCCCACGGCGGATTGTCCGGCTTCAATTCCGTAATAACCGTTCATTACGGAACCGTTAACAATTCCGCAAACCCCGGGTATATCGGCAAGTTTTTTATCGTTTGGCCAAACCATAACATCGCATGTGCTTGTGCCTAATATTTTCACAAGAGTTCCTGTTTTAATACCGGCGCCCACGGCGCCCATATGCGCATCAAAAGCTCCCACCGCAACCGATACTCCGATTGGAAGCCCCAGCTTTTCTGCCCATTCCTTACTTAAAGCTCCCGCTTTTTCTTCGGAAGGCATTGCTTTGCCTGTTATTTTTTTTCTAAGATCGCCTAATCCTTCGGAAAGACTTTCCAGAAATTCAACATCCGGAAGACCGCCCCATTGCTCGTTATACATAGCTTTATGACCGGCAGCGCAAATACTGCGTTTGATTTTTTCGGGATTGGTTTCTCCGGTAAGAACCGCGGGAATCCAATCACAGATTTCGACAAAGCTGTATGCGGCATCGAAAATTTCCGGACTAACCTTTTTACAATGCCAAATTTTACTCCAGTACCATTCCGAAGAATAAACACCTCCGATTTTTGCAAGATACTCGGGTCTTAATTTAGCCGCTATTTCTGTAATGGCATTGGCTTCCTGGTGACCTGTATGATCTTTCCAAAGCCATACCATTGCCGACGGATTGTCTTTATATTTATCGTTAAAACAAAGCGGGAGGCCGGAAACATCAACCGGAAGCGGACTGCTTCCGGTTGTATCTACTCCGATACCAATAATATTCTCCGGTGAAAACTGTGAGTCGGAAGATTTTGCTTTCTTTATCGATTCGATAACCGTTACTTCGATTCCCTTTGAAATAATCCGCAGGGTTCTGACGGGCTAAATTAGGATCGCCGGGATCGATAATAACGCCTGCTTCACCAGACGGATAAGCAAAAATATGACTGGCAATTTCATTACCGTCCGCAATATCTACAATAAGAGCCCGGCACGAATTCGTGCCGAAGTCTAAACCGATTGAATATTTTTTCATATGCAAAATCCTGACTCTTTTTCAATTATATATTTGTTTCATGACTTAGGAGAAATACAAATAAATAGCAAGAATAGATAAAACAAGAATTACGGAAGCAATAACATCACCCTTTGACCAACTACTTCTAGTTTCTTCTTTTTGAATTGCTGTAGTAGTGCTGAAAGTTAATCCTTCTATTTTTTCATACGAGGGTTCTTGAGTCATATAACTTACTCCGATCATTACTATTATACATACCACGAAAATTATTAAACTATAATATTGGAAGAAAATATTATTTACAATCCATAAGAATGAACCCTGCGAATATGCAAATCCGTCTATCAATTTAACAGGCGTATCTACTATCAAACGGAACAAACCTAGCGCGAATCCTGTAATCAACGCAGCCATACATCCTTTTGCATTTAGTCTTTTCCATAAAACGCCCAGGAAGAAAACGACGAAAATGGGCGGAGCAAGATAAGACTGAACGCCCTGGAGATAATCATAAAGACCTCTTCCTCCCTGGATAACCGGGATCCATAACAAACCGATTATAACCATTACACCGGTAGCAACTCTTCCCATCCATACCAGCTGCTTCTGCGATGAATTCGGTCTCAGCCTGGAATAAAAATCCATAGTAAATAAAGTTGAGGAAGCATTAAATACCCCGGCAAGCGAGCTCATCAAAGCGGCAAGCAGACCCGCAACAACAATTCCTCTTATACCCACCGGCAGTACGTATGCAACAAGCAGAGGAAATGCTTTTTGAGCATTCTCCCTTATCAAATGTCCGTTCGTTCCGATTAGCTCATGCTGAATAGCGGGAATAACGCCGTTCTTTGCAATTGCAAATGTTATTAAACCGGGAAGTATAAATATAAAAACAGGTAAAAGCTTTAAGAAACCAGCCGCGATTGAGCCTCTCCTGGCTTCCGTTACGTTCTTCGCACTAATTGCACGCTGAACTATGTACTGATCGGTAGTCCAATACCATAGACCTATAATGGGCGCGGCAAACAACATTCCGAGCCAGGGGTAATTGTCGTTGAAATACCATGCCATTTTTCCTGCTTCGCGAATCGGTTCCCAAGTGCTTTGTACGCCGTGAGGAACAAGCGGCTTCCATAAATTCAGCATTTCAGGTCCTACGGTCTGACGCAGAACATCAAAGCCGCCGAGAGCATGCAGTCCGAAAATAGTAACAAGAATAGAGCCGATAATTAATATAAATGTCTGCAAAGCTTCGGTATATGCAACAGCTCTCATTCCTCCTAAAATTGTATATAAACCGGTAAGAACGATAACCAGAATGGAACCGACCCAGAAACTGTTCAACCCCATAAAATGAAGTTCCGGTAGCAGCACGCTGAAAACAACTCCGCCTGCAAAGATACCTACCGCAATTTTTGTAAGTATATAAGCAACCAATGAAATTAATGAAAGCAGTGTTCTTGAGGCGGGGGAAAACCTTTTTTCAAGAAATTCAGGCATTGTAAAAACTTTTGATCGCATATAAAAAGGCACCATCACCCATCCGAGAATCAATAAGCACCATGCATGCAGCTCGTAGTGCGCCATGGCCACTCCGTCGGTTGCGCCCGAACCTGCTAGCCCTACCAAGTGTTCGGAACCGATATTAGATGCAAATATTGAAGCGCCGACTATAAGCCATCCAAGATGGCGGCCTGCTAAAAAATAATCGGTCGAAGTATCTTGCCGTTGCTTGATGACCCACCATGCAAGTCCGAGTATAATAGCAAAATATCCGGCAATAATTATCCAATCTAGTGGTTGTAAGGTTGACGTCATTGTTCCTTCCTCGAATTTTAGTGGAAATATTTAATTGAATTATTTTTTATCTATTTACTTTGTTGCCGCATAAGTACCGGCAGGTCTCAATACTCCATTATGCAGTTAAAATTAGAATTGAATAAACATTCAATGATATTTTTATTATAGACGTTTTTTATTATGTGTTTAATTATTAAAAATAAACATTCAAATGAAAATAGCAGAATATTATTTATATCCGTAGCCAATTTACGATTAAAAATAACCAATTTGCGTAAAATGAAACTGATGCGTTGATCTTTGAAGTCAGCAGTAATAACTGCAATATTTTGAAAGAAGTTGATGTTTTTTATATTAAAATTTATCTGAAATTATCTTTTATCTTCTAAAAGATAATCTGCCCTGCCGGAACTTAATTTCCTTGTGCATGCATTTCTCCGATAGTCCCGTAGATTTGTACCTATTTCGCTTTTAAAATACCTTGATATGTGTTCTACACTGCTGAAACCTAGTCCGTATGCTATTTCCGAAATACTCATTTCCGTTTCTATTAATAAACGGCATATTTGTTCTACTCTTATTCTGCGTATTTCGGAATTAATCGATCTGTTAATACTTTTTTTAAATCGCAGTTCTAAGTTTCTTCTTGATAATATCGTTGAATTAACAACATCGCTAACCTGAATATTCTTTCTGAAGTTTTGTCTTATGTACCTTATTGCTTTGTTTATTTCTTTATCTTCGGTTGCTAATAGATCGGTAGAACTTCTGCTGATAATATGAGTGGGTTCTACCGGTATAATATTTTTGTCCGTTTTTTCACCGCACATTAATTTATCTAGTAATTCTGCTGCTTCATATCCTGCTTTCTCGGCATTCAATGCTATGCTGGTTAAAGGAGGGTCACATAAATCGCAAATTAAATCATCGTTATCAACCCCGATAACAGCTACATCTTCGGGCACACGCAGTTCTGCAATTTTGCATACATCAAGTACATGCTGGCCCCTGTCATCGTTGCATGCCATAATTCCGACCGGCTTTGGAAGATTTTTTAACCACTTAGCCATATGAATTTGTTCTTGTTCCCATTTCTTTTGAATTGCTGAATTCGATTGCTTAAAAACGCTTGTTTTGAATCCTTCCTTTTCAAGATATTGGATGAAGTTTTCTTGTCTCTGCAGCGACCAGGACTTGTTGTTAAACCCGCAGAATGCAAAATTTTTGAATCCCTTGTTTAATAAATGTTCGGCGGCCATTTTACTGATTTGAGCACTGTCTGTAGATATAACAGGAAGATCACTATCTTCTTCTATATCGTGCAGTACTAAAATTGTTGGCGCATTCAGGGAAAGTAATTGTTTATAAACCTTGGAATTACGCATGATAATTCCATCGGCCTGCCAGTTTTTAAGGTGGGGTAATGCAGATTGCATGTCTCTGGCTTCTCTGTAAAAAGCCCATGGTCCGTTAAGTCTTGAGTATTTTGAAATGCCGAGTAAAATTTGTCGCCCGAAAGATCGAGAGGTTTCAATTATAAGTATGACTTTAGGAATATGATCCATTATAGTATCGATTTTAAAATATTTAAAATTAATATACCATAAATATCAAAGTATTTCTATAGCCTTTAACCAATTTTCGCAAAGCACAGGCCAGTAAGATTGTGTTTCGCCCATCTTACCTAGACCGAAGCCGTGTCCCCCTGTTTCAAAAATATGCAGCTCAGCCGGTATACCGTATTTTTTCAATGCTAAGAAATAATCGATGCTGTTCTGAACGGGAACGACTTTATCGTTTTCTGCAAGGGCTAGAAAAGCCGGCGGCGTATTAGAACCTATATTTAATTCGCTTGAAAAATACTCGATCTCTTTTTCCGGTGGATTATTGCCGAGAAGATTTTCCCTGGAACCGGGATGTGTTATCTCTTCCCGCATTGATATTACCGGATATAAAAGAATTGAAAAATCAGGCTTTGCGCTTGTAGTATCGCAGTTATATATTTTATCGTTGTAGTGAGTGCAAAGCAAAGAAGCCAGGCTGCCGCCGGCGGAAAATCCAATCACCCCTATTTTGCCTGGATTGATATTCCATTCTTTTGCGTTTCTCCTGACTATCCTAATTGATTCCTGCGCATCCTGAAGCGGGGCGATGGCTTTGTTCTTCATAATAGAATCGCTCGGCAGCCTGTACTTTAAAATAAAAGCCGTTACCCCGATTGAACTAAACCATTTCGCTACGGCTACTCCTTCTTTCGCGTAAGCAAGATGTCCATATCCTCCGCCCGGGCAAATAATGATCGCGGCACCATTGCCGGAAGCCGGTGTAAAAACCGTCAACGTAGGATCTTTAACCTTTTTGATCCTATAAATACCGCTTTCATCCGACAGATCCTGTTCTTTATAGTTTTTATTTACTATTGAATCGGGAATTTTATCCGGCCAGACTTTTATTATCTTTATCTGCGAAAATGTATTCGGGCTGACGGTCCAAATGAAACATGCTATAAGAAGAATGGAAAATTTTTTCATGTTTATCTTTAATCGTGATTCGGATAAAAAATTCCTGTCTCTTTTCTGATCTCATCAAGCATATCTATAAGCTGCAGACTGTCTTTCCAGCTCATTAAACCGCTTTGAGTTTTTCCTTCTCTTATACATTTAACTACTTCTTCGGCTTCATAATTATATCCGTTGCCTTTGTGTTCGGACGGGAATTCCGTTTCATTACCTGATGAATCTACGACTTTAAATTTTACGGGAGTAAACCACCATTTATCAAAAATAATTTTCCCTTTATCTCCGTGAATTTCGGAAACAGTGTCCGGATTGGCAATCAATGTAGAGAATAAAATTGAAAGAACGTCGTTGTCGTATTTGAATGTCATGCTCATAGTATTGTCTACACCCGTGGGACCTATACCTGCGGCCGCAATGAATGATTTTGGTTTTCCCAAAACGAATAGTGAAAGAAAAACAGGATATATGCCTATATCAAGAAGCGAACCCCCTCCCAGATCTTTGTTGAAATGTCTCTGTTCCGCGGTAAGTTCAGATTTCAAACCGAAGTAGGATGTAATTAATTTTACCCTGCCGATCTTTCCTGAATCGATAATTTCCTTGGCTTTTAAAATGTTGGGAAGAAAACGGGACCACATCGCCTCCATTAAAAACAATTCTTTTTCTTCGGCTTTAGCTGTCATCAGCCTGACTTCTTTTCCGTTTATTGCGAAGGGTTTTTCGCAAAGAACATGTTTCCCGTTATCAAGAGACATCATAGTATTTTCAAAATGAAGATTGTGCGGCGTTGCAATATATATAACATCAACTTCGGGATCCTGCGCGACTTCCAAATAGCTGCCGTAGGATTTTGTAAAGCCGAATTCATCAGCAAATGATTGGGCTGTTTCTAATTTCCTTGAGCCGACCGCATATAATTCAATGTCATCAACATACTTTAAACCGGTTGCAAATAATCTTGCTATTATTCCGGTTCCCAATATTCCCCATCTAATTTTTTTATTACTCATTTGATTTTTGACTTTCGGTTATTTAATACCAAAAATTAATAATTTTTTCCTTTATTTCAATAAAGTGTATACTCCTATGAACTCAATAAATTGCTTTAACTTCGTTCGAGACCAGTATAAGAAATTACAGTAATAATTAAAACCGGGGTACTTGTTATTATCTTTTCCCCGGTATTAACCGAATATTCTAGAAATGCTCTCCCTTTCCGTAATAAACGGAAAGCAACTCTCAGTATCTTAATTCATAAGCGATACTACAATGCTCTCGCCGGTTGAATTAAAGTACAATGCCTTATCATTTCCGCTTTTATCTTTTTCAAGAGTAATATTCCTTACTTCTTTTATTAAGTGCGATAATTCCAAACCGGGTTTGTCTCCTACAATAACTGTAGTAAAATCAACCCGCTCTCTTCTTATATCTATTGATCTCAGTTTCAAATCTTTAGCAATGAGAGTGTTCTTATTTCTCATCTTTAATTTTTCAATATTAAATAAGCAGGTTTCATGAACGCTTATGAAGCCTTCAAGAAAATTAGTCCACTTATCTTTTGGGATTATTTCGAGTGACATAATTATTTCCGGAAAGTTATTGCACTTTTCCTTTTCAGTTCGGATCTCATATATCAAATTCTCCTATATTTGCTTCAACGGAATTTGAATTCCCTTTCAGTGAATGGGCTTTTATATGTTTTCTCTGAAGGTCGATAGCGGATTTCAATTGTCTGGACATTCTTTCAAAAGAATCGCGGACAACAGCATCCAGTTTTTCGTGATTTTCGCCTTCACCGGGTTCCCGCGTAACAACGATCTCACCGCTATGAGGCACTCTTATGCTGATTCTTACTCTGAACGGGTTCCCTCCTTTAATATCTTTCTGATTTCTTTCAATGACAGTATGACAGCTGATTATGCTATCGTTAATTTTTTCAAGCTTCAGAACTTTTCTTTTTATTAGATTTTCTATTGCCAGATTTTTCGACATATTTCTAAAAGAGATTTCCAACGGTACTTTCATTATTTGCCTCTCTTTATTTTAATTGGTTTGAATAATTTTTTCAGAATCGAATTTTAACTTCAGTTCTGATGAGTATTAATGTGATACTTTTCATCATGTTTGCCGTTATTTTTCCCGGAGTCTACTTTATCCAGGATCCAGTCTATTTGAGATTTTTCAAGGGTCTCGTTTTCCAATAAACCCTCCGCCAATGCATCCAGTTTTGTTCTGTTATCCGATAGTATCTTCATCGCTTTTTTCTCCATGCCTGTTATAATGTCGTGAATTTCCTCGTCGATGATTTCCGCGGTATGTTCGCTGAAGTCCTTCGGTTCAGTTAATTCTCTTCCCAAAAACGGATGCTCTTCGCCGTGTTTAAACATTACGGGACCCAGTCTTTCGCTCATGCCCCAATGACAAACCATATGACGAGCGATTTTTGTTACTTGTTTCAAATCGCTTGCCGCGCCGCTTGTAATGTCGCCGAAAACAATTTTCTCCGCGGATCTTCCGCCGAGCGCAACCGCTATCCTGTTTAACAGATATCCTTTCTTCAGGTTATGTCGGTCGAATTCAGGAATTTGTTCCGTAACACCGAGTGATCTGCCGCGGGGTATAATTGTAACTTTCTGAAGAGGATCGGTATCGGGGAGAAGTTGTGCCATTAAGGCATGGCCGGCTTCATGATATGCGATTGTACGTTTTTCTTCTTCGTTAATTACTTCCTCCCGTTCGGCGCCTAGAAGAATTTTATCTCTTGCTTCGTCAAAATCCTGTTTAGTTACACTGTTCCTTTGTTTTCTTCCGGCTAGTAACGCTGCTTCGTTGACCAGGTTTTTCAAATCCGCTCCTGAAAAGCTGACTGTTCTCGCGGCAAGATTTTCAAGATCAACGTTGTCATCAAGAGGTACTTTTCGTGAATGAATTTCCAGAATTTTTTTCCGAGCCTCTTTCTGAGGCAGCTCAAGAACAATTTGTCTGTCGAACCTGCCCGGTCGAGTTAATGCCGGGTCGAGTACATCCGGGCGGTTTGTTGCTGCCATTACAACAACAGATTCATTTGGTTCGAATCCGTCCATTTCGGACAGAATCTGATTAAGCGTTTGTTCGCGTTCATCATGTCCGCCTCCGAGACCTGTTCCTCTTGCTCTTCCGACCGAATCGATTTCATCGATAAATATAACAGCAGGCGCGTCTTTCTTTGCCGTCTCGAACATATCCCTTACCCTGGAAGCGCCTACGCCTACGAACATCTCAATAAATTCCGAACCGCTTATGCTATAAAAGGTAACATTTGCTTCACCCGCGGTTGCCTTTGCTAGAAGAGTTTTACCGGTTCCCGGAGGACCCATTAACAGAACACCCTTGGGAATATCGGCGCCTAATTTTGCAAACTTCATAGGGTCTTTTAAGTAATCGATAATTTCCAGCAGATCCTTTTTTGCGTTTTGCAGACCGGCGACATCGTTAAATGTAACGTTAGCTTTTTTATGCCGGTATTTTTTTGCTTTCGACTTTCCGACTCCCAACAAGTTTCCGCCTCCGAACATTCCGCCGGACTGTCCGGATAGTTTTTTTCGTGTATAAAGGAAATAGCCGAATATTAATACCCAGGGAACTGCCATGATAAGCAAATAAGTCAGCCATGATGAATTATTATTTTCAGCATGTATGGTCACGTTGTTTTGTTCAAGTATTCTCATTAACTCAGGATCATAAATAGAAGGCTTTATGCTTGAAAAATATTTGTATTTTAAAGTATCTTTTCGGGAGTTCTCTATTTTTATGTAGTCATTTTTGAATTTTCCGTTTATATCGTTGCCTTTAATAGTTAACTGTTCAACATTCCCTTTTTTTACCTGATTCTTAAAGTTTGAATAAGCGAGATTTACGGAATTCCCGCCTCCGAAGTAGCCGAATAAATAATTAATTGCTACCCAAATTATTACTAAGAAAATGAGATAAGTTACTAAACTCGGACCTCTTCTCATCGGCACGTTCTGCTTTTGTCCTTTATTGCTTCTTTGATTATTATTTTCGTTCATGACGTAATACCATATTTATTCAGATTAATATTTTCTGTCTTTCAATACAATAAACTTTTTAACGAATAATGCCGCCAAAATCAATGTAGTAGAACTTGGTTGCTTTACTCATCACAAAAGTATTGCGAATTGCGGAATAGGATACCATTCAAATTGCTTTTTTATTTTGTTAAGTGATTCAATATTTAATCTCTCATGTAAGCGGCATCTTCTTCAGGCAAAGAAGGATTAATACTTATGCCGGATCCGATTTCAAATCCTGCTTTGGTGGTTATTCTGGGCCTGATCTGAAGATACCAATGCAGATGAGGCTCTCCGTCTTCGAATCTTGCCGAGGTATTTATAATGTAATTATAATCGGGATCGTTCAGCTTTTTATAATAGACGGAAAGAATTTTTCCGAGCATACGCGATAGTTCAATTTTTTCAACATCCGTGATTGTGCCGAAGTCGGCCTGGTGTCTTTTCGGCATAATCCATATTTCAAAGGGAACTTCGGCAGCAAAGGGAACATAAGCCGCCATAGTTTCCGATTGCGCGACTATTCTTATTTCTTTTGAGATTTCGTATTTAAGGATATCGCAAAAAACGCAGCGGCCCCATTCATCATAATATCTCTGCGCTTCAATTTCTCTCCATCTTATATGATGCGGTACAAAACCCGTAACAATCAATTGCGAATGAGGGTGCATCAATGATGTACCCGCCCTTTGTCCGTGATTCCGGAAGATTATGGGTATCATGTTATTGTGCTCTTTCATTACCTCCAAATGCCTCTTATGATATGTTTCTATTACTAGATCTATTTCATCAGCTTGCATTACCGGGATATCAGCGTTGTGTTTTGGACTTTCAATTATTACCTCGTGTTTACCGTATCCTTCCATTGTCGTATAAATACCCGCAGTTTCTCTGTGCGGCGTTGCTGTATGTAACAAAGCCGGGAATTTATTCGGAACCACCCTTACCTGCCAACCGCCGGAAATTTTACTTTTTACTTCTGTTATAATTGATTCGAGTTTGTTTTCATTACCGGCGCAAAAGGGACAATCTGCGGAGTATTCAGGGAGATTGATTCCGGCTTTATTATCCTTTTTCTTAAAGTCCTCAGGTCTATCTCCGCGATCGGGCGCATAAATTACCCATTCTTTTGTTGCTTTATTTTGCCTTATCTGGTTTTTTTCCATTTAGTTCAGCTTTCGTTTCAAAAAAAATATTCATGCATTTAATTACCCGGTTTGTTTAAATCTTCCGGATTAAATTCAGGCAGATTCAATATATAATCTTTATTTACATTTAATTTTGCCTCTGAAAACGACCATTTAAAATATTTGGTCTTTAAAATATCAACGAGCACTTTTTTTCCGCCTGGAAAAATATTTCTCGTATCGATAACGATGTATTTTAAATACCATGTGTTAATGTCAAACAAAAAATCCTCTATATGCCCGATACTATCGTCTTTTGCATGAATAGTATAACCGGTAACTTCCCGGGAGCTTCTTAAGTGCGGTTCCCATCCTTCATTCTTAAGATGTTTTTTCTTCTCTTTAAAATTTCCGGCAAGTACCGGCGGCTGAACCACCGGAGGCATCATAAACCCGGCATCCGGACTAAGCCAATACGGCGGCCAGTTATAGTAATCAGACAGTTCAATTTCGTGCTGTCTTGAAACAGGTCTGTTTTCTTCGACCGAAGGACCGTTTTCAATTTGATCTTCGGTAAGTTTAAAATTTATAATATGTTTTTTAATATCGAAATTCTCAATAGAATGAGGCGACAGCAGGACTTTCCTTTCTATAAGCCAATTGCCGGTATTCAAAAGAATATATCTGATCATCCATGTCGTATCGTCGAAATATAATCCTTCCGGGCTTCCCATATTATGATCAACGGCTTTAATTGAAAAATCTTTAAATTGATTTATACTGATTAACATGATATCATCTCCAGAATAATATTAAATTTTATTTATTCGTTTTACCTGAACATCGTATATCGAAGTATAATTACAGCAAGAAGCGCGAATATTAAAAACCAGAAAAATATTCCGAGAGCGAGTTCCGAATTTGAAGAATCGTTTTTTTTCTTTTCATTCGTCTTTACAAGTTTTATCGTCGGCCTTCCTCCGGTCTGAGGAGGTATCAAAGTAATAATTATTAAACTGAATGTTATCGCGGATACTATAAAGGGCAGCCAATATATATTGAATATTCTGGGACCGAAGGGGACAAGCCAGATACCTCCCGCCCAGATAACAAGGAAAAGGAACGTAAATAAAAATAAGAGCGTTGACCATATTCCGGTTGCTCCCGGCTTCCTCCATCTTACAACCGAAACCAAAAAGACACTGAATACGAATGCAATCAGAATCGAAATCATTAAATCCACCCAAAACATACATCATCTTTCTTATTATTATATATTCAAGCGTTTCTTTGCTGTTCAATTTCATAACTAATTTTTAAACGCAACAACCGGGTAAATATATTCCCGGTTAAAGCACATATAAGTTACACTTACGGTGCTCATTAATTTAAGATAAGATTATAATACAGAGTTGTAATGATTAATATCAAAATTCTTTGATAAAGCATCTGGGCCTGGTCTTTTCTTTCTTAAGAATTTTTCTTTTTCGGAAGTGAATGAAATTCTGCCGAGATTTCTCGGGCATAAATAAGCCAGACTGCAACCATTAATAGAACACCTATACTTATAAGTGCTGTGTTTAATTCTATTACAGTTATTCTTGGAAATGAGAAAAGCAGAATAGTTGTTTCATAAATCAATAACCGATTTTGACATGAATCGGAATTAAATTGACAAAACAGCGAAAATAAGATGGAGTATAATTAAATTTAGTCTGGTACAAAATCTGCTATTAGTAACAGAATTTTATTATATTATAATACTTTTATAGCGACCCGGAGGTTCGAATGAAAATAAAGCCTTTATATATTTATTTGTTCGGAGTTGTTTTAGCTGTTGCGGTTTTCTTTTTTATTTCCCATGACAGCGGCATGAGCAATTTACCGACACAAAATGAAATTGCTAATAAAAAAATACCCGACGATGCGGTTCACAGAGGACTGCAGAATCCTAATAATCAGCCGCCAAATAAGGCAAATGTAGATGCAACGGTAATGAAACATCTTGATATGCTTAAAAAAGCGGTTGAGGAAAGCCCTAATGATACCCTTAAGATAAAACAATATGCCGATTTTTTAGCCGCGGCGCATAAACCTGATGAAGCGTTGGAATATTATCAAAAGATATTAAAAGTAAATCCCAAAAGAACGGATGTGATTTTCTCGGTAGCTTATATAAATTATACCGAAAAGAAATTTGACGAAGCGGAAAAATTGCTTACCCAGGTTCTTTCATTCGACAAAAATAATCTGAAAGCTTATTACAACCTCGGAGCAATAGCTTATAGCAGCGGAAATAAGGAAAAAGCAAAAAAAATCTGGACAAAATTAGCCGAAGAATATCCCAACAGCTCAATGGGAAAAATGGCTAAAGAAACACTAAGTCATTTATAGACATTTTCCGAAAGAATGATTTAATATTCAGTAAATTTATTCTCCCAAAAATTCGATGCCCTGTTTCTATGAATTCTTAATGGAAACAGGGTTTTGTTTTTTCACTTCGGGAAATCTAAATATTGGGGAAAAACAAGATTAATTAACTCAAGTTGACCGCTTGTCTAAGCAGCGATCAACATATTTTTAATTTCTTTAACTACTTTGTTCTTTGATTTATTGACATTATGCTCAAGACAGTATTCTATTGAATCAATCATTGCTATTTGTCTTAGGTGGTCTCTCATTTTTATTACAGAGAATTGAGCAAGTTTTTTATCTGTTATTCTTTTACCTTGTGCACGCTCTTCTTGTATAAATACGTGGGTCAGGAGGTTATATGATATCAAGGATAATCTTACCGATGACTGAATTGCCGGTAAGTTTACGCTTTGATATGATCTTAAGCCTAAATATTGTTTGCTCATCTTAAATAATACTTCGATGGACCATCTCTTTGAATAAGCAGCTAAGATTGATTTAATTGGAAGAGCAGTGTTAGTTGTAAATATGGTCTTCACAGTACAATGTGATAGACTTCTTGTACAAACTATCTTGACTGCTCCTCCTTTTTTCAATACTACTTTAGCGCTATGGATTTGATATTTCCTTGATTTTAGTTTTACTACTTTGTGATTCTTTTTTCTTTTGAAATAACGACATGTATAACTCGATACATTCATCTGCTTGTTTTCTATATTTAATATCCTATTTGTCTTGAGCATTGATACAAAGCTGTATTTGCGGGCTCGAGATAAATACATTATCTCCGGAGAAGCATAGAATGTATCTGCTACGACAAAGACATCTTGTCCTTCATCTGCTTCAAATTCCGTAAGGATTTCGGATGCTATTTTTGTCTTTTTCTTAAATTCTTTTCCGTTTTGCTGTGCCTTGTCCTTTGACATATATACCTCGATTGCATACGGAATTACTATCCCACGATATTCCAGTATTGCACAAACCAACTGATGACCCCAGATATATTGTTTACTGGTATGATCAAAAAACTTAAAGGCAGCTATTACATGTTTCCCTTTTTTCTTGTTTGATGTATCGTCAATTATGAAATAAACAGCTTCGCCGGATTTCTTCAGTAAATTAAGAACTAACATTGCATAGAATTTTAATGCCTTACTTAATATTTCTGAACAATCATTTAGAAACTCATTATGTTTACTTCTATGGCTGCCAAAATTCAGAACTCTTACCATGCCGGTAAGTGTTGCTTTGTAGGGTGTTATTAATAATGCTAAAACTATACTCCTAAAATGGAGCCATTGATAATCATTAAAAAATTGCTCTAATTCTATCAGCAATAAATCTATTTGCAACGGTACTCTTTGAAGCTTAAACATCTTTTTATCCATGAACTTGTCATACTTTACTTTAATTTAATTATTTTTTCAAACTTTTTTGGCCAAGGCGGTCAACTTGAGTA
>CAVUCX010000031.1:0-61109 GCA_963739955.1 uncultured Bacteroidota bacterium | reverse complement strand
AGGGAAGCTAAAAACGTATCTGCGAATGATGCACTTAATTATGTATTCGGATATACGGTACTTAACGATATATCGGCAAGGGACGTGCAGTTTTCCGAAAGTCAATGGGTCCGGGCAAAATCGTTCGATACTTTTTGTCCGCTCGGACCTGTTATAGTGACATCCGATGAAATTGGCAATCCTCAAAATTTGGAAATGGGCTGCGACTTAAACGACAAAGTAATGCAGGTTGACAATACAAGGAATATGGTATTCGGAGTAGCAGATCTGATATCAAGATTATCTCGTTCATTTAAATTCGAACCGGGAGATATAATCGCAACAGGAACGCCCAGCGGTGTTGGATTCAGCAGAAAGCCTGCGGTATATCTTAAAAACGGCGATATCATCAGATCTTGGATAACCGGAATCGGAGAAATGGTGAATCCGGTCAGAGAAGTATAGAACTTCACTTTGAATTATGACCTTACTAATGAATGCTAATTAATAAATATTCATTAATAAATAAGATAAATACAGCATTTATATTAAATTATAGAAATTTTATTGGGTATTCATTAATTATTTTTTAATTTTGTTTTGTCATTAAAGCATAATTCGGGGAAAATATGGATACTATTGAATCTATCCTTACCAGAAGAAGTATTCGTCAGTACACAGCCCAAAAGGTGCCGGAAGATAAAATAAAAAGAATTCTCCAAGCAGCAATGTATGCGCCTTCGGCTATGAATATGCAGCCGTGGCATTTTATTGTAATTGACCGAAAAGAATTAATAGAGGGATTTTTGAAAGTAGTCCCCCACGCCGACATGCTAAAGCAAGCACCCTTGGCTATCGTCTTTTGCGGTGATACGTCTATTGAAAAAAACATCGATTATATAGTGCAGGATTGTTCCGCCTCTATTGAAAACTCTTTATTGGCGGCGCATGCTATAGGATTAGGTGCTGTTTGGATCGGTGTTTATCCCGATAAGAATTTAATCGAAAATATAAGACACCATTTTTCGCTTTCGGAAAACATTATTCCTATATCGGCTATTGCAGTCGGTTTTCCCGCGGAAGTAAAGAACACCGAAAACAGATATAATTCGGAACGTATTCATACAAACAAATGGTAAATTTTTAGAATTGCCTTTTCAACGTTTTGATGGTCTTGAAAATCGGATTACCTCGAAATAAAGATTAGTTTTTAACCGCCAATAGATTGGAATTAAATTCGGAATTACAATTTATTATTATGTAATTCCGAACCCGTTTTTAAAGTACGGACAATTTCTCGAATTGACTGTTATTTCAGAAAATCTTCACGCATAGGGGAAAATACATCAATCAAAACTCCGGGCTCGAGATTAACGGCACCGTGCTCGATATTAGATGGAATAAAATAGCAATCGCCTTCGCTTAATACTTTTTTCTCAACGCCTATCTGGATCTCGAATTTTCCGCTGGCTACATAACTTACTTGCGTATGGGGATGTTTGTGAAGGTAACCGATTGCCCCTTTTTGAAAATCAACTTTAACCATCATTATGTTTTTATCGTAGCCTAATATTTTTCTATTAACGCCTTCGTCCGCCTTTTCCCAATCTATATTCGCATCTACTACATATACATCGCTTTGAACCGGCATTACTTCTCCTTTTCATTAAATGAAAATTAAATTAACTTTATCTAGCCTTTTAATGCTATCAGATACTTTCAATAATAAAAAGACTTTCTCTTTTTTTCAAAATATTTCCGCAATTTATTCAAATCTTAATGCGTCAATAGGGTTTAACAGCGCCGCTTTCCGGGCAGGATAAAATCCGAAAAATAATCCGATTACTATTGAAAATCCGAAAGATAATATAATAGAGAACGGTGTAATAAAGGTAGGCCATTGAGCAAAACTGGAAATAATTTTTGAACTGGCTACACCTAAAATTATCCCGATTATTCCGCCTATTAAGCTGAGTACTAAAGCTTCAATTAAAAACTGAGTTAAAATATCTTTTCCTCTCGCGCCCACAGACATTCTGATTCCGATTTCGCGCGTTCTTTCGGTTACGGAAACCAGCATTATATTCATAATTCCGATCCCGCCTACAACCAGGGAAACCGAAGCAATACTCGCAAGTAGTATAGTTAAAATTTTGGAAGTCTCGGATGCGGTCTCTGCAAGGTCGGCTTGATTTCTAATTGTAAAATCGTCCGGGTCGTACGGAGCTATTTTATGTCTCATCCTTAATAATTCTTCAACTTCCTTTTGCGCTTCCGGAATTGCTTTCTGGCTTATGGCGGAAACAAGAATCTGCCTTAGAAAGGGGAAATGTGAAAGTCTTTTTAGTACCGTAGTATACGGCGCAAGGATTATATCGTCCTGATCATCTCCCGAAGCATTCTGTCCTTTCGCCGAAAGCACGCCTACTACTTTAAAAGGTACGTTTCTTATTCTAAGACTTTTATTTATCGGATCATCTCCCGGGAAAAGATTGTCGGCAACCGTTTTACCGAGTACACATACCTTGGCTGCTCCTTTTATATCCTGATCTGAAAAGAAATTACCGTACTGCAGCTGCCATTCTCTTATATCCAGATAATTAACTCCGACGCCTTCAATGCCTGTTGCCCAGTTCATATTGCCTGCTATTACCTGTCCTCCGGACCTTGTTTCGGGAGAAACGAAAGCCACACTCGGGCATTCGGTTAGGATTGCGTTCGCATCATCCTCTGTAAGAGTGACGGTAGTTCCGGCTCCCATTCTCAATCCGCCCTGCTGCTGCGATCCCGGAAATATTATAAGAATATTTGTACCTAATGAGGCAATCCTTGACTTGACAGAGTATTCGGCTCCCTGTCCGATTGCAAGCATTGCTATTACAGCTCCGACACCGATGATAATTCCAAGCATGGTAAGAAAAGATCTCATTTTATTTCTCTGAAGAGCCCTGAAAGCAGCAACCAAAATATTTAAAACTTTCATTCTACTTCCTCGTCTATTAAAGGCATTGTACTAATAACCTCAGATGCTTGCTTTCTGACTGTATTAATTTTATCGGATTTTACCCTGCCGTCTCTGAAAAGTATATGCCTTTTGGCAAATCCGGCTATGTCAGGTTCATGCGTAACCAAAATTATGGTAATTCCTTTTTCGTTCAATTCCTGGAATATCTCCATAACTTCCACACTCGTTCTGCTGTCAAGATTTCCGGTTGGTTCGTCTGCTAAAACTATTGACGGATTATTAACCAATGCTCTCGCAATAGCTACCCGCTGCTGCTGGCCGCCGGATAATTGATTTGGATAATGATACAAACGGTCTTCCAGTCCTACTATTTTTAAAGCTTCAATAGATTTTTCTTTTCTTTCCTTCGCGGAAACAGAATCGTAGAAAAGGGGAAGCTCGACATTTTCGATCGCGGTTGTTCTGGACAATAAATTGAATCCCTGAAAAACAAATCCGATTTTTTTATTTCTGATCTTTGCCAATTCGTCTCTTGAAAGGAGACTGACATCTATTCCGTCGAGATTATATTTACCTTTTGTCGGTTTATCAAGACACCCGAGAATATTCATAAATGTTGATTTACCGGAGCCTGACGCGCCCATTATCGCGACAAATTCATCTTCGTCAACATTCAACGAAACACCTCTTAAAGCATGCACTTCAACTTCACCGAGTAAATAAGTTCTGACCAGATGCTCAATCTCGATTAAGTGCGTGCCGTTATTATTATTTTTTTCAAAATGATTATCCATATTTATCTTCCTCTAAAACCCCTGGAACGATTATTTCCTTCCATAAAAGGATTACTACCCTGCACTGGTTCGCCGTTATTTGTGCTTACACCTATTACTATATTTGCGCCTTGCTTAATTCCCCCGCTTATTATTTCCGTCATCCTTCCGTCGTTTAATCCGGTTCTTACAAATACAGGATCAAGTTTTCCTTGGGCATTAAGAATCCATACTCTCCCCCTGTTTATCTGATCGTAAGGCTGATAACTGCTTTTTTCATACTGCGGATACAACGATACAATTGCGTATTTCCCGGCGCTTAAATCTGAACTGTAACTTGGACTATTGTTCCCCGGTTCAGCTTGTTTAACCTTCATTGTCTTAGCAAAATATTTCCTTAACTCGATTCGAAGTTCATCGCTGCTCATATTCCCGCCGTGCTTTGCAAGAATGGAATCGCGAACACTCTTAATTTTAGCTCTGTCAAATCCTGAATTTCTGAATTCGTCTCGCGTTCCCGATTTGCTGTTTGCGAACTGCTGAGTATTTGTTTTACTAACCGAACCGGTGTTTTTTGAATTCATATCTTTACCGGATTGCCCGTTTCTACCGTTCTTAAATCTCTCTTCCATCATTGATCTGATCTCTTTAATCTTTGCTGAATCTATTAGCTCGGCGGGAGGCTGAAATCTCAAAGCCAGGTTCGGCACTTTCAAAACATCGTCTTTTTCGGCAATAAGAACTTTTACGTTGGCGGTCATACCCGGCATAAGTTTTAGCTGATCGTTAGGTACATCGATTATTACGCTGTAATTCACAACATTCTGTACTATTTGAGGCGAAAGCCGTATTTGGGATACTTTGCCTTTAAATTCATCATCGGGATAAGCATCTACAGTAAACGTAACAGGCTGGCCAATGCTGATCTTACCTATATCGGATTCATCAATGATCGCTTCCACCTGCATTTTCTTTAAGTCGTTGGCAATGGTAAACAAAGTAGGGGATGAAAAACTAGCCGCAACTGTTTGTCCTATGGAAACGGCTCTGTTGATCACCACGCCGTCTATAGGCGCATAAATAGTTGCATATTGAAGATTAAGTTTTGCCTTATCTAGCTGCACCTGCGCCTGCTTTAATAGCGCTCTGCTTGCTTCGTAATCGGCCAGTGCGGCGTCGTAATTTGCCTGTGATTCCAGGTTCTTATCGTACAAAGCTTTAGTCCGTTCATATGTTCTTTGATTTTCATCGTTCTGCGACTGACTATGTTCCAGGTTTGCTTCAGCGTCCTTTACCGACTGATTAAGAAAGGTCGGGTCGATCTGTGCAATAACCTGTCCTGCTTTAACTACTGAGTTAAAGTCTGCATATAATTTTGAAATTATGCCCGAAACTTGAGTGCCGACGTCAATTGAAGTAACCGGATTGACTGTGCCTGTTGCGGTAACGTAAACCGAAATGTTTCCTTTATCGGCTTTTTCAAATCTGAAAGAAAAACTTTTATCTGTCCCGTTATAAAAAATAAAATAAACAGATAAGGCTACAATTAATATTCCCGCAATTATGAAAATTACTTTTTTCATCTATTACCCTTGTTATGGACTTTTCCCAAAATATTTATTTACCCTTATTAAAAACAAATCATATATTTGTTTCCGGTATTTGACATTATTATACGGTCAATAGTTTAAATGAACGAAATCTAAGTAGTATGTCCGGAAATAAGAAAGATAATACGGGAAATTGGCCTATTGTCACAACTTATTTTATCCGGTTTCTTTTATTTTAGAATATCTTTAATAGAAAAAATAATACTATGAAGAATTTATATTCGCTTTCGGCAAATTTAATATATAAGAGAGAAAACCTGTTTTTATTATTTTTCCTAATCTTAATCTCGCCGCTTGCAAAACCTCAAGGAGATTTATTAAAATTTTCTGAGAGATTTGAAAAAGGAAATATTACAAACCCTACCCGGGTGATAAGCTCCTATGCGATCCCTTCCGCTGAAAATGCATTTCAAGCATCTTCCGGTACTTCTTCCGGACCGTCTTTGAATCTTTTCGGAAATTTCGGAAACAATATTTTGAACAGCTTCAAAGGAGATAATTTATATCTTCACCTAACCGCAATTGCATCCACGTATATTTTGGTAAGTCAAAACGTGGATTATCATGTGGAAAATTTTTTTAATAAACACGAAGAATTCGGAAGTTGGGCAAGGCCAATCTTAGTTTCAGGAGAACTGCTGCCGTTTGTTGTCGGCGGAACGCTTTTTTCGTATGCGAAGCTTAAGGATGACAAAGAAGTACTTGGGGCTTCTTTTGCAGTATTGCAGGCCAGCTTAATCGAATTTCTGTATAACTCTACCTTAAAGGCAATAACCGGACGCGCTCACCCTGATTGGAGACATAACGCGGACATGAAGGATCTGAGCAAAACATTTCATTTCGGATTTTTACGGGGCGGAATATTCTGGGGCTGGCCTTCAGGGCATACAGCCGCGACAATGGCGGTAGTTTCCGCCTTAACAAATTATTATCCCAATAGTACCTGGCTGAAGATTGCGGGCTACAGTCTGGTTGCATATACTATGTTCGGAGTTTCATCGGTTAACCGCGGAGGAATGCATTGGTTTTCCGACGCCGTTGCCGGTGCATTAATGTCTTATGCCGTCGGATCGACTGTCGGGAAATATTACAGAAACGTGTATAACTCCGGAACCTCTCCAAACATGATTTCCGGAAATACGGCCATTTCTCCGGTACTAAATCCTTTAGGAATAAATCTGACTTTAAGTTTCTGACGATTTATTTTAAAGGACGTAAATTTCTGAATTTAATATTATTGAAGAAGCTCTTTTGCCTTTTCAAACTGATTTGGAAAAAGATCTTTGGGTACATAGTCTTTCCCTTTTCTTTCGAAGATCATGTACCTGGCACATTTGGTATTCTCTCCACGGCAATATTTAGTTTTATACATACTAGACATTGACGGCATATTTTCCATTTTGTCGTTAAAAAATAGACAACCCGGTAAACAAATACATTCTGCCATTTTATTTCCCCAAATGTTAAAAAATTATTTTTTATCGACACCTCAATTTGTTGATATCGACAATATATCATCGTATGAATTATTTATTATGTTGATAGTTAAACTAAAAATTTCGCTTTTTCAATAACAATATTTCGCAATTAAAAATTTCAGGGAATGTGAAATATATTTGAAAGAGATATGCAGATATACGATAAGTCGGTATAGAATTATATTAGGAAAAAGATTCTTGAAAAATAGTAAAGCCAAGCCTTAAATATAATCATCAAAGAGGGCGCAAGGACAATTATACGCGACTTGGCTTTATTAATTTATTTAGCATGACAGTCGCTGCAAAGCATCGACTTCCATGAATTGCCGATATTTACAGGATGAATGTAAGGCACACCATCAAGGGCAACTTCAGGTTTTTGATCACCCACTTGCTCGGATAAAATGGTATGACAAGCAGTGCAATTTTTTGAAATTACTTTACCGTCGGAGCTTACATGTTTTCCATCGTGACACCGGAAGCATCCTGAAGAGTACATGTGCCCGATATTATTGGGATATTTTTTCCATGAGACATTCATTTCAGGGAAATCATTCAGCGAATATATTTTTTGCACTCCTTTGATTGAGCTTTCTATACTAGCTTTCTTTTCAGCATATTCGGATGGGTAATTCGCCTGATAAAATTCTTCTATATATGTTTTAATACTATCAAGTGCGATTGGTTTAGTAGTATAGGTTGTGTTCAGAGCCTGTACGGAAACACTTTTTATATATGGAAGCGTTGTATCTATGAAACCATCAGCCATCATCTCATTTACAGAGATTGCCGGAGGGCTGTAAACGTGGGTAGGCCGGTTATGACAGTCGATGCAATCCATTGTTCTGTAATTCCCATTTTTCAATTCTTCCTTTGAAACCGGAACATCGGTGCTTCTATAAATTGTCTCTTTTCCATCTTTTGATTTGATCTTAACCCATGGAATAATCTGGCGCGATGAATCTGCCGCAAGATAGGTAATTTTGTTAGCGATATTCATATGCCAGTGTATGCCGGACGTTACTCCGGATTCTTCATTTCCGCCGCCGATATTTATTAAAAGTGATAGTGTCAACCTGGAATTTTTTTCATCCGATAAAAAATAAACTTTTTTCTTTTCCATCTTATTGTAAAATGCATTTGGCCAATGGCATTGTTCGCATGTTCCCGTTGCCGGTCTTAAATTTGCAACCGGGGTTGGAATTGGTTTTGAATATTTATTAAATATATATGAATAAACCTGGTAGGCACCGCTTAATTTAGATTTTACATACCAAGTAGTGCCGGGTCCTATATGGCATGCAACGCAGGGTACCCGGGCATGAGGAGAGTTAGCATGCGAAACGTATTCGGGATTCATCACCTTATGGCAAACTGTTCCGCAAAATTCTACTGACTCGGTATAATCGTATGCCTTAAAACTTCCGAATGCGGTGAAGATTAATAGCAAAATTGTACCAACGGTGAAAATTGTTACTGCTCTTCTTTGCCGGGGATCGTTAAAATCGATTTTGGGAAGTCTTTCATCCCTGTGCTTGCCGTGCCTATCTCTGTAGTGCTCCCTGAAAATACCGAAAGCAATTACCAATAGCCCCAAGATTAGAACCGCAGGTAATATAATGAAAGTGATTATTCCTATATAAGGCGACGGATTCGAGCTAAATGCCTCAAAAATCATTAACAGCAAAATAATCGAGAAACTTATCACTGCAATTGCGGTTCCTATAAGAGTAACCGGATTATAAAACGATGGAGGCAATCTTTTTCTCATCATAACAGAGCCCTAATTATAATTTTTTCAATTACTATTCTGATTATTTATTTTTCTCGTTTTGTTTATCGTTCTCGTCTTTCTCGCTTTCAAATTCTTTTTCTTTTAATTTTTCGAGCTCAAGAGGATGCTCTTCCTGCATTTCTTCTTCGGTAATTTTTCCGGTAATCCACGACATATTCATCGGATAAATTTCTGGATTAAATATTACGAAGTAAAAATGCCAAACTATGATCGCTAATGTTGCCAGCCAAGCTTCGTAATAATGTACTGTTCTGGCAATCTGCCATCCAAGTAAAGTGAAGATGTCGATAAACGTATTGTTAAACCACATTATCACGCCTGTTGCAGTCATAATAATGGTTCCCCAAATAAGAGCCCAATATTCCGCCTTTTCAACATAGCTGAAACGATCGAGTTTAGGTTTAGTTTTTGAGATACCAAGATTAAATTTAGCTACACCTATGGCGTCGACAATATCTTTCCTAACAGGGAACAGGTCTTTTATAAGTTGTCTTCCCCTTGTAGTAAATGAAATATAATAGATATGGTACAAACTTGTAAATACAAGAATTACCGCCGCAATCCTATGAAGTATGCTTCTGTATTCAAAAGCATTTTCGCTTAAATCTCTGATGTGTGAAACCCACCAGCTGTCAGGGAACTGTAGCATGAAGCCGGTAATAACAAGTAATATAAAACTAATTGCGAGAAGGACATGCTGAACTCTTTCATTTACCGTCATCCTTAAATACAGAGAGTGGCTGTGCCTGGCTTCGGCAATCATTCCCATTTGTCTGAGTTTTTTAATCTTAGCTTTCTTAATGAAATCCAGGATATTATGAAGTAACATTGCGCCGATAACCGATATAATCATTATGATATACATCAGCGTTATCCAATAAAGAATCGGTTCCTCTTTTTGATTTGTAGGCGCTGCATGTATGTTTCCTTCCGCAAATTTCTCATTGGCTCCCGGATGACATTTTCCGCAGGTCTTTGAGAGATTGCCTTTATACACGCTGGATCTCGGATCCGACGGCGGCAATATACTGTGAGCAGTATGACAGCTAGCGCAGTTTGCTACCGTAGTAGAACCGCCCTGCAACGCCAGTCCGTGATAACTGTCTTTGAAAGTACTAACTCTGTTGGGATTCAATCCGTATTTCTGATTCAGTTTTATAGAACCATGACACGGAGCGCAAACTTGGGTTGCGACGTTCGCATATGCCGTTGGTGACTTTGGATTATTATGATTCATTATATTATGCTCACCATGGCAAGTAGTGCATACAGGCGCGTCCGGATTACCATTTTTCAATACAGCAACGCCGTGAATGCTCTGGTCGTATTCTTCAGCAATTTTAGCATGACATTGTGAACATGTCTTCGGAATATTAAATCTGTTTACCGTTGACATCGGGTCGCTAGGCCCTTTAACCGAATGCGCAGTATGGCAGTTAACACAATTAGCAGCTTTGCCGTTTCCGGAAAGCAAAGCTTTTCCGTGAACGCTTTTTTCATAAGATGCAATGAATCCTGCCGAAGGTGAAGTTCTCGCTCTGATTTCAGGATTATCCAAGTGACAGGATAAACAAAGTTTTTCCTGTGTGATTTTAATTTGTGTAGTATCGCGTTTAACCGTTACTGCGGTAATTGAATTTTTATGACAGGTGAAACAATTAGGAGCTCCCTTAACACCTTCACGCAATCCGTTTCCGTGAGCCGAGGTTAAGTACTCTTCTTTTTGTTCTTTATGACAATTTCCGCAAGCATCAACAATTTTACTCATACTGAATTTTGAACCGGGTACCTTGGGCGAAATTATATCATGTGTACCGTGGCAGCCTACGCAATTGACATCCTTTCCGCCTTCGACGGTATTTGCTTGAAGCATCTGGGGGTGAAACGGATGTTTAAGAGCCGCGTCCTTATGGCAGGAACGGCAGTCTATAGGTTTAATGTTTTCTTTATGAGGTATGTTATCCGGATCGAAGCCCACATGGCAGGAAATACATTGCAATTTTCCGTGAGCCGAATGAGCTAAAACTTTGCCATCGACATATAAAGAAATTGTTTTTTTATTTTTTTCAGTTGTTAGTGTATTATCGCTATGACAGGAAAGACAGTCATCGTTAGTCTGAGCACTAAGTTTATTTGCAGTCACTAATACAAGTAGGGGGAGTAATAATACTATTAAAGCACTATTATATCTAGGATGTGAGTGTAGAGGATTCTTTTTTTTGCTTACCATTTGTCTTGATTCATTTTTGACTAACATGACTGTCTGCCTGTGGAATTTCTTTATTATTATGTCAGGCGATTTAAATAAAATTTTTGTGTAGTTTTTCAATTTTTTACCGTAGTTGTAATAATATCCGATTATTGTTTATTCCTTCGTTTTTATATTTCTTATAAATCAATTCCCCTGACGGGTTCAATTTTTGTTCACGTATATTCGATGAAATATACTTATAAAACTGATACGCCGGATGCATGACGGCATTCCGAGGAATACCTAACATTCCCGAATTAAATTAGATTAAAATTAATGCGTGGTTTTCAACCGATAGTAAATGCAAAGCCGTATAAAGCGACAATGGCAAAAACAAATAATAAATAAAAAATTACATTCTTCATATTAACACCTAAATATTATTTCACGAATCAAATCTTTTCTCTTAACGAAAATCATCGGAAGTTAAGCAGGTATCGTTCCGTTAAGTCCTTTTTTCTTTTGTTCTGTTTTAATCAAACCTAAATACGACTGTCTTTCTCCTAAAACTCCCGATCTAATCGTCACTACCGGGATGTTTGATATGCGAATAACTTTCTTGGTTACAGTTTCTTTATCTGTTCCGTATATTATCCTTTTTTCGGTCATGACTATAAGATTTACTTTTTCAGATTCCGCAAATTTTACAATTTCCCTTTCCGGTAAGCCGCATCTGACCAAACTAAGCACTTCATCTATATCTTTTTTATCCGTATCCGCTATAAACTGTTTTAATTCGGAGAAAACATTTTTTTCGACAGAATTATAAAGTTCGTCCATAACCGAACAAGTTCTTGACAATACTTCGTATGGACTGTTATCCATGACATGCAGAAGATACAGCTTCGATGTGTAAAGCTTAGCAAGTGTTACGCCGTATTCCAGTCCGGCAATAGAACCAGCACTTAAATCCGTAGGTATCAATATTTTTTGTATGTCATCCACAACTATATTCCGTACATCAACATTATTCAATAAATTCGACTTAGAAAATCAAAGAATATGCCGAAATTGTGTTAACAAAATTTGTCAATTGAGTAATAGTTTTGAATTTTAGCCTCAGTAATGAGAATTCAAGAAAAATTAAATTCCCATTATTGAGATTGCAATTGAATCAATGTAGATATTAACAACGCTTTTCTATTTGTTACTTTACAAATTCAGGTTGTAAGAGGTTATTTTGATCTGAAAAAATTTTAGGAGAACTAAATAATCAGTGGAAGGATTTGTTCGAATTTTTATGAAATTTTGGGTAATTCAAACATTTCTTTAATATCCCCGTCATTAAGTCCGCCTTTTAAATTTACGTATTCATTTTTTTCGGGATAGTATTTATAATCTTTTTGCCAAGTATCTGCATTCGCTTGAATTTCTTTCAACGCATTGAAAATATAAACTAATTCGTCTTTCGTCATAGTGGGATGAATTGACATTCTTACCCATCCCGGCTTTTCGGAATAATCTCCGTGGTTTATTTTGTTTGTAATGTGTTTTGATTGCCGCGGAGTTACGCGAAGGAGGTAATGTCCGTAAGTGCCTGCGCAAGAGCAGCCGCCTCTCATTTGTATTCCGTACCGGTCGTTAAGAAGTTTTACAACAAGATTATAATGGATGTAATCTATATAAAAAGAAATCGCGCCAAGCCTATCTTCAATATTATCCCCGAGTATATGAAGATTAGGTATTTTTCTTAATTCACCGAAAGACAATGCGACTAGTTCAGCTTCATATTTTTCAATATTCTCAACGTTCATCTGTTCTTTAAGCTGAATGCACAAAGCGGTCTTTATTGTCTGTAGAAATGGCGGTGTTCCCCCGTCTTCCCTCAGTTCAATATTAGAAATAAATTTGTGCTGTCCCCATGGATTCGTCCAGTCGACGGTTCCACCGCCGGGGTTATCCGGAACCCTGTTTTTATACAACTTGGAATCGAAAATTAATACGCCGGTGTTCCCGGCCCTCCTAAAAATTTATGCGGTGAAAATAAAATCGCATCCAGTTTTTCAAGAGGATCGGCAGGATGCATATTTATATTTACATAAGGGGCAGAACATGCAAAATCTATTATACTATATCCTCCATGTTCATGTATTATTTTAGACAGAAGATGATAAGGAGTTTGAATACCGGTTACATTTGAACAAGCGGTGAAAGCGCCGATCTTTAATTTTCTGTTTTTATGTTTTTCCAGTTGAAAAATAAGATTATCGGGTTTAACTAAGCCGTGTTCGTCCGGCTCGATTACTACCACATCCGCAATTGTCTCAAGCCAGGAGGTATGATTGGAATGGTGCTCCATGTGAGTTACGAACACAACCGGCGTCAGTTCTTCGGGCAAATGCAAATAATCCCGAAGCTGTTCGGGAACCTTTAGTCCCAGCAGCCTTTGAAATTTATTTATCAAGGCAGTCATTCCGGAACCTGCAGTAATTATAACATCATCGGGAGATGCGTTAACGTGCTTTTTAATATAATTGTGAGCATAATGGTAAGAAAGCGTCATTGCCATTCCCGTTTCGGTAGATTCGGAATGCGTATTTCCAACAAGCGGACCGAATGAGTTCAGCATTTTTTCTTCAATCGAATTATAAAGTCTTCCGCTTGCTATCCAATCGGCATAAATTATTCTTTTTGTACCGTACGGGGTTTCAAAGCCGGCGTCGATGCCCACAATATTTTTTCTGAACTGTCCGAAGTAGTCTTCAAGATTTTCCATACCCGATAATTCCGTCTAAAGTATCTTTAGATTAAATAATAAAATATCATCTGCTAAGATAAAATAATTTTATTTCAAATTTATGAAATTTTATTTAATTGCTCATGATTAAAATAATTATCCCAAACTTACACTTAAAATTATTTATAAAAGACCGGCTAACAAATAAATTTCTAATTGCCGCATTTTTTTCTATTTTAACTTAACTCAACAACAAAATTTCGAATTTGATGAAATACTTCTTTGGAATAGACGGCGGCGGAACCAAAAGCAACTGCGCGGTAATGTCGGCCGATAATTCTATTGTCTTCCAAACAACCGGCGCAAGTACTAATTTTCTTGTACTCGGAACTGAAAAAGCATGTATAAATATTTTGGATATCATAAACGAATGCTGCAATCAACTCGGGATTTCTTATAAGGATATAGACAGAATATTAATCGGCACCGCAGGTGCCGGCAGAAAAGAGGATGCGGAAAAACTAAAAGTTGCCTTCGAGGAACATTGCGGAAACAGTAAAATTATATTTAATTCTTTCAGGGTTGAAAGCGATGCGCGAATTGCTTTAGAAGGAGCTTTCTCAGGAGGACCGGGTTGTATTTTAATTGCCGGTACGGGATCAATTATTTTCGGAAAAGATACAAACGGGAATATATTCAGATCCGGGGGATACGGAAGAATTATAGGCGATGAAGGCGGCGGATATTCAATGGGAAAAAAAGCTCTGCAGGCATTGTCAAAATATTACGACGGCCGGGGTCTCCCCACCGTGATCGAGAAATTATTAAAAACCAAACATAATATTAGCTCACCGGAAGATTTAATAAAATTAGTACACAGATCAGAATTTAATATAGCCAGTGTAGCACTTTCTGTAATTCAGGCAGCAGGAGAAGGAGATGAAATTGCTAATAAAATTATAGATGAAGAATCGGAAGAATTAGTTTTACTAATTTCGTCTATGATAAAAAAATTGAATCTGAAAAATTTAAATCTTTGCCTTTTAGGCAGCCTTATAGACAACGATAATTTTTATTCGCTCACGCTAAGGGAAAAAATATCCGGTATTTCTGATGAAATAGAACTGAGAAAACCGGAACATCCGCCTGAAATAGGAGCAATATTGCTCGCGCAAAAATTATAATTATCTTTAAAATTATATTTCCCGGAGAATATTAAATGCCCTCAGCCAAATTGGTTTCAAAAAATCCATGGAAGTGGGTTCCTTCAATTTATTTTGCCGAGGGCCTGCCGTATGTAATAGTAATGACTGTCTCGGTCATTATGTATAAAAAGCTCGGGCTTTCAAACACAGACATTGCCCTTTACACAAGCTGGCTTTACCTTCCTTGGGTTATTAAACCGCTCTGGAGTCCTTTCATTGATATTCTTAAAACAAAACGCTACTGGGTTCTAACTATGGAGTTCGTTCTTGGGGCGGGATTTGCCGGAGTAGCTCTCACAATTCCTATTGCGAATTATCTTCAATATACACTTGCATTTTTTTGGCTTCTCGCATTCAGTTCGGCAACTCACGATATTTCCATAGACGGATTCTATATGCTCGGCCTTTCCGAACACGATCAGGCATATTTCGTCGGCATCAGAAATACCTTTTACCGCATAGCAATGATCTTCGGACAGGGAGTATTGATTATACTAGCAGGCTATATAGAAAGCCACAGCGGTCTGCCTGCTAAAGAAGTATTTGTTTCAGCACGACCTAATTATACGGTAAATAATACAGTTTCACCGGATAAATTCAAATTCAATTCAATACCAGGTCCCATAAGAATAATCTCATACCCGGATACTCTGTTATTAAATGCATCTCCAATAAGCAAGAGCGCTGCCGACTCATTGATAAAATCCGTTAATAAATGGAATACCGAGAATTCTTTTTATAATAACGAAGGAGATAATAATAAAAAACATGAGCATTTAAAAAGCTCATCATGGTTTGAAAGAAATATTTCATCCAAGTTAGAATTTTTTCTGAAGAAATATTTCGGTCCGACTAAGGAAGAAACTAAATCGCAAGTTGCAGGCAACACCGGAGTTATATTATTTCATCTTTCCAAACAGCCGCCGGAAGGTAAAAATATTATTATTAATTTCGGGAAAGAAGCAGGCGACAAGAATATATCACTGGTTGAAGGAAATAGGTTTATCTTCAACACTAAGAACTGGGATAAACCCGCGGCTGCGGTTTTGCAGCTCGATCCGAAACTAAAGTCGACAGCTTTTACATCATTCGATGCAAGATCAGGCAATGTAAAATTATCATGGATAATTACTTTTTTTGTATTGGCAGGAATTTTCATTTCACTTTTTACTTACCACAGATTCATACTCCCCCGTCCTTTTTCAGATAGGCCCGTAACTTCGAAAACATCCTCAAAAGAAATTTTAAATGAGTTTATTAAAACTTTTATACTTTTCTTTAAAAAAGAAAATATAGGGATAATACTCGCATATATATTATTCTACCGCTTCGGTGAGGCGCAGCTCGCTAAAATAGCTCCGGCTTTTCTTCTAGATGCTCAGGAAGTAGGGGGACTTGCGCTTACAACCGGGCAAATAGGTATAGTGTACGGCACCGTAGGAGTAATAGCCCTTACTGCCGGAGGAATTATAGGAGGAATTCTGGCGGCAAGAAACGGTGCGAAATATTGGCTTTGGTGGATGCTTATCGCAATTAATGTACCCGATGTTGTTTATGTTTATCTTTCCTATACTCAAACAACAAATTTATTTCTTATTAATATTGCTGTTGCTCTCGAACAATTCGGCTACGGATTCGGTTTCACTTCTTTTATGTTGATACTTATTTATATCTCCGAGGGCAACCATAAAACATCTCACTACGCACTTGCTACCGGTTTTATGGCTCTGGGAATGACATTGCCCGGAGCATTAAGCGGCTGGCTTCAATCCATTCTCGGATATCAGCACTTTTTTATATGGGTTTGTCTCTCAACCGTTCCGGCTTTTATAATAACAAAATATTTAAAAATTGATCCGGAATTCGGTAAAAAAACGGCAATTGATCAGTAATTAAATCAGCAAGAAGCATCAATATTTTGTTTCAAACCAGAACAATTAAATGCTTGTATTCTCAAATTGAGTTGCCGACTCCTATAAGGCGAAAAATTTTCCTTCCGGATAATTATTTATATGTGTTTTTAACATATTTTCCAAACATACCAACGCTCCTTTTTAATAAGTTCGATGGTACGGTAATTGGGAATATATTGTTAATAAACGACTTATTGGAAATTTATGGCAGTTACTGATACCCCCGATTACAAAAAAATAAATACGATAATTATTGACGACGACAGGCAGTCGAGAAAATTGTTAAGCATCCTGCTTAAGAAATTTCCGCAGATAAATCTTGTCGGAGAAGCTTCGGATATTACAAGCGCCATTAAGATCATTCAAGAAAAAAAACCCGACAGCATTTTTCTGGATATTTGTCTCGGAACAGATAGCGGGTTTAACGTCGCGGAGAAAATTTCAGGTAATCCTAATATTGTTTTTATCAGCGCTTATGATAATTATGCATTGAGAGCATTTGAAGTTGATGCCTTAGACTATATTCAGAAACCGATCGCTCTTGACAGACTGACATTAACGGTTAACAAAATGCTTGCACAAAATAAATTCCCATTTACACAAATAGATGCGCGGCAATTTGATAATAAATCGGAAGATGTGAATATTGAGGTTAAATACCCGGATTCTAATTTAAAACAAACAGATAAAAACCAGAATTTACTTGAATATGAGGACAGGCTTTTTATTTCATCCGACGGTGTTTCAAAATTCATAAAAATTAATTGTATACTTTACATTACTGCGGAAAAGGATTATTCATATATTAATCTTATCAGCGGAAAGAAACTGCTTGTACTTAAAACTATGTCGGAATGGGAAGAACGGTTAACTCCTAAATATTTCTCAAGAATACACCGTTCGACAATAATTAATTTAGAGTATGTTGAAAAAGTCGAGAAATGGTTTAACTCGGCGTTCAGAGTTTATTTGCAAGGTGTAAATGAGCCTATGCAGATGAGCCGAAGGTACGCGGCAAAATTAAAGGAAAGATTCAAATAGCACAGTTGAAAATTTTAGCTATCTAAAAATTCTAACCGCTATTACTATTCAATAAAAAATATGCACACTTGAATATTTTACTTTTTAAAAAATATTTCACCGGCGGCTTTAAATTAACAGCTTTGAATTATTTTTTATAATAGCTAAATTAAATTATTAATTATTTTATACATTATGCCGCTAAAAAGATCACACAACTCAATGATTGCCGGTGTTTGCGCCGGTATTGCCGAATGGCTCGGATGGGACGTTACAGTTGTAAGGATAGCTTATGTGCTGATCTCAATTTTCAGCGCCGCGTTCCCCGGAATACTTGTTTATATTATTTTGTGGATAGTAATGCCTTCACCAAACAACTGAGAATTCAACCGGAGTAATTTTTAGAGCAACCTTTTCTTGCTTCACTTCACATCCGATTTAAAAAAGCTTTCTCTTTATCAATACGTTATATATTTTATCTCCTAACCTTTCAATAAAAGTTAACTTTCAAATAATTTCCGACGGAGGAGTATATGAAAAGAGCCGGTGAGAGGACTATGATCTGCGCTTTACTTGTTTTAGTTTTTATTTCAACTGTCAGCTGCAATGTAAATAACGGGGTATCAGGAAACGATTTAGGAATAACTTTGCCTGCGCATTTTAAAATTGAAGTTTATGCAGATAATGTTGAAGACGCAAGAGAAATGGCTTTAAGCCCCAGCGGCGTTTTGTATGTCGGCACAAGAGAAGATAAAGTTTACGCGATACTAGATACAAACAAAGATCATAAGGCTGACGAAGTAATTACTATTGCGAATGATTTAAATACTCCTAACGGCGTTGCATTCAGAAACGGCAATTTGTACGTAGCGGAAATAAACCGGATTATAAAATTCCCTGATATTGAAGCAGATCTGCATCATCCGCCTAAACCTGTTGTTTTAAACTACAGTTATCCGAGCGATAGACATCATGGACCAAGATTCATAAGATTCGGGCCAGACGGTAAATTGTATGTTCCGGTCGGCGCACCTTGCAACATTTGCTTGCCGGATGAAAGACACGGAATACTGACTACAATTAATCCAGACGGAAGCGGATACGAAGTTTACGCAAAAGGTATAAGAAATACGGTCGGTTTCGATTGGGATCCGCTAACAAAAGAATTATGGTTTACGGATAACGGCAGGGATATGCTCGGAGATAATTTACCTCCCGACGAATTAAACCACGCGCCTCATCCCGGTATGAATTTCGGATTCCCTTATGTTTACGGAAATAATATTCCGAATCCGGAATTTGCCGAAAAGGATAAAAATTTAGACTTAAATAAGTTCACTCAACCGGCACAGGATCTCGGGCCGCATGTTGCTTCACTCGGCATGAGTTTTTATACCGGTGATATGTTTCCTGCCGAATATAAAAACCAGATTTTTATTGCCGAGCACGGCTCATGGAACAGAAGTCATAAAATCGGTTACAGAATTACAGTTGTAAAACTTAACCAGAAACGTCAGCCTGTCAGTTATACTCCTTTTGCCTACGGCTGGCTTAACGGTGAGAAAGTATCCGGGCGCCCGGTCGATGTAATTTTTATGCATGATGGATCTATGCTAGTATCTGATGATTATGCGGGAATAATTTATCGTATCAGTTATAACAAATAATACTTTAATCAATTAAATTCAAACATGTAATATTACTCTAGTCAAATAAATTACATCGTTTTCCGGTTATGTGTAATTGAACTTTTCCTTTCGTAAATTTGTTGTGTCTATCAAATGAATTAATACGGGGTTTAAATTGGATAACTTGTTAGCAGCAAGATCTACTATGGCTATCTCCCTTGGATTTCATATTATATTTGCATGCATTGGGATGACAATGCCTTTTTTAATGATTATATCGAACTGGCTTTGGATAAAAAAGAAGGAAGATATTTATTTAGAATTAACCAGAACATGGTCTAAGGGTGTGGCAATATTTTTTGCTATTGGTGCGGTTTCCGGTACAGTACTTTCGTTTGAACTGGGATTGCTGTGGCCGGAATTTATGAAGCATGCAGGTGCGATAATCGGCATGCCTTTCAGTCTTGAAGGCACGGCATTTTTTGTGGAGGCAATTTTTATCGGACTTTTCCTTTACGGATGGAATAGATTGAGCCCTTATGTGCACTGGCTTTCGGGATTGATAGTCGGACTTTCGGGAGTAATCTCGGGAATTTTTGTTGTAACCGCAAATGCGTGGATGAACGCTCCTACCGGATTCGATTGGGTTAACGGCAAAGCCGTAAATATTAATCCTGTTGCGGCAATGTTTAACCCTGCTTGGATAAGCGAAACAATGCATATGACAATTGCAGCATTTGTGGCCACATCTTTCGCGGTTGCCGGGCTTCATGCAATACTTCTGCTGAGAGGAAAAAACAAAGAGCTTAATAAAAAAGCAATGATAATTGCTCTGGCTTTCGGAAGCATTTTCGCCGTACTACAGCCGGTCAGCGGGGATTTCAGTGCAAAGGATGTTGCAAAACGCCAGGAAATAAAACTTGCGGCAATGGAGGGACATTTCAAAACTGATAAAAATGCGCCTCTTACAATCGGCGGAATACCGAACGAACAAACACGTCAAACCGAATACGGAATAAAAATCCCCTATTTGTTGAGTTTTCTTGCTTACGGCAATTTCCATGCTGAAGTAAAAGGTTTGAACGATTACGATAAATCGGTATGGCCCCCGGTTCTTCCGGTGCATTTAAGTTTTCAAATTATGGTAGGTATCGGATTTCTGTTGGCGTTAGTAGGAGTAATATTCTGGGCAATAAGATTCAAATGGAAAAATTTGTTACTGAATAAAAACTTTTTGAAACTTATCGCCATCTGTACCCCCTTGGGATTTATCGCTGTTGAAGCAGGTTGGATAGTAACCGAAGTTGGCAGGCAGCCCTGGATTATATTCAACGTAATGAAAACCGCGGATGCCGTAACTCCGGCGCCATTTCAGATTTATCACTTTATCCTTTTTACAATAGTGTACCTGATATTATCTGTTGTTGCCGTTTGGCTGATGCGCAGACAAATTATGGCACTCAATAAATCCGGCGCGTAATTCCAAGCGATATATATTTGAAGTTATAAAACCGGTTATTGTCTGCCGGTCGTAAAATAAAGGTAAAGATATGTTATCAATCGTAATTTTCTTTTTCTTAGTCTCTATTTTCATCTACTGTCTTCTCGGCGGTGCGGATTTCGGAGCCGGCGTAATAGAACTTACTTCAGGCGGTAAGACAAAAGAGTTAACCCGGAATCTGGTATCGGAAGCCATGGCGCCGATTTGGGAAGCAAATCATGTTTGGCTGATAATTGCGGTAGTAATTTTATTTAACGGTTTTCCACCGGTTTACAGCAATATATTAATATATCTTTCCATCCCGCTTATTCTTATGCTTGTAGGTATTATCCTTAGAGGTACGGCCTTCACTTTCCGTCATTACGATGCCGTAAAAGACGGCTCGCAGGAAGTCTATTCAAAAGTATTTCAATATTCGAGTTTAGTAGTACCCTTCTTTTTCGGATTGGTGGTTGGAGCATTAATTTCAGGAAAAATTACAACCGCTCCGGCATCATTTTATGAGGGTTACATTGCGCCGTGGTTTAATTTATTCTCGGTAGCAACCGGAATTTTTGTTGTATCTGTGTTTTCATATATCGCTGCAGTTTTTTTGATAAGTGAATCTAAAGATAATGAAATCATAAAAATTTTCATCGGAAAATCTAAACGGGCCATTATTGCAACCGTATTAAGCGGAGGATTGGTATTTGTGTTCTCTTTAGTAGAGGAGATAAATTTCTTTGAAAGTTTTATCGGAAATAATTTAAGTCTGGCTTCAATTGTAATTGCCACAATTACGTTGCCTTTTGTTTGGAAGGCAGTAAGCAAAGGTTCCAAATGGCCGTCAAGAATTTTGGTAGGTGCTCAGTTATTTTTTATTCTGGCTGCTTTTTATGCGGTATATTTTCCTACCTTGGTCAGACTGAAAGACGGAACAAATTTAACTTTTTATAATTCGGCGGCTCCTGAAATAACATTGCAATATCTTGCGTTAGCTCTTATTTTCGGATCTTTAATTATTTTTCCGTCACTTTTCTTTTTAATGAAAGTATTTAAAGCCGAGAAACAAAGGATTGAAGAAAAAGGTGAAAATATTTTTTAAGTTATTTTACTTTCTTTAATAATCCCAAACGGTTTGCAAATTCGGTACTGAAATCTGCAAGCATCCGGGCAATCTCGTTATTATTGGTTGCCTTAATATAAGTATCCGCCATTTTCTGAAGTGTTTGATAGAAATGTGCATTCATATCTTCAACCAGCATTTCTTTTGTCCATAAATCTATACCTAAAGTTGATTTTTCTTCTTTATCCCACAATGAAATCATAATTGAAGTACATGGCTTTTTCCCGTCGAACCCTGCATCGGTGGCTTCCCACTCGATCTTTTTAGGAATTTTTTTATCGTCCAATTCTATTGTGAATTTTATATCGGATGTTCTGACCATTTAATAATTTCCTGTTTAAATTAAACGTGAGGTGTAAAAATAATGAAATTAAATTTTAAATAATAAATTTGTCGAATATTATAACTTTCTTTTTATTATTTTCAAGTATAATAATTTTTTTTACTTACCAACGAGATAATTGGATGAATAATATTATAAAAAGATACATTTTAATTTCTCTTTTCTCAATTATCCTGATCGGTTCGCAAAACATTTATTCGCAGCAATCCTTCGGTATCGGTGCTCATCTCGGCGGAGGGACAATACAGGGGAACCTTCCGAGTCAGGGAAGCTTCAGCAGTTCGATATTTATTGATTTCAGAGTGCCTTTCATAAAAGGTTTATCATCAAGAGTAAGTTTTATTTATGTTACGGATATTAACGTTCTTCTACCGCAAAACCCGGGAAGATACAGCCCTTATTTGAAAGGGTTTTCTCTAAAGGAAATTTATTCAAACTACTGGCAAGGCAATATATTTTTTGAAGGGGGTATCGGCCCTCTGATTCTGAATGACCGTACTTTCGATAACCTTAACAAATGGGATGCCGGAGTTGCATTTTCAATTTTAGGCGGGTTAGATTTTACGGGTGATTCTAACAGCGGTATTCTGGCAGGGGTAGGCGGCGAATACGGACTGACATTCACCAATACAAATGTTCAATACTTATCTGTATATCTTCAAATTAAATATCAGTTTTAATATTTCAGCTTTCACAGCAAAGTAGACGGATAAAAAAAGCGGCTGTCCCAAAATAATTTTTAATATAATATTCTTAGTGCCCACAGATTTCACTACAAATGGAAATTCTTATATAAAATCATAAGCCGCAAAGAATCCGAGACAATAAGTTTATAATTTATTTTGGGAACAGCCTCATTGTTTTAAATAATAATCTTAATTCACTTATATATAATAAACCTAACTGCAGACAATCATTTAATTTGCTGATGTAGTATCTTCGGGCATTATCTCGCCATTCTGCAATTCATCACTTAAGCGTTTTGCTTTATACATATCTTTTATTGCTTCAAGCATTCCAGCCGAGTGTACAGCAACAGTCCGGTTCTCATCTGTTGTAAAAATAAAATTACCAGGAAGACTTTGGATGTTTCCGTCGAATGCCAAACCGACAATTTGCGCTTTTTCATTGATTACAGGGCTACCGGAATTTCCGCCGATAATATCGTTTGTAGATACAAAATCCATCGGCGTTTCTAATTTGAAATCGGCAGGAGGATTTACCCATCTTTTGGGAAGATTCCAAGGATATTTTTTACCGAATGAGTAATACCTGTTATATAACCCGTAAAATGTAGTAACTGGCGGAGCTATCGTACCGTTGTACGGAAAACCTTTTACAACACCGTCAGATATACGCAATGTAAAAGTTGCGTCGGGCGGAATCGAAGTGCCGTAAACATCGAACAAGGCCCTCCCTAATTCCTGAGTATAATTATCTTCGCTCGAAGTAATTGCCTTAATTTTTGACTGCAATTCTTCTTTTAGAGAATCTGTATGAGTTATGAAATAAACAAACGGATCATCAGAATTCAATATGGCGTTGGGTCCTTTTTCTATTACCGGCTTTAATTTATCGGTCGATGTAAGGAATGAATTATTAATCATATAATCAGCGGCGGCGTAGCCCGTCTTTCCGTCTGTAACCTTCTTTAATACCGGATCATCTGCTCCCAGGTACATATACATTCTATCAATCTGACCTTTTAATAATTCCCTGCTTATTTCAGGGTGTATTTTGGCAGGTATCAATCCGTTAATGGTTGAATCAAGTCCCGCCCCTTTATAGGCATCAGCCCGTTCATTTACCGGAACCTTTAATTGATCCGCCAGATCTATAACATCTTGAGCAATTATGAAATATTCGGAACTTGTATAAGGATTAAAACTAAGTGCATATGCTTTATTGGATATTGCTTTTAATTGATTTTGAGTGCCGGCTATTTTACCCCAAAGGTCTCCGTATTCGGCTTTAAGCTTGCTGTCGGCATTAACTGCAGCTTTAAAATTATTTTCAAAGTCAATTTTTTTCTGCATTAGAATAGGATCGCGTAAACCTTTAAGCATTCCGGTATAAGCTTTCAATGAATTCGAAAACATAAATAAGCGGTTCTGCAATTCGGATTTTCTTTCCGGATGTTCTTCAATTGATTTGCTGTATACATTTACCAGTTCGTTTAATACATCCAAAGTACGGGGATATTGAACATCTCTCATATATTGAAGCTGTGCGACGGTTTTAAGTCTATCGGTATGACCAGGGATTGCCGACAACAAATACAGGTTCTCCCGGCTCAGCACCGTCCGGGCTCCATTTGAAATAATGGTCGGTTTTTAAAGGCTTTCCGTCTTCGTAAACTCTGAAGAAATTACAATCGAGATCATATCCTGGGATAAGTAAAATTATCATAATCACCGCCGAAATATCCCAGAGATGCTTCTGGTGAAAAAACCAATCTTACATCATTATATCTTTTATAACCGTATTCGGAATATCGTCCGCCGTTATAAAGCGAGACTATTTGAATTCTTAACCCGGTTTTCTCGCCTTCGTTTTTCTCCAGATCGTCGATAGCTTTTTGTTTGTTCACTAATTTTTCTTCGGGTGTCGTACCTTTATCAATTGCCGACTGAATATCTTTTGTTACATCTTTAATTAAAACTAACTGATCTACATATAATCCGGGAACGGGTCTTTCGTCAGCAAGCGTAGGAGCATAAAATCCGTTATCGAATAAATCTTCTCCGGGTTTAGTAACTTCGGCAACGCTTTCCCTGCCGCAATGATGGTTTGTCATGACTAATCCGTCCGCAGATACAAATGAAGCAGAGCAATAATTCGCGAATCTCAGGGCAGACATACGAACATTATTTAGCCATTCTTCGGTAGGTTTAAAATTATATTCTTTTTCAAAATACTTTACAGGAGGATAATCAAATGTCCACATTTTTCCGGTATCGAACCTACCGGCTTTAACAGTGTCTAAATTTAACCAGGCATAATTGCTGGTTTTAGCTTTACTTACCTGATTCATTTGCTCAGTCGAAGAGCATCCGGCAAAAAAAGCCAGTGTGAATAACACGGCAATCAGCAAACCGGATTTGCTACGAATATTTCCCATTACGAGCCCTTTTATTGTAATTAAATAAAAAAGCTATTGTAAAAGATACAATAGCCGTTATAAAAATTGTTTATTTGATAATAAAAAATAATATATTCGGAAGAAGGCGCATTAAAATAGTTGAAATCTATAAATCTAAAAATGTATTTTAATTTATAAAAAATTAAACTTTTAAAAGTTGCTAAAATTAACTTGAGTCGAATAATGTGACAAGAGATTCATCATAAAATGAAGCCGTTTATCAGAATTAATTCAATCTTTGAGACTGGAAATTTTGAAAGGTTTAACAATTAAATATATTACACCGCTTCGCCTGCACTTATTAAATTATTCCCTCACAAGGAATAATAAAATAAGTGCATTTTAACTTAATAGCCGGCGACAATAATGAAGATTGCGTGTTCTCTTTTACTTTAGGTAAAGTTAAATATATGAATCAGGCTGATATAAAGGTTCAATTTCCCATTCATCTTCAATCGTACCTACGCAATGTGAACATTTAGGAACACTGAAAACCACCTTTTCTTCACTCGGAGTAGCTCTAACAAAATTTAAGATTGTCTTGCAACTCGAGCATTGAACAATATGCGACGTAGTGGTTTTTGCGCTGCAATCCGGACAAATAAACCCCAATTCACCGGGTGTTTCATCAGGATTCACCAGGAAAATGGCGTTGCATCTTGAATTATTGCATTTTGCGAAGTGCCATTGTACAGTATTTTTAGTAGCGATAACTCTCTCCCACAATTTTTGATCAGTTAACATAATATCTTCTGTATAAAAAGTCTATTGAAAAATAATTCTCTTTTATGATTCGCTTAATTATTGAATAGGTTGAAAATTTTTATATATTTTAGGGTGTAAAATTAAGTCCGGCACTAAAATAAAAAAACTCATAATTTAATCTACGACGGATTTTTCTTTAACCCATAAAAACGGAGAAAATGCAGGATGGACAAAATAAATTGTTTTAAGGCTTATGATATTAGAGGAAAGGTTCCGGAGGAACTTAATACTGACCTAGCATATAAAATAGGTTTAGTTTATGCAAAATTCCTGAACGCAAAAAAAATAGTTATCGGACATGATATAAGAAAATCCTCCGAAGAATTATCTGCGGCTCTAGCAAAAGGGTTAAATGAAAACGGAGCAGATGTTATCGATATCGGATTATGCGGAACAGAAATGATCTACTATTCCACATCCGCTTTGGATGCCGACGGCGGTATAATGATTACAGCCAGTCATAATCCCAAAGAATATAACGGGATGAAATTTGTCAAGAAAGATTCCGTTCCGGTTGGTTATGATTCCGGATTAATGATATTGAAAAAATCATTTTAAAAGATGATTTGAAAAAGAATGTCGATAAAACCGGAAACATTACACAAAAGGATGTTATGAATGATTTTATTTCCAATCTGAAAAAGTTTTATGATAAAGATAAATTAAAACCTTTTAATGTAGTTGTTAATGCCGGTAACGGATGCGTCGGCCCGGCATTGGAAAAAATTGAACCTTCTCTTCCTATTAATATGATAAAAATATTTTTTGAACCTGATTCGGATTTTCCTAACGGCGTTCCGAATCCTTTGTTAACAGAAAACAGGAAGACTACTATAGACGAAATTCATTCTAAAAAAGCTGATCTGGGTGTTGCCTGGGACGGTGATTACGACCGCTGTTTTTTCTTCGATGAAAAAGGAAATTTTATAGAAGGATATTATATCGTAGGATTATTGGCAAAATCCATTTTGAAAAAAAATCCGGGAGAAAGCATTGTTCACGATCCAAGATTAATTTGGAACACAGTTGAAATTGTAAAACAAAGCGGCGGCAAAGCCGTAGTTTCTAAAAGCGGCCATGCTTTCATAAAAGAAAAGATGAGAGAAGTTAATGCCGTGTACGGCGGTGAAATGTCTGCACATCATTATTTTAGAGAAAATTCTTACTCGGACAGCGGCATGATCCCTTTCCTTCTTAATCATGCAGTTAATGTCGGAAGAGAATAAACCGTTATCCAAACTTGTCGAAGAAATGATTGAAACATATCCATGCTCGGGCGAGATAAATACAAAAATAGACGATCCGGCAGCCAAAATAAAAGAAATAGAGAAAAAATATTCCGGCGGCAAAGCTGATCATCTTGACGGATTAAGTGTTGAATACGATAAATGGAGATTCAATTTAAGGATGTCGAATACCGAACCTATATTAAGATTAAATGTCGAAAGCAAAAACGACATCAAATTGATGGAGGAAAAAACCGGGGAATTATTAAAAATTATTAAATTAACCGTATTCACGTAGAGATGCATTCGCGTATGCGTCTCTACGTGGGGGATTGTTTGAATTAAATATTTCTAATGCTGTTTCAATCGTAAACGGCAATTTTAATTTCCCCCAATCAAATTAATTACCGCACTGTTATTTCCTTTGGCATCAACTTTCATATCCGAAAATGTATATTCAAGCCATTCCTCAAAAGCTGTTGTTTTCGGCATAACCTTAAAACGGTATGCGTCTTCGGCTTCGTTGTATTGAAATGCGCCCCATTGATCGGCAACTTTGTTAAAAATAACAGTCCATTCTTTTGGGGTAGGTATAACAAAAAAACCGTAAGATCCGGCAGGCAGTTTTTTGCCGTTAACAGTTACATCGGTACTGAAAGTAATTTTAGTAGCTTCATTTGCCCCGGCACGCCAAACTTTATTATAAGGCACCAGTCCGCCCCAAATTTTCCGGTTTTTAACTCCGGGTCTGCTGTAGGATATAGTAACGTCAGTTAAACCGATTGTTTGCTTAACCTCCGCTTTGGGACTAATCCTTACTTTTTTATTCCAATCAGGTACATTGTTTTCCTGTTTGGTATTTTTATTATTCATTTTTTTTGTCTGTTGGGCAAGCAAATTAACACTGCTCGCAAAGAAAAATGAAACTGCAGTTAATAATAAGAAATATTTTAATTTACCCATAATAATTCTCCCAAAGTTTTTCGCCGGATCATTCCGTTATTATGAAATATTAATATCTATTTTTTTAATATGCTTATTTAATTTATAAATTATTATTTAAATATCATCAATTAAATTTTATTTCTACATAGATGAGAGAACTTCAATAACTTTATCAGATTCGTCATTGATATTATAAAAATGCGGGGAAAGCCTAACCATCCCCTCCCTTACGGCACATATTATATCGTTTTTATGAAGACTATCGAAGATCTTCTTTGATTCCGGATGTTTAAAGCTTACGATACCGCCCAAATTGGTTTTAGGCACGTTTCTTAATACGGGCTCCAATCCTATTTCTTCCAGTTTTTTTATTAAATAAGAAGAATTATCAAGGACACGATTTTCGATAAAATCCGCTCCGAATCTCTTTAAAAAATTTAAGAGATTCGTTAAGAGCGAAAATACCGAAAGTGTTAAGTGTTCCCGACTGAAAACATTCCGCTGTACTTTTAAGTTTTAAATTATAATCCAATAAATTCCAGGCATCTTCAACCGAAAGCCATCCGACATACTTCGGATTAATTTTGCTTTGCAATTCCTCAGATAAATAAATAAAACCCAATCCCTGCAGCCCGAGCAGCCATTTCTGCGATCCTGAGGAAATAAAATCTATATTTTGAGCTTCCACATCTAATCGTACCGCGCCCAGTCCCTGTATCGCATCTACGGAAAAGATTATTTTCTTTTCTTTACATACCTTTCCGATTTTATCGAGATCGGCTCTGTACCCTGTTAAAAATTGAACCTGACTTACGGAGATAAGTTTAGTCTCCGGTTTTATTCCGGCAATAATATCTTCCGATGGTACTATACCGTCACGCGATTTTATTATATCAATTTCCACTCCTTCTTTCTTAAGATTCATGAAAGGATAAACATTTGCGGGAAACTCCAGATCATTTAATAATATCCGGTCTCCGCGTTTCCAGCTTATTCCCTGGGCAAGTATATTTATTCCGTTAGTGGTATTGTCAACAAATGCAATTCTTTCCGCCTGACAATTAATCATTTCCCCAAGCAAAGTTTTGGTTTCCGACGAAGCCTGCATAAATTTCTGAAAGTTATCTATGTCGGTTTCGCTTTTTTCTAAAATAATTTCATGTAAAATATCGCGAACCCTAGTTGAAATGGGACCTGTTGAAGCATGGTTAAAATATATCCTGCCGGTATTTAAATACGGGAAGTACGATCTTGCGGTTAATATATCACTCATAATAATTCCGTTGTTGTGTATATCTATTTTAATCAAACACGAATTTATAAAAAAATTGTGTGAAACATCTCATCTATTTTGTAATTTTAGTTTTAATAATTAGATTTTACCTTGTGAAAATTTAAACAATAAATTTATAAAGTAACTGAAGTTACGGAAATATGTGTTTTTGACAACTCTCCGTTTGATCCGTGACCAAGGAAATAAAGGGCGGCATAATTTTCTGCTTAAGTAACATTACACATCAATCAACAATTAACGGATAATACATGGCGTATTCCAAGGCTCCAAAACCAAAAGAACTAAAAGCTGAAGATTTAAGATGGCAATGCAATCCGGAAGATTTTGCATTTGATTCAACTGACGATCTTGAACCGATTGAAGGTATTCTCGGTCAGGAGCGTGCTTTAAAAGCAATTAAATTAGGTGTTGATCTTAGAAGTCCTGGATATAATATTTTTATTGCCGGGCTTTCAGGCACCGGGAAAGCAACTACTGTAAAAAAAATGCTGGAGACAATAAGCGGTAATTGCCCGCCTCTTTATGATTATGCTTATGTAAATAATTTTAAGGACAGCGACAGACCTGTCCTGCTAAAGTTTCCTGTCGGAAAAGCTAAACTATTCCGGCAAGATATGTCATCAACCATAGATATTTTAAAGACAAAAATTCCTCAGACTTTAGACAGCGATACGTATATAAACAGGAAGAAAAAAATTGTAACTCATTATAATGAAAAAGAACAGGATCTGATGGGGACGTTCGATACAAAATTAAAAACCGAAAATTTTTCATTAGGCCAGGTAAAAGTAGGCGAAGTAGCAAGACCGGATATTTTTCCGGTTATCGATCAGAAACCTGTTCCGATATATCAGCTTGAAGAACTTGTTAAGCAGGGAAAGATAACAGAAGGAAACGCTAAAGAAATTATAAAAAAATATAATTCGTATCAGCAGGATCTTCATATTCTCTTCAGAAAGGGCCTGAAGTTAAGTCAGGAGTTCCAGGAAAAACTTAATAAGCTTGAAAGAGAAACTGCGGAAGTAGTTGTTAAAGGCGTATTGGAAAACCTTCGCGAAAAATATAATGAGGGTAAAACCCTGGGATACTTAAACGAAGTAGAAAATAATATACTTGACGGTATACAGGTTTTTAAGGGAGTTAAACCGGAAGGCGAAGTATCGCCCGAGGGATTTCAAATCGATTACTTTAAAGAATATGAAGTAAATATAATTCTGGATAACAGTGAAACAATAAGCTGTCCGGTAGTAATAGAGACCTCACCAAATTATGTAAATCTTTTCGGTACGATAGAAAAAATATACGACGGCCGCGGTGGGTGGTACAGCGATTTTACAAAAATAAAAGCAGGTTCTCTGCTTCGGGCAAACGGCGGATATCTTGTACTCAATGTAAAACACTTATTCGAAGAACCTGTTGTATGGCGTAACTTAAAGAGAGTACTGACATACAGGAAACTCGAGATCCAAGATTCGCACTACATGCTTCAAGTTGCACCTACCAGTTTAAAACCGGAACCGATTGACATCGACACTAAAATTATTCTGATTGGAAATGATTATATATATTCAATGCTTGCAACATATGAAGACGATTTCAAAAAGATATTCAAAATAAAAGCCGACTTCGATTATGAAATAAAACGTACTGACGAAGTACTGATTGAGTATGCCAGGGTAATTAAAAAATTAATTAAAGAAGAGAATCTTTTCGAATTTGACAAAACTGCTATTGCGGCACTTATAGAACTGGGAGCCAAGTTTGCAGGAAGCAAATATAAATTGACTGCAAGATTCTCACAGATTGCCGACCTGGCGAGGGAAGCAAACTTCTGGGCGGCCGATGACGGGTTTAATATCGTATCGGCGGCCCACGTAAAAAAAGCTTATCAGTTTGCCAGAGAAAGACACGGACTTCTGGAATCAAAAGTAAACGATATGATCGAAGAAGGAATGGTACTTATAGATACCGAAGGAAAGAGACTGGGCCAGATAAACGGCCTGGCAGTTTATGATGCTGATTTTTATTCGTTCGGAAGACCGACACGTATCACTGCCACTGTTTCGCTGGGCAACGGCAGCATTATAAACGTTGAACGCGAAGCCGGAATGAGCGGCCGCCATTACAATAAAGGAGTTCTGATTATATCGGGTTACTTCAGAGAAACATTCGGCCAGAATCTTCCGTTATCTTTTAATGCCAACCTTGTATTCGAACAGTCTTATGGTACGGTTGACGGCGACAGCGCGTCATGCGCGGAAATTTTTGCCTTGCTGTCTACATTATCAGGAATTCCAATAAAACAGAATCTCGCGGTAACAGGTTCTTTGAATCAAAAAGGAGACGTTCAGCCTATTGGAGGTGTTAACGAAAAGATCGAAGGATTTTTCGATGTCTGCAAAGACCGCGGTCTTACAGGTACACAGGGAGTAATAATTCCTTTTCAAAACGTAAAGGAACTTATGCTAAGAGAAGACGTTATAGAATCTGTTAAAAATAATAAATTCCATATTTATTCCATTTCTACGGTACAGGAAGGGATTCAAATATTAACGGGCGTTAATGCCGGCAAGCGCATCCGGAGCGGCAATTATGAGTCAGACAGCGTGTTTGATCTTGTTGAGAAAAAGATTAAAGATCTTTATGCTAAATCAAAAGTAAATAAAATTATTAATAATAAGATACCAACAAAGAAGAAAAGGAAATGAATAAAAGACTTTCAGAAACTTTCGCAAAAACAAAAATACTTTGTACACTCGGACCTGCAACGAATTCTTCAAAAATGATTAAGAACCTTATGTTTGCCGGAATGGATAGTGTCAGATTAAATTTTTCGCACAGCAATTATAATGCTTTCGCAAATTTATTTGAAGAAATTGAAACCGCCTGTTCCGAAGAAGGTACACCGATTTCAATATTAATGGATCTTCAGGGGCCGAAAATCAGGATCGGTGAACTTTCGGAACCCGAAATCGAAATAAAAGACGGCGAGTATATTGAAATTACTACCGAAAAAGTAATAGGAACTAAGGATCTTATTTCAACTTCTTATGGACCTTTGCCGAGAGACTCAAAAATTGGAGAGCAAATATTAATTGACGACGGGATGCTTAGATTGAAGATCGTTGAGAAGAAAGATAAATCGATAATATGCGTAATAGAAAACGGAGGTACCTTAAAACCTAAAAAAGGAATGAACCTTCCCGGCATGAATTTATCGACTCCTTCCGTTACCGAAAAGGATTACCGAGACCTCGAATTCGCGCTTCAATATAGGATAGACTACATAGCGCTTTCTTTTGTAAGGTCAGCAAATGACATCACAGGTCTGAGAAAATGGCTAAAGGAAAAAGGCTTTGAAAAACCGATTATTGCCAAGATTGAAAAAAAAGAAGCAATAGACAATTTTGAAGAAATTCTAAAAGCTTCAGACGGAATAATGGTGGCCCGCGGCGATCTGGGCGTAGAGTTACCTCCGCAGGAAGTTCCTATGATTCAGAAGAATATTATCAAGCGCTGCAACTCGGTCGGTAAGCTTGTTATTACAGCAACTCAAATGCTCGATTCGATGATACATAATCCGATACCAACAAGAGCGGAAGCTTCGGATGTAGCAAATGCAGTACTTGACGGCTCTGATGCGGTTATGCTGAGCGGCGAAACTTCCGTAGGAAAATATCCGGTACTTGTTGTGGAAACGATGAACAAAATTGTAAAGAAGGCAGAACAATACCTTCCTCCGATTCACGATAAAAACCTGGAAATACCTGCAAATGTTGAAGAAAATTTATTTGACTCCGTTGGCAGAGCAATTGCTATAATAAGTAAACAGATTGATGCGGCAGCTATTGTTGTGTTTACTTATAAAGGAAGAACTGCCCGAAATCTTTCCAAGTACCGTCCAAAGTCTAAAATAATCGCGATTTCAAATAGTCATGAAACCATAAATAATCTTTGTCTAAGATGGGGCGTAACTTCTGTGTACATGGAAGAAATCGATAAAGAGCATATAGCAATTGATAGAGCAAAAAAGCTGATTATAGAAAACGATCTGGTTAAAGAAGGCGATATAGTCGTCTTTACCGCCGGGGCGCCTTACTCGGAAAAAAGCAGGGCAAACTGGTTGAGATTCGAAGCTATTTGATGTAACATAATACCGTAATATTGTCTTTCATATTCATGCCCTGTATTTTATCTTATTACGAAGAAGAAAATATTTTGATAATAAAGGATCGATCTATTCTCTGTTTTCAAATTTTATATTTTATTCTGTCCGGCGCGAATAACTAAGTTTTACGGAACGAGAATAAGACAGGAAAGACAAAGATCACGTGGTTATGAATACAACAAACATGAAATTGGCAAAATGGTGGGAACCTGCCGAAAAAAATAAAATCCTTTGTACTCTCTGTCCCCGCTATTGTAAAATAGGCGAGGGACAGGCGGGATTTTGCTATATTAGACAAAACCACAGCGGGAAATTATATTCCATTGGATACGGAAAGCCCACCGGTTTTGCAATAGATCCGGTTGAGAAAAAGCCTTTAAATCATTTTCTGCCCGGTTCGAAGATTTTAAGCTTCGGAACTGCCGGCTGTAACTTGGGATGCAAATTCTGTCAAAACTGGTCAATAAGCAAAGCCAAACTCGATGATCTCAATTCTACCGGAGCCTCGCCTGAGGATGTAATAAGTATTGCCAAATACAATAAAGTACAGTCAATCGCATTTACATATAACGATCCGACGATATTCGGAGAATATGTAATTGATATTTCCAAACTCGCTCGCCAGGAAGGCATCAAAACCGTAATGGTAACCGCAGGTTATATAGATAAAGAAGCTAGGAAGGACGTATATAAATATATTGACGCCGCAAATGTAGATTTAAAAGGATTCACGGAGAGATTTTATTTCAAACTTACATTTTCACATTTAAATGATGTGCTTGATACTCTGGTCTGGCTTAAAAAAGAAACCGGGGTTTGGTTTGAAATTACAACATTATTAATTCCCGGTGAAAATGATTCACCTGACGAAATAAAAAAAGAGTGCGACTGGATATTGAATAATCTGGGAGATTCCGTTCCATTACATTTTACGGCATTTCATCCGGATTTTAAAATGAAAAATAAAGAAAGAACACCCTTGGAAACTGTGGAAGCCGCAAGAGAAATTTCAATATCATCAGGGATAAAATACACTTATACCGGGAACGTTCACTATCCGGAAGGGCAAACAACCTACTGCCCCGGATGCGGAATGTCATTGATACAAAGAGACTGGCATTCTGTTTATACTAATAAATTATCCGGGGGACACTGCCCTAAATGCGGCTTCTCTATAGCAGGCATTTTCTAACCGCCATTTTTTCATCAATTATCAAATAGCGTTGATAAAAATAAAATTTAAATTAAAGCCAAGCTGTTTTCTAAAACTCCCGGACTTTTATATATTTATCATGTTAAATCAAAAAGTATAAAGAACCGGTAATGAAAAAACCTGCCGTAATAATTTCTTCGCTGCTTATTAGCTTTGCGTCGATTCTTTTTTTAAATCAATTGTTTAAGTTCGCATTAACATTGATTCTGGATGTAAGCAGTAAACTTGTATTTTCCGGTATCAGTCTGCATGTAAGCGTCATAGATACGGCAAAGTCAGGTCCGGTTGTACACACACTAATAATTTTATCGCCGTTTATAGCCAGTATTATTCTTATTGAATCTGCATTTTGGCTTTTGTCAAAAACAGCAAACAATAACACAAAGAGCATACTAATAATTTATCTATTAATTAACGCGGGATATTTAATTCTTTCGGTAATAATGGGAGTTTTTTCATTGTTGTTTAAAGTCCCGTTATCAGGAGAATGGACAACATTTTTTTCGCACGGAGAGCTGAATTACGACAAGAAATTATTATATCTTTTTATGTTTATGCTTCTTCTTCTCGGATATATTAACCTTATTACCAAAAGAATAAAAAGAGTAATACCCGTAATCATGAAAAAAAATTAATCATAAGGAAAATGTAATGGAGAATTTATCCGGAAAGATCGTATTTATTACCGGGGCTTCCTCAGGCATAGGTAAAGCATGTGCCGAAGAATTCGCGAGTGAAAAAGCCGATCTTATTTTAGCTGCCAGACGTTCGGAACGACTCGAGGTTCTTGCCGAAAATCTCAAGAAAAAATATTCAGTAAAAATCAAAGTCCTTGAGATGGACGTTAGAGATTATTCAAAGGTTCAGAAAATGATTGGTGAACTGCCTTCGGAATGGAAATTAATTGACTTATTAATTAATAACGCCGGACTTGCGCGCGGATTTGAAAAATTATACGAGGGAAATATAGAAGATTGGAATGAAATGATAGACACCAACGTTAAAGGTCTGCTCTATGTAACAAGAACCATTCTTCCCGGAATGGTTGTAAGAAGAAAAGGCCATATAATTAATATCGGTTCAACTGCGGGTCATCAAGTATATACGAACGGCAACGTTTATTGCGCGACCAAATTTGCTGTTAACGCTCTTACTCAATCAATCAGACTCGATGTTGTCGACAAGAATATAAAAGTAAGTACCGTAGATCCGGGTATGGTATATACCGAATTCAGCGAGGTTAGATTTTCGGGCGACAAGGAAAAGGCCGAAAAGGTTTATGAAGGTGTAAAACCGCTTTCTCCTGAAGATGTTGCAAGCGCTGTACTTTTCTGCGCAACCAGACCAGAGCATGTAAACATCAATGAAATAATACTTTCTACTCAAGCGCAGGCCTCATCTACTGTAATTCATAGAAAGAGTTAATATATTGAAGCTGTCTTAAAAAAAGTAATTATAAATTTGAGGCGATTATAAGTATTTCCGCACAAATTGCGGTTAATTTTTCAAGACAGCTTTATTACAATTAAGAATATATTAAACAAACATGCTGATGTCGCCGGCACCTTCACGGATAACTTCAGGTTCACTCATACTTAAATCAATTACACTTGACGGATCCCCCGAAATGCTGCCGGAAGCAAGCATTAAATCTACCTGTGAGTTGAAAATATTTTTAATTTCGAACGGATCTATGAGAATTTCCCCTTTCCTGTTTGTAGTGCTTGTACTGATTATAGGATGGCCCAGTTCTTTTACAAGGCTTAATGTTACCGCATGATTGGGCATTCTGATACCGACCGTTTTTCTTTTGCTCCATAGTTTTTTAGGTACCAATTTCGCAGCCGGAAGAATAAATGTGTATGGTCCCGGGAGTAAATGCTTCATTGTTCTATAAGCGTAATCTGAAACTTTCGCGTAATTCGAAATGTCTTTTAAATCCGAGCAAACAAAGCTAAGAAGTTTTTCGTTATTGTCGTTTTTTATAGAAAAGATACGTTCGAGAGCTTCTTTATTAAATATATCGCAACCTATTCCGTAAACAGTATCGGTCGGATAAATTATTACTCCCCCATTCCGCAGAATTTCAACAGCCTTATTTATATAACGCAATTGAGGACTTTCATGATGCAATTCGTAATACTCCATATAAACTTCCTTTCATTAGATCATTATATTCGATTTACGATGAGAAGGTATGATAAGCCAAATTTGTAGTATACTCCTTTTTAAAGATTGGTAGAAAACTTAGTTGTAAGATAAGAATGAAATAATCATTGTCAATAACAAATATTAAGTTATATTAATTCTCACAATTAATTTTTAAAAAAATATTTTTAAATAGGCTATTTTTTCCTGGAATTTTTATTATATTAGAAATTCAAATTTTAAATGTAGGGAAGTTTTTAAGGAGATATAAATGGCTAGAAGATGTCAAGTGTCCGGAATCGGTCCGATAACAGGGAATAACGTCTCGCATGCTCACAATAGAAGCAAAAGGAGATTTTTGCCCAATCTCCAGAAAAAGAGAATTTGGGTACAGGAATTAAATAGATTTGTTACCTTAAAACTGTCGGCTAAAGCCATAAAAGGAATTTCAAAAAACGGCACCGCAAATGTTGCGAAACTAGTACGGGATAAGAAAATAAAAGTAAGATAAGGTACCTTAAAATTTTAAAATAAAAAAAGGAAAGCAGTTTGCTTTCCTTTTTTTTTACAATTTAACAAAGACTATTCTCTGACAACCCAGACTTTTATATTAGCATTAACGCTTGCGTGAAGCTTGATGCTGATACCATAAATACCCAAAGATTTAATTGGTTCTTCAATCTCGATTTTTCTTCTATCGATTTCATAACCTTTTTCTTTAAGGGCATCGGCAATCATTTGATTTGTAACCGAGCCAAAAATTTTGTCTTCCTCACCTACCTGGACAGGAATAGTGACCGAAACTTTTTCTAGTTCGGCAGCTAGCTTTTCGGCAGCTACAATTTCTTGTTTTCTGCGTTTAGCAACGTTCTTTTTCTCTTCTTCCAGGGCTTGAATATTACCTCTTAACGCTCCGTAAGCAATCTTACGGGGGATTAAAAAATTTCTGGCATAACCGTTTTTAACATCCACAATGTCGCCTATTTGTCCGAGAGTCTCATAATTTTGTCTAAGAATTACTTTCATTATATCTCCTCAAATATGCTATTTTACAGTGTCTGATACATAAGGTAACAGAGCCATATGCCTGGCACGTTTAATGGCAATCGATAATTGTCTCTGATATTTGGAGCTGGTTCCGGTAATTCTCTTAGGAATTATCTTTCCCTGTTCCGTTACATACCGCTGTAACAGTTTAACGTCTTTATAATCTATGTATTTTACCTTATTCTCGGTAAACTTACATATTTTTTTAGTTTTTACTTCTTTTCTCATTTTATCACCAAATTACTTAATTAAATCCGATTCTTCGCTTGATAAAAATTTATCGAACGAATCTTCGGTGTAATCAACACTATCATCGGAGTAGACTTCCACGTCTTCATTATGATTTTCGATATTTTCCTCATTACCGTTGAGTTTACCTCTTTTATTCAGGAACTGAATTCTTCTGGCTTTAATCTCAACAATACTTCGGTTATGACCGTCTTCCGATTTCCAACTTCTGCTTTGCAACTCGCCATCAACAAGAACGGCGGAACCTTTTTTTAACCGGTCGCGACAGCTCTCTGCCAATTTATTCCATGCTACAATGCCCACATAACATACGTCCTCCTGCCACTGATTGGAACTGTCCTTATATTTCCTGTTTGATGCGATGGAAAAATTAACGACAGGAGTACTGTTGGTAGTCTGCCTGAAAACAGGATCTTTTGTTAAATTTCCGGCAACTATAACGTAGTTAATTTCCGGCATTTTCAAATCGGCCATGGTTTTTCCTCCATACTTAGTCTTAATTTGTTAATTATTTATCATGTTCATCTGATTTTTCTTCATTCTCTTGAACGGTTGCAACAGGTTCTGCCGTTTTAGCAGTTTTATCCGTATCTGTAATTGTCGAATTTGATTTATCTTTTTCGAGATGTTCGAGAGCATCGTTGTCTAAAGTAATGGTAAGATATCTAAGGATTTGTTCGTCTAGTTGATAGAACCTTTCCAGTTTAGAAACAACCGTTGAAGGAGCATTAAATCTAAAGATGGCATAATAACCGATCTTGCTTTTCTTAACCATGTAGGCCAATCGTTTTCTCCCCCAATTCTCTACTTCTCTTATTTCCCCGCCGTTATTAACTATCGTATCTTTGATACGGGAAATAATGGATTCGATTTGTTCATCGTCAAGCGCAGCGTTTATGATCGCAGCACTCTCATAGACATTAGTCTTCATTCTTTCACCTCCCTTCGGACTTTGCGGCCCCTCCCTGAAAACGGGGGGAGCAGGGATTTAACAAATGTTATTTATTAGTAACTATAAATTTATTTAATTAAAATTGGAATTACAAATATAACTACGGTTATTTTCTCTTGGGTAATTAGGTTTGAATTTAGTTGACACTACTAGCGCAATTTGTTAAGTTTATCTCCGAATATTTGTTGCCTATACATCCATACTAAATATCCCGCCTCCCAACGTTAATCTGCGGGTATTTAATAAAAGGAATAAGTGTAACATGTGTCTGCTAACAATTTCATGCGACGTCTGGTCGCCACTTAAAAGGGTTTTCAAAAAAAATTTTAAAACACAGATTGGCTAAAGAATTAAGGAATAAAGCCCTCAAGACCGCTCTGGTCGTCATCCAACCTGTTCAAAAGGGAAATTTTGGCGCTTTCACTTTTTTAACAAGATATTTTCTATAAAATCTAATTTACAATTTTTTTTTATTATTTTTGAAGCAATCTTCAAAGTTATTTTACGCTCTTAGACAAGAATTATATAAATCAAAAATATAGGTTTTCAGAAGGGAATTAAATATATATATCATTTTATCATCTTAAAAGGAAAGGCGGTTTTTTCATGAAGAAATTGATATCTGTTGGATTACTAGGCATGTTAGTTGCTTTGGTTTCGCCGGTATTAATTTTCGCAGACGAATCTAATCTGGCTGTTCCATCCCTTACCCAAGATCAAAACAACTTGTTGTACTTAGGCTTGGTTGTTTGTATCCTTGGAATATTATTTGGCCTGTACCAGTTTATGAGAGTCAAGAAAATGCCTGCTCATAAATCTATGCTTGAAGTTGCAGGCACAATCTACGAGACTTGTAAGACCTACCTTCGACAACAAGCCAAGTTCTTGTTTGCATTATTTATTATTATTGGCGTTGTCAGCGCTTTCTATTTCGGTGTACTATCGCATATTGCCATCGGCGGCGTGCTGCTTATACTTCTCTGGACTGTGCTAGGAATTCTCGGCTCATTCAGTGTAGCATTCTACGGTATACGTATGAATACCCTTGCCAATGCCCGTACTGCTTTCACCGGGCTCGAAGGTAAACCGTTAAAGACTGTGAATGTAGCCCTCGACGCCGGTATGAGCGTCGGGGTATTTCTTGTTTGTATAGAACTGATTATGATGTTGATCATATTGCTGTTTGTTCCCCGGGACTTGGCAGGCGCTAGTTTTATTGGCTTTGCCATCGGAGAGTCACTCGGTGCCAGTGCATTGCGTATTGCCGGCGGTATCTTTACCAAGATTGCCGATATCGGTTCAGACCTTATGAAGATTGTTTTCAAAATTAAAGAGGATGATCCACGTAACCCGGGTGTAATTGCTGACTGTACAGGAGATAACGCTGGCGATAGCGTTGGACCAACAGCAGATGGTTTTGAGACATTCGGTGTTACACAGGTTGCGCTGATTACGTTTATAGTGCTGGCAGTGCAGCCGGCACTTCAAACCCACCTTCTGGTATGGATATTTATAATTCGCATCGTGCTGATCATTACTTCCATAGGAGCTTTCTACATCAACAAAGCCGTCAGCCGAGCCAGGTTTTCCGGCAAGGAGGATTTTAATTTTGAAGAACCGCTTTCAAGCCTGGTTTGGTTTGCTTCAATTATATCTATCATAGCCGTTTTTATAGTTAGCTACTTCGAGATAGGTCCGGCTTCCGATGTTGGAGCCCAAATTCCAAATCTCTGGATTCTGATGTCTATCATTATGAGTTCCGGAACTCTTGGTGCTGCTTTGATTCCTGAATTCGTTAAGATATTTACCAGTACAAAATCAGCTCATGTAGCAGAAGTTGTCAAGGCTTCGAGAGAGGGCGGCGCTTCGCTGAACATCCTTTCCGGTCTGGTTGCAGGTAATTTCAGCGCCTTCTGGATCGGCATGGTAATTATGCTGCTTATGTTCATAGGCTATTTGGCAAGCACCTTCTTCCCTGCAGGAACCATGCTCTATCCTGCAGTATTCGCATTCGGTCTTGTTGCCTTCGGTTTCCTAAGTATGGGTCCGGTAACTATTGCTGTCGACAGCTACGGCCCAGTAACAGATAATGCCCAGTCCATATATGAATTATCGCTGATTGAAACTATCCCTGGTATTCAAAAAGAGATTCATGATGATTTCGGTTTCGACCCTGACTTCGAAAAGGCAAAGCACTACCTTGAAGCCAACGACGGAGCCGGCAACACTTTTAAAGCCACCGCCAAACCGGTGCTGATCGCCACGGCAGTGGTTGGCGCTACCACTTTAATTTTCAGTTTGATCTTGCTAATTAAACAAGCATTGGGTGTTGAACCTGAAACTATACTCAACTTGCTTAACCCATACACCATTATTGGATTTATGGCAGGCGGCGCGGTAATCTTCTGGTTTACCGGAGCTTCCATCCAGGCTGTAACAACGGGTGCATATAAGGCAGTGGATTACATAAAACAACATATCCATCTCGACGACAATGCCAGTCAAACGGCAGCAAAAGAAAGTTCCAAAGAAGTAGTTAAGATCTGCACCCAGTATGCCCAGAAGGGTATGTGGAACATCTTTTTCGCAATCTTTTCTTTCGCTCTGGCTTTTGCCTGCCTCTCAGCACCTGCCAGTAGCAACGCGCCGGTAAGTCTGTTTGTTTCGTACCTGATTGCAATTGCTGCATTCGGTCTGTTTCAGGCTGTCTTTATGGCTAACGCCGGCGGCGCCTGGGATAATGCTAAAAAGTTGGTCGAGGTTGATCTGAAAGAAAAAGGCACTCCACTGCATGATGCTACAGTAGTTGGGGACACCGTTGGTGATCCTTACAAGGACACATCTTCGGTTTCTCTGAATCCGATTATCAAGTTTACAACCTTGTTCGGTTTGCTAGCGATGGAAATTGCTATCACTCCATCATTCAGGCATGTTGCACCGTTCGTCGGCGTAATCTTCCTGTTGATTGCATTGTTCTTTGTATGGCGTTCATTCTATGGAATGAGAATACCCACTGAAAAGTAATCTATAGTTCAAAGGCCGTTCCTCAAATAGAAGAGCGGCCTTTTTTAATTCCCTTTTCTAAAATAAATGATGAAGAAAGTTGATAGTCTACTAAATCAATTTTAACTTATTTAAAATCCGCATAATATCTATATAAATTGGAACTATCGGCTGAATCTGCTATTGGCATCAAGCAGTTGCTTAACACCGCCCTGAATGAATTCTTCGGATAATTTTATTCCTAAATTAAATGTATTTTGGAGTTCTTTCAATTCATCTTTAGTAAAATCGGTCAATACATAATCAGCCATAAATCCTTTTTCAAAATCGCTGCCGATTCCTAACCGTAGCCTGGCAAAACTGTCGTTATTAAGATGATAAATAATAGAACTGAGGCCGTTATGCCCGCCGTCCCCTCCTTTTACTTTTAATTTTACTTTCGCAAAGTCCAGATTAAGATCATCGTAAACCACAAGAAAGTCAGATACATCAATCTCATAAAAATTAATTGCTTGAGAGGCGGCAATGCCGCAGTTATTCACATAAGTGGTAGGTTTGATTAGGGAAAATTCTTCGGAGCCAATTTTCCCTTCACAAAAGTAATAATCCCCTTTTGAAGGAGTAAACGAAAGTGAGTATTTGCTTGCTAATTTATCTAACAATATGAAACCAACGTTATGTCTGTTATATAAATAACGATTGCCGGGGTTTCCTATGCCGAGAATTACGCGCACAATCTTAAAGTATTACTCTTCTTCTTTTGCTTTACCGACAACTTCAGGTTCTGTTTGTGCTTCTTCGGCGCCTTCGGCAGTAGCTTCTTTCTCTGCTTTCGGATGTACAATCGCTACTAAAAGAGTATCTTCCGGACTTAAGACCGTGATACCTTCAATATTTAAATCCGATACGTGAATAGCGTCGCCCAGCTTCAAGTCTTGTATATTCAAATCGATGTGCTGCGGGATGTCTTTCGGTAAACACTCTATTTCCAGCTTGTGCAATGAAATCTGAAGCACTCCGCCTTCTTTTACACCGACAGGACTGCCGTGGTACTGAACCGGTACTTCCAACTGGAACTTCTCGCCTACTGTTAATCCGAGCAGGTCGAAGTGAATGATTTTATCTGTTACCGGATCAAACTGAACATCCTTTATTACACATTCATGCTCTTCATTTTCGTTAACCTGTAATGAGATCAAGTGTGTTTCCGACGTATAAACAAACGGTTTAATCGTTTTCTCCAAAACGTCTATCGATATGGGCTGAGAATGTTTGGAATAAAATATTCCGGGCACTCTGCCTTCCCTGCGAAGACTATTATTGGAATTTTTAGTTGTTGTTGTTCTTACGTTTGCTTTTAGAACTACTTTCTCCATTGTATCTCCAAAGACTAATATTATCCTTTATCTATATCAAATAGCGAGCTAATTGATTCGTTGTTATATGTTCTGCGAATTGCTTCGGCAAAAATTCCGGCAGCAGATATCACTGAAATTTTCTCGGGGTTGACGTTTGCTTTAAGCGGTATTGTATCAGATACGTATAGTTTTTCAAGCCGTGAGTCATTAAGCCTCTCAAGTGCTTCACCCGAAAAAATAGGATGAGTAACCGCACCGTAAATATTTCTTGCACCCTTGGCCTTCAAAGCATCTATAGCACCCACAAAGGTACCCGCCGTGTCAATCAAATCATCAACCAGAAGAACGTCTTTATCTTTTACTTCGCCGATGATATGCACAACTTCAGCGAGGTTTTGTTTCGGTCTTCTCTTATCAATAACGACAAGATCGGCATGAAGTCTTTTTGCATAAGATCTGGCTATTTTGATTCCCCCAACATCGGGAGAAACTACTACTAAATTTTCACTTACTCCGTCGAATAACCCGCTGAAAATTGAAGATCCGTACAGATGATCGAACGGGATATCGAAAAATCCCTGAATTTGGGCGGCGTGAAGGTCCATAGTCATTACTCTGTCGGCACCCGCAATGGTTATCAGATTTGCAACCAGTTTCGCTGTAATCGAAACCCTGGGTTGATCCTTTCTGTCCTGTCGCGAATAACCGAAATAAGGTACAACAGCAGTAATTCTTTTAGAGGAAGCTCTTTTAGCCGCATCAACCATTATAAGAAGTTCCATCAGGTTTTCCGCCGGCGGATTGGTGGATTGTACAATGAATACATCCGAACCTCTAATATTCTCGCCGAATTTAACCCAAATTTCGCCGTCGCTGAATCTTTTTAATTCAATGCTGCCCAATGGCGCTTCAAGCTTTTGGGCAATTTTTTCGGCTAACTGTACATTTGAGCTCCCCGAAAAAATCTTATAATCACTTGAGGCCATAATCATTCACTTTTATCTAAAATCTTTATAAACAGATTTAAAATATAACTAAATCCATTTCTGATGTCAATAAACCTTTATTTTTATTTACTACCCTGCTGTCAGAAAAACTTAACCGGCTCAATCTTTCTTCTTTTTGAACAGAAATATGATAACAATAAGCAAAACCAATCCGGAAAGCGCATAAATCCAAGGCGGTGTTTCTTTCAATTTGAAAGGCCGGAAAGTAACTGATATTGTTTTTCCGCCTCCAATTTCGGCCAGAGAATAATCCCAGATCAGTATTCTGCCGTCGTGTCCTGTTGAATTATCGGAGATAATGTCTCCCCCGAAAGTATATTTATAAGTTACGTGAAAAGCGCCGCTGTTAATTCCGAAACCGGTTGCCAGCGGAGGAATAAATTGAGAAAAAATCTTCTGACCTTCGGCGCCGTCCTTTAACGAAAAGTTAGAAGCGCTGAACGCTCTCATTTTGTTTAATGAATCTATGTGAGTAAACGAAAATTCCACTACGGCATGCGTGGTAGAGTCGGCACTGTCCGTATAAACATTTATTTTATTTATTCGAGTATATTTCGAAGAGAATTCGCTCCTGATGGAATCCGCATTAAAGATGCCTATTTTGGCCAGTATTGTCGAGCTTACGTTATCCGGCATCTTTGTCCAGAATGTGATTCGCATTTTACCCGAACCGTCTGAATAAAGATTTATATCTTGAATATAATTTAGGCATCCTGGAAGGATTAGCAGAAGAAGTAAAGGGATAATTAATTTTTTCACGAATATTTGCAGAGTTTAATTACAACGGTTGATAAATTGCTGTTTTATAATTTCTTATGTAATATAGTTAACAAGAGGACCTAATTTATAGAAATTTTTATAATTTTTCATTAAGTTTCTTCTTTAATTTTTTAAGGTGTTATTTATGCCGACGTACGATTATAAATGTTTGGATTGCGGACATTCATTTGAGTTATTTCAATCAATGAGCTCGGAACCTGTTAGTGTGTGCCCTAAATGCGGGGGAAAAGTAAAAAGATTAATCGGCCCCGGAGCCGGTCCTATTTTTAAAGGCAGCGGATTTTACCAGACGGACTATAAAAATTCAGGGAGCAAACCCGCGGCTAAAAAAAATGACAGCAAACCTTCTACTTCTTCATCAAAATAATTTTTAAAAAAGAACCTGCATTGTTTTTATCTCATTAAAACAATACAGGTTCATTATCGAAAAAAAACCTCAGGTCAGAAGTCGGTACCCAAGGATACGTAGAATTTAGGACTCGAAAATTTGTTAAAATTGTATGCCCAGCCGATATCAAATCTTAAAATAAAATACAGCAGATATGTTCTTGCGCCGAAGCCGGTGCCTATCAGCATATCGTTCGTAATAACACGATTGTTTTGATCTTTTCCGAAAAGTCTAAGATCTTTGTTGCTGTTCCATGCAGAGCCAGCGTCCAGAAAGGCTGTTCCCATAATGTTGCTGAAAAGAAGCGGCAGCGGTCCGGTAACAAGGTAGCGTATAAGCGGAAAACGGAGTTCTATATTTAGCAGTCCGTATTTGGAACCTATTTCGGCAGCATAATCGTAGCCTCTGAGAGGTAATGCGGCCGTGAGGAACGCAAAATCTGTAGGTGAATTTAACGGAATGCTGGTAGTGGCAAAGGATCTGTTTATCCAGTTATCCATACCTCCCAGGAAAAATCTTTGAGGATTTGTTCCCCAAGAATATCCGTAAGAAAACCTGAATGCGAACGCATAATAATCCCAGAACCGGAAATAGGTGCGGTAATCTCCTAGGAAAGAATAAAAACTTAAATTCTTATCTATTATTCCGGGATTAACCATAAGATCGAACCGGTATCTTGTTCCGTCTATAGGTGCAGTAAATCCCCATAAAGAATTATCGTGAATAAAGCTTATAGTCGGTACTATGTAGCTGGCACCCTGGGTAGATTCGCCGGGTATATCCAGGTTTTCCATCGTCACGTTCAACCAGCTTAATCCGGCTTCAAAACGGTAAAACATATTTAACGGATAACTGGCGGAAATAACGGCACCGTAATTTCTGAATCTATATAATGCGGTTCCGTAATCTCTATTTAAATAAACGAACCTTGCGGTATGAAATCCTTCAATACCGTAATTAAGTCTTTGTTTCAGGTAATAAAAAGCCAGGCCGTAATCGCTGTTCTTAAGGTCAATCTGAAGACTTGTTTGTCCTATTAATCTGTAATTACCCAAGATATCGCTGAACGAGAGTACTGTAGTTCCCAGCAGGCCGTATAACGTACTATATCCGGCATTTGCGTAGACGATATCCGGAGTAAAAGTAATTTTGTACCTGTTTACTTTATAATCGCCGTTTTTATCGAGGTTATCCGCGAGCCTGAATTTATAGCTGTTTAAGGTATCTCCGGTACCGGTTTTTAAGTTATCATTTCCGCCGAATACATAATTGTTAAAATCGATTTGTATTGAATCACCGTATACGTTTGTTGTTTTCGGATTGTAATTTCCGGTCGTATCTTTTATAACTACTTGAACCGAATCGACAGGGCTAATGATATTGGCAGAAACTTCATTCAGCATGGTCTCTTTCCTGTGCAGACTCGAAATAAAAATTGTCGGGATAAGTTTGTTCGTATCAAGCTTTATTTCGAACGGATTGCTCAATAGGTAAAGATTATAAGAACCTTTGTACAATGTAGAGAAGACAAGCTTCTTCCCGTCTTTTGAGATTGATAACTGATACAACCCGTTAAGCGAATTTGTAATCGGCAGATAGGGAAGTGAGGTAATGTTTCCGGTTGAATTTGCATTATTAGGAATAATTTCCGTTTTGTATATATTATTAATCCCGTTCATATCGGAAATAAATAATAAATATTTATCGTCGGGACCTACTACTGGCGATATCTGATTACTTCCCGGAATATTAGTCATTCTGGTTATTTTTTTCGACATAAGATTAATTGAATAGATATCGCTGTAGCTGTTATCGAACTTGAATATGTTGAAAGTATCGGCAACTGCAGGATTGGAGATATAATTTTTTCTGTCGGATGAAAAATAAATATCCTTGCTGTCTGGGGTCCAGCTCGGATCGTTGTCTGTGAAAATATCATTGGTAAGTGGCGACACTTTTTTTGTATCGAAATTATATAAATACAAATCGGACTGCCGGGCCGTATGTCCGATAAAAGCAAGATACTTTCCGTCGGGCGACCAGGCAAGGCTTTTAATACCTTCAAGATGAATGGGCAATGTTTCTTTTTCTTCCGAATTAACGTCGATAAGGTAAATAACATCGTCGCCTTCACTCTTTGCGACAAGAGCAATCTTTGTTCCGTCTGGCGACCAAGTTAGTCCCGGAGTCACAACATTAAGCTGCTCAAAATCGGGAGATCTGTTACCTTTAACAAGACGTTTAATTATTTTCCCATCGATTGCGCTCATTATAAATACGTCAAAATAATAATTCCGGTTGGAAATAAAAGCAATTTTGTCGCCTTGGGGAGATATGGCCGGACTAGTATTATAAAAACCTCCGCCTTCTTCGGAATCAGTTAATTTTTTAGCAAATTCATCGGGGTCTTTTCTTAACGATATATCGGGCCAGTAAACTTGTTTAAGATGTTTCTTCCAGCGCTCATTTAATTCCTTCAGCGAAAGTCCTATTGATGATTTCAAACCTGCTTCAAGGCTTCCCATGCTTTTAATTTTATGCATCAGTTCGCCGATTTTTTCTTTACCGTATTTTTCATCGATATAATGAAAAACCGATTCGCCTCCGCGGTAAGCAACATATCCGTTTAACCGATTGATATCCGGGAGATATTCGTTTATAATCGCGTCCCTAATAAACATATCCGTGTTTATATCCCATCCCAGAGACTGGTACTCGGCCATACCTTCGTTAAACCACTGCGGGAGACTTAAAGAGATATTGTTAGATATTATATTTTGAAGTGAACCGCCGTAAAAATAATCGTTCATCACGGCATGAGTTAATTCATGATGAATTAAATGTCTGAACTCCGGATATGATCCCATAAACTGGACGACCACTCTGTTCTTAAACATTTCGGTAAAACCTTCTATTCCCTCGCTTAAATATTGATCGGTAACGTTTGTTTCCTGAAAATCGTTTGTAGAGTTATATATTATAATAGTTATGCGGTTATTTATGCTGTAGTTAAAACTTTTCTCTATTTCACCTAACGCATGCTCCGCTTCTTTAGCCGCAAACTCCGCCAATCTCGCGCCTTTTGAAGAAAAAAAGATATCAAAATGATCGGTCTGAATATAATACCATTTGAAGTTTTTATACTGTACTTTATTCTGCCCGAACTGCGCATAAAGATACATCTGCGAAAAACTCATAAGTATTAAAATTAGTAAAATCCTTTTCATAACTAACCCTGATTTATTCTACTATAAGGAAATCCAATTCGGATTTTTCCAGATCGGCACGGATCAATTTGACGTCAACATGGTCGCCCAGGCGGAACAGCTTTTTTGTTGTTTTGCCAATTAAAGAATATTTTTTTTCATCGTAAACGTAAAAATCCCCCTCCAAATCCCTCAATCTTATCAAGCCTTCCGAAAGGTTATCCAGTACTTTTACAAATATTCCAAAATGAGTAAGCCCTGAAATTATAGCTTTAAATTCCTCACCAATGTGCTGATGCATAAATTCAATCTGCTTATGTTTTACTGAAAGTCTTTCCGCATCGATTGCATTTCGCTCGCAGACGGAAATATGATCGCTTATTTCATCCAGTTCTTCCAAAGTATAATTTACACCGCCTGCCCCGTCTACATATTTTGAAAGCAGTCTGTGTACAATCAGATCCGAATATCTCCTTATCGGCGAAGTAAAATGAGTATAATACTTAAAGCCTAATCCGTAGTGCCCTATATTATTCACGGAATACACTGCTTTTGCCATTGACCGGATAGCAAGCTCATTAATAAGCGATTCCTCTTCTTTACCTTTCACATCGTTCATTAATATTTGAAACTGGTTTGCTTTTGAATTAGCTCTTGTGTCGAATGAATAGCCCAGAGATTTTACGAATTTTGCAAACTCATTAATTTTTTCGTTATCAGGAAGATCGTGTACTCGGTATACAAACGGCTTTACCGCACCCCGTGTGGGCGCGCCTATATGCTTTGCGGTTATTCTGTTCGCAAGCAGCATAAATTCTTCAACAAGCATATTACTGGGTTTTATTTCCTTTTTTATTACTCTCACAGGACGACCACTCTCATCAAGTTCAAACTTTACTTCGGGAGTAGAAAACTCAATACTTCCCTCCCGTATTCTTTTTTTTCTCAGTGTTACAGCAAGACTGTTAAGTAAAGATATTTCCTCATCATAATCACCGCTGCCTTGCTCAATTATTTCCTGCACCTCTTCATAAGTAAATCTTCTCTTGCTGTTTATTACCGTTTTTGTAATTTCATACCCTTCCACTTTTCCGCGTCTAGTAATTTCCATAATAACCGAATATGTCAACCTATCTTCGTTAGGAACCAGAGAACACAGATTGTTGGAAAGTTTTTCAGGCAGCATGGGAATAACTTTCCCAACAAGGTAAACGCTGTTGCCACGTCCGTTTGCCTGCTTGTCAATCTGCATACCCGGCTTGGCATAAAAACTTACATCCGCGATATGAACCCCTACAGAAAAATTGCCGTTATCAAGTGTTTCTATAGACAAGGCGTCGTCAAAGTCTTTAGCATCCGCCGGATCGATGGTGAAAACAATCTTATTCCTGAAATCTTTCCGTTTTTTTATTTCCGCCGGTGTTACACCCAGTTCCATATTATCGGCTTCTTCAAGAGCTTTGGGAGTAAATTTATAATTAAGATTAAACTCTTTTGCTATTGAAATAACCTGGGTATCAAGTGAGCCTGCCCTGCCCAGAACTTCTATTACCTTACCCTCTGGATTCCGTTTTGAGTTTTCCCAAAATAATTGTCCGACTATTACTTTATCGCCCTCTTTTGCATTTTTCAGATCCTCTTTACCGATATAAATATCCCTGTGTATTCCAGGGTCGTCTGGCGCAATAAAATAAAACGATTTGGATTTTTTCAGATTGCCGATATATTCGTCCCTTTTTCTTTTTACTACATTAATTATTTGCCCTTCAATATTTTTACCTTTTTGATTTGCAAACAATACAACCTCAACGGTATCACCTTGGAACGCCACTCCCAGGTTCCGGGAAGCGATAAATATATCGTTCATCCTGTTATTTTCGGGCATAACGAAACCGTAGCTTCCGTTAACCAACTGCAGCACCCCTTTGACAACATTCGAGTTAAATACCTGAGCAAGACGGTATCTCTTCCCTGTCTTCGCCAGAAAACCTTCTTCTGAAAGTTTGTGCAGCATAGATTTTAACGAACTGTATTCATGGTCGTTTTCTATGTTCAACCGCTTGGCAATATCTTTACTTTTAAATTGCCTTCCGGAATTTTTTTTAAAAAACGCAATAATTTTTTTCTTCATTAAAATTCGAACCTGTATTTTAGACCTAATTCATTAATCATATCATTTGATGTTGTTGTTTGTGTAATGGCATCTTTTCGTTCGACGCGCAGCAGGAAATTCTTTAATATCGGATATTCTATTTTAACGTTAGCCTGGCTGAGATCCTGAAAAACATCCGTAGAGCCTCCGATGCTGTATCTGAAATCCTTTACCTTGCCGACAAGATTAAATTTAGTGGTGGAGCCGACACTCCTTAATTCTACACCCCTTACGTAATTGCCGAGATATTGATTTAAAAATCCGCCCAATAACGAACCGCCAACCGACATTGCGGTGCTTTTAAATGCATCCTGACCTACAGGGCTGCCTTGCGAAACCGCCTGCGATTGCTGCTGGGGAGTTAAATCCGAGGGGAATTTCCCGGTCAGAATAAACATGACTGCGTCAGATACGTCTTTTGTAGGATCCGGCTTGTTATTAGTAATATTATCCGCGCCGACATATACCTGGATATTATCTTTATTCTGACTGAAATTTTTTGACAAGTCCCTAAGCGGGCCGTCCAATTTAATTTCAACGGCAACCTGTTCTTCTTTACCTTCGGCATCGGGAGGCGTATAATAATTTTTATATGTTGCGACAATGTTCAGATAAGGATTGCTAAGTTCGTTTTCAAATCTTATGCTGCCGGTAGCATCAAACGTTTTTAGGAATTGAAGAGTTGAGCCGTCTAGTAATTTAAGCTCTCCCTGAGCGTTTGATTTGCCGCCGATGTTTTCGTATTGAAAGTTTCCACTGATATAAGCGGTAAGATTTTGATTTAATTCCTTCGCCAATATGAATTGAAGTTCTGCTTCGTTTTGGATTTTTACACTTACGGAATAGTCGAGCGCTAGGGGTTTCTCGTTTATTTCTTCCGAATCTGTCGAGTTTTTTTCTTTGGATAATTTCACCAGGCTTGCAAAATCCATTTCACTTGAATCTGCATGCGAGGTATCCGCGGCAAATCTGTATATATAATTATCCGCAGAATTTTGAAATGCCGATTTAGGCGGCGGGAACGTCAGTTTCGCCTCCTGCACTATTATAGGAGCACTAATCTTTGTGCGTGTTCCGTCCGAATTAAACACAATGTATTTGTCGGTCGAAATTATTAAATCGCCGTATATACCAGGACTAACGGCTTTAGAGGCATCGCTTAAAACTTTTAATCTTCCCTCTAATTCAAGGTGTGCAGACGAGAATTCGAAATTTTTCAAATCGGTATAACCTCCTCCGGAAATACTTCCGCCTCCTTTTACACCTTTTACGTTGGAAATTAAAAGACTGTCTATTTTAATTCTCTGATTTTTAATATCCACTATAATTCCGGCGGTATACTCAATGTTGTTTATAGCAGCGAAAAAGTCAGCGTCGGTAATGGCTACTTTTCCCACCGGGTTTATGTTATCTATAGTTCCGCCTATCTTCAAACTGGTGTTTAAATTTCCTTTTAGCCTGTTAAGCATGGGCAATGTATTACCGAGCGCTCCCAGATTAAAATTCTTTGCCGCTAATGTCAGATTCACCGGTTTGGATTTCGGAAATCTCGGCTGATTTGATGCAAAAGATAAATTTATCGGAACGTTCCCATAGAGCAGAAGCGGCGGCTCTTTCTTATATAGTGTCGTATCCAGGAACTTTAAATCTATTTTTAAATTCTGATCCGCGTAATTGAATGAGCTTTTCAGATATCCGAAATTGGTTTTTCTGAACGATATGCTGTCGGCATCAACGGTAAGGTTAATTAAAGGTTTTTGCATGTTTCCTTTTATCTCTCCGCCGATATTTATAAGCGCTCCCAGACTGTTATCCGCGGCAACCTCCAAAAGATTAGTTGAAAGATCTTCACCGCGCATGCCTTTAATCTGAATCTTCAAATCCTGCTGGTTATTCCGGGAGAGGTTCCCGTTTACACTGATATAACCTCCGTTATGTACAAGTTTCAAATTTTCGATTCGGATATTTTCAGGTGAATAATCTACAACTACATCTCCGCTGTTTTTTAATTCGTATTTATTGTAGGAAACATTCAGTTCTTTAAAATCCGTTCTAAGCGTGCCGTCGGTAAAATCTATATTACCCAGGAGTTTTGTTTTCAAATAGTCTTCCATTTGAGCGGACATATCAATCTTAGCAAGGTTTTTATTCAGTTTAAAATCTAAATACAGATTTCTGAAATCGCTCCCGACAAATAGCCTGTCCATTGTTACATGCAGGCTCGAATTGATATTTGAGAAGGTTGAGTCTTCCAGATCATTTTTAAGATTAAGATTTAAATTAAGGTTAGATAGAAAGAAAACATCCCGCTCGCTCCAATATTTTATATAATCGAACTTCGTAATAATGGAGATATTCGCACTGTCCGCGTTGTTATTTATCTCTCCGCTGATGTTTCCGTTCAGTTGCAGGTGACTGTTCTTCAACAATAACGAGATCAGATCAAAATCCTTGAATTCAACCAGGTATTTAATTTTCTGCGGTTTAAATGGTTCGGATGTTTTTTGCAGTTTTACGGTTTTAGAAAGATTTATATTCTGCTTACTCGGAAGTGAAGTATCCGAATTAAGTATCTGATTTATTTTAGTTTTAAATGCGGAAGAAACAATATTTGATTCCCTTGCAATAAAACCGATCGATTGCTTTAACGAAAAATTACCTTCAAGCGTAATATCGGCCAAGTCGGAAATAAGGTTAATAATTCTTTCGCCGTTATCATTGCTTCTTATATCAACAATAGTTCTTGCGCTGTCTATATTAATCCCGTTAATGTCCGATTTAGTAAGATGCAGATTTAAAAACAAATTCAGTTTATCCAGATTAAAATGATCGCCGCTTGCGTCAATATTAAAATTAAGATCGCTTTGGGTGGATTTATCATTTGACAGATCGGCAAGATTAAGATTCTCCACAAGGCCGTTTAGATCATAAGTCGGTTTTTCCTTATTTGAAAAATCAAATTGCCCTTTAAGATCGGTGTTGGCAATTAGCGATTTTAATTTTAAAGTAAAATTTAGCTGCTTATTTTTTGCGTCGGCATCGAGCCTTAACGTATCAACGGGGTTATTGTTGAAATGGGAATTACGGAATAAGATTTTAATATTTGTATTTAGCTGATCCGTTGAAACGCCCTCACCTTTAATTTTTACAATACCGTTTAAAGATGTTCCATATCCAATAAACGGAGAAAGATTAAGACTTCTCGTAAAGAGATGAATGTCGTATTTAAAGAGCGGCTTTGTAAGATCCATCTTTCCACTTAGTGCAACCGTTCCTTTCGAAGATTTGAAAGTAAGGGATGTTTTAAAATTCAACGGGTTGCCGTTAAATTTTAACGTATCGAATTTCAGAGTTCCAAGTGAGGCAAAAACAGGGAATCCCATTTTCGGCAGTAATTTATTTATATCAGGTTCATTAATCTGTGTATTAACAAATTCAACATTAATATTCATTATTTTCGGATTTATCAAATTACGTATGTTGCCTTTCAGCCGCAGATGAGTATCGTTATAATCTACTTTCAGATCTTTAACTGTCAGATCGTCGAAATTACCATCGGCAATGAGTTTGACGGCTACCGCACCTTTTAATATATCCGTCGACGAAACAAAAGAGGACAAATCATTAAAATCTAATTTTCCCACATTCAAAGAAACGTTCAGTTTAGCTTTTTTTAATGATGATGAAAAGGTGCTGTCGAATATGTTCAGACCGTCGGCAGATGCATCCAGTTCCAAATTTGAATTCGCGGTTTTTATATCCAGTCCTTCGACCGATATCCTCTTACTATTTAAGGTAAACCTGCCGGATAGATTTTTAAGGCTGAAAAAATTAAGATTAGGCTTTAACGAAAGATTATTAATCTTTAATTCAATGTCGTGGTTCTTAAGATCGGCAGACGCGCTCAAATCTAAATTGATATCATTAACTCTGAAATCTTTCATATTCAGATTGTCGTACTTTTCACTGCTTTTTATTTTGTCATAGTTTTGCAATGAAAAATCTACATTTGCGAGATGTAGATCGGCAACTTCAATTTTAAATGGAAAAACGGAATGACTTGTATCGGGTTTTGAAGGAGGAAAGAGCCCAGAGATATTCAATTCACCGTTAGGATTTTTCTGAAGAGCTATTTTTGCGTCTTTCAGTTCAAACTGCCTGATTAGTATTTTTTTCCAGAAGATCCTGGTAGGACTGATATTAACCGATATAATTCCCGCGTTTAAAAGCGTATCACTGCCCATGTAAACGGAAGTATTTCTCAAAACAAGCGACGTGAATATTGTTCCGTCAATTTTTCCGATATTAATTTTCCCATTTAATGCGGCGTCCGCCTTTTCAATAACAGTACGCCTGAGGTAATTCCGGAAAGTTGAAGTTTGGCTGAATCCCAGAGCTACAAAAATTAAAATAAGTATACCTATCCCGGCATATAAAAACACATTAACAATCTTTTGAAAAAGTGTTCTTTTTTTCTTTATTTTCTCTTTTTCAGCCAATTCAGATTGCACCGGTTAGTTTATAATTACCAGAGACCAAATCAAAATGCCGCTTTTACCAGGATAACAGCCTTATATTTAAATCAAATTATGTAAAAAAACAAGTGAGGTAATTTAACTTAACCGTTGTATTTCTTTAAGATAGTCTCTATAATTTTGGAAGTTGACTGGTTGTTTACAAATTCAATTGTTTTTACTTCACCGCCGTTTGAAACAACAACATCTTTTCCGACAATCTTGTCAATCGGCCAATCGGCTCCTTTAACCAAAATATCCGGAATTAAAGTTTCAATCAGATTTTTAGGAGTGTCCTCGTCAAACAATGTAACGAAGTCAACCGGTTTAAGACTGGAAATAATTAAAGCTCTTTCGTTTTCGCCCAGAATAGGTCTCTTATCGCCTTTTATACTTCGTATTGAAATATCGCTGTTTATGCCGACAATCAGTATATCCCCCATTGCTTTTGATTTTGTAAGATAATCAACATGACCTGCGTGTATAATATCAAAACATCCGTTGGTAAAAACAACTTTTTTATTTCCCTCTTTTAATTTTTTTCGGATTTCTAAAATTTCGGTCCGGCTTTTTACAATACTCATTATTTTTCTTTCATTACTGTGTCAAACAATTTATCGGATTCAATGGGTATAATTCCTACTTCCTCGCATACAAGTCCGCCCGCGTAATTGGCCAGGTAAGAAGCCTGCATAATATCGGCCCCTGAGGCCAGCGCGATTGTTAGTGTTGATATAACCGTATCCCCTGCGCCTGATACGTCGGCTACTTTTCTGGCCTTGGTAGGCATCCTTTTTTCTTCCTTTCCTTTTTCGAATACGGCAATACCGCCTTCTCCCAGAGTAAGAAGAATATATTTTGAATTTAATTTTTCCAGAAGCTTTAAGCCGGCGGCGGAAATATCACGGTCGGTCTTAATTTTAGTGCCCATAACGTCCTCGGCTTCTTTTCTGTTCGGCTTAAAGACAGTAACGTTTTTATAAGAAAAGAAATTATTAAATTTCGGGTCGACCGTGATAAGAATATTATTTTCGTTTGCCAATTTAATGGTTTTTTCTATTAACGAAGGCGACAGCACTCCCTTATTATAGTCCTGTAAAATTATTCCGTCAAACTCTCCGATATGCTTGTCTAAAAACTTCATCAGTTTGTTGTTAATTTCCTTGTTAAGATACTGCTTGCTTTCTTTATCAATTCTTACAACATGCTGGCTATCGGCAATTACACGGGTCTTGGTTGTGGTAGGACGGCTTTCATCAACAATAATACCCTCGTCGCTGATCCCGCCTTCGGTAAGTAATGAAGAAAAAATCGATCCGTAATTATCATATCCAATAATCCCGACCGGATAAGGAATTCCTCCGAGCTTCAGGATATTTAAAGCTACGTTCGCGGCACCTCCGAACCTGAAGAACTCGTTCTCTACTTCAACAACCGGAACCGGAGCTTCCGGCGAAATACGTTTTACGTCGCCGCGGTAATAAGCGTCGAGCATCATATCGCCGATAACCGCAATTTTTTTATTAAGGAATTTCTTCTTTAGCGGAATTAATTTCTTTTTATCTATTGTGATCATATATTTTAAAATTATTTATTGTAGAATATTTATTTATGAATGCTGTAATGTCCCGCTGATTTTAACTTCCATTGTGGAGCGGAGTCGAACTATAACGTTGTAAAATTAACAAAAGCATTTAATTATAGCACGTCTGAAATATTAATTACCTGCGTCTTTTTTTGGATTTCTTCGGTTGTTCCGGTACTTTTTTTCCCGGCCATACAGCCAGCGGGTTTTCTATTACTACTTTGCACAATCCGTCATCCGTGCCCAGCCACATTCTGCTGCCGTCAAAAAACATAGTATTGACTTTTGCGGATTGTATATTCAGTTCGTTCAAATCTACTTTGGTTATACTTGTGCTGAAACGGTTGATTATAACCAGGCCTTTTCCGTAATCTTTTTTCTGAGATTTATCGAAAGCGTAAATGCCGGCCCAAATGCTGTTACCGGTTCGTTCCATACAGTATATGCCGTTCGCGGGCAATCCGTCATTCATCGAAATTCTTATCCAGTTGCGGTCCCTGTCATAGACGTATATACCGCCGATGTTAAAATTCGGATGTTCTTCACTAACGAATTCATCCGTTCCGAACCAAACTTCGTTTTTATCGAATACCATATCCGAAATCGATACTGCATCGCCCTCGTCTTTAAATCCGCTGTTTTTGTTATTTATATAAAGCCATGCGTTCGGATTATCTACATTTCTCTTTTCATTGTATTTAAATACTCCTGATTCCGTACCGAACCATACAAGGCTGTCGCCGTCAAATTTTATGCATTTAAAGTTGTTTGATTTTTGATCTCTGTTCTGCATGAGCATATGATCGGTATATCTTTGAGTTCTTACGTCGAGACGCGTAAGATTTTCAAATCTTCCGATCCAAAGTACGTTCCTGGTTGAATCATACGCCAGGGCTCTGATCCAGTTTCCCATCTGCCCGCCGAGAGCAAACTTCCGTCTGCGCCACAGATTTCTCCGGACATCCAGTATATAGAGTCCGTCCGCGCTTCCGGCCCATACATAATTTTTACTTGCTGCAATGCAGTAAAAGAAATTATTTTCCAGTGTCTTTGTATTTTCTACAGAATAATTTTTCCATTCTCCGGTTTCTTCCGAATAGCTGTAGATTCCGTGCCCGTACGTGGCTACCCAAATATTATTTCCCCTTCCTGTTATTCCCGTAACATTAGCACCATCCAGAAATTTTTGAGACGATACTTGAGAGAAGGCAGATACATAATAAATAGAAAACACAAAAAATATCAGGAGTATTTTTTTCTTCATATAATCCGAATAAACCGCCGGTTTATTAAATACTTAATAACTTTCATCATCCGACGGAAATTTAATTTGCTTTACGTCTTCAATATATTTTTTAACGGCATCGGTAATTTCATCCGCTAGGCCTGCATATTGTCTTACAAAGCGCGGATGGAAGTCTTTATTAAGTCCGAGCATATCCGGGGAGACCAGGATTTGTCCGTCGCAATAAGGTCCGGCGCCTATACCGATAGTAGGAATAGTTAATTGTTCGGTAACTAATTTCGCAAGATCGGCAGGAATCTTTTCGATAACGATCGCAAAAGCGCCTGCCTCTTCAACCGCCTTCGCATCAGTCAATATTTCATCGGCTTCTTCGCCATCGCGTCCGCGTTCCCTGTAGCTTCCGAACTTATGAATGCTTTGCGGCGTCAATCCGATATGTCCCATCACAGGGATCCCCGCATCGGTTATTTTTTTTATAGTATCCGCAACCCGGACGCCGCCTTCAAGTTTTACCGCACCCGCGGATGTTTCCTTCATAATCCTCCCGGCATTACGAAAGCCTTCATCGGTACTAAGCTGATAAGACATGAACGGCATATCCGTAACTATCATAGCCCGGCTTACTCCTTTGGCAACGGCTTTCGTATGATAAATCATTTCGTCCATTGTTACCGGCAGTGTCGTATCATTGCCTTGAAAAACATTGCTTAATGAGTCGCCGACCAGAATTACATCAATTCCCGCTTCATCAAGAAGTTTTGCGGTTATAAAATCGTACGCGGTTAACGACGATATTTTTATTCCCTTTTTTTTCAGGAGGGAAAGTGTTTTAGTAGTAATTCTTTTAATTTCTTTTTCAGTACTCATTATTTTTTCTTTTTCCGAGTTAATTTAAAAAATATCGGCTGCTGCTGCGGATCCCAATATAAAACCGGAATCAGTAGGTTCAAAGTCATCGCCGAATTGTTTTTCAAAACCCTTCAACAAACTATCTGCAAGAAGATCATAATTTATATCATTATCAAGGATTGAATTGAGTTCAACGGTAGTGTTTTCGATCTCAAGCTTCAGTTCATGAAAAACGGAAGCCGACAGGTTAAGATAATCAATTATCTTTTTATGATAACCGCCGGTCAGTATAGATCCGTGCTGAAGTATTACGCTGCCTATTTTTCTCTGTGCGCTGCCGACAAGTTTTTTGCCTTTGTATTTCAATTCGCTTTTTGCGGGCACAGCAAAACACACCGCGCTTTTCTCTTCTTTATAAAATGATTGAAAATCCGGCTGCTTGCCTTCCAGCTCAATTTCGTTCAGAGCCGGACTAAACAATTCCAGGCCCGACTTTAAAGCAACATTTATATCATTATAAATTTTTCTTGCGGATATGTTATTTTCGACGGGTAAGACTACGGAATAGGTTATTTCTTCGGAATGCAGGATAGCTCTGCCGCCGGTAGGCCTGGTAACTATATCGATTCCGTCCGATGCGGCTTTACCCTTATTGACCGAGTTAATATTCTGATTAGCACCCAGAGAAATACAATACGGCGTCCATGTATACAACCTGAAAAATGCCTCTCCCGGCCGAATGATTTTAGTAAGCAAAAGATCGAACGCCATATTAAACTTACCGGTGTTTGCGCCGGTATTTAAAAAGCGCCATTTCATTTTCCTATCAATCCTCTTTTGCTTCTGCCGAGAAATTCAAGAACCTGCGCTACGTATTGATTATCGCCTAATTCATCTTCAATAATTTTTTTCGCCTGGCTTACATTAAGAGATTTATCATAAATATAATTGTAAGCTTTTTTCAAAGTAAAAATATCTTCGTTTGAAAAACCTTTTCGTCTTAGGCCTATAACGTTTAACCCGGTGAATTTAAGCGGCTCACTGGCGGCAAGTATAAAAGGAGGAACATCCTGTGTTATTCTGAAACCGCCGCCGGTATATGAATGCCGTCCGACAATACAAAACTGATGTACCGGCGTCATTCCGCCTATGCTTACGTTATCTTCCAGAACCACATGCCCGGCAAGTTGTACGCCGTTTGCTATAATACAATTATCTCCTACTACGGTATCGTGGGCTACATGAGAGTAAGCCATAAAAAGACAGTTTTTACCTATTTTCGAAAAACCGGTTTCTTTGGTTCCGCGGTGAAGCGTTACGAATTCGTGTATCGTCGTATCGTCTTCTATTATAAATAGAGTTTCTTCGTTTCCGAATTTAAGATCCTGAGGAATATGTGCTACCGACGCGGATTGGTGAATCTTCACCCTGTTGCCTATTCTTGCTCCGTTGTAGATGACAGCGTGAGGGCCGATAATGCAGTCGTCGCCGATCTTAACATTATCTTCAACAATTGCGTACGGATGAATTGTAACGTTGTTTCCTATCTCGGCTTTGCTGCTTACTAGAGCAGTCGAATGAATATTTGTCATGGCTATTTTTTTTCTTTTGTTAATTCCGATTCGCGAT
>CAVUCX010000030.1:0-4115 GCA_963739955.1 uncultured Bacteroidota bacterium | reverse complement strand
CAACCTCACAATTTTAATCTTTTGTTTTTTATAAAAGGATAAAAAACGAAATAAAATTATTGGAATGGTTTTAGTTACCAGTAACCGGAATAATAGAACTTCGGTGTATAGATGACAACTAAGGTTCAAAATAAAACGTAATACAAAATGATAATTTCTTTGGGCATGAAGGAATTTTTGTTGACTTAATAAAACTAGGAAAAGACATCGCCGTGACGAAGCATCATAATTTTACGATGAAATTAATAGAAGAAAAATTATGGAATGAAGGGAGACCATTGCGACTGCACCTCGGCTGCGGAATGCAGTATTTTGAAGGTTATATCAATATAGATTATCCGCCTTCGGAACATACTGTGCAGCAGAACGCAAAGGTCGATCTTTATACAGATATAACAAAGCTGAATTATCCGTACAATAGTATTGACGAAATAAGACTTCATCACGTTTTCGAACATTTCGACAGGTCGAAGGCATTGGCGCTGCTTATTAACTGGGTAAGATGGTTGAAGATAGATGGAGTTCTGCATATAGAGACTCCAGATGTTATGCAAAGTGCGAAACAGTTAACTTCTTTTATTTCATACGAACAAAAACAGGCCGTGTTGAGGCATGTATTCGGATCGCATGAATCTGACTGGGCTTATCACTATGATGGATGGTATGATGAGAAATTTGCTAATATACTAGGGAAATTCGGATTTGATGTTTCGGTGAAAAATTGGAGCTGGAAAGAAGAACCGCATTTAGCTAATGTTGAAGTACGGGCGGTAAAAACTCAAAACCTTTCTGTAAAAAATTTGATAGATGCTGCGGATAAGATATTGAGAGACTCACTGGTAGCAGATGTTGAAAGCGAGTTCTTAATGCTGAAGGTCTGGCAGTCGAAAATGCACGATGCACTACGGGAAAGCAACGGAAAAGTACTGAAGCACTATGAAGAGAAATCGGATGCATGCGCAATAATTTTCAGCAAAAACCGCGCGATGCAACTTGAAGCAACTTTAAATTCATTCTATTCTCATTGCACTGACTCAAATTCCGTAAAAGTAAAAGTTCTGTTTACTTATTCTGCCGAAGAATTCAAACAAGACTACGATACATTAAAAACCAGATTTCCACTAGTCGATTTTGTAAGTGAGTCGGAATTCAAAAACGATATCCTGAAATTAATTCAAATCTATGAATACGTGCTCTTCCTGGTTGACGACAATATCTTTGTGAAGCGTTTCGCTATAGCGGAGGCAATAGATTTTCTCAAAGAAAATTACGACTCGATCGGCTTCTCATTGAGACTGGGAAAGAATACTACATACTGTTATCCTTTGGATAGAAAGCAGTCATTGCCTTTATTTAAAGATCTCCGAAACGGCGTTCTAAAATATAAGTGGACTGATGCTGAATATGATTTCGGATACCCTCTTGAAGTGTCTAGTACAATATACCGTAAAAACAATATTCTGCCCTTGTTATTTTCATTTGATTTTGTAAATCCGAACGACCTTGAATCAAAATTGAATAAAAGAAAAACCGGGTTCAGTCAGATACTGCCCTATATAGGATGCTTCTCGCAATCGGTAACATTTTGTTCTCCGATTAATAAAATCCAGACGATAGCACCAAACAACAGGGCAGGAGAAAAATTTTCTTACGGTGTAAAAGAATTGTCGGAGCTTTTCATGAGCGGTTTAATGATCGATTTTTCGGCCTTCGATAAATTTGTCCCGGGTGGATGTCACCAGGAGGTTGAATTGAACTTTATTGGGCACAATAATGAAGTTAGGCCGTCTATTACCGTTTCTGTAATAATACCTTGTTATAACTATGCTAATTATTTGTCAGAAGCGGTTAAAAGCGTGGTTGATCAGTCATATAAAAATTTTGAAATAATAATCGTGAACGACGGCAGTACCGATAATACCGCTCAAGTTGCGGAAGATTTGATCCATTCTTATCCGGATTGCAGGATCAAATTAATAAATCAGAAAAATTCAGGCATACCTGCGGTTTCCAGAAATAACGGTATTAAAATTTCTGAAGGCGGATATTTTCTCTGTCTTGATGCCGACGACAAAATCGCTCCGGAATTTCTTGAGAAAACTATAGAGGTCTTAAATAATAATAAAAAAGTCGGATTTGTATACACACATATTCAGCATTTCGGTATGTTTAATAATCTATATAGACTTCCTGAATTTGATGCCGACACAATTGTTTATCTCGATAATACGGCAAGCATAGGCGCTCTAGTTAGAAAATCGGCTTGGGAACAGACCGGAGGCTTTAACGAAAGCAATGGTTATGAAGACTGGGATTTTTGGGTGAGCTGTATCGAAAAAGGATGGAATGGTTATAGAATACCTGAGACCTTGTTCTTTTACAGGAAGAGCGAAACGGGAAAATTAAACTCAGACAACAAACAACGAGAAAAATATATTGCGCAAATAGTTTTGAATCACCCATCTCTGTATAGTGCCAATCGTATCAAGAATGCTGAAATGCAAATTGTCGGTAAGAATATTAAGTCCGCCAAAATATTGATAGTCTGTACCCACTTTTGGCCTTCGGTAGGCGGGCTTGAGAGCATATCGGAAGATCTGGGAAATAACCTGGTTAAGCTGGGTTATACGGTTGATGTAGCCACATTAGGAAGAAGCGACCGTTTGGTAGATAAGTACAGAGGCATGAAAATAATTTCACTTGATCCGAGCGGTCTTGTTCAAAACAAATTACCCGGATGGGTAATTGAGTTACGAAGTCTGATTCTGTCGGGTTTATATCAGAGCTGTATTTTACTGGCTGATCCCATGAATCAGATAATTTGGTCACTGCTTAATGCCGAAATACCTAAGGAAACCAGAGTTATAATCCAGCCTGTAATCAACAAAGAAGGCTACGACCAGTGGAAAAATAATAAGGAATTCAGAAATAATTTAAGTTCAATACTTAAATCTGCAAACGTAGTTTCACTTTCAAAAGACGGTTTGGACGCAACTTATTTTAAGGAGGAATCGATTCCATCCTCTTTTATCCCGAATGCTGTGAACAATTCTGCATGTGAAAATAATTTCCGGACGAAATACAAAATCTCTTCTAATGCGGTTTTGATCCTTCATGCGGCGAATTTATGGCAGGTAAAGAATCATCTAAATATTTTAAAAGAGTTTAAAGACAAACCCGCAAACTGGGTTCTGGTGATGATTGGTTATCCCTCGGGCGATAAAAAGTATGTTAGCAATGTAAAGAATGAAATTGATAAATCGGAAAATGTAATTTATATCCCCGGATTGCCAAAGGATAAAATGTCCGAAGCGATGGAAGCCGCCGATTTTATAATATTAGGCTCAAAAGCGGAAGGTGCTCCCGTAACTATTTTGGAAGCAATGAGTCACGGTAAACCTTGGATTTCAACCGGTTCATGCGAGGCGGTGAAGCAAAACGCCGGAGGTTTGATTACTGATCTTGTCAATTTCAAATCTGCCGTAGAATTTATTTTGAATAATCCGGATATAAGAGCGGAGCTGGCAACTCTGGGCAAACTTCACTGGCAGAGGACATACAACTGGACCACCGTTGTTAAAGCCTGGGAAGAGATGATAATATCAGGTGAGACTATAATAAAATTTGGAATGGATTCAGATATAGCAGACAGAATGTTAATTGTTACCGAAAAATGGAACAACCTTATTAAACGGGATGCAAAATTTATTTGTGAAAGCAAAGAAGAATATATGGTTTCGGTTATTATCCCGACTCATAACCGAAAGGAAAAACTGGGAACTGCAATTCAAAGTGTTCTGTCTCAGACATATCCAAACTTTGAGATTATTGTTATTAACGACGGAGGCGAAAACGTAAGGAATATTGCCAACGGTTTTAACGATGTAAGAATAAAATATTTTGAGCATGAAACCAATAAGGGTCTTGCCGCCGCCAGAAATACCGGCCTTAAAAACGCAAGCGGTAAATACGTTGCTTATCTCGACGATGATGATATTTTTTATCCCGATCATCTTGAAATACTTGTTACGTTTATAGAACATAACAATTACAGCGTAGCTTATACGGATTCTTACAAAGTAACACAGGAACTGCGCAACGGAAGTTATATTACG
>CAVUCX010000029.1:0-21298 GCA_963739955.1 uncultured Bacteroidota bacterium | reverse complement strand
CAGAAATGCAGAAATCTTCTGATCGTGACGGAAGGTTTTCCGACATACGGCGGATTGGCGGGCAGAGATCTTGAAGCCGTAGCGCAGGGCCTGGAAGAAGTGCTTGACGAAAATTACCTAAATTACAGACTAAGAAGCATCGAGTATATGGGCGAAAAACTTGTTGCTGCCGGAGTGCCGATAATAGAGCCTCCGGGAGGACACGCAATATATCTTGATGCAAAGAGATTTCTTCCCGATATTCCCCATGAACACTTCCCGGGTCAGTCAATAGTTTGCGCTCTCTACATTGAAGGCGGTATTAGAGCCGTGGAAATAGGCAGTGTCATGTTCGGGAAATATGACTCAAAAGGAAAGCTCATTCCTCCTCCGATGGAACTCGTTAGACTGGCAATACCGAGACGGGTTTATACCCAGAGCCACATTGACTACGTACTTGAAATAATTATTGAAGTTTTTAACAATCGTAATAATCTCAATGGTTATGAAATTATTTACGAAGCTCCGATGTTAAGACATTTCACAGCCAGATTTAAAGAATTAAACCGGAAATAATTTCGATGAAAATAAAAAAAGAATATTCCTACTCCAACAACCGGCAAATATGGCGGCTTATACCTACCGATACCGAAAAGCTAGTGGTGGAGGACCGGAATATTGAAACGAAAGAAGTGTTTTATAGTTGCCTGGACATAAATACAGGTAAAAATATTTTTCAGAATTTTCAACTCGAAGAGAAATTCTGGACTGGCATAGAAACCGTTCACAACGATATAATATTCTTCCATAAATTCGGTAAGCCGGATATGCCCGGTCACATGGGAATTACCGCATTCGATATAACTACCAGAAAAATATTATGGACCAATGAAAATCATATTTTCCTTTTTATATGGGAAGACAAGCTTTATTGCTACAACAATACTTTTGAAGGCAGAAATTTTTTCACGCTTGATTTGATATCCGGAGAACTGCTTGACGAACTGGGTGAAGATGCTGCGTCTATAAACATATTAAGAGAAAAATCATTTAATTCGTTCGACTATGAGAATTATCTTTTCCCGTCACCGTTTAATCATGAAAAAGTTGAAAACTCCGCGGTTATTAAAATTATTTCGGAAATAAAAAAGGATAACGTAATTACCGGAAGCGTTGATTATGCGGAATTCGGTGATGTTCTTCTATTAAATTTTCATGAAGTAATGAAGGACGGCAGTCTGAACAACCTGTTTATGGCTATTGATATTTTTAAAGAAAAAGTTATTTTTAAGGATGTGCTTAATAAAAACACAAAGACACTTATTCCCGATTCATTTTTTGTAAAAGATAAATTGATCTTTTTATTGAAAGAAAAGAATGAATTATCGGTTTGTTCTTTAATTTATTAAACGTAATATGAGGTATGCTATGGAACTCTCGCTGGAAGAAAAAGGATTTCTGTTATCGGCCGCAAGAGATTCTATAAAATCTCTTTTCGGTGAAGTTACTACGCCTGAAATTGATTATTCAAAGTATGCGGTATTAGGTAAGACAGGCCCCGGGGCATTTGTTACAATAACTTTGAATAATCATTTAAAAGGCTGCATCGGTTACATAACTTCGCAATTAACGGTTTTCGAAACAGTCTGTGAAGCAGCGAAACAAGCCGCGGTAAAAGATCCCAGGTTCAACCCTTTAAAAAAAGACGAAGTCAATAAGATAAACCTCGAGATATCGATACTTTCCGTGCCGGTTCCTATTTCGGATTACAGCCAGATTAATATAGGAACTCACGGTTTATTATTAGATGAACCTTATAACCGCGGATTACTTCTGCCGCAGGTAGCTACCGAAAATAATTTCGATCTGCCGAAATTCCTTACTGCAATTTGCGAAAAAGCCGGCATTAACCCTTATGAATGGGAAGAAAGAAAACTAAATATAAAAACATTCACGGCTACTGTTTTCTCAGAAACAGACTACAGGAAAAAAGAGTATGAACAAAGTTAGAAGACCGACAGCGGCCGGATATTTCTACCCATCCGATCCCGGTAAGCTTAAAGAAGAAATTAATCTTCTGCTTTCTGTTTCAAGCTCGGACAGAAAAATAGAGAATATATTCGGATTGATCGTTCCGCATGCGGGTTATATTTATTCCGGGCGAACTGCTGCGTATGCTTATAACTTCATTAGGGAACTGGAATTTAAAAACGTAATTATAATATCTCCAAGTCACAGGGAATACTTTCCGGGCATTTCAGTTTTCGAAGGTGAAGGTTATTCCACTCCTTTTGGAGATATTCCTGTGAATAATGAAATGGCGGAAGAACTTGTTAAAGACAGCAAACTTATATTCAGAAGTATTATTGGGCATCGCGAAGAACATGCTATAGAAGTGCAGCTTCCGTTTCTTCAGACAATGTTAAAAAAATTTTCCATTGTGCCGGTAGTTATGGGCGACCAGGGAAAGATTTATATTGACGCACTCTCGTCAAAACTATCAGGGATAATGAATAAGGATACACTTATCGTTGCCAGTTCTGATTTATCGCACTATCATTCAAAGCAGGATGCCTTTCAACTTGATTCAATTGTGGAAAAGGATGTAGATGAGTTTAATTTTGAAAAGCTGCGGTCAGATCTTGAAAAAAGAAATTGCGAGGCATGCGGCGGAGGCCCGATAGTAGCCATGATGAAGGCAGCCGCATTATTAAATAAAAACCGGTCGGTAATTCTGCATAGAAGCGATTCCGGAGATGTGTCCGGCGATAATAATGAAGTTGTCGGATATCTTTCCGCGGCTATTTACGGCGATTGATTGCTCAGTAGAAAAACAAATATTGCAATAATAGGCGCCGGAAAGATCGCGCATTCGCTGGTTCCGGCGTTAATTCAATCAGGTTATAAAATTACCGCGATTATCAGCCGCAACCGGCAGTCAGCCGGAAGTTTTGCTCAAAGATTTTCCGTTCCTTTTTATTCCGATAATTACGATGATATTCCGGTCGCCTGCAAGTTTATTATTCTATGCGTACCCGACAGCCGGATAAAAACCGCTGCACGTATGCTCTCGGGAATAAAACGAGATTATAATGAAACTTTAATCGCTCATCTTTCGGGCGCAGAGGATATATCCCTTCTTAATTCACTCAAGAAAAAGAAAGCATTGACTGCTTCATTCCATATAATGCAGACATTTTCTTCCACCGAGCAGGTTAAAATTTCCGGATGTTATGCCGCTATCGAGACCGGGACAGATATTATTTTCAAATTCTTAAAGAACTTATCCTGTAACCTGAGTTTAATTCCGTTCAGAATTAAAAGCGAGCATAAAACATTATATCATTTGGCGGGTGTTTTTTCTTCCAATTTTTTATCTGGCAATATGTTCTCGGCAAAATTACTTTTCAGCGCATCTGGCATTAAAGAAGTAAACGCGGAAAAAGTAATGTTTCCTATTATTGATACAACAATCAATAATATAAAGAAAACCGGACCGGAGAATTCGCTTTCAGGGCCGGTAGAACGCGGGGATGTTCATACAATAAAAAAACATCTTGCCGCAATTAAAAAATTAAAAATTAGCGGGGGCATGAATATAAAAAAAATTTTCCTTCTTAATTATATATGTCAGTCGATTATGCTTCTTGAAACTGCGGAAGCTAAACACGGATTTCTAAATGAGGATCATTTAATTATTAAAGAGTTGTTGAACACTGAACTGAAAACAGAGCTTTTCATATCCAAATAATATTTACAATACTCATAAATTATCTTTAAATATTATTTTTTTAGTCCTATAAAACGAATAATAAACTATAACAACTAATTCCTCGAACTCACCTGTAAAATTTTACCAAGGTATTAAAACACGGATTTATTCGTTTTCCATCGGAACCGGATGGTGAAAGTTTAGAAACGTTACTCCGAATGTCTCGGCAATAAGATTTCAGGAAAGGCTTAAACAGCTTAATATGCTGAACAATAATTTAAGCGATAAAACAATTGAAGATCTTGCAAGGCAATTCTACAAACAGCCTTATTATTCCTAGGTATACGACAGACCCGGTAAATATTTTTGGCAAGGCATTGAGTCTAAATTATAAAACACGGGTTGTATAAATGCGGCCTTCCGGCAATAAGGAGCCAAGGCTAAAAAGAATAACGAACAAAAAAAATTCTCAATCAAATTGGTAAATAGTCATTCGTCAATCGGAAATAGTCATTCGTCAATCGGAAATAGTCAATCGTCAATCCTAAATCTCCCCTTGCTTACCTTTTTAAACTTTTTTGCTATATTTGTACTCGTTTTGAATGAAAATTATACCGGAGGATTCTAAGAAAGAAATGAAGAAAAATAACCAGAATGATGTTGTCGAAAAAATCGTATCGCTTGCGAAACGCAGAGGTTTTGTTTTTCAATCCAGTGAAATTTACGGCGGTTTGAACGGATGCTGGGATTACGGTCCTTTAGGCGTTGAGCTATTGAAAAATATTAAAGAGGAATGGTGGAAATTCATGACCTACAGAGACAATATCGAAGGCCTTGACGCTTCCATTTTAATGCACCCCAAAGTATGGGAAGCCTCCGGTCATGTTGCCAACTTTACCGATCCCATGATTGACTGCAAACAATGCAAAGCAAGATACAGGGTTGATGTACTCGGTGATATGATAAATGAAAAGAAAAAAGAAAAGGCCCTTGAAGCGTTTAAAGAAAAAATAAAAGAAAACGTCGACCTGGTTCAAAAATTCGAATCCGTTTCAGCAGTTTCGGAAGACTTATTCAGCGGTATTCTTGAGAATCCGGATTTAAGCAATATTTTGCTCGAGGAAATTAATTGCCCCCAATGCGGGAATAAAAATTCGTTTACTGCTGCCCGTCAATTCAATCTTATGTTTAAAACGTTTGTCGGACCGGTTGAAGACTCCGGTTCGGTTGTGTATCTTCGTCCGGAAACCGCTCAGGGTATCTTTGTAAATTTTCTTAATGTTCAGGGCTCTGCCCGTCAGAAGCTCCCCTTCGGCATAGCACAGATAGGGAAAGCGTTCAGAAATGAAATCAACACGAAGAACTTTCTTTTCCGTACACGCGAGTTTGAGCAAATGGAAATGCAGTTTTTCGTAAAACCTGCGGACGACAGCAAATGGTACGAATACTGGAAAATGGAAAGACTTCAGTGGTTCGTTTCATTGGGAATGACAAAGGATAAACTGAGATATCACGATCATCCGAAAAACAAATTGGCTCATTACGCCAAAGAAGCAACCGATATCGAATACGAGTTCCCTTTCGGATGGGGCGAGATCGAAGGGATTCATAACCGGACAAATTTTGACCTATCAAGACATGAGGAGTTTTCCGGCAAATCATTAAAGTATTTCGACGAAGAATTAAAAGAAAAATATATCCCTTTTATAATTGAAACATCGGCCGGCGCAAGCAGATCGTTTATGGCTTTCTTTATTGATGCTTATTATGAAGAAGAAGTGAACGGCGAAACGCGATCGGTACTTAAGTTTCATCCCCGCCTGGCTCCTATTAAAGCTGCCGTTTTACCACTTGTAAACAAGGACGGTATGCCGGAAATAGCCAGAAAAATTGAAGCCGATCTGCGAAAGAATTTAAAAGTATTTTACGATGATAAAGGAGCTATCGGCAGAAGATACCGCCGGCAGGACGAAGCAGGAACACCTTACTGTATTACAATAGACACGCAGACTTTGTCGGATCAAACCGTAACTGTCAGGGAACGCGATTCTATGGAGCAGATCAGAATTTCAGCGGACAAGCTGCCTGTATATCTGTTTGAAAAAATAGCTCAAAGTTAATCGATCGGAAAAGAATTAGTCATTGCTATCGCAACCGAAAAAAGATAAGAGATACAATTGAAAAAAATAGTTCTAATTTTCGCTCTTATCATACCGAACTTTATATTTTCTCAAGGCGTAAAGTTTGATTCAACGGTTAACGTTGGAATAAAACAGATTTATGATATCAAGTTTGAAAAGGCGCGGCAGACTTTCGGTTACTTAACAGCCAACTATCCTGATAAACCCCAGGGAAAATTTTTTACGGCAATGATCTACTGGTGGAAGATCCTGCTTGATCCGGAAAACGAGTCTTACGACGACGTTTTTATAACAAAGCTTGATGATGTCATTAACCAGTGCGATCAAATTCTTAAAAAAGATCCCGATAACGAAAACGCTCTTTTCTTCAAAGGCGGCGCTATAGGTTTCAGAGGAAGATTAAGAACTTTTAGGGACAGCTGGCTTAAAGCGGCGGATGACGGCAGAATGGCATTGCCGATTGTTGAAAAAGCCGGCAAACTCGACCCGGGAAACATCGACGTAAAATTGGGATTCGGAATATATAATTATTTTGCAGCAGTAATTCCCGACGAAAATCCTCTTATTAGACCTTTAATGATTTTCTTCCCGCCCGGCAACAAGAAAAAAGGAATAGAAGAGTTAACAGATGTTGCACTTAACGGCAGATACGCAAAATACGAAGCCCGATATTTTTTAATGACGCTTTATTATAACTACGAAAAAGATCCCGCGGATGCTGATAAATGGGGCAAAATGCTTGTGAAGGATTTTCCGGATAATCCGGTTTTCGAGAGATGGGAAGGAAGAATATCGGCCAGACTCGGTGATTATTTCAAATCAGCAGCAATTTTTCAGGATGTATGGAATAAAGGAATTAAAGATATGACCGGTTTCAATACAGCCGGTACAAAGAGAGAAGCGTCATATTATATTGCGTATCAATATCATTTAATAGGCAAGCTTGATTCGTCGCAGTATTATTTCAATCAATGTGTAAAATACTCGGAGGAATTAGATAAAAAAGAACCGTCGGGATTTATAATTAATTCTTACTTATATCTTGGAATGATCAACGATGAATGGGGAAACCGGAAGGTAGCGGTTGCGTATTATAATAAGATACTGGACATGAAAGATTTCAGGAACTCTCACAAATTGGCGGAAGATTATCTGAAGACTCCATACAAGAAATAAAAATCAATTCCTTTACAGATTTGTAGAAATCGAAATTCTATGAAGCCCGCCTACCAAACCGAAAGAAGAAAATCCGTAATTAAACTGGTAACTGGAAATTTTTACGCCCAGCCCGACGTTAAATCCGGCTAACCCCGCGGATGTTCCGATTGTAAGATCTCTCCTTCTTTGATTATCGAATCCGAAACGAAGATTAAGCACACGGCTTAAATAAAATTCTGCTCCGATCGTAAAAAATTTTAATCGCGATAAAGCCTGCGTCTGATTCTCATTCAAATTGTGAAAGTCAAGTGATAATCTGACAGGCATATGTTCCATCCTTTTTGATACCCCTAATACAACGTCAAGAGGCAGTTCTTCCTTGGTATTATAATATGAGGAAAGCTGTGTCCCGGCATTAAGAACAGCAAAACCTATGTCTATGAGGTCGCTGGGAATTTCATAATGAAGCCCTAAATCCAGAGCGATTGCGCTGGAACTTCTGTCGGCTATATTAGAAAAAATAAATTTGGCGTTAGCCCCGTAATAGAAATTTTTATCGAGCAGGTTTGAGTAACCGGCAATAAAAGCAACTTCCTGCGCACCGTAACTTCCCAGAACATTGCCGGATTCATCGGTTTTAGGAAAAGATCCGTAATTGATATACTTGACTCCCGCGCCTATTCTTCCGATATTTTTTAAATTCGTTGAATATGACAGACTGGCCATATTTATATCAAGTAAATATTTTGTAAATGAAAACGAAGCGGGATTCTCTTTCAACAGTCCAATTCCAGCCGGATTGTAAAATATTACGTCAGGATCATCGTTATTCGACACAAAAGATCCGCCCAAAGCTGCCGCTCTGGCGCTTACATCAAGTTTTAAAAAGTTGTAGGTAGACTGCCCGAAAGAATCCCCTATTGCGAATATCAGCATTAAAACCAGAAGAGAAACCGCTTTCTTCATAAATCTCCAAAATTTCAAGTACTTATTTAAATATATTATGAAATAAAGGCAAGGGAAAAGGGGCTATGCATTTTAATTAATTTTACTCAAGTTGACCGCTTAAATGATTTTTGTGAGAAAAACTGCTTCTTTTATCTTTTACCCGCGACTTAAGTCGCGGGTAAAAGATAAATAAATTCTTATTTCAAACTATTTTTTAAGTTTATAAAAGGTGGCGGTCAACTTGAGTAATTTTATCTTCGGATTTTGGATGAAAATAAAATTTCTTTGATCTATAAAACCGGAATAGAAAAAATAAATAGCTGCTTGTATGATCAGCAGATTTGTCATTAAAAAAACATATCGAATTGTACTACAGGAGTTATAAATAACGATCTGCTTGAATTATCTATATTTAATTCTTTAAGGAACCCTACACCAAGACTTAATCTCCCCCAGTCTGATATATCCGTATATATTCCGGGAGTAGCGGAAAAGAACGAAGTGTTGATGTCGCCTTCGGAGGTACTGGTATTCACATATGAAAAAGGATAAATATCTGTTTCCAGATCATGAGGTTTGTAATTAAGCACCGTCTGCCCGAAATAACTTAAACTAAAATAATAATTGATAATAGAATTTTTGTTGTTCGAATTAAAAGTCAAGGAACCGTAAAAATCAGTGGAAGTGCTCTTATTATAATCACGGTAGAAGGATATCAAAGTTTTTTCCGGTCCGAAAGCCGGGTCATATGTGGTTACAACGACCGAAGAGGCGTCGTAATAGGTATTCTGGAAAAGCAGTCCGAAATCAAATCTGACCGCCGATCCTTCTTTTTCAGTAAAGAATCCCAGGCCGACCGATCCGTTCATTAATTTATTATGATTTATTTCCGCGTAATTTATTCCTCCGTTTATAGCGAAATGATCGGTTAAAGCAATATCAACCTGCAATCCTACAGATGCATCCGGCAGCTGCCAGTCGAGGTTTTTTCCATTATACTCGTACAGATTAGTTCCCGATTCGGAATAGCTTGGCGACCCGCTATTGTCGAACACGGTGTCTACTTGGTAATAACCTTTGCTGTTCACTGTGGTATGTCCGCCCGTAAGTCCGGTATAATTTTTTAGCGTATTAACATATACCTTTGGTGAGACAGTTATTGTATGTGCTTTAAGTCCGCTGGTTATGTGCAGAGGCGGTTGATTTATAGGACCACCCACTTCCACATTTTGCAGATAAACTGATTGCTTCACTGTTGTACAGCCGGAAACTAAAACTGAAATCAATAAAACGTAAAAAACAGTTTTGAACTTGGTTTTCATATTTTTCCCCTGGTATTAAAAGTAAAAAGATTTTATAAAACCGTTGCCTCTATTCTGATATCATATTACAGGAATACCGCAGTTTCACAGGTATGAATGCGGGGATAATTGCGGCACCCAATTTTAAGGTAAATTTTATATAAAACCAATGAAAATTTCTATTGAACAAATCAAAAAACCAACCATTTAACAATTTAATTTTTAAACCCATACCTTCATACAACCATGCTTTCATGCCTTCATGCAATCATGCAATCCTTATCCCATCAGCTTAACCTTGTTTCATCATGAGCATTTATTTAATTTTGCGCATCTAAATTGTAAAAACGGGAGATGGAAAAATGAATTCTATTAAGCTGGTATTTTTAATGACGCTTATGATGGTCTTATTTCTCTTTGTCGGATACCTGCTGGGCGGAAATTCCGGAATGGCAATAGCTTTTATGTTTGCTTTGGTAATGAATTTCGGATCTTACTGGTTTTCCGATAAAATAGTATTAGCTATGTATAGAGCTAAAGAAGTTACTAAGGATACCGCACCAAAATTATATAATCTTGTTGAAGAACTTGCACAAAATGCAGGATTACCAATGCCGAGAGTATACGTGATCAACGATCCGACACCGAATGCTTTTGCAACCGGGCGCAATCCTAATCATGCTGCTATTGCTGCAACATCCGGCATAATTCAAACTTTAAATAACGATGAACTTGCGGGTGTACTGGGACATGAATTAGCGCATATAAAACACAGGGATATTTTAATTAGTACTATTGTTGCCACATTTGTCGGTACAATTACCTTTCTTGCTCAAATGGCCGGCTGGGCAATGATATTCGGCGGAAGAGGCGGGGGCGGAAAAGACGATGATAACGGTTTGGGTTCTTTATTTTTGATTTTTTTAGCGCCGATTGCCGCTACATTACTTCAGCTTGCAGTTTCACGATCCAGGGAATATTTCGCCGATCAGGGAGGCGCAGAGTTTTCAAAGAATCCTTTGGCTCTGGCTTCCGCACTTAGGAAAATTTCTCACGGGAACGAATTAAAAACTGTGAAAAGCTCTGGTCCGGCAACCGCACATTTATTTATAATAAATCCGTTAAAAGGAGGAGGACTAATGAAATTATTTTCAACTCATCCCCCGATAGAAGAAAGAATTAAGAAACTTGAGGAAATAGCTTCCGGCAGAAACTGATGATCTTCCTCAGAGCAAAAGAGAATTAATCGGATTATCTTCAAAAACAAGGAGTGGTTTTAATTCAAAAGATTTTGACCACTCCCTCTCAGTAAAAAACATGAGGGTAATATCCGATGAACACGCCTTTAAATTATAAAGAACCCGTGCCGATAAATAAAGAAAACCCTTTTAAGTCATTGCAGAATTATTGTTGAATGCGCAAACGGGCCGACTACCGAGCAAGCGGATCCTATTCTAAGCGAAAAAGGCATTTTAGTTGTGCCTGATATTCTGGCAAATGCAGGCGGAGTTACGGTGTCATATTTTGAGTGGGTGCAAGACAGAATGGGATATTTCTAGACATTGGAAAGAGTAAACAGGAGACTGAACCGGATGATTCACGAAGCTATTATAAAAGTTTATAAATCTGTTGAAAAATATGATGTTTCTTTGCGAATTGGTGCGTATATTATAGCTGTTGAAAAAGTAGCAAAAACTTTAAAAATTCGCTGGATCTATGCATAAAAATAGTGCTTTTTTATTTCTTTTCTGTTTTATTTTTATCTTACTTTTCTCTACGGGTTTTTCCCAGACAAAATCCAACCTGGAAATATTTTACTCAATGGTTGATTCCTCAGGCGCGAAGCTTTTAAATACAATTCCTTCAAATCAAAAAAGATTATCTCTGGAATTTAACAGCGGTACCGATTATCTGGCTCTCGAGAACAGATTAATAGAATACCTCTCTAAAAACGGAATCCAAACAACTGCCGGGAATAAAGGAAATGATGTTACTGTCAGATACATTATTGACAAAATCAGGCTTAACTACGGTGAGATGTACAGAGACGGATTTCTGGGGTCTTATTATGTACCGAGAAATTTAGAAATATCCGGAAATTTCATTGTTAATAATTCTGAATCTACCTTCAGAAATTTCGCATATAGCTGCAGAGATACAGTAAAGTATGATAGTTTGAAGAATTTCGCCAACTCCGCTTTTCCGTTTACACGGGGAGAAATACCCGCAGAACCGTTTTTTTCAAGCTTGTTAGAACCGGTTGTAGCGATTGGAGCAGCGGCTGCCGCAGTTGTACTTTTCTTTACGGTTCGCAGCAAGTAAGAAAATTTGCCTTTGAAGCCTTAAATAAATTATTTATAATTGTAATTCAATTTTATTATAACCGTAAATTCAAAACTATGAAATACCTGTTAATTTTAGTTTTTACAACCTTAACACTTTGGGGATGTGCCTCTTCTGTGGATACATCGTTAATGACTCCAAGTCAGCGGCTTGGCTATGCTACAAAATTATATAATGATAAAAATTACGAAAGCGCGCTTAAAGAATATCAGGAAATTCTTTTACAATATCCCGGAAGTGCAATTATAGACAGTGCACAATATTATTTGGGCATGACAAGATATAAAAGAGAAGAGTACATTCTTGGTGCTTATGAATTCAGCAAGCTTATAAAAAATATGCCTTCGAGTAAATTCGTGCCTGATGCGCAGTACATGCTCTCAGAATGCTATTATCTACTGTCGCCCAATTATGCTTTGGACCAAAAATACACAAAGAAATCTATTGAGGAATTTCAGGCTTTCATTGATTTCTTCCCCACCAATCCCAAGGTACCCGATGCCGAAAAGAAAATAGCATTACTTAATGAGAAACTGGCGCACAAAGAATATAATTCGGCTTATATATACGACAGAATGGGAGATTACCGGGCAGCTTTAATTTACTATAACTATGTAATTGACGATTATCACGACACGCCTTACGCCCCGATGGCCATGTATGCAAAAATAAAAATACTAGTACAAAAGAATAGAAATACCGAAGCATTGGCCGAAATAAGTAAATTTATCGAAAGATATCCGAATGACGACCATTTAAAAGACGTAGAATCATTAAAATCTAATCTCGAAGAAAAAGTTTCGGCGGCCAAATAATGGCAAAAGCAAAGAAAGTAAATGAATCTGTTATTACAATGACCGAGTTAGTGCTACCGAATAATACAAATCAATTAGGTAAACTTCTCGGCGGTCAATTAATGCATTGGATAGATATCTGCGCGGCATTATGCGCCGCAAAACATAACAACATGATCTGTGTAACTGCTTCGGTTGACAGAATAGACTTCCACCATTCCATAAAATTAGGAGATGCGGTAACCTTAACTGCCTCTGTCAACCGCGTATTTAATACTTCGATGGAAATCGGGGTATCGGTTTACGGCGAATCATTTAAAGAAGGAACAATTGTTCACGCTAATTCGGCATTTCTTACGTTTGTTTGCGTAGATAATAACGGTAAACCCGTTAAAGCAGTTGAAGCTATTCCCGAAACAGAAGACGAAAAAAGAAGATATGAAGAAGCCCTTCAAAGAAGAGAAAACAGACTTAAAAATAGAATTAAAAACGGTTAATATAATTCTTTTTGCTTTTTTATTATCCCAAGAAATATTCTCTCAAACACCTATTAACGGCTTTTGTAAATACAATAGTTTTGAAGTAAACCCCGATTACAGTTCCATTCTTACATTAAATTTTAACGACGACTCTTATACCGATCTGTTATTATACAGCCCTTATTCAAAGAAGGTAACATCTCTTGCCGGGCAGGTTAACGGAACATTCGGCAAACCCGAAGAATCGGAAGTTCCCTTTCAAATTACTAACATTCAAAGTCTAATCGAGAAAAATAAGGTAATTAAGCGATTCGCCTTTACAAGCAGAGAAAATATGAAGGCAGGAATTTATTCCTTTACGTCTGACGGAAAAGTAATATTATCCGGCTTCGTGAAATTTAAGTCTTACCCCGAAAACATAAGTACGGCCGACGCTAATCAAAACGGTAGAGATGAAATTCTTATATCAGGAAGTGCTTTTAACGGTCTTTCGATTATCTCTCAATCCGATCACGGTTTAAAAGAAAAAAAGATTATCGAGAATACAAATTTTTCGGAAGCTATATTTGCAGATCTGCGCAGCGACGGATACAGCGACATAGCCGCGATAAATTTATTCAATAATTCCCTTTTCTTTTTTTATAACAACGGAGCAGGTAAATTCAATCTGGTTAGAACTATTCCGATGAACGGGCCTATTCACGCGTTAAAAGCAGCAGATATTGATCTTGATAACTATACGGACCTTCTGTACGCAACCGGAAAATCAATTGTAATTATGTTCGGTGATTTTGCTTCAGCATATAACCGGATAGAAAAAATTAAGACGGAGTATCAGCCCGATCAAATAATTACAGGAGATTTCAACAGAGACGGCAAAATAGATATAGCTTATATAAATTATAAAGAAAATATTTTATCGGTACTTTTTGCAAAGACCGATACTACGTTCTATCCCGAAATGATTTACCTAAGGAAGAATAACATCAGAACACTTGTTCCGTATTACAGTAAATTTATTAACGGAATTGCAGCCTTAAGCAGCGAAGGTTTCTTATATACAGTAACAAACCTCTCTTCAATCTCCTCCAAAGCCACCATGGTTTTCAGTTCGGAACCGTCTGCTATATCTTTCTTCGACCGGAATAATAACGGCATAACGGATATTTGCTACATCGATAAATTTTCAACCTCGTTGGATTTAGTAGTTAGAAACAATGCCGGTATTCCGAGTTATTTTTACAGGTTCCCTTTATACTCGGACCAGCATAACATTTTAGTGGACGACTCCGATCCTGACGTAAAAATTTTTTACTGTTACAGTACTGGGAAAAAGCTGGTTGAGATTTTAAAAGTTAATTTTGATAAAAACAGTTATACCAGGAATTCTATTTATTCGCCGGGAAATATTTTGGATCTTAAGTTTCAGACACAGAACAATCTAAACGATAAAATCTATGTAGCATACAATAAAAATAAGCAAATGGGCTTCAGCATTATAGAATATCACGATTACAGATATACATATACCAATTATTTCGGTATTGCCAATAATCCCGTCAGCGCCAGCATTTCATTTGAGAAAACGCTTAAAATATTATACTGGTACGAGGTAAAGAATAGTATGTTTCTTTCAAAAACCGTTTTCATAGGCGGTGTGGAAAGCAATGTTTCAAATTTTATTTATACATTGAATAATGCGGAACATATAATACCTGTTACCGGAGACCTGCTAAATAACGATAAGGAAATTACGGTAAGTTTTTTTCAATATCAGGGCAAACAGGGCACTGTAATTTATAACGACTATAACGATGCCCAGATAAATACAAAAGAACTTCCGGATTACTTCTCGGTGACAAATTCCAATCAATTATTTTACGGACAGGTGAAACCGAACGGCCTGAATAAGCTTTGCGTATATCTGCCCGAAAAAAAATCGCTTACAAAACTGGATTTTGTCAATAAAGGAAAAGATTTTGTTGTAACAAAGCTGGCCGATATAAACAACTTGGAAAGTTATTTTGTAAAAAACATGAGCTACAGAAGCTATAATGTAGTTTACGTTGATAGTTCGGCTAATTGTATAAAAATCCGGCAGTTGTAAATTGAGAACTTTTATTTTAATTATAATTACATCTTTTTTAACCTTAACTTCGGTTAAAGCACAGAATTTAAGTACTGTTCAACTTGATTCTTTATACAATAAATTCGTTCATTTTAAAAATCCCGCACAAACAACCGGTAGAATTATTCTTTCGGCTCCCGAACACATTAAATGCGGCTTCGGAATTATCAGTTCCATTAAGTATTACTACAATAGTTTTACTCCGGCCCAGAAAAAAGTAATAGATAAATTATTAAGCAGACCTTCAAATGATACGAGTTTTGTCTCTCCGAACGGATTTTTCAGAATACACTTTTTAAAATCAGACTTCCCGAATTATATTCCAAATAATTTGAGAACAAGCATACCGGCAGACCAGTTGCAGAAATTCAAAGAGATTTATCTCGACTCTTTGGGTATAGCATTAGACTCGGCATATAACTTTGAGGTGAACTATCTCGGCTATCCCCCTCCTCCGTCCGACGGAATGGCCGGCGGGGACGGCAAATACGATATCTATATTGAAAATAATCTCGGAACATTTGGCGAATACGGCGAAACTGATCCTGAAAATGAAATCGGCAATACCGGAACTTATACTTCATACATGGTGATCAGCGATGATTATTCCAGTTCAAGTTATTATACTCACGGAATTGATGCAGCCAGGGTTACAGTAGCACATGAGTTCCATCATTCAATTCAAATAGGAAATTATATTTACCGTTATCAATTGGACGGGTATTTTTACGAACTTACTTCCACCTCAATGGAGCATTTCGTTTACCCGACAATACGCGATTACGTTAATTATCTACCAGCTTATTTTAGCTATACGCAAAGCACATTTACTCAAAACCAGGGCAACGAAGAATATGCACTTGCCATTTGGAACATTTATCTGAAAGACAGGTTCGGATACGGTATAATAAAAAAACAATGGGAACTTATGCCGAAAATGAGAGCTATAGTTGCTATCAATCAGAGTCTTTTGGAATACAGTTCTTCTTTCGGCACGGAATTTAGCAATTTTGGGATATGGACTTACTTCACAGGTTATCGCGCAATTAAAGGCAAATATTTCGAGGATGCAGCTTTTTATCCGCTTGTACGTCCGGCAATGAGTTTGCACTTTAATTCATCCGTTTTAACTATACAGGGAAACACAGAACCTTTGACAAATACGTTTCTTTCAATACAAAAACCTTCGGCAAGTTCGGAGAAAGCCCCCGACTCGCTGTATATTATTCTTACCAACTTCGATATTGCTAGCGGCATCGATTCCAACTATTCGAATATATCTTTCGAGTACAATCTTTATTCGGCGAAAAACGAATCAAATTTACTTTTAACCGACTACTATTATTATAAATTCTCAACAGGCCAGCCCACACTGTGGCTCAAGAGCGCTATACTGAATAATCTTGTTTTGGTTGCCGGACAGTCCGGAATTTTAAATACCGATTACGTATACCCTTCCCCGTTCAGTTATACAAAAAATTATAATTTACATTTCCCGGCCCAATATAATTCTTCAGGCTATGCACAGTTAAATGTCTACGATATATCGCTGAGACTTGTTTACTCTTCTTCAAAGAAGATAATCAACGACGGGGGGAAACAAGTTTTAATTTGGAATGCAATGGACAATAATAATGCAAAACTGCCCTCCGGAGTTTATATTTATGTTGTTAAATCCGGTGACAATATTTCAAAAGGTAAACTGGTGATTTTTAAATGAACAAATATTCAATTGAAGCAAAAGACCTGAGTAAATATTTCAGTAGAAGACTGATCTTTAAGAATCTTAATTTTAATTTGACCGATAAGGGAATTTTTGGAATATCCGGCGCTAACGGTTCCGGCAAATCGACCCTGGTAAAAATACTGGCCGGTATAAATTCACCTACAACCGGGAAAATAATTCACCGGGAGAACGATAAAGAAATTCTGTCGGAAAAGCTGCACAATTATTTGGGATTTGTCTCTCCTTATCTTGTCTTATACGAAGAGTTCTCCGCCTGGGAAAATTTGAATTATATCGCTCAGATCCGCGGAATTAAGTTCAATAAACAGAGAATTGAAGATCTTTTAAACAGGTTCCTTTTATATCCCCGTAAAGATGATCTTGTGAAAACTTATTCTTCCGGGATGAAACAACGTTTAAAATTCATTTTCGCTCTGATGCATTCACCGTCTTTAATAATCCTTGACGAACCCACCTCAAACCTCGATAACGAAGGAAAAGATTCCGTATACAAAATTGTGGAAGATGAAAGCACAAAAAACATTGTAATTATTGCATCAAACGAAGAAACCGATTTAAGTTTATGCACCGGCGTTATTAAACTTGAAGATTACAAGAACAGTAAATGATCAAAAACGGCACAGTTATTGTGAATTTATATGCGTCACTAATTAGGATTAAATATATTTTGACCGGTAAGTCAGTAATTTCACTGTAGTTCATCTAATTTTGAAAGTTAACAGAAGTTTATTGTTTTAAAGTTGTTTAATAACTCAATTTTTTAGAATTTTGGATCTCAATTTTGAGAAAAGGTGGCAATGAGAGCATACGCTTTATATAAAAAAGACATAAACTCGGAGCTAAGGACGCGTTATGCTGTAAATTCGCTCGTCATGTTTATAATAGTTGCCATAAGCGTAATTCTCTTTTCTATCGGCAACGAAAAAATTTCTGCCAGTCTTACGGCGGGATTATTCTGGGTGGTCATATTTTTTTCCGCTATGTCCGGTCTTGCAAGAGCCTTTGTAGCGGAGGAAGAGAGAGGAACATCATTAACCCTTCAATTAATTGCCTCTCCGTCAACTGTATTCAGCGGAAAGCTGCTTTTTAACGTTATTTTGGTATTTTGTATGAACGCCATAGTGGCAGTACTTTACGGAGCTCTCTTTGAAGCTTTTGTTCTAAGAAATTTTTCTTTATTCCTCGCATCATTTGTTTTAGGTAATTTAGGCCTTGCGATATCGTCTACAATAATAGCTGCAATAATTTCAAAAGCCGGAGCAAAAGGTACCTTGTATCCTGTTTTATCTTTTCCGATCTTACTGCCTTTAATTTTAACTTCGGTTCAATTAACTTTGCTCTCCATTCAGGGGGCCGGTTTTGCGGATGCAAAATTTGAACTGGCGCTGCTGATTTGTTACGATGTCATAATGCTCACAGCATCATATATGCTGTTCGATTTTATATGGAAAGATTAGTAATTTTACATAAATTTTTGCGGATCAACTAACATGCTTTGGAAAATATTTCTTTTTTTACTGCTGGCATTTGTTTCAGTTGCCGGAATTGCTTTTCCTATTGTTCAGCACCCTCATGCCTGGTACCAATTTCCTTTTATAATGGGCCTCGGTGAAAATGCAAAAATAATTTTCTTTCACGTGCCTACTGCCTGGCTTGCATCACTGGCATTTTTAATGTCGACAATCTACAGCATTAAATATTTACGCAAGAAAAATCTGGATGATGATGCCAAGGCTTATTCGGCAAATCAGCTCGGAATTATATTCTGTATATTAGCTACCGTAACAGGAGCTGTGTGGGCCAGATTCGCATGGGGTTCGTTTTGGAGCTGGGATCCGCGTCAGACAAGCATTTTCGCTTTACTGCTGATATACGGCGCATGGTTTGCGTTAAGATCTTCGATAGAATCGGAAGAAAAACGGGCAAGCCTGTCGGCGGTTTATTCGATAATCGCATTTCTTACGGTTCCGTTTTTTATTTTTATTATGCCCAGGATAATGCTGGGGCTTCATCCGGGATCGCTGGAGCTTGATCCTAAAACCGATAAAATTGTGCAGGGCACCAGCCCCGTAATAGATTTTAAGATGAACGGGAATATGCTGCTTGTATTCTTCCTTTCGTTAATAGGGTTTACAATACTTTATTTCTGGATGTGGAGATTGGGTTACAAGTCGATAATTTTAAAAGATAAAATCAACAAAAAACAAATAAGGGAGTAACCTTTGCAGGGAATTATGGAATTTCTGAAAGACAATGCGATTTACATCGTAATGATAATTGTTTTAATTGTATGGGTGGGAATATTCCTCTACTTGTACAATCTTGATAAAAGAATTAAGACTATAGAAAAAGAAATAGACGGAGAAAAACATGAAAAATAAATATATCTTTGGCGGAATCATCATAGCGGTATTCCTTGGTTTGATGGGTTATTTATTCACCCAAAGCAATATAAAATACGAGAACAATTTTGCCAAGGTTATGAAAGAGGACAAAATTGTAAGAGCCACGGGCAGCTGGCTGAAAGATAAAAGCTATCAGATAAATAAAGATAACACTACATTTACGTTCTTTATGGTTGATAATCACGGCACTCAAATGAAAGTAGTTTACAACGGAACCATACCTAATAACTTCGAGTCTGCCAAAAGCGTCGTTGTTACCGGACAGTACGAAGACGGTTATTTTCATGCGCAAAGTATTCTCACAAAATGCCCGAGCAAGTATGAAAGTCAATCTGCTCAGGATGTAAAAACATCCGGAATTTAAAGTATAGACTATTTTTGAATTTTTAAGTTTTACTCTCCCTTCCTCAAATTTAAACTTAAGTAAATTTCACGAATCGCCGGAATTATTTCCGGCGGTTCAATTGAAAAAGTTGTTACGCATATATTATTAAATACGAATAAATGAGGCTAAAATGATAGGCAGTATTATTATATCGTTAGCTTTGGCTAGCAGTATCGTTGCTATGGTAATGTACTTTCTCAGTTACAGGGGTTATCAAAATACCATCAACATAGCCAGGATTTCTTATCATGTTATGGCAATGCTTGTAATTGTTGCCGCCGCTTTACTTGAATACCTTTTATTAACTCATCAGTACGGATTTAAATACGTTTACGAATACAGCAGCAACGATCTTCCAAGAGGAATTTTAATGGCTACTTTTTGGGCCGGTCAGGAAGGAAGTTTCATGTTATGGCTGCTGTTAACATCGATAATAGGACTGGTTCTGCAATCCTATTCATCGAAACGGGGCGACCTTGAACCCAGGGTTATGGCGGTTTTCGGATTGGCAACAACTTTTATCCTCATTATGGTTTCCCCCTTGTTTAAAAATCCTTTTGCCTATCTTTGGAGCGAACCAATTTTTATAAGCACAAAAAGTATAAGTGCCGCATTAATTCATTCTCCGATACTTCAGAACTTTTTATTCAGCGACGGTTCTTCCGGTCAGGAGTTTGTAAAGATGAACTCACAGCTTTACACACTTCTCGCTTCCGCCGGAATTTCTATTAAACAACTCGTTGTTGACGGCCGGGGTTTGAATCCCCAGCTTACTAATTTCTGGATGCAGATTCATCCTCCGATTCTTTTCACCGGTTTTTCGATGTCTACTGTCCCTTTTGCATTCGGTGTGGCAGCGATGATGAAAAACGATTACAGAGATTGGGTTAAACAAGCATTTCCCTGGCTGCTGGCCGCTTGCGGAATTTTAGGTTTGGGCATAATGCTTGGCGGATATTGGGCGTATGAGATGTTAGGATGGGGCGGATACTGGGCCTGGGATCCTGTTGAAAATTCCAGTTTAATCCCCTGGCTGGTAGGTGTTGCTTCTATCCATACAATGCTGGTGCAAAGAAAGAGTCAGAAAAAAGGCGAAAACATCGGCAAGTTTGCCAAGACCAATTTAATACTGTGTATGATGATGTATATTCTGGTTATATATAGCACGTTTCTCACAAGAAGCGGGGTGCTCGGCGACGCGTCGGTTCATTCATTTGTAAACCCCGGAACTATAGTTTATCTGTTCCTTATTATTTTCGTCGGTACGTTTTTTACTCTCGGATTCGGCACCCTGGCTTACAGATGGAAATATTTGTCTCATACGGAAAGAGTTGACGAGGGAATATTATCCAGAGAACTAGCCTTATTCACTGCGGCAATAGTTCTATGCGCTTCCGCTACAATTATACTTGTCGGTACATCGGCGCCTATTTTCGGGCACTCCGTAGACGCAAAATTCTATAATCGGATGCATATCCCGATTGCCATCATAATAGGATTTCTGAACGGATTAAGCCTGCTCCTCAAGTGGAAAACAACAAAAAAAGAGGACTTGGTAAGAAAGTCTTTCTTTTCAATTGCAGCAACTGTTGTAATAACCGCGTTAATAGTTTTACTCGGCGGGATATCCGACATTATGGTTATTTTACTGACCTTGTCAACTACATTCGCTTTAGTAGTAAACCTTGAGATTGCCGTAAAAATTATTACCGGCAACAAAAAAATGCTCGGGGCATACGTCGCTCATATCGGCATAGCTTTATTCATATTGGGAGTAA
>CAVUCX010000028.1:0-17643 GCA_963739955.1 uncultured Bacteroidota bacterium | reverse complement strand
CCAGAGAAAGGTCAGTGAAGCTTCTACCTCATCGAGGACGGCACGGCGTTCTCTTGACATCCTGAAGTTCTCTTTGTAAAACAATTGCATGTCGATGAAACGAGCCCGTGTGAAAAGTTCCTTGTTCTCCGCGAGTGACACAGCGTTTATCATGATTTGATGCCGACTGTTTTGGTCCGCAAATTTATGGCGTACGAGCAATACGTAACTAATTCGTTAGCCCTCAACAAAACGTATTGCTGGAAACTTACTTTAAGTCTTCACGGTGAAGAAGACATTGTATTAAATGAGGGCGAATTGTATGTTGTTAAAAAAGGTAACGAACACCGGATTCAATCTGAAGAAGAATGCCGTATTATGCTGATTGAAAACAAATCGACGGAACATACCGGAAACGTAAAAACAGGAATTACAAAAACAATCGACGAACAGTTCTATTGATGAATGCCGGAGAACGGTTATAAATTTCTCCGATTATACGGACAAAGTAATACATTTCCGGGGTAAATATGCCGGCTTTACTTTTTCAAATAAGATCAATTTCTACTTTGGTTTAATTTTAAAAATCAAGAAAACAATTATTCTCCTTATACCAAAACTGAGACTCGGAACAAATAGTATTGACATTTAGTCCTAATTTCACCATTTTTGTCCTCGATTGCCGATTGGCATTACTTTTGGGTCAAATAACAATAAATACTAATTCTATAAGCATTGAAGAAAAAAATATCCATATTATCACTTATCTTAATTTTCTTCGTTTCATCGACGAGTCTGCCGATAGCTATTTATTACTGTAATATGACTCATGTTTACACTTTCGATAAATGTGCAATGGATATGCCTTCCCAGGGGCTGGACGGAAACTCCTGCACTCCGGTGAGAATTAACGACGGTTCGGATTTAAGTTTAGACAATAACTGCTGCACGGTAAAAACAATTGACTCTTCCATAAAAGATAATTATATAGTTTCGCATCCGGATACTTACAACAATCTGCATGTTATAGCAGTAATTGATGTTCCGGTTTTAAGCAATATTTATAATTCAGTATCAAACAATTCTATTCAAATTTATTTTAATTCTTCTCCCCCTATTTATTCGGAAAGCCCTCTTTATATATCAAACTCTATCCTCCTGATTTAGATCTACAACCTTTTCCACAAAACCTGCGGATAAATACATCCGTTTACGTTCTATTTTCCGCAGAAAAATAAAACCTATTTATTAAATCGTAAAATTTTTTAATCAAGGATAAATAGATGAAAAGGTTATCAGTTCTCTTTTTATTAATGGTATTCGGAATTTTAATTACGCAGACTTTCGCACAGACCGGGCTTGACACTCTTATCTCAAGAGCAATTACTGTAAGTCCGAAGCTAAAAATGCTACAGGCAAAACTTGATGCTGCTGAGGATCGTGTTCCGCAGGTATCAAATCTGCCCGACCCCACACTTACTCTCGGTTTAATGAACCTGCCGACAAATTCATTTTCCTTTACTCAGGAAGCAATGACCGGAAAAGCCGTAGGACTTTCTCAGCAGTTCCCCTTCCCCGGAAAGTTAAACACAATGGGAAAAGTTTCGGAGAAGGATGCCGGAATAATAAAACAAGAAATAGACGATGCAAAAAACGAAATAATAAAAGATGTAAGCAACGCATATTACGAACTTGGTTTCATAAGAAAAGCAATATCCATAGAACTCAAAAGCAAAAAGCTTTTAAAAAGTATCGAAGAGGTCGTAAAGACTAAATATTCGGTCGGTACCGCAAGTCAGCAGAATCTCATGAAAGTGGAATTACAAATAACTAATATCGATGATAAACTCGATGAGCTATCAAATAAAGAATCAAGCCAGCTTTCGATCATGAATTCGTATCTCCTTAAGCCTGCGGAAACAGCAATATCAATTCCCGATAGTTTTAATATTAATTATATCTCCGTAACCCAAACGGATCTTGATTCACTAGCAAAAATGAACAGACCGTTCTTAAAAGGCATAGACATAGCCGAAGAAAAAGCCGGACTTCAGAAATCGCTGGCCAGTTACGATTACTATCCAAACTTCAGCGTGGGAGTTCAATATACTCAAAGAGATAGAATTGCACAGTCAAATACAAATCTTCATGATCTGGTTTCACTCGTAGTCGGTATTTCTCTTCCGCTTAATTACGGCGGAAAGGTAACCGCAAAAGTAGAAGAAACCGAAGCTATGCAGGAACTTTACCGTCAGCAGTACAATTCTTCGATGCAGATTCTTAACGCAAATTTCGGAAGCGCGGTTTCAAGATTAAACACGTTGCAAAAACGCATAAAACTTATTGAACAAGGTCTTCTCCCCCAGGCTGATCAAACTTTGAAAGCGGCACTATCCGGTTATCAGGTGGGACAAATAGATTTTATAAATGTAATAGACGCCGAAAATAATTTATTTACGATTGAGACAAATCTGTACAGATTAAAAACCGACTACATGAAAGAAAAAGCTTCGCTTGAATTTCTAGCCGGTACAAAATTTTAAATTAAAATAGATTTTAATGATAACAGAATTTTGGAGTATTAAAAGTGAAAAATAAAATAATCTTATTCGTAATTGCCGGTATTATAATAGTTGCAGCCGCAGTTTATTTTATTACCAATTCAGGCAATTCAAAACAAGCATCGGAAACGGAAGCCGTTTCCAAATCCGGCAGAAAAGTTCTCTACTGGAGAGCGCCTATGAACCCTACAGAAGTTTACGATCATCCAGGTAAATCCCAAATGGGAATGGATCTTGTTCCGGTATACCGGGATGAAGCAGGTTCTGCGGGATTTGTTAAGATAGATCCGGCAGTTGTGCAGAACATGAACGTTCAGACTTATAAAGTAGTCGACTCTGTTCTGTCTTCCCAGGTTGTCACTAACGGCGTATTAAAAACAAATGAGACCGAAAATTATATTGTTACCACCAGGGTAAATGGTTGGGTTCAGAAACTCTACGTCAATTTTGCCGGAGAAAAAGTTTATAAAGGCGAAAAGCTGATGGATATTTACTCTCCCGAACTTGTATCAGCCGAGCAAGAATTATTGACCGCATTGTCATATCAAAGTTCGGTTGGCAATTCAAGTTTTAGTGATATTCAAAACAGCGGAAACGAACTGGTAAAAAATGCTGTGAGAAAGCTGCGGCTTTTAGAAATACCGGATTCCGAAATAGACAGAATAAAAAAGACCAAAGAAGTAAAAACTTACATAACCTTATACGCCCAATATTCGGGAACAGTGATTACAAAAAATATACTTGAAGGCCAAAAGATAACCGCAGGCCAGCCGTTGATGCAGATATCTAATCTCTCAACACTTTGGCTTACCGCGGATATTTATGAATATGAACTTTCTAAAATACAATTAGGTTCAACCGCAAAAATAAGATTCAATTATTTTCCCGGAAAAATTTATAAAGGAAAGATATCCTTTATTTATCCGACAATCGATCCGAAGTCGAGAACAGCAAGCATAAGAATCGATGTGAATAATCCTAAAGGAGAATTGATGCCCGAGATGTTCGCGAATGTTGAAATAAGCGGAAGGAAATTAGGCAGCCACCCTGTTATTCCGGAAAACGCGGTTATCCGCAGCGGTATGAAAGATATAGTTATAATTTCTTTGGGCGACGGCAGGTTTAAGCCGCAAACTGTTGAGCTAGGCGGATACTCAAATGGTTATTACCAGATACTTAAAGGTCTAACTGCCGGTACAAATGTAGTAACATCCGCGCAGTTCCTTATTGATTCCGAAAGCAACCTGAAAGCTGCGCTAAACCAAATGGAGACTTCCGCGGATACCGTAACATCGAAAAGTGAACCCGCAAAAGAAATGAATATGTCATCCGCAAAGAAAGCAAATACGGAAGAGAACAAACCTTCAGTAAAAGAGCATGCGGACTGGATTCGCAAAGGAGTGATTGATCTGAACGCGATCGATAAAAATAAAGACGGAAAAGTTTATGAGGATATAATGGATTGGAACGTTATTTCGGATACTCCCGGCATATGTCCTCTCTGCGGTATGACTTTAAGAGAATTCACGATATCGCAAGCTAAGAAAAATTTAATCGATCACGGATTTAAAGTTAAATAAATCAGTCAGGAGTTTTTAAATGTCACCAGTAACCAGTACGAAAGAAGGACTGATTTCAAGATTAATTGAATGGTCCATAAACAATAAGTTTTTGGTAATTCTGTTTACGATTGCTTTGATACTCGGAGGCATCTGGGCTGTATATAATACTAACGTAGACGCAATACCCGACTTAAGCGATGTGCAGGTAATTATATATACCGATTATCAGGGTCAGGGTCCCAAAATTGTAGAAGACCAGGTAACTTACCCGATTACAACAAAGATGCTTTCCGTGCCTCACGCCAAAGTAGTAAGAGGTTATTCATTCTTCGGCTTCTCTATGGTTTATGTAATATTTGATGACGGTACGGATATCTATTGGGCACGAAGCCGTGTTCTGGAATATTTGAGCGGGTTACAAAATCAAATGCCGGCGGGTGTTAGTCCGCGTTTAGGCCCTGACGCGACAGGCTTGGGCTGGGTTTACGAATACGCGTTAACTTCAAAAAGTCACAACCTTCAGCAGCTTAGAACTATACAGGATTACTTTCTAAAATACGAGCTTGCAGCGATACCCGGAGTATCCGAAGTTGCCAGTATCGGAGGTTATGAAAAGCAATATCAGGTTAACGTGGATCCTACCAAGCTGGCGTATTACAACATTCCCCTTGAAAAGGTGAAGATGGCAATTAAGAGAAGCAACAATGATGTAGGCGGAAGACTTCTTGAAATGGGCGAAACGGAATATATGGTAAGAGGCCTTGGCTACATAAAAAGTGTTGATGACTTAAAGAAAATTGCAATCGGTGTTTCACCTAAGAGCGGCTCGCCGATCTATCTAAGTGATGTTGCAGATGTAACAATCGGGCCGGAGCTTCGCAGAGGTTTAGCCGATTGGAACGGTAAAGGTGAAACAGTAGGCGGTATTATTATTATGAGGTACGGTGAAAATGCTCTTGCTGTTATAAACCGGGTAAAAGAAAAATTGAAGGAACTAAAAAAATCCTTACCGCCGGATGTTCAGATAAAAACCGCATACGACAGATCAACATTAATTGATAAGGCAATATCCAACCTAAAAGATAAACTGATTGAGGAAACTATTGTTGTTGCATTGGTTATTATTTTCTTCCTGCTCCATTTCAGAAGTTCACTTGTTGCGATCTTTACTCTTCCTACGGCCGTACTTGTGGCATTTTTAATAATGAAGGTGCAGGGAATAAGCGCAAATATAATGTCGATGGGAGGTATAGCAATTGCCATCGGGGCAATGGTGGATGCGGCCATAATTATAGTTGAGAACGCACAAACGCATATGGTCCGCAACCAGGAACTGCCTAAAGAAAAACAGAAGGACCATTGGCGGGTTATACTTGAATCGGCTAAGGAAGTAGGACCTTCAATATTTTATTCGCTGATCGTTATAACTGTTTCATTCCTCCCCGTCTTCACTCTTGAACAGCAGGAAGGAAGAATGTTTAAGCCCCTTGCTTTCACAAAAACTTATTCAATGGCAGCCGCCGCATTCTTAACAGTAACAATCGTTCCGATACTTCTCGGATATTTTGTAAGAGGCAAAATGAGACCGGAGGAAGATAACCCGATTACAAAATACCTCGCAAAGATATATCACCCGATTGTCGATTTTGTAATGAATAAAAGATGGTGGGTAATCGGAATATCCGTACTTACTATACTAATAACATTTTTTCCTTATCAGAAATTAGGTTCTGAATTTATGCCGCCGTTATACGAAGGAGATTTACTTTATATGCCTACTACCCTTCCCGGTATTTCAATAACGAAGGCGAAGGAATTGCTCCAGCAAACGGATAAGATCATAAAAACATTTCCCGAGGTCAAAAGTGTTTTCGGAAAAGTCGGCCGCGCCAATACACCTACCGACCCGGCGCCGCTTTCAATGATAGAGACTACAATTCAGCTTAAACCCAGAGATGAGTGGCCTGAAGGCATGACTCCCGAAAAACTTGTAGATAAGATGGATGCGGCAATTAAAATTCCCGGCGTAACTAACGCATGGACAATGCCTATTAAAACAAGGATCGATATGCTTTCAACCGGAATAAAAACGCCTGTCGGTATTAAAGTAGCCGGACCTGATTTAAACATCCTGCAAAACATCGGCGAGCAGATCGAAAAAGTTGCAAAGAATATTCCGGGTACCCGCTCTGCTTATGCAGAAAGAGCAGTCGGAGGAAACTATGTAGACTTCAAAGTTGATCGAGATGCAATTGCGCGTTACGGCCTTACTGTAGGAGATGTGCAGGATGTTTTTATGTCTGCCGTAGGCGGAATGGATATTTCCACTGCTGTTGAAGGGCTTGAGAGATATCCGATAAATTTAAGATACCAGCGGGATTACAGAGAAAACCTTGAGGCTTTAAAACGCGTACTGGTTTCAACTCCCGCCGGCGGAAACGTACCCCTGGCAGAACTCGGTACCGTCGAAGTTGTAAAAGGACCGCCGGTTATAAAAACCGAAGGTGCTAGACCGAATGCCTGGATCTATATTGATCTGGATAATAATATGGACGTCGGGACTTACGTTGCCAATGCCAAAAAGATTATTGATTCTAAAATAACGCTGCCGGCCGGTTATTCACTAACATGGAGCGGTCAATATGAATATATGGAACGAGCGAACAAACATCTCGCAATTGTTATTCCGATAACAATTCTAATCGTAATACTGCTTTTGTATATCAATACAAAATCGCTGATAAAAACAAGTATTGTATTGCTGGCACTTCCGTTCTCAATGGTAGGTGCAATCTGGTTTTTGTATTTCGCGGGGTTCCACTTAAGCGTGGCGGTTTGGGTTGGGGTTATCGCACTGCTCGGCGTAAGTGCTGAGACCGGCGTAGTTATGCTGCTTTATCTCGATATCGCTTATGAAAGATTCAAAACTGAAGGACTGTTAAAAAGCCTAGGCGATTTAAGAAGCGCGATTTTTGAAGGTGCTGTTAAGAGAGTCCGCCCTAAAGTTATGACGGTGTTAACTATGCTATTCGGTTTACTGCCGATATTAATAGGCATTGGAATCGGAAGCGATGTTATGAAAAGAATTGCCGCTCCAATGGTTGGAGGAATTATCACAAGCTTAATTATGGAGCTGACTTTATATCCGGCTATTTTCTATGTAATTAAAAAACGGGAAGTAAATAAGCTGCTTCAAAATGAAATTAAATAGAAAATGACGAAATAATTAAAGCAGATAAAAACGGCTAGAATTTGCATAAAAAAATAGATCAAAATAAAGATTATCAAAATTAATTAAGGAGAAAAGTCATTATGAAGATTAACATTAGCAAAACATTTGTTATATTTTCGATTATTTTATTTAGTTCCTCAGTATTCTGCATGGCTCAGGAATCCGCGAAAAAAAATTCCGCCGCCTCTAAACAAAATACAGAAATGAAAAGTGAATCGAATAAAAGTGCCGTTATGAATATGAAAGAAATGGGAACTAAAACGGATATGAAAGAAGAAACATCCGTTAAGACAAAAAATACGTCGATTGATCTAAAATCCATAGATAAAAACAAAAACGGATTTCTGTATGAATGTATTATGGATTACGATGTTTTATCGGATAAACCGGGCAAAGATCCCAAATGCGGGATGAAACTGGAGAAGGTCACACTTAGTCAGGCCAAAAAGAACTTAATTGAACACGGGTTTAAAGTTAAAAACTAAATTTGGAGTGTTGGTTGTAGGAGTGTTGGTGGTTGGTAGGAAGTTGTTTGTGGTACGGAGGTTGATTGCGGTATGTATCTTGATTGCCGGTCGGAACCGGCATGCTGGATAAATTCTTTACGCTTTATATCTTTTGCCTTTTACGCATTCACCAGGCCAAAACGGAAGAAATAAATTAACGGTAAATAATCTAAATTTAAAAGGATCTAACGGAGTAAAAATATGTTTGGAGATGTAGTTGTACTATTAGCCTTCATAGCTGCGCTTTACAGCGTCTATAATTATTACCGCGCGTTTGCCGGAAATGAAAAGGCTCTTAATCATGCCAGATATGCGTATCATATAATGACGGTATTTATAATTAGTGCAAGTCTTTTTTTGCTTTACATAATTGTAACCCATCAATATCAGTATAAATATGTCTTCGAATATAGTAGCGCCCAATTGTCCACGGGACTTTTAGCTTCTACTTTTTATGCCGGACAGGAAGGCAGTTTCTTATTATGGCTTTTGATGGCCGTGATAATCGGCGCAATTCTGCAAAATTATACTTCCAGGACGAAAGGTCTGGAACCGGGCTTCATGATGATTTACACTCTAATAGTTGTGTTCTTAATTGTAATGGTTACACCGCTCTTTAAAAGTCCCTTCGCCCTGATATGGTCGGATCCTAATTTTGTTAATATTAAATATTTAAATCAGTCTTTGATAAGAATGCCGTTATTTCAGAGTTTTATATTCAGTGACCCCGGTTCCGGTCAAACATTTATAAAATTTGGTCCCGATCTAATGAACATTTTAAAATCAAACGGCATTCATATAAGTAATTTCTTAGTAGAGGGTAAAGGCCTTAATCCCCTATTGCAAAATTTCTGGATGGAAGTTCACCCGCCTATATTATTTCTTGGCTACGCACTTTCGGCAGTACCTTTTACTTTTGCGGCATGGGCTTTAGTTACGAACAAATATAGAGATTGGATCAAATTTGCGTTACCGTGGGCAATTGCGACAGCCTTGGTTTTGGGTTTAGGTTTGATGATAGGCGGATACTGGGCATACGGCGTTCTGGGATGGGGCGGATTTTGGGGCTGGGATCCTGTGGAAAATGCTAGTCTCATTCCCTGGATAATAGCCGTTGCATTAATACATACGCTACTTATTCAAAGGCAAACTCAAGGTTCCGATAATTTCGGACGGTTTGCAAAGACAAATCTTGTATTCGGCGCATTAACATTTATCACGGTTTTATACAGCACTTTTTTAACGAGAAGCGGCATTCTTTCAAAAGCATCAGTGCATTCATTTGAAGACCCCGGTTCGACGGTCTATATATTTCTGATAATTTTTATACTCACGTTTGTAATCATCGGACTGGGAGGAATACTTTTCAGGATAAAACACCTTTCAAGTAAGGATACTGTAAGCGAGAAATTTTTATCGAGAGAAACCGGATTGTTCTACGGTGCTCTTTTTCTTGCCGCCTCGGCGCTTGTAGTTTTTGTCGGTACCTCGGCTCCGATATTAGGTCAATCTGTTGAAATCAGTTTCTATAATAAAATGAATATGCCCCTTGCTCTGATAATGTGTCTTTTAATCGGGATTAGTCTTTTCTTAAAATGGAGAGAAACCGACGGTAATGAATTCATTAAAAGTACATTACCGGCATTTATTATTTCTCTTGTTGTCTCTGTTGCGGCGGTATTGCTATTGGGTATAAAAGATTTTGAATATGATGTTTTCCTTTTTTCTACAGTATTTACCGTTACCGTAAATATTCAAATCCTGATCAGGGTCTTTAAAAACGGATTTTATTTTTGGGGCGGACATTTCGCACACATAGGTTTCGCCGTTTTCTTATTCGGAGTTTTGATATCTTCTACTTTAACCATGTCGCAGCAGACGGAACTCCCTCTTAATGTTAAAACCCATGTTTTAAATGTGGATCTAACTTTTACAGGGGCAAAGCCGATTGATAACGGCAGTAAATATGCCTTCGATATAAACGTAATCGAAGCTAATAAAACATATACGGTTTCACCCGTAATGTTTATGTCGGATTACAACAACAGCCTTATGAGAGAACCTTATATATTAGAAGGACTTTCCAAAGATCTTTATTTCTCCCCTATATCTTATGTAGATGACGCAAATAATTCTGCAAAAGCTTCACCGGCAGCCATGCAAAAGGCTTCCAATATGCCTTCGGAAATACTAACTGTAGAAGTTAGCACAAAACCGTTTATGAGTTTTGTCTGGCTTGGAGTAGTAATAATGTCAATCGGATTTTTCCTGGCTATATTAAGAAGAAATAAAGTTAATAAGATTGAATTCAGAAGCAAAGTGTAGATTTACAAAGCAAGCGGAATGCAAGATGCCGGATGCAGTATATGATATTTTTTTATAGAACATAAGAGATAGATATTTAGAATTAAATGATAAGGAGAAGAAAATGAAACGTTTAAATTTAAGCTATTCGATTTTATTGACTTTAATAGGAGCGATATTGTTTTTGGGTTTTACTTTTAATAACTCGAATTTACGCCCGGAAATTTTTACCACGCTGCCGGACTCACTTCAAAATAATAATGGCGGCCGTATGACGGGAAACGGCATGATGGGCAGAGGAATGATGAACGGAAATATGATGGGACGGGGTATGATGAACAATTCCGGATCCGACCACAATAAAACAGATAAAAACGGAAACTGGATTGCCCCTAAGAAAGCTAATGAACTTACTAACCCGCTTAAGAAAATTGCCGAAGCAAGCAGAAAAGGCAAAGCAATTTTCAACTCTCAATGCTTTACTTGTCACGGCATCGACGGAAAAGGAGACGGACCCGCGGCAGTATCTTTAAATCCCAAACCGGCAAATTTAATTTCCTCGCGAGTACAGAAAGAGAGCGACGGAGCCATATTCTGGAAAATAACTAACGGCAATTCGCCTATGCCTTCGTTTAAGAACGGGCTTTCTAAAAAAGAAAGATGGGAACTTGTCGAATATATCAGGCATCTGGATAAATAATAAATGATTGAATATCTAAGAAATAAAGATTTTAAATTCATAGGATTTGGAAATGAAAAAGAAGATGATTGTCACATTATTCTTTTTAACAGCTGTATTTTGCTTCGGTCAAAACCGAATGCCCGGATATACGGGATATCGCAGCGGTAATTTCAATCCCGATTCTTTGACTCCAATTGAGGTTTCGGGCAGGATAATTGCCGACTCATCCATAACAAACGGAATGTTTTATATTGATACTAATAATGATCATCAATTTGATTACGTGCTGAATTTCGGGCCTAAATGGTATAAACCGGACAGTAGTGCTGCAATAAGACCTTCTGTAGGAGATTCAATATCGGTTGAAGGCGGTCTTTATAAAAATATGTATGGTTATGCGCCGATGATTGTAGTCTATGATATTGACAATAACTTCTGGCGTGCTCCTTACGACTCATATTGGAATGAAATGGGCCGCAATTCCATGATGGGCGGATACCGACATATGGGAATGGGTTATGCCTTCGGCTGGAACCATGATTCTCTCTCAGCTATATCAATTAGCGGGATGATACTTGTCGATTCAACTTTATCTTACAACCATTATTATCTCGATACAAATAATGACGGTACGCCCGATTACTTTCTTAATTTTGGTCCGCCCTGGTATAATCCTAAAACCAGTATTAAACTCCCCTCTTCCGGTGATCATGTTTCAATTTCCGGCGAGGAGATGGGCACTGGTTATATGAATATGATTTTAGTATTCAAATTAAACGATCAGGTTTGGCGGGATTCAACTCAGATCGGTAATAACCTTGGCGGGGGCTGGGTGAAAAGTAACTTATCGCAACCGCAGCAGTTCTTTAATCCTTTCGACGAAAATGACCGGATGGTAATTAATCCGGGCTGGCATAGCGGCGGAATGATGGGAGGAGGCGGAATGATGCCTGATTCATTATATTGCCAACTCATTGAAGTATTCCCTCATGACGTTCCGGATGATTCGGGACAGAATATAATAGCGGCTTTTGAAGCAGGCATTTTTTATCCCGACGGTATGAACACAATGGAGCAGTCCGGATCAATGGGCGGCAGTATGAATTTTAACTCAGCAGTAAATTTTCAATTCCATTTTGATAGTCTGCAGTCGAAAGGATTTTATACCGATGTTAATAATCTCAAAATCAAATACTGGGATGGAAAAAACAACCAATGGGTAAACGCTTCAGGTACCGTATTCAGCAAAGCCGGTAATACCCTGCCGATATCTCAGAATCAGGTAAGCAATTTTTATGCTATTACATCAAACAGGATAACCGGGATAGAAAAATCTAAGAGATTAACTCCTTCGAATTTTAGTCTGGAACAAAATTATCCGAATCCCTTCAACCCTTCAACGAATATTGAATTTTCTCTAAAAAATAATTCTGAGGTACAACTTACAATTTACAATGTTCTCGGACAGAAAATAAAAACACTTTTTAACGGCAGGCTGAATGCGGGCTTGCATATTGTTCATTTTAACGCAGTAACTTTGCCGTCGGGTATCTACTTTTATAGATTGGAAGCCGGCCCTTTAAATCAGGTTAAGAAGATGGAATTACTTAAATAGTATATTTATGAAACGGGTGTGAAGCGGAACAGTTTTTTCTGATTATTTGCGGCATAACTAATTTTATGTTTTCAGAGTTACTGGGTTTTCATTTCTCTTAGATTAATCAGACATAAAGTATACCACCCCTGGTGAGGGCAAGATTTTTTTCCAATTTTTAATGCTTTTACTTTAATAATAAATTACTGAAATTAACATATCGAATTTAATAGGGGTTATAAAATGCGAAGCATTAAAAGTAAATTATTCAATTCAATGATAAGAAACAGGCATTTGTTTCAAGGGAAGTTAAGAAGAGAAGTTTTCGACTTAACCACATCAATCGAAGGATTCAGAGACCAGTGTGAGAAAGGCGCCGCCAGATATGCTAAAATACCGGACGGTGTAGAAATTAAAGATGAACGAATAGATAATTTAAAAGCGGAATGGATCATTCCCGAGGGTTCTAATAAAGAAAAAGTTATTCTTTACGCACACGGCGGGGGTTATGTTTCAGGTTCATGTAATGATCACAGAGGATTCGTTTCTAAGTTTGCAAAGAAGTGCGGATATATAAACCTTGTCTATGAATACAGACTGGCCCCGGAACATCCGTTCCCGGCCGCATTGGACGATTCCGTAAATGCATACGTATGGCTCTTGGAAAGCGGGAAAAAACCCGAGGATATCATTATTGCGGGCGAATCTGCCGGCGGCGGTTTAACTTTGGCTCTTTTACTTGCTTTAAAAGATCTCAAGATCGCAATGCCGGCAGCGGCTGTTGCTATTTCACCCTGGACTGACTTAACATGCGCAAGCGATTCATATAAAACGAAGAACAAAGTGTCGGCAGCTCCGAAAGATTCTTGGACAGTGTTCAGTCATCATTACGTAGGAGACAACAACCCAACAAATCCGCTTGTGTCCCCATTATTCGGTGATCTTAAAGGCTTACCGCCTATATTTATCAATTCAGGTACTTACGATGAGTTATTTGAGGACGGTGAAAAATTTTATTTAAAAGCTAAAGAGGTTGGCGCTGATATAAGGTTTAGAGCCGGTGAAGGAATGATACATTGTTATCCTCTATTGTCGCCGATGTTCAAAGAAGCGACCGAAGCACTGGATGAAATCTGTGTATTTATTAGAGATCATTTCCAAAAGACTGTTGTTAAAAACGAGTTTCAAATAGGTAAATAAATAAACTTATTGAATAGATATACTTTCTTAAAACGTAATAAGTTGTTCTAACATTAGTAACACAAACCTAAGCTCCAAATAATAACCTTATTACCTCTTATTGAACTTAAATAACTCAACAATTTTTTTATTCCTGAAGAATATTTTGAACTGACATCGGAACTTGTCAATAAAAATGAGACAAAAAATAATATTAATTAAGCCACATGTTTTAATGCTTCTGGTTTATTAATCCAGACTTGATTATCCGGTGTTTTTGCTTTCGGCAATCCCTTGACAAATCTATTTGGATTTGCTTGATAAGCTCTTTGAAGAACGATATTTCTATTTTCAATAACTTCATCCACTATATTATAATGAACCATCTCCGGGGTTAACATTGCAATTCCGGAATGTCTGTGCTCATTGTTGTACCAAAAGAAAAAGTCTCGGCAATACGATCTAGCATCTTCAATCGATCCAAATATTTCAGGAAAATCAGGACGATATTTCAGAGTTTTGAAAGCCGATTCCGAATAAGGATTATCATTAGAAACGTGTGGTCTTGAATGTGTTTTTGTTACTCCCAGATCGGCCAATAGCTGTCCGACAAGATTTGATTTCATTGAGGAACCTCTATCGGCGTGCAAAGTAAGTTGATCTCTTTGTATTCGCTGCTTAAAACAACTCTCTGCTATAAGATCTTCGGCTAGCTCTGCCGATTCTCTATAGGCAACCATCCAGCCAACAACATACCGCGTGTATACGTCCATAATTTTGTAGAGATAGTAATATGTCCACTTCTTCGGCCCTTTGAGTTTTGTTATATCCCACGACCATAACTGGTTGGGTTTGGTTGCTAATAATTCGGGACGGCTATAATTCCCGGCTTCTTTCTGTCTTCTCTGAACATTCTGTCTATTTCTCTGAAGTATCCGGTAGATTGTGCGCTCTGAGCAGTAATAATGCCCCTCATCAAGTAGTCTGTAGTATATTTCTCCCGGGGCCATATCGCAAAACTGTTCGCTGTTAACAATGGTAAGTATTTTATTTTCTTCCTCTTCGCTCAGCTTTCTGGCTGATGGTTTCTTCTTAATCCGTGGTTTTAATTTTGGGCCGGTCATTCTGTAATAGCTCGATCGTGCCACACCAAGAACTTCACAGAGCTCCGACTTTGTTAATGTTTGTGTACTGTTGGAATATTCAGTTATCATTTCTATTCGAAGTTCCTTTTGATTTAGTCTTTCTTGTCGAGTTGAATCATTTTTGAAATTTTTTTTTGTATCTCAATTAGTAATTCCGACTTAGCTAATTTCTTCTCTGATCGTTTTAATTCCTTTTTTAGTCTTTTTATCTCTTCTTCTAATTCTTCACGGCTTTTTCCTTTTTTGTCGGGGGTATTTTTATTCTGAGATGATTGGGAAAACTTTTTCTCCCATTTCTTCACCATCGAGTAATAGATGCCTTCTTTGCGTAGATAATCGCCTATTTGTCCATTACCCGATGAGCGTAAGGCAACAACTTCTTCTAGAACTTTTCTTTTATAGCTTTCAGTATAACGGCGGCGTTTGGGGCGAGCGGTGACCTCCGGATTCGGCCGATCATCAGAAACTACAGTCGCCCTACGGGCTCCTTCCGTTTCTGATGATGATACACCGGTATTCTTTTCTTTACTATTTTGAATATCCAATTCTTTGCTCCTTTTTGCCCTCTAATTTATTCTTATTTGTCTTAATATTTTTGTCTCACTAATATAGGCAGAGAGGGCATGTTTTTTAATTATAAGAGTTTATCTCATTACTCAATTTAAGGCTAAATTAATTCACTCAAGTTGACCGCTTCCTTTTATAAACTTAAAAAATAGTTTGAAATAAGAATTTATTTATCCTTTACCCGCGACTTAAGTCGCGGGTAAAGGATAAAAGAAGCAGTTTTTCTCACAAAAATCATTTAAGCGGTCAACTTGAGTTAATTCAATTAAATACCGATAATGATATTGAGATAAAATGGCCTTAAGTGTGAGAAACTGATGTTACTAATTTGCTTTTGAAATATAGAGTTTTATTCTTAGCAATTTCAAAAGGTGTAACTAAATTTATATTCAGGGAGAGGTTTAGTATTATTCCCCATTATAGGTTTGGCAATTTCATCAATAAGCCGACGGTCAATTTTTCCCATCTTAATAAAATTAATTGTTTTTCTAATTTTATAAGGAGTTATTTTGAAATAAATATTACTTGTGTTTGTTTTACTTAGTGCAAATCTGCTTTTTGGGCAAACTGCGACGGCACCTTCGGGAGCCGGCACATCAGTAAGTCCATATCAAATATCTTCTTTGAACAATCTTTACTGGATAAGTCAAAACTCATTAGCGTGGGGGGCATATTACCAGCAAACAACTGATATTGATGCTTCAAGCACTTCAACCTGGAATTCGAATGGTTCGGGTGGATATTACGGCTGGACACCTATTGGAAACAACACCACTCCTTTTACCGGACACTATGACGGGCAGGGCATACCATTACAGGGTTATACGCAGATAAAGAAGCATCACTATTTATGGTAGGATTATTTGGTAATTCTACAGGATCCATTTCTAATATAGGTCTTATAAATGTAAATATTAAAGGTGGAAATTCTGGGGTAGGAGGTTTGGCAGGAGGTGCTAGAGCAGTAAGCAACTGCTATAGCACCGGTAGTGTTACAGGCACTCAGTACGTTGGGGGTCTTATTGGAATGCATGGTAGTTGGTACTACAGTTAGCAATAGCTACAGCCGCTGCACAATAACAGGGCTGTTAATAATGGTTATCCGTATTTAGCTTGGCAGAATTCCGGTGGAACGGCTTTACCTGTAGAGTTAACAACCTTTTCAGCCGCAGTTAGCGGAAATGAAGTAGAGCTTAAATGGAATACGGCAACGGAGGTGAATAACTACGGATTCGATATAGAGAGGCAAGTAGGCAGTAGTCAGTCATTAGTAAGTAGTTGGGAAAAGATTGGCTTTGTAAAAGGATCAGGCAACAGTAATTCACTTAAGAATTATTCCTATGTTGATGGTAATCCTGTTAACGGAAAAGTAGATTACAGATTAAAGCAGTTAGATAACGACGGTACATATAAGTATTCCTCTATTGTAACGGTAAGTTTACTGCCAAAACAATTTTCATTGGGACAGAATTATCCTAATCCATTTAACCCGACAACTACAATAAGCTTCAGTCTTCCGGTAGACAGCAAAGTAGTACTGGAAGTATTTAACTCAATAGGTCAAAGAGTAGCAACATTAGCAAACGGCATGATACCGGCGGGCAGTCATAATGTAGAATTTAATGCGAGCCAGCTTGCCAGCGGAATATATTTCTATAAGATGCAGACAAATAGTTTTGTATCGGTGAAGAAGTTATTGCTGTTAAAATAAAAGCGTAAACCCATTCTTTGTTTCCCCTTAATTTAAGCAATGTAATTAAGTTGAGGGGAAATTTCTCAATAAAGGAATAGAATGACAAGAGAAAAATATTTATTGATTAGAAATATGGCTGATTTTTCACTGGGGTTAATAATCTTTTTAATTGCACTGCCGTTTTATATAATTCTTTTAATAATTTTAACTTTTATTTTTAAGTCATCACCATTTATAATCCAGGAGAGAGCAATCACAAAAGGGAATAAAGTTTTCAAAATTTATAAATTTAGAACTATTCAGCCGATTATAATTAACGTTAAAGCTGAAGAATCAATTCTTTACAAAGAACAATTGGCAGGATATGTTCCTTCATTTTGCAGGTGGTTAAGAAAAAGCGGACTAGATGAACTCCCGCAGATTATAAATGTATTAAAAAATGAAATGAGCTTTATAGGTCCTCGTTCATTAATGATTAGTGACCTTGAAATATTAAATCACAATTACCCGGAATATTATTCAATGCGGGATAATATAAAAGTAAAACCAGGCATTACCGGTCTACGGCAAGTATTAGGTAAAAGAGAGAAAGGTATTGAAAATCTGATTCATCTTGATTTAGATTACGATAATGATCTT
>CAVUCX010000027.1:0-57992 GCA_963739955.1 uncultured Bacteroidota bacterium | reverse complement strand
CCAGGTTGTTTCGTTCTGCCAATTGCCGTCTTTCCCTTTATAACTGTTGGTAGTAGCAACCGAGAAATTAGTTATGGAAAGATTTTGGTTTGAGAACCTTGTTTCCGCGTCACGGCCTAAATTGCCGATCAGCATAATCTTATTTAAGGAAAAGGCCATTATACCTCCTCTGTTTTTTATTAGTTTTGGGACGTTTTAATTTAACTATTCTTTTTAAAAGATTCTATTACTAAAAATATTTTTCCGCATATTTTTAAAAATAGATTTAAATATAAGAAATTAATACTTAGTTATTTAAAGACTTCCGAAATCCAGGCATCTTTAAATTCATTCATCTGCCAAATTTCATTTCTTACCTTTTCAGCATCATTGTGTGAGGTATATTCCGGCGAAAGTTGTACAACGAAGAGCTTAACGTCGGGATTATAAGTTACATTTATCTTGTATTTTATTTTTGATCTGCTTGATGCAGCGAATTCATCGGCTTTATCTTTTGTAGAAAAGGCTCCGATTTGAACAACATAATATGTCATTTTCATTCTTTGAGGATTAGAAGGGATATTCTCGGGCTTGTTTTCCGGTGTTGAATTCCCGACATTCGTCGACGTATCCTGAGTAGGAACCGAATCAAAAACATATAACGAATCTTTGGGAGTTTTCTCCGGTGTTTTTTCTTTAACAGTTTCTGTTGATTGCTGGGTTGAAGAACATGCGTAAAAAATAAACGGTATTACCATGCATATAAAAAATAGTTTTGTTTTCATTTCCATGCTCAAAGTTTTTTTTGATGTGAGTAAATATAAAATAAATTAAGTTGTTACAATACAACTATATCAAACAATTCTAATTTAGTTTCTTTAATTAATTTTGAAAAGGCATATAGATAGGTAAAATAATGGATGTCGCTGTTTTATCTGGTTTGCCGGCAGCCGGATATGTCCGCGAAACTCCATAAGAATAGGTGGACGGTAAAATATCGGAAGTCATAAAATAAAAAAAGCGGCTGTTTGATTTATTTAATTCAAACAACCGCGGGTGAAAAATAAGAGTTACGGATTAACTTACTTCATCAATACAATATATGATCCAGGGATCCGTGCATAAATGTGGGTATCAGTTTCGCCGAATATATATTCGCTTTTGCAAGTGAAATACTGTTAGGTATTGTTGATACATCCACCAAAGGAATATTTGCTCCGAATTTACTGTTTATAACCTTAATAAATTCGTTGGCAAGAATAGCTTGTCCCTGGCTTGTCGGATGAACGCCGTCGAGACTGAATAGTCCGCCGGTTACATAAGATGTTGTAAAATGAATTCCGTTTTCATTTATTCCGTTTGCAGCAATATTGTTAAAGAATGAATTGACATCAAAAAGCCCGAATCCCTTTGCCTGCGCAGCCGCAGCAATAACAGCATTATATGCGGCAACAGTATTGGTCGCTGTTGTAATTTCAGATTGATCCAGAACGAAAGCGTTCGGGAATGGATTATTAGGCGCAAAACCCATTGGATAAGCAGTGTTTACACCGGGAGGAACTTGGCCGCCGGCATAATCCTGGTAGAATTTTCCGGTTACGTCTCCTACATATTCAAGTCCCTTTAATGTAATTAATATTTTTTTCCCGGCGGCGAGATCCGGAATTGTGGCCGTTCCGATCGGATTGGTAGTATCGCTGCTTTGATAATAGAAAGCAGTTAATTGAGGATTTTGCGACATCTTTAATGCGATTACCGGACCTACTGTAGTGAAGAAAGGAATACTTGTTACATCGGGAATATTTGCGACCACTACATTAGCTCCTAAAGACGCAATACTGTCGGCTAATTGATTATACAAACCTGTGAATTGCGCTACCGGAGTATATGCAACAGTACCTCCGGCAGTTGCATAACCGAGTATATCGTTATTGCCGATCCAAAGAGTTAAAAAGGTAGGATGCAAAGCCTTAGCCTGTGCAAACTGGGAACCATGTCCTCTTAAAATAACATCGAAAAGTGGGTTTGCCGAACCGGCAAAAACGTATGATGCACATGTTGTAGAACTGGTTGCATTAAGAACATCGTATAAAAGAGCACCCGGGATTCCGAGGTTATTATAAGGTTTGGGATAAGTAAGTTCAAGTGGCTGCCCTGTGCTTCCGTCGGTTTTTATCGAAATACTTCCCGTTGCAAGGTTGAACGACTGCACCTGCATTCTGCCCCCTACCCCGGGATCGGAAATATAAGGCACTTCAAAATTGGTTCCTACCTGATCCGCAATCTGTTTGCCGAAACAATATTTCTGGGCGCTTTCATACAAAGCTGCCGACTGATAACCCGCTGTTAAGCTGTTACCGATGGTAACGAATGTTGTCAGATTCGCGGTTCCGCTTTTAGGGTTAAGCTGAGGCGCGGTTAAATTGGTTCTGTCTTCACATCCCGAATAAATTAAAACGATGAGAAAAACCGCAAATAAAGTTAATGATAGTTTTTTCATATGATAATTTCCTTGGTAAAATTACAAACTGTATGACAATGTTAACGAAGCAAGATTTGCATAAGCATTATAAGTACCGTTAAATCCGCTGTTACCCAACGAATAATGCTCTTGTGAATCTGTTACGGTTAATTGAGAATTTCTTATATATAAATAAGCAGCGCTTATTGAAATGTTATTAGCAAATTTATATCCTACGCCAAAGCTGAATCCAAGGCGGTTCGCTTCAGGCAATGAAGGATTAACATATTCCGGCTTAACAGGATTATTATCGTAGTAAATGCCCGCTCTTAAATCAAGGTTATTACAAAGATTATATTCGCCGCCCAATCGAACTATAAATGAATTGTCATACAAGCGGGGACTGGAAACTGTTGTTGTCGGATTTGAAAAATTAATTGTAAGAGTATCATAACTCGACCACCCTACGTATTGAAAATCGGCGCTTAATAACAGTTTCGGAAGCACTCTGTAAGCTGCGCCGAAGGCCAGGTTAAACGGAGTTGTAAGATTTGCCTGGGCATCGCCGTTGGGCAATTCTGACGTAAGTTGAGCAGCTCCCGTAGTTGAGGCGGAGCCTTTAAATTTATATTTTATCTCGCTATGGAAAGATACACCCACCGAAAAGTCTTCTGTAGGTTTGTAGAAAATACCAAGATTATATCCCCATGCCGAATTATCTTTGCCGTCAAGATGAGTAAATGCGTCCCCCGCGAAAGGCGTCTGCGGAGTCTTCTGCGATATTTTGACATTTGCAAAACTATAAGCCAGACCAGCGCTGATTGACAAATTATCCAATACTTTATAAGCAACCACAGGCGTAACATCAAATACCTGTAATTCAGTTTCGATTGCCAGATATTTTCCGACCCAATTATCATCCCATTTGGAGCCCAATCCGAAAGGACTCATAAAACCTAAACCGAATGATAAATTGTTATTGAAACGGTAGGTCGCATAAAAATGCACGGGAAAAAATGTTTGTTTTGTAGCATCGTATTCAGTAACAGCAGGAGTGACTCCCCTGAACGAAAATACGGGAGCAATCACAGTAGAACCCAGCATTAAGTGGATTCCGTTTAATTGAGTGATACCGGCAGCGTTGAAATAAATAGCAGAAGGATCGTCTGCTAATCCGGTAAAAGCACCGCCCATTGCCATTGCACGTGCACTATGCTCGTTTAATTGGAAACCGCCGGCAAATATTTCACTGACAGCCAGCATAACAAATAAAACGAAAGTAACTATTTTTACTTTCACATGACCTCCATAAGGATAATTATTTAGGATACTATTTCTGAACTTGAATAAAGAATAAATAAAACTACTCTATTGAAAAAAGCACCGTACCTTTTTCAACAGCGGTTCCTTCTTTTATAAAAATGTCCTTTATGAGCCCGGTTTTTGGCGCATGAAGGTCATTTTCCATTTTCATTGCTTCCAGAATGAGGATAGTCTCTCCCTTTACGATTGATTCTCCCGCTTTCTTATTAATTTTTAATATCATTCCCGGCATAGGAGCTTTTACCTCTACCCTCTTATGAGAAACGCCCGACTGCTGAAGCAACTGACTGGCTTTTTCCTGAAGAGAAGTTCTTATAATGCTTTCAAACCGGTTCCCTTTTACTAAAAGGGAAATACTACCGTTTCTTATACTTTCTACAGAAACGTTATAAAAATTATTATTCAATTGTAAAATATATACATTCCCCGATAAATGTAAAAGTTCACAAGAATATTCTTTCCCTTCCAGTAAGATTTTATCCGGGGATAATATCTTTATAACGTGTTTGCGGTCGTTTATTGTCACTACAAATTCATTCATATGACAATTTATTCCAGTTGTTTTTATTTATCGAATTATTTTTAGTTTTTCCGTTTTTCCTTTCTGTTAATTCATTCTTAAGTAATGCGGCAAAAACCGATGCAACATCTTCAAGATTGCCGGAGTTATTTTCAATTTCCAAGGCTTGCAGTAATTTTTTATATCCGTTCTCTATAAAATTTATATTTATATTTCCGGCGGCAAAATTCTCATCATCCATTATAACTTTTAAAAACGGGATATTAGTTATCACTCCGGAAATATCGAATTCATTTAAAGCTCTTCTCATCCTTGTAACGGCATTGGATCTATTATCCGCCCAGCAAACGAGTTTAGCTATTAGCGCGTCATAATAAACGCTTATAACTGATCCGAGCCCGAATCCGTCATCTACTCTTACTCCCGGTCCCGATGGGATCTTATATTCAAAAAGGGTTCCTATTGCCGGTAAAAAGTTCTCCTCCGGATCTTCGGCGTAGATTCTGCATTCAAGAGCATGCCCGTTAATTTTAAGATCCTCCTGCTTAAAGGATAACTGATTACCGTAGGCTATAGATATTTGCTCTTTTACCAGATCGATACCGGAAATCAATTCCGTTACGGGATGTTCCACCTGTAGTCTGGTATTCATTTCGAGGAAATAAAAATCCTTATTGCTGTCCATCAGAAATTCGACAGTGCCGGCATTATAATAACCGCAAGCTTTCCCAGCATTTATTGCCGCGGTTGTTATACATTCTCTTGTAGCATCATCAACGAATGAAGATGGAGATTCTTCGATTATTTTCTGATGTCTTCTTTGAATCGAACATTCTCTTTCGAAAATATGAGCATAGTTGCCTTTTTGGTCGGCGATTATTTGAACTTCAATATGACGCGGATTCTCAATATATTTTTCAATATAAACTTCATCGCTCCCGAATGCTTTTATCGCTTCCCTCTGCGCCGCTTCGAACGAGTTATTAAATTCTTCATCCGAAACAACTTTCCTCATACCTTTGCCGCCGCCGCCGGCAGCAGCTTTTAACAATACAGGGTAGCCTATATTTCGAGCCTCCTTTTTACCTTCTTCCGTTGAAGTAATTGCCACAGTAGTTCCGGGAACAATAGGAACGCCGTTTTGAATCATTAATTCCCTTGCGGCAGTTTTACTCCCCATCATAGCAACAGATTCCGATGACGGTCCGATAAAAGTAATGCCGTTATCTTCCAACAATTTTATAAAACCGGAATTCTCTGACAAAAAACCGTATCCGGGATGTACTGCATCAGCATGAATTGTTTTTGCGAGGTTTAGTAATTTTTCTTTATTAAGGTATGATGAAGACGGAGTAGATTCGCCGATATAATATGACTCATCGGCAAGTCTCGTATGAATAGAAGTTTTATCCGCGTCCGAATAAACCGCTGCCGATTTGATACCCAGCTCACGGCAAGCCCGGATAATTCTGACCGCAATTTCCCCTCTATTTGCAATTAATATTTTTTTAAACAAAATATATACTAACTAATTTCCGCGATAGTTATTCCTTCGCCTCCGAATTCTATGGGCGCAAAGTAAAAATTTTTTACTTTATCGTGTTTATTTAGAATTTCTTTCACCGTTTTTTTCAAAACGCCGGCACCCTTGCCGTGAAGTATTTCAACCCGGTTCAGCCCGGAAGCATGGGCATTGTCTATAAATTTCAATACTTCAAATTCCGCTTCTTCAGGTTTTTCTCCCCGGATATCCAACCTGATTTCAGCCTGAGGAACGGAAAAGTTTGAGTAACCGCCGCTTTCAACCTTTATCTTTTCTTTCTTTGCAGGAATCAGTTTATTCATGTCAACCTGCATTCTCAAAGAACCTGTTTTAAAACTGCCCTATTTTTAGATTTATTAATTTCAACAATCTCCCCCTTTGTATCGGTATCCTTTACCGCCGCGTAATCTCCAACTGAAAAGTTATAATTTTCAGCTTTTAATTCAAAATCTTCCGGGATAATTTTTCTATTTTCTTCCTTAAGCTCCTCTATAATTTGTTTTGCTTCTTTTATTATTTTTTTCTCGGCGTTCGATTCTTTTAATTCTTTTATAACCAGTTCAACTTTTTTATTAATACCTTTAATATATTCATCGGCTTCCGACTTAGCCTTTCTTAAGAATTAAACTCTTTTCTTTATTCAGCTTTTCTATATTCTGTTTGTACAGATTTGACAACCCGCTTAATCTCGAATTTTCAACTTCTAATTTCTTTAATTTTTCTTCAAGTTCGTGTGATTGAAATTCTATATCCGCTAAAAAGTTCTCAAGTTTGTGCTTGTCTTTATCCAGGTATTCCGAAGCAAGATTTAAAAATTCATCGCTTAACCCGATCCTTTTCGCTACTTCAAAAGCATAGCTTGATCCGGGAATTCCGATCTTAAACACGTATGTGGGATTCAAATTTTTAGTATCAAACTCCATTGCGGCATTTTCGAAGCAGTCAAGATCGTGCGCAATGAGTTTTAATGATCCGTGATGAGTGGTGGCAAATACGGTGGATTCATTGTCCCTGAGACTGATTAATATAGCGGCAGCAAGCGCAGAGCCTTCAGCCGGATCAGTTCCCGTGCCTACCTCATCCAGCAGAACGAGCGTATCTTTATCTTTACGGCGCTTTCTATTATTTCCTTTATATTGGACAGATGCGAGCTGAAAGTGGACAAATCATCTTCGATTGATTGAGCATCGCCAATATCAAGAAGCACATTTGTATAAAATTGAAAATTTGAATCCGGATTTACCGGTATATGCAGCCCGGATTGAGCCATTAAAGCTAAAAGACCTATTGTCTTAAGTACCACAGTCTTTCCGCCCGCGTTAGGTCCGGTTATGATAATAACTTTTTTACCGCTTAACTTCACATTTAGGGGAACAGTACCGTTTCTTCCGTGTTTCTTTAATAGAAGCGGATGCCTTCCCTCCTGTATAAACAGGGGTTTCGAATTATCTATTTCCGGGAAGCTGCCGATTATTTCAATCGAATACTTTGCCCTGGCAAAAATCGAATCTATATATGATAAAACAGACAATGATTCAATTAATTGATGACTTAACGTACCGATTCTTTTTGTAACTTCTTTTAGTAATCGTTCTATTTCTCTTTTTTCGGCAAAGGAAAGTGATATAATCTCATTATTTAACTCCAGCGTTTCTTCAGGCTCTATATATACGGTTTGACCGGTAGATGACTCGGAATGAATAAACCCCCTTATATGGCGTTTGTGTTCCGCCTTAACCGGAATGACAATTCTGCCGTCGCGAAGAGTTAAATAATCTTCCCTAATGATATCCCTGTCATCCAGTGTTTTGGCTATTTTATTTACCGATTTTATTAAATCATCCTTGCGGTTCCTGAGATCCTTCCTTATTTCATGAAGCTTCGGACTTGCACTGTCTTTTATCTCGCCGTTTTCGGTAATTATGCTTTGAACGTAATGTTCAAAAAGTTTGTCCGCAATTAACTTGTTAGCATATTCTTTAAGTGTAGGCGCGGTTTCGGAGTTTGATTTTAGATAATGTCCCAGATTTCGGGATATTACGGCTAATTTGAGAACATCGAGGATTTTTTTACTGTCGATTACAGTGCCTTCAATTCTCGACAATGAAATAGTTTCTTTGAGATCCGGGATATATTCTATTGGCGGGTAAACATTTTTTATCAGAATTTCTTTTGCCTGATTAACCAGTTCGCCTTCCGCGATTGCTTCCGAAGCCCGGTCATGAGGATTTAAATTGAGGATTAAATTTTTTCCGGTTTCTGTTGTGCAATGCCGGATAATTTGATTAAGTATTTTTGAATATTCTAATTTTTCAAGTGTTGCCTGAGAAATCATTATACGGAATCTTTTTGGTTAATATAATCTTTTATGAATTCTTTTGTCTTCGGTGTATAATCGTTTATATAATTTATGGTAAAAGGAATTATATTGTAAATCTTCGCATAAAACAAGGAGTCTTTTCTAACATTTTCGGGCGGTGAATTAAAAAGGTTCAGTATAAAAAGAACTCCGCTTAGGAAAAACAGAATTTGAATCGAGCCCAGCAGTCCGCCCAAAATTCGATTCAGTAAATTATTAACTTTGTCGAACGGATGGACGATCCTCTTTAATACCGCAAATATTACTACAACGGTAAAGAATATAACGATACCTGCCAATATTTTAGAAAGATAATATTCTATTCCGAAATAGTCATTTATTTTCTGTCCGACTAACAAAGCATATTTAGCAGCTAAAAATATCGCAAGCGCAAACCCTATCAATCCAATCAGTTTCCGGACGCATCCGTCCTTAAAACCGAGAGTAAAACCTATCAGGACAACAATTACAGCAATAACGTCTAGAAGATTCAATTAATCCCCAGTATTTTTTCAACTACGTTTTTCACTAATTTGCCTTCCGCTTTACCTTTTAATTGTTTTACTGCTTGGGGCATTAATTTCGGAAAGTCTTCTTTTGATTTAGCCCCTATTTGAACCGCAATTTCTTGTACCGCACGAAAGACTTCCTCGTCAGAAAGCTGTTTAGGCAGATATTCCAGAATTATCTTAAGTTCTTCCTCTTCTTTATCCGCCAAATCATTTCTTCCGGCATTTTTATATTGTTCTATGGAATCCTTTCTTTTTTTTGCGGCGGAATTTAAAAGTTTAATTTCTTCTTCCTCGACAAGTTCCTTACCGCTACCGCTTTTTTCAAATTCCAGTATAAGTGCTCTTATGGAACGTATAGTTGTTAATCTAAGCTTATCACCCGATTTCATAGCGGTTTTGAGATCTTCATTAATTTTCTCTTTTAATCCCATATTTATCCTCTTAAATTGAAAAAGGCAGGTTAGTTTTATAACACACCTGCCTTTATAAAAACAAATATAATTTTTTATTTATATTTTCACATTTGTTGAATAGTTGATACGCAAGCAAGAAGCTTTTCTTAATTCCTGCTGAATATCGGTTACAAGACCCATATCGGTATTTTTATCGATTCTCAACGAAACTATTACATTAGGCAGGTCTTTTCTCTTTGCATACATAATCGGTTCTATTTCATTTAACTTAACAATGCTGTCGTTTATCTGAATTCTACCCGATCTGCCGACCCAAATGTAAGAGATCAATCTTTTATTTTCTATTTTCTCTACCGCTTTTGCAGCCGGAAGTGTAAACTGTACGTGTACGTCAACCTGCCTAAGTGTGGTTGTAACCATAAAGAAAAGGAGAAGCATAAAGACAATATCCGGCATAGAAGCAGTCGGGATTTCTTGCTTTGTGTTGGCTCTTCTTTTTTCAAATTTCATTAACTACCTCAAATCTTATTTATTAACTGATTCAGGTTCCGCAAGCGATATAATTATCGGGACCTTATCTTTTACTATTTTTGATTGATCGTCTCCCAAATCATTAAATCTTTTTCCGAAATTCTGATTTGAATATTCGTCTCTCACTTCAAAGTAAGCTTGCTTTATCTGATCCAGCGCGCCAATATATGTATTGTAATTTGTTTTTCTGTCCGTCTTAACTGAAACAATGAGTTTTTCATTGCTAGGAAGATTAATCTTGGATATAATACGCGGTTTCAACTGATCTTTGATTTGTCCAATCGGGATCTGTTTACCGTCTAAAAGAACATCCCCGTTCGCGTTAATAAGAATGGCAGCCATTCTATCCTTGGGTACTTTTACGTTGGTGACATCTTTAACATATTCCGGCAGCGTAAGACCGATACCCGTATCGACGTCAATAACAGTAGCAACCAGGAAGAACAACAGCAGAAGAAACGCTATATCAGCCATTGAACTTGTAGGAATTGAAGCTTCCTGTATTTTTTTCTTTTTAATCATTGTTTAAACTTTTTATATTATTAAGAAATTAACCAATCATATCAAAATATTATTTTTTATGTTGTTTTAATTCATATAAAGCATCGATCAATTCAACTGAGCTTTCTTCCATATCACCAACGAGACGATCAATTCTTGATACAAAATAGTTATAAAATACCTGAAGAATCATAGCTACAACAAGACCGAATAAAGTAGTTAAGAAGTGCTACAGAAATACCGTTAGCAACAATAGCAGGAGAAATTTGTGCTGCTTCTTTAATAGCATCGAATGCAGTGATCATACCTTGAACCGTTCCGGTAAATCCAAGCATAGGAGCAATAGTAATAAATGTTGAAATCCAGATCAAACCTTTTTCAAGGAATCCCATTTCGATTCCGCCGTAAGCGATGATTGCTTTTTCAGCAGCTTCCAAACCTTCATCTGCTCTTAAAAGACCGGCATGGAAAACAGAAGCAACAGGACCTCTTGTATTGGCGCATAGTTCTTTTGCAGCTTCAACACCACCTTCGTCAAGTGCTTTTTTAACTTTCAGAATAAAATCTTTGGTATTTACTCTTGCACGGGAAAGAGTCCAGAATCTTTCAATTACAAAAGCTAAACCTAAAACAAAACATGCCAATATAGGATGCATAAAAAAACCACCGGCAACATACTTTTCTGATAACCAGTTAAGTGCACCTTGATTTTGTGTAGTCTGAGCTAGTAAAGCAAATAATGATGAAATTACAGCTAATTGCATAAAGAGTAACCTCCTAATAAATTAAATAAAAGAAACTCGAGGAGAGTGAGATGCTCCCAAAATATTAAAAAATACGTTGCTACAATAACGATTTCAAAAAACAAAGTCAATAAAACCGCAGCTAATATTTTTATTTTATTGTTTTCTTTCTACTCAGTTTCGAACCTTTTTGCTAGTTCGAAGACATTTCCCGAGACAAAATTATAGTTACAAAATATCGAATCGACAAGTTTGCCGATCTCCTCAGGTTTAACCCAGCTTCCGAAATCGGAATCGGGCATCCATTTTCGGTTTGAAGCAGTATCGATAATATAAGGAGCCAGCGCATTTGCCGAAAGATTAAAATCAGCCCCTTCAAGTGCCAAAGTTTTTACAAAACTTATCAATGCACTTTTTGAAGCGTCGTATGCGGCTCTTTTTGCCTGTGGTTTTAGGGCCGAACTTGCAGCGGTAAAACATATGGAACCTCCGGCGGACTGTTTAACGATGCTGCAGAAATATTTCGCAATGAGATAATTAGTTTTCAAATTAATATCGAACATCTTATCCCATTCATTCAAGGGAGTTTCGGAGATATCCTTTCCTCCCCAAAATCCACCTATAGTACTGAACAAAAAAAACTTTTTATTTGTTGACGGCCCGATGTTATCAAACGCATTTTTAACCTCGGATTCGCTTGTAAGGTCGCCGATTTCGATATTCTTTATATTGTTGCCGGTGAAGAAGTCATTCTGAATATGCTTATCAAACAGATAAAAACCGGAATAAGCTTTTTTAATAAGAGAAGCAGTTGCTTCTCTGCCCAAAGCACCGTACGCGCCGAAAATTAAGAGCTCGCTTGTCATGCTACCTCCTTGTTGTTATGAACTCGGCAGTAACTGGGAAATGATCGCTGTAGCCTCCGAGATATCTCCTTCCTCCGTAAGTAGGGAAAGGCGTTCCTTCATATTTCCCGCTTTTGGTTACCATAAATTCCGGTTTAAAAGATACTGAATGAGTCGCAAATATATTTTAAATTTCCCTTTATTAAAGCCGGTGAAACAATTATTTGATCCAGCATATCCCAAGTATCTCTGTATTTATAAGTTCCCATGCCCATATTGAAATGATTAAACGCCAGGTTACATAACAAAGATTCCTTGTCTGGGATCAAAGTTTGATTCCCTTTACATTGAATCGAATCAGAAGACAATACTTCTTTTATAGACTTATTCGAAGGCTGATCGTTGAAATCGCCCATTATTATAATTTTTGAATCCGGGTTCTTTGTTAAATATCCCTTGACAAGTTTATGAAGCTCTTCGGCGGCTGCAATTCTGTTGGGTTCCGATTTTTCGACACCTCCCAGTCTTGCAGGCCAATGATTTTCAAAAAGAATTAGAGTATCGTTGTTGTTATATTGAAAAACTGCGTTCAATATCAACCGGGTTGGATATTTGTCCGGCAATGTTATTGTATCGCCCACTACTTTCAACAATTTTAATTTCTTTGAATTATAAATAATTCCGTTATCTATTCCTCTTTTATCGGGTGATTCCTTGTAGGCTACTTTGTAATAGTTATCCCGCATATACCTTTGGATTAATGAATCCAGCAGCGATTGATGTTCAACTTCAACCACGCCCAGAATATCCGGTCCGTTATCATGGTTCATACTTCTAATGACTCTTGCCAGGTTATGCAATTTTTTATCGAGCCTTTCCTGAGTCCATTCTATTTTACTTTCAGGAGTAAATTCGCCGTCGTTTTTCCCAACGTCGTTAGTCGTATCGAATAAATTCTCCAGATTCCAAGATGCTACAAACAAAGTGTCGTGTTTTGAATTCTGGGCTAACCCGAAACTACTTGAAATAAAAATGAAGGAGAAAAGATAAATAATGATTTTCATTTTATGTCCGCTGAATTAAATTATAGTTCAAGTCTGGTTATTACTCCGTGCAGTTTATTGTATGGCAGATCGTAAAACCTTACAAACGCGGGAGTTATTTTCTTTAGAAAAGCATACAGCATTAACAGTGGCTTTTTTGTTGTTATGTCTTCCACACCGTAAAAGATCACCTTTTCCGTTATTCCGTTCTCTTTGAGAATATTCGGTATATTCAATATCTCAAGATAACCGACATGTATTTGGATGCCGGACAATCCTTCTGCAAGCTTATCCGTTTTATTAAACGAAATTCCGTAGGGACTGTCGGTGGTTATTATAGATACTAGAACATTATGTTCATAAATTATATTTCCGCGGATGATGCAATGAACCATATAGGGTGGTATCTCGTGAAGGTTTTTAGCGAAGAACAGCGCGGTGCCTTTAATATTGTTACCGATTTTGTATATCTGATTGTAGCTTTCTATAAATACATCAATCGGCAGTGATCTGAACGATTTTCTCATCGCGGCCCCGCCGTTAGACCAAAGCTGAATAATTAAGAAAGGAATGCCCGCAATAATAAGTGACCAGTATCCGCCGTGAGGTATTTTATTAAATACTGCGATGAGAAATAGGAAATCGACAACAAATACTAAGGATGCTATTAGCATTCTGGTTCTGTTTTTGCGAATTCTGAAAATCCAGATCATAAAAGAAGCGCTTATTGTCATGGTTGCTGTTACGGCTAAACCGTATGCCGCGGCTAGGTTTTCCGATTTTTGGAAAATAAATATCATCAGCAAAACTGCAATAAGCAAAATCCAGTTAACACTGCCTATATATATTTGGGATTTGAGATGACTGGAAGTATACTTTATCTTCATCAGCGGGAAGATACGTGTGGTTATGCCTTGATAAACAAGCGACATAACTGCGCTTATCATAGCTTGAGATGCAATTATGGTCGCGAGCAAGGTAACTATCAAAAAAGGGACATACAAAAATCCGGAAATATTCTTTACCATCGCGAAAAAGACAGCGTCTTTTACATGATGGGTCATCATGAATGCGCCCTGACCGAAATAATTTATGACAAGTGCAAAAAATACAAAGTACCATGCATGTCTTATCGGCTCGCTTCCCAGATGTCCCATGTCCGCGTACAAAGCTTCGCCTCCTGTTGCGCAGAGTATTACCTCGCTGAGAACGAAGAAACCGGTTAAACCATTATGAAGCATAAATTCCACGGCATAATGCGGGCTCAGGGCCAGAAGAATATTCGGTGCTCCGATAATATAAAAGATACCCGAAAGCAGAAGAGACGAGAACCATACAATCATTATCGGACCAAATGTTACGGATACTTTATCCGTCCCGTGATACTGAAAGGCGAATAATAAAATTGTAATTATACATGTTACAATAATTACCGTGAACACACTTATATGTCCGATTCCCGGTATAAATTCGAGTCCTTCCACTGCCGACAAAATACTTATAGCCGGAGTAATTACACCGTCGCCCATTAATAACGAAACCCCTAAGAAACCGAGGAATGTAGCAAAAGCGGCTCTTCTCCCGGTTTTAACGCTGCTGGCAAGTATCTCTTTCAATACAATGATTCCGCCTTCGCCTTTTATACTTAGGCTCATTGCCAGCCATGCATATTCAACCGTAACCAGCATAATAAGAGACCAGAATATAAGCGAAAGAACGCCCATTAAATTTGCATGAGTGGGTGCTGTAAGAGTAAAAATAACAGTTAAAGTATATATGGGACTAGTACCGATATCCCCGAAAACGAGTCCCATTGCCTGCATAATTTCTTTAAAGGAAGAAAATTTCTTTTTAACCTGCATTATTTCTTTTAAGTTGTTCCTGGAAAATTTTTTATGAATCGAATCTTATGTTTATAGTAATTATTTAAAATCGCAAAACATCCTTAAAATTAACAATAAATTTTTTAATTTCACTCTTGTTTTATAATATTTTCTTTTTATTAAAATTCTATCCTTTAGTTTCTCTCTTTTTCCACGCTGTTCTAACCATGAATAACAATCCGGCTAAAAGTAAAACCATTAAAGCTCTCGATCCCCAAATATACGGGACGTTAGAGGCAGGAACTCCTTTAAGCAGAAAGGTTGGAATAGCGTCCTGTATTAGCCACCAGACCATTATTACGACTAAAATCGCAGGTGTAATGTACTTCATGAGAAAGTAAAATATTCTCGGAATTTTTATTTCTCCCCCTCTGTTCATTTCTTCCCATGCTTTGTCCGCTCCGAATACCCACATAAAAAGCACCGTTTCTATTAATGCGAACAAAACCAGACCGAATGTACCTGCCCAATAATCCATTTCGTCGAGGAAACCATATTTTAGAAAGAAGATGACAAATTGAACCGCAATGATAACAACAAGAGCCAGTAAAGCAGTTGCTTTTTTTCTGGACATTTTAAATTCTTCTTCCATAAATGATACAAGCGGCTGCCCCATCGCCACAGATGAGGTTATGCCCGCAAAGAAAAGTAGAAGGAACCATAGAAAGCCGAAGAATGGACCGTACGGAATTTTATGAAAGATTATCGGCATTGATACGAAACCGAGATCGAATGCCCCTGCATTGGCAATTTGAGTTGTCATTGCTATTCCGAAAAATGCAACCGCGGCGGGTATTGCTATGGATCCTCCCATAATAACCTCAACAAATTCGTTTGTTGCAGAGGTGCTTAAGCCTGAAAGTGCTATATCATCATTAGGTTTTAAATAACTGGCATAAGCCTGGATGGTGCCCATTCCCACAGATAAAGTAAAAAATATCTGACCCGCAGCGGCAAGCCATACTTTTGGATTGCCCAGACTGGTGAAATTGGGATTCCAGATAAACGCAATACCGTTCGCAATTGAATTGGCCGGAACAGCCGGGTTGGGAGTACCCAAAGTTAAAACTCTTATTGTGAGAATTATTCCGAATATAAATAACAAAGGCATTCCGATTTTTGCTAGCTTTTCTATTCCTTTTGAAATGCCCTTATATAATATCCAGAAGTTTATTGTAAAAGTAATAATCATGAAGATATAAGCAGGCCAGATACTTGTGAAATGATCGCTAACCGCTCTTCCCTGATAGCTGTAAAGGAAGTTTCGCATGCTGCCGAAACTCTGTTCGTTGAAATACATTTTGCTAATTGAAAAGAAACTGTACCCGAGAGTCCAAGATTCGATATATGTGTAATATATCATGATTACAAGCGAGATAAAAAGCCCGAGAGTACCGAAATATTTTGCGGCTTTATTTTTCCAGAGCACATCGAACATTCCCGGCGCGCTTCCGTGATTATATTTTCCACCGTTCCTTCCTATGCCCCACTCAATCCACATTAAAGGAATTCCTAATACCAGAAAGAAAATAAAATACGGAATCATAAATGCTCCGCCTCCGTTTTGAGCTGCCTGCACAGGGAACCTTAAAAAATTACCCAATCCGACCGCATTCCCTGCAACGGCTAAAATTAGACCTATTTTGCTTCCCCACTGCTCTCTTTCAATCTGGTCAGCCATTTAATCTCCTGAATTTCCGATTTAATATGAATTAATGAAAATGGGTAAGAAACCTTAAATAACCGCATAGAATTGAGCTTAAGTATTAAGCATGAAAGCTCAATCAGAGTAAGCATTACCAACAGATACTAAACAGAAGGCTAAATATATTAAAACCACATTCCATTTTTGTGGCCGAAATCAAAGCTCAAAATTCTTTTGAATATTCTTCCTTTAATTGAAAAAAATATATAGCCCGGCATTGCAATAAAAGCTAACTAATTAGTTCCGACAAATATGTTCCATAGTATATAATACGATATTTTAACATGGCGGATTAGTCAATATTTTTAGATTTCAAATACAATTAGGAAAACAGAAAATACTGAGCGAAAAGCATCTTCACCATAAAGGTGATCTCCGTTTTATATATTATTAAATAATTCCGTAAGTAATTGTATAATTTAATTCAATAAACTATTTTTATAATTGAAAGTATTGTATCATTTTAACCTTCTTCATTATTTCACCGGATGTTATACTAAAATCAAAAGACGAATTATGAAATCAAAAAAAATAGTAATTATAGATGCTATGGCACTAACTTATAAAGCATATTTTGCTTTCATAAACAGACCGTTGATAACCTCTAAAGGTGAACCAACTTCCGCTGTATTCGGATTCCTTAACCAGCTTTTTAAAATACTAGAGGAAAATAAACCGGATTATTGCGCGGTGGCTTTCGATTCAAAAGAGAAAACATTCCGGCATGAAAAATATGAAGCATATAAATCATCAAGAGCTAAAATGCCCGAGGATATGATTCCCCAGATAGATAGGATAAAACAGATTATTGAGAACATGAAAATACCGATTTATATTCTTCCAAGGTATGAGGCTGATGATATTATCGGAACGATGGTTAAAAAAGCTGAGATTGAAGGAATTGATTCTTATGTTTTTACTCCCGACAAAGACTACAATCAACTGGTTACAGATAAGGTGAAAATAGTTAAACCCGGCAAAAGTACTGACGAGATAGTTATTTATGATGTGAAAAAAGTGCAGGATGAGTTCGGTTTTGCGCCTAAACAAATGATAGACTATCTTGCTTTGATCGGAGATAAATCCGATGATATTCCCGGAGTTGCAGGCATCGGACCCAAATCGGCGGTTCCGTTGATCCAGGCTTACGGCTCGGTTGAGGAGATTTATAAACACATCGATGAAATCGAAAAAGCCGGAATAAAGAATAAGCTTGAAAATAATAAAGAGAACGCTTTTTTATCAAAAGATTTGGCTACTATACATTGCGAAGTACCGCTGGAATTCAATTTCGAGGATGCAAAATTGAAGACACCTAATTTTGAAAAACTGCGGGATATTTTCGTAGAGCTTGAATTCAAAACTTTATACGCAAAGCTGTTAAGCATTTTCGATAAATCGAATTCAAGTATAGAAGAAGACAATTTTACCACTGAAGAAACTACTTTTTTCGATAAGGAAAAAGTAAAATACAGGCTTATTGCTGATGTTAAAGAAGCCAAAAGTCTGGCTGATAATTTAGAAAAACAGAAGATGATTATTTTCGATACTGAAACCGACAGTCTCGATACATTTACTCTTACATTAGCAGGCGCATCTTTCTGTTTCAAGCCCGGTGAAGCTTACTTTGTGGCGCTTAATCCGGTAAAAAAAGAAAAGGAGTTCTTTACTCAGGAAATATCCGACAGGCTCGATTTAAAAGATTTCGTAAAAATATTTAAACCGGTATTTGAGAATAAAAAAATTAAAAAGGTATGCCAGAACGGTAAATTTGATATTTCCGTGCTCAGATCCAAAGGAATAGAGGTCGAGGATTTTTATTTCGATACTATGCTTGCAAGTTATGTTATAGATCCCGATCAGAAACACGGAATGGATGATTTGTCTCAAAAATATCTTAATTATAAACCTATTCCCCTGTCTGATTTAATCGGTAAGAAAAAAGATCCTTCAATGATATTCGAGGTTGATCTGCCCACCCTGTCAGATTATGCCGCGGAAGATGCTGACGTAACTTACCGGCTTTTTGAAATTCTTGAAAAAGAATTAGAAAAAAACAATCTTAAAAAAGTGGCCTACGATGTTGAATTTCCGCTTGTCCGTGTGCTCGAAGATATGGAACGGGAAGGGATAAATGTTGATAAAAGCGCACTTAATTCGTTAAGCAAAGACCTTCAGATACTTCTAGATAATTACACCGGAAAGATTTATGAATTAGCCGGTGAAGATTTTAATATAAACTCCCCTCAACAGCTTCAAAAAATTCTATTTGATAAATTAGGTTTGAAGACGGGCAAAAAAACTAAGACAGGTTTTTCAACCGATGCCAGATCGCTGGAAATACTCCGCGGCGAGCATGAAATTATCGATGTGATTCTGGATTTCAGACAGGTTTCAAAATTAAAATCGACTTATGCAGATTCTCTGCCTAATTTGATCAATCCGGAAACCGGAAGGATTCACACAAGTTTCAACCAAACTGTTGCTTCAACCGGCAGACTCTCAAGCAATGATCCGAATTTGCAGAATATTCCTATTAGGACGGAGTTAGGAAAGGAAATCAGAAAGGCCTTTGTTCCCAGGAACAAAGATTATGTAATTCTAAGCGCCGATTACAGCCAGATCGAACTCAGAATACTTGCAAGTATTTGCGGCGATGAGGGACTTGCAAAAGCTTTCAAGAACGGAGAGGATATTCACAGAAGCACTGCTTCTCTTGTCTTCATGGTAAAACCGGAAGATGTAACTCCTGATATGAGAAGGAAAGCTAAAGAAGTTAATTTCGGCATACTATACGGAATAGGGCCTTTCGGGTTGAAAACCAGACTGGGAGTTACTCAAACACACGCAAAGGAAATAATAGAAACTTACTTCAACACTTTTAAAAAGGTAAAGGACTATATGGATAATTCCGTATTAGTCGCAAAAGAAAAAGGCTTTGCCGAAACGCTGCTCGGAAGACGTAGATTTCTTCGCAATATAAACAGCAGCAACCGCGTAGTACGGCAGTTTGAGGAAAGAGTCGCGATAAATATGCCTATTCAGGGTACTGCAGCAGATATGATTAAACTGGCTATGATAAACATTCAGAATGAACTTATAAAAAGAAAAACCAAGACGAAAATGGTTCTTCAGGTACACGACGAACTGCTATTTGATACGCACAAAGACGAAGTGGAAGAACTCAAACCGGTTATTAAAGAACTTATGGAAAAGGCTTTGATAATGAATGTGCCGATTATTGCGGAAACCGGGATCGGCGATAATTGGCTGGATGCCCATTAGTCGTATAATTTTTTTTACACTTGCAGAGATTATAAATTTTATATGAATATCACACCGGAAAGCATAAAGAAAATTTTGTGCATCAAGCCCCGCGGAATCGGTGACATCGTATTATCTACAATAATTCTTGAAAACCTTCACGCTTATTTTAATAATGTTAAAGTAGATTATTTAACAGAAGATTTTTCGGCATCTGCCGTTGTGAATAATCCCCTCGTTAATAAAGTGCTGACCATGAAGAATAAAGAATTTCCTCTAAAAGTAGCATGGAAGATACGAAAGGAAAAATATGATTTGCTTCTGGATCTTTGGTCGAACCCGAGAACCGCTCAGATTGTTTTTTTATCAGGAGTAAAATACCGGGCCGGTTTCGCTTACAGGGGAAGAAAATACGCATATAATTTACCGGCAACTTCCCAAAGAGGGTCGCACCACTCGGCTGAGCATAATCTGGAAATTTTAAAAAGTATTAATGTACCCATAGTTTCAAAAAAAATAGATTATGTAGTAGATTTCGAGGATAATTATCAGGCAAAAGAATTCGTTCAAAAAAAAGTCCCGCCCGGCAAAACAATTATCGGCATTATTCCTTCGGGAGGATGGGCTTCCAAAAGATGCGATGCTTCCAAGTGGGTGGAAATATGCAATGCTATTTCTTCAAAATACGACGCCGTTTTCCTGATAATGTGGGGACCGGGAGACGAAGAAGACTCAAATTATATAAAACAGCGGCTTGCTGAAAATGCAATCTTAATTCCTAAAACCTCGGTAAGTGAGTTAACCGGATATATAAATAACTGCAGTATTATTCTGGCCAACGATTCAGGACCGATGCATATCTCGGCAGCTATTGGAATCCCGACTTTAGGTCTTTTCGGACCTACAAATCCTAAACGCCACGGGCCCTATTCGGATAAGTCAGGCTATATAATAAAAGAAAATTTATTCTGTATAATTTGCAACAAAAGAGAATGTCCGTATCATCATGAATGTTTCCTTGAACTTCCCGCGGGGGATGTTTTATTAAAGTTTGAAGAACTTATCGATATTAACAATCTGCAGATAAAATTAAATGAAAAAAGTTGAAAAGTTTTTTAAGAATCTTATTCTGAATATTCTGCTGCTGCAAAAACCTGCTAAAAAATCAAATGATCAGGTGAATGGAAAATATTCAAAGATATTGCTTATAAGATTAAACAGGATAGGAGATGCCCTTGTCACTACTCCCCTTTTAAGCGAACTTCGCAAAAACCTTGATGCTAAAATTTATATGCTTGCCGATATAAAGAATCATTTTGTATTCAATAACAATCCTTCGCTGGATAAAGTAATAGTTTTTAACAAAGGCTTGAAAGGTATTTTCGAGGTCTTAAAATTTATAAAAGACGAAAATATCGATACTGTTGTTGATCTTCACGATGATGTCTCAACAACGGTTAGCTATATAGTAGCAATGGCACATGTAAAGAATAAATTTGCTCTTGAAAAAGAGAATAAAAAGATATACACTAAAACAATCCCCAAACCCGATCCGGCCGAATACCATGTAGTTGAAAGATTATTGCAGATTGCAAAACTCTTCTCAGCAATGCCGGAAATAAAATATGCAAATATTCATTTTTATCCTTCCGGACATTCCGTAGAAATAGTAAAAAAATTTTTGCGGGATAAGTTTAGCGAAAATAGTTTTTTAATCGGAATAAATATTTCCGCGGGCAGTGAAGCAAGGTTTTGGGGAGTTGAAAGATTCAGAAAACTTTTAAATCATCTCGAAAAACTGAATTGCGGTCTTCTTGTTTTATCCGCTCCGGATGAGGTGCATTATGCAGAAGAAATTTGCGGAAACAAATATTCATTTTATTCTACAAAAAATTACGATGAATTCGGCGCTATGATTTCCATGCTAAACATGCTAATTACACCGGACACCGCTGCAGTCCACCTCGCATCGGCTTATAATATTCCTGTTTTCGGTTTATATGTACAGTATAATACCGAAGATATGATTTGGTCGCCGTATAAATCGGATTTTGAATATGTGCTGACAAAAGAACCGACACTGCAGAATATGACTTTTGAGGAAGTTACTGCGGAACTAGATTTGTTTATAAAAAAATACGTGAAATGAAATGTTCGGAAAATTGATTAATGTTAATCCCTTTGCGTTGGCAGAAAGAACCGGAAGACCATTAATTCTTGACGGAGCAATGGGAAGTTTGCTTCAGCAAAGCGGATTAAAGGCAAGCGGTTCGATGTGGATGTCGAAAATTAATATCGATAATCCCGAAGTTGTTTTTAATATCCACAAAAAATATATAAACGCAGGCGCCGATATAATAACCGCAAATACGTTCAGAACAAACCCGGCAGCCGTAGAAAAATCCGGTTTGCGAATTAATCCTAAAATTATGGTAAAAAAAAGCGTACAAATTGCTCTGGACGCAGCAAAGGGCCTGCCTGTATTTATTGCCGGCTCAAATCCGCCTGCTGAGGACTGCTACAAAAAGAAAAGAGACATACCATATAAAAGGTTAAAGGAAAATCATCGTAAACATATTGATTTACTTATGGAAAGCGGCGTTCATTTTGTACTTAATGAAACCCAGAGCCACTTTGATGAGATTAGAATCATCTCAAGCTACTGCAGTAAAAACGGCATTCCTTATATCATGAGTTTGTACACGGATGAAAATTTAAAACTACTTTCAGGCGAAACGCTTTCTCATGCAGTAAAATTTTTAAGTGAATTTAACCCGCTTGCAATAGGCGTCAACTGTATAATGCCGGCAACTTTCCTGAATTTTTACGTTAAGAATTCATTAAAATTTTTATGGGGTACTTATTTAAATTGCGGCAGCGGTGAATTTACGGATGAAAATATCAGTTGTGGTATTACACCTGGAGAATACGGAGATATAGTTTCTTCTATTCTCCTAAAAAGGCCTTCATTTATAGGTTCTTGCTGCGGATCTTCTCCCGAACACACAAAAAAAATAAAGCAAATTCTCGATGAAAAAATTAGTAATTAAAGCTCCCGCAAAAATCAATTTTGGATTGAAAGTAGTGGGAAAAAGAAAAGACGGCTACCATAATATAGAAACCGTCTTCTACCCGGTAAGCATCTACGATATAATTACAATTACACCTTCGGAAAGTTTTTCTTTTGAATGCATGAATAATCCGTCTCTTAATGAAGGTAATAATTCCGTACTGAAGGCGATTGCCTTGCTTGAAGGTTATATCAAAAATAAATTAGGAATTAGAGTTGAGCTTGAAAAAAATATTCCTATAGGTGCCGGCATGGGAGGTGGTAGTTCTGACGGTGCAACAACTTTAGTGGCATTGAATGAATTCTTTGATCTGAAACTGGATAAAGAAAAACTTCTTGGTTTAGCGCTGGAAATCGGTTCCGACGCGCCATTTTTTATAAAGCCGTTGCCTTCGTTTGCAAGCTCGAGGGGAGAAAAACTGACTCCTTTAAATTTTGAAATTCCATACCCAATCTTAATAGTCAATCCTGGAATTCATATTTCAACTAAATGGGCTTACGGAAAAATAAAACCTGCCGGTTCATCAATAGATATGATAAAATTATTAAACAGCGAGAAAATTGATTTTTCGATTCTGAAAAATCAAATTAAAAATGATTTCGAAGAAGTTGTTTTTTCTGAATTTGATGAGATAAAAAAAATAAAAGAAGAGTTATACAAAAGCGGAGCAAGCTTTGCGTTAATGACAGGAAGCGGTTCTACGGTATTCGGTATTTTTGAAAACTATGATACCGCAGAGAGAGTTAGGAGTATTTTACCTCAAAAATATTTTAAATTTATCCATCAAAATTATTAATGAGTAGAGGATAATAGCCATCTAGAAGTATCGACCGTAACGTATTATAATACATCCAATTAAGTTACCGCACCTTCATCAATTTCAACATAATTTTTAGCCTCGTTAATCTTGAACATAATGCCGTAAGGTATTGTTATATTATCTTTTATGTGGCCGTGCTTAAAATTATAAACAACAGGTATATCCAATTTGCCGAAGCATTCTCCGATCACTTCTCCAAGTGTTAAAGATTTTTTAGCAGGATCTGTCTCATTGCATTCCGTGAATGTTCCCAATATTGCTCCGCTTATTTTGGAAAGTATCCGGCCAAGCCTCAACTGATTCAGCATCCTGTCAATCCGATATGGTAATTCTCCAACCTCTTCCAGAAATAAAATTTTATCCTTGAATTCCGGCAAAAATCCCGTGCCCACCATGGAAGTGATCAGAGAAAGGTTTCCGCCGATTACCCTTCCTTTAATATTGCCTGAATTAAGATGAAAAATCTTTTCGTCGTTCGGCGGATTTATTTTTCCGAACTTCTTGTTTGAGGTTAACAAAGCCCAGAACATTTCCTCCGTAAAACTGTTAACTTCATCCGCAAAATCTACTGCAAGCATCGGTCCCGCAAACGTAACCAGTCCGGTTTTTGCCATAAAAGCCATTTGAAGCGCGGTAATATCACTGTAGCCGACAAAAATCTTAGGATTACGTACAATAAGTTTGTAATCAATCTTATCCAAAATCCGGGGACTGCCGTACCCACCTCTAATACATATAATAGCTTTTACATTTTTATTTTTAAACATTGAATGTAAATCATTTAATCGTTCGTTATCGCTGCCCGCAAGATATCCCGCCGATTTCCCTACATTTTTACCTATTTCGATTCTATAGCCTAACTTTTCCAGATATTTAACACCTGATTCGATTTTAGTAAAATCATCCGATGAAGATGCCGGGGAAACTATGCCTATAGTATCACCTTTAGAGAGTTTCTTCGGTTTAATAATTTTCATTTTCCTCCGGCTGATGGTTGGTAGTTTAAAAAAATTGAATTAATTTAATAAATCAACTTATCTATTACAATATTTATTTTTAATAACTTAGGGATTTTTATGGCAAAAATAACCCCGGTAAACTCATTAAAATCCAAAATTGGAAATGTCAAACTGCTATTAACAGATAACGATGGCGTACTCACAGATACAGGTGTTTATTATTCCTCAAAAGGTGAAGAAATGAAGCGATTCTCCATCCGCGACGGTATGGGTGTGGAAAGATTATATCAGATTCTAAATATAAAAACCGGAATAATAACAGGCGAACTATCGGGAAGTGTGAAAAAACGAGCTGAAAAACTTAAGATTAATGAATTATATCTTGGAGTGAAGAATAAACCTGAGATGATTGAGAAAATTCTGCATAAAAATGGTCTAAAGACCAAAAATATTGCATATATAGGGGATGATATGAATGATTTTGAAGCAATAAAACTTGCAGGTTTTTCAGGCTGCCCTGGAGATGCAATACCGGAAATTAAAAAGATTGTAGATTACGTCTGCCAAAACAAAGGCGGAAACGGCGCTTTTAGGGAGTTTGCGGAGTTAATAATAAAATATGGCAGGAAACAATAATCGCGGAAAGTAGTCAATAGCTGGTAGTTAGAATTTAGTAGACGAAAATATTCTTCTTATCACAAAATTTTCAATATTTGCATATTTATACAACTAATCTTATAATTTATTCTATTTAATATAAAATAAAGTAATTTTATTCTTTACTTATTTTTATAAATTATTATTTTAGAACATGTTTTTTGAAAATCTTCTTTTATCATTTGAAATCAATTATTTATCTTACAATCGCAGAATTTCTTACCTGATAATTCCCAAGACACATTTATGAATATATATGCATATATTGTGATGTTAAATATATTTCGAGAATATTTTTTGTATTCTTATTCATTTTTCTATTGACAAAAACTTTTTGATTCATTAAGTTTACACAAATGAAAAAATTAAATGCACATAGTTCCACAGATATCGGCTTTTTAATGTCGATTTATATTTGTTATCCGGCCCGACCAATACTACCGCGTCGCCCCCTTATGGGGTAATATATTCTTTTCAAATATCAAATATTTAAACAGTTTACATTTACTAATTATTAAAAAGGAATTTTACTATGATTTCAGTAGGAATTATAGGCGGCAGCGGTTATACGGGGAAAAAATTGTTGCAATTTTGCGAAAACCATCCTTATATAAACGACTATAAAGTATACGGAAGTAAAACGGCAGGTCAATCACTTTCACAGCTTTTTCCGGACCTTGTAAATTTTATCAGCGATTCTAAGGTTGAAAGTGCTGAAAACATTTCGGCGGATCACGATGTTTATTTTGTCGCCCTTCCCCACGGCGAAGCTTTGAACATTGTTCCGGCTTTGTTCTATGCAGGAAAACATATTATAGATTTAGGCGGTGACTTCAGGCTGGATTCAAAAGATGAATATGAAAAATGGTACCATATTGAACACTACTCCGAAACTCTGCTTTCAGAAAAAACTTACGGTTTAGCCGATTATTATACAACAGAATATGCAAACAAATCTCTTGTCGCAAATCCCGGCTGCTATCCTACAGCAACCTTACTTTCTCTGCTCCCACTTTGTGAAAATTTCGGAAACGAAATAATTTCGGCAAGCACTGTTGCCTACTCGGGTACCAGCGGCGCCGGTAAAACTCCGAAGCAAGAATTAATGATGTCTGAAATGGACGGCAACGTTGCCGCATATAATATAAATAATCATAGGCACCAGCCTGAAATTTTACAATCATTAAAAAAACACGGATTCAGTTCGCCTTATTCGTTTACTACACATTTGCTTCCTATTGCGGTAGGTATTTATGCTACTACCTCGGTGCATTTAAAAACAGCGATAAGTGAAAAAGATTTGAAAAATATTTATGAATCAGTATATCATTCATCGAATTTTGTCAGACTTAGAAATGTTCCCCCTAATTTGAGCTGGGTTGTGAACACTAATTTCTGCGATATAAATATTTCTGTTAAGGATAATGTTCTTGTTCTTACAAGTGCTATTGATAACCTTGTAAAGGGTGCATCCGGACAGGCTTTTCAAAATATGAACAAACTTTACGGCTGGGATGAAAGCCTTGGGTTAAAAAATCAAGGAGCAAAGAATGTTTCAGTTTATTGAGAACGGATCAGTTACTACGCCGAAAGGATTTACTGCGGCAGGAATTTTCAGCGGAATTAAAAGGAAGAAGAAGGATCTTGCCTTAATATACTCTGAAATTCCTTTCACAACAGCAGGTACATTTACAATAAATAAGGTTAAAGCAGCTCCCCTGCTATTAACACAATTGGTAGTAAAAAAGGAAAAGACGGCAAGAGCGATTGTAGTTAATTCCGGGAACGCAAATGCATGCACCGGAGATGAAGGATATAAAGATGCTTTAACGATGCAGGCTTTTTGCGCAGAAAAGCTAAAACTAAAAACTTCCGAAGTTTTGGTAAGTTCGACAGGTGTAATTGGTCAAAGACTACCGATGGATATACTGAAGCAGGGAATTTCTGACATTGTCCCACAATTAACGGCAAACGGCGGATTAAACGCAGCCGAAGCTATAATGACCACCGATACAAAAATAAAGTCATTCGCGGTTACAGTTCAGTTGCATTCGGGCATGGTTACTATAGGAGGTGTCTGCAAAGGCAGCGGAATGATCGCGCCTAATATGGCAACAATGCTTGCCTTTATCTCTACTGATGCTTCAATAGAAAAAGAATTATTGCAGAATATTCTGGTAAACTCCGTAAAGATTTCTTTTAATAAAATTTCCGTTGACGGCGAGACAAGCACAAACGATATGGTTATTTTGATGGCAAACGGCGCCGCCGGAGTTAAGATAACCGATGACCCGAAAGATGTTAGCTCTTTTCAGGACGCTTTGACAGCGGTATGTACCGAAATGGCAAAATCGATTGTAAGTGACGGAGAAGGAGCTACTAAACTGGTAACAATTAACGTGAAAAATGCAAAATCTGTTTTGGATGCCGACCTCGTAGGGAAATCGGTTGCAAACTCTTCGCTTGTTAAAACTGCAATTCACGGCGCAGACGCAAATTGGGGCAGAATATTAAGCGCAGCAGGCCAAAGCGGAGCTGACATCGAACCTTCAAAGGTTTCCATCAGCTTTGATGACCTTCAGGTATTGCTGCCTAATTATGAACTTAAACTGGACGAGGATTCGGCTTCGGAAATACTCTCTAAAAATGAATTCTCTATTAATATCGATTTGGGAATAGGCAGCGATGCCTCTACCTGGTGGACATGCGACCTTTCGGAAGAATATGTAAAGATTAACGCGGATTACAGAACTTAAAGCACGGGATTAAAAATGAAAATTGCATTATTAAAATTAAGCGGAAAAACACTTAACGATCTTTTGTTTACCGACAAATGGCTTGATTCGATAAAATTATTAAAATCGTCTTTCGACGGATTGATCATTGTGCACGGCGCAGGAAAAGATATTACTGAATGGTCGGATAAACTGGGGTTAAAAAACGAATTTGTAAACGGTCACAGAGTAACAACTCAAGAACAGATGGATGTTGTTGCAGCGGTACAAGCCGGCATGCTTAACGCTAAAGTTGTTGCCCGACTGGTATCATCGGGCTTTGAATCCGCGGGTCATACCGGAATTGACAGGGGAACATTCAAAGCAGAATATCTCGATAAGAAATTAGGATTCGTAGGTAAACCGGTTCCCGCAAATTCGGCAGACTGGATCCTAGAGTTGCTTGAAAAAAATGTAATTCCCGTTTTTTCAAGTGTATCGATGGATTCCGAAGGAAAGTTAATGAATGTTAATGCTGATTTATTTGCAGAAACGATGGCATTGGCTTTAAATATCGATACAATATTTTTTGCCTCCGATGTTGAAGGAGTAAAGATAAGCGGCGAAACAAAACATTCTCTATCGGAAAAAGAAATACTCGACGGAATAGAATCGGGAGATATAACCGAAGGAATGATTCCTAAGCTTACCAGCTGCATCGCTTTATTGAAAAAAGGCATACATAAAATTTGGATTGGTTCAAAAATAGAAAACAATAACTCAGTATTAAATGAAGTTAAAAACGGAACATGGATTACAACCAAATATGAAAGTGAATATGAATTACTCAAAACTGCTTAACACATATTCAAGATATCCGGTAAAATTCACCAAAGGTGAAGGAGCGTACCTTTACGACACCGAAGGTAAAGAGTACATAGATTTTCTCTGCGGTATTGCCGTCACCGGATTCGGACATAATCATCATGAAATTAAAGCAGCTGTTCAGGCCCAGTTAGACAGTTACTGGCACGTTTCAAATTTGTATGAGTCCCCTATGCAGGAATCACTCGCAAAAAAACTTACCGATCTTTCAGGTCTTGATTTTGTTTTCTTCAGCAACTCGGGAACTGAAGCCATAGAAGCAGCTTTAAAATTTGCAAGGAAATGGGGTAGGGAGAAAAACGAAATTATATCTACACTTAACAGTTTCCATGGACGAACTTTCGGAAGTCTTTCCGCAACCGGCCAGCCTAAATTTTGGGAAGATTATACTCCCCTGGTCCCGGGCTTTAAACACGTACCGTTCGGCAGTATTGAAGCAATCGAGAAAGTCGTAACTAAAAATACAGCCGCGGTAATTGTAGAGACAATACAGGGCGAAGGCGGAGTAAATGTTTCTCCCGCGGATTATATCGGGAAATTAAGATCGTTGTGTACAGATAAAGGGATTTTATTAATTATTGACGAGGTTCAAACCGGAATGGGCAGGACCGGAAAATTTTTTTCTTATCTGCATTACGGAATTGTTCCGGATATCGCGACAACGGCTAAAGGAATAGCAAACGGTATTCCTCTCGGAGCGACTCTATGCTCCGGAAAAGTTGCCGACAAAATAAAACCCGGAAGCCACGGATCGACATTCGGCGGTAATCCTTTGGCCGTAGCTGCTGCAAATACAGTGGTCGACTTGCTTAACGAAAAGACATTGAACTATATTTCAGGTACTGGAAATGTTCTGATGAACGGACTTCACGGTCTTCATATGGATGAAATAAAAGAAGTAAGAGGAAAAGGACTGATTATCGGGATTGAAATGAAGGATGGAATATCTTCAAAGTCAATTGCTTCTGAAATGCTCAAGAAGGGTATACTTGTCGGCACCTCAGGCGATTCTGTCGTAAGATTGCTCCCTCCCTTTATCATCACGGAAAAGGAAATTTCAAAGTTTTTACTGACTTTCAGAAGCGTAGTTTCAGAAGTATCCGAACAAAAAGTTTAATTTTTTTATTAACAAAATGGTGAAAAAATGTCCGCTAAATTGAGGCGCTTAAACAGAATCAAAGAATTGCTGAACAGCAAGGTAATCACTTCGCACGAAAATCTTGTCCGGCTTTTATCCGATGAAGGAATTCAGGTAACTCAGGCTACTCTTAGCAGGGACTTTGCCGAGCTGGGTGTTATAAGAACATTTACCGAAAACGGAGCAAAATATATTCTTGATGCTCATGAATCCGGAAAGCAGATTGCAAAGCTGATAGGATTTGAGATTCTTAGCGTTGAGCAGAATGAGTCGCTCGTTGTAATCAGGACTCTGGCAGGACGCGCACCGGGTATTGCACATTTCATTGATAGATTAAATAATCCGGAAATATTAGGCACAGTTGCCGGTGACGACACAGTACTGGTAATTCCGAGTTCACATAAAAATATTCCAAACCTTGTTTCAATGGTCAAAAGAATGATGGTTGAACAGGCCGGTTGATTAAATAAAAAAGGAGAAGATAAAATGTCTAAGAAAAAAATAGTTGTTGCCTATTCCGGAGGCTTGGATACTTCCGTAATGGTTAAATGGTTAAGTGAGAAATATAATGCGGAAATAATTACAGCTACGGGATTTTTAGGTCAGGTTAAAGAAATTGAAGGCGTAAAAGAAAAAGCGGCAAAAACAGGCGCCGTTAAATCTTATGTTATGGATTTACGGGAAGAATTCCTTACACAATATGCATGGAAAGCACTGAAAGCCGGTGCTTTGTATGAAGGCTTATATCCTATGGCAACAGCTATCGGCAGACCGTTACTGGCGAAAATGCTTGTTGATATAGCGTTGAAAGAAAATGCAGATACGGTTTCCCACGGATGCACAGGAAAAGGAAATGACCAGGTCCGTTTTGAGGTCGGTGTACAAGCTTTGGCTCCTCAATTGGATATAATTGCACCGCTGAGATTGTGGGAATTTAAAAGTCGGGAAGAAGAGATGGAGTATGCCGTTAAACACGGTATCCCGATAAAGGCTTCCAAAGATAATCCTTATTCAATAGACGAGAACCTATGGGGAATTGCCATAGAATGCGGCGTGCTGGAAGATCCGACTAATGCTCCCCCGGAAGACGCTTATCAAATTACCACAAGTCCGCAGAACGCTCCGGATAATCCGGCGTCAATAACTATCGGATTTGAAAAAGGTATCCCGACTACATTGAACGGAACCGAACTGAACGCGGTTGAGCTTGTTTCCCAGTTAAGGGATCTAGGAGCTGCATACGGAATAGGCAGATTGGATATGATTGAAAACAGAGTTGTCGGAATTAAATCAAGAGAAATTTACGAAGCTCCGGCCGCGGTAATACTGCATAAAGCTCATTCCGAGCTTGAAAGACTTGTCCTGGACAAAGAGACATTCAGATATAAACAGGATGTTTCAAACAAAGTGGCAAACCTTATTTACGACGGTCTTTGGTATTCTCCCCTCTTCGATGCCTTGAATGCTTTTGTTGATTCCACCCAGGAATATGTTACGGGCGAAGTAAAACTTGAACTGTATAAAGGGCAAATAATAACGTTGTCGAGAAGTTCGCAGTATAGTTTATATAATAAAAAACTGGCAACTTATACCATTGAAGATACATTCGATCATAAAGCATCCGATGGATTCATCAAAATTTACGGACTTCCTTATAAGACATTGCAGCATATTAAAAATCAAACTAAAGAAGAGGTTACTGCCTGATGTTATGGGGCGGAAGATTTAAAGAACAGCTTAATGAAAAAGCGCTTAGGTTTTCTTCATCTTTAAAAGTCGATATTAATCTGATTCTTGAGGACATTGAAGGCAGCATCGCACATGCAAGTATGCTTTCTAAAACCGGAATCATTTCCGCCGTTGAATCGAAAAAAATAATTGACGGTTTAGAAAAAACCAGATCGGATTGGGAAAACCGGAAATGGGTTCCCGATCCGGATAAATTTGAAGACATTCATTCCGCGGTTGAAGCCAGATTATTCGAAATTATCGGCGAGACCGCGGGAAAACTTCATACCGGCAGAAGCAGAAACGATCAGATAGCGACTGATATAAAATTATGGATACGCAATGCTTCATTATCCGTAGTTGAAACAATAACAAAACTCCAATCAGGCTTGCTTGAATTAGCTTCTAAGCATACGGATTCTATAATTCCCGGATATACTCATCTTCAGAGAGCCCAGCCCGTCTCGTTAGCATTTCATTTGTTGGCATATTTCGAAATGCTGGAACGGGACAAAACAAGGTTTAATTTTGTCCGGAACTCTTCAAACGAATCCCCATTAGGCTCGGGAGCTCTGGCAGGTTCAACACTTCCGCTTGACAGGGATTTTACTGCCGGGCAGCTTGGCTTTGATAAAATTACAGAGAATGCACTCGACGCGGTTTCTAACAGGGATTTCATATTGGATTTTCTCCATGCTGCCTCGGTCGGAATGATGCATTTAAGCAGACTGTCGGAAGAAATAATTTTATGGTCAACTTCCGAATGGGGATTTTTAAAATTGGGAGACAGTTTTACGACCGGCTCATCCCTAATGCCCCAAAAGAAAAACCCGGATATGGCGGAACTTATTCGCGGTAAAACCGGCAGAGTATACGGTAATTATATTGCTTTATCTACGACAATGAAATCTCTGCCGTTAAGCTATAACAGGGATTTACAGGAAGATAAGGAACCTTTGTTCGATTCTTATTTTACCCTTTCTAATTCACTTGAGATAATGGCCGGAATGCTTGCAACGGCTGAATTTAAGCCGGATAAATTCAAGGAAATTTTAACAGGTGATTTATCACTTGCCACCGATCTGGCAGACTGGCTGGTGTTGAAAGGTATTCCGTTCAGAGAAGCACATCATATTATAGGTGAAGTGGTAAAAAAGCTGGAAGAAAGCAACAGTAATTTTACAGGTATAACCGTAAAATTCTTAAAAGAGATTAATCAGGTTTTTGACGAAAGCGCTTTGAAATGTCTTGAAATTGAAACATCACTGAAAAGAAAAAAGACCGCAGGTTCACCTAATCCTGATATGGTGAAAAGTCGAATTGAAATATTAAAAAATGGATTAAAAAATTCTTAATTCTGTTTTTTAATCCTCAGAATCTTTTTCGTCCAGCACATAAGAGTTGTAAATTATAAAATACTCTTGCTGCCATTCATTTTCTAATTGTTCCCTTCTGTTATTAATATCTTCCCTTTTGGGTACAATTTTATTTTGGTGGATTTCTACCCTGTCATCCGGTTTGGAGACTCTGCTAAAAGAATACTGAACGAATGAGCCTTTATACTTATCCATTTTTACCTCTTTCAAGCATCTTCCGTAAAATTAATTATTTAAGTATCAATATTATTATCGAATTTTAGATAAATTAATTAATGAATAGTCTAAAATATATTCACCGTTTTGAATAATTTGTGATCTGCATACGACATGTGCACCGGTCACACATTAAAAACTTTGGCGCCGGTTATGGCGCCAATTAATGAGGGAGAGAGGTCTCATTGTCTACGTATTCAAAGCCCGTAGAAGCTTGTCTTCATTAAATTATTCATAAGAATTGATCATGCAAGGCAAATTTAACTCTGTCAAGTTAAGAGAAGATTAAGAAGATGTTATCTAAATATTAAAACGATAATCATCAATACATTATAAGTTTCCTTTAACGAATTTTCTGTGATAAACTAATTTTATCCGTTCTTCAATTCTTTCAAATAAAATATACAATATGGGTATTACAATTAATGTAAGTAGTGTAGTCGCCGTCAGCCCGCCAATCACCGCACGTGCCAGCGGAGACCATGTTTCGGAACCGGAACCCAGTCCAACGGCAAGCGGAACCATTCCTAAAATTGTAGTCAAAGCGGTCATTAAAACCGGCCTCAGCCGTGCTTTACATCCCAGTTCTACTGCTTTGTAAAGTCCTAATCCTTTTGCTTTTAACTGGTTTATATAATCAACAAGAACTATCCCGTTGTTAACGGCAATGCCGACCATCATTACCAAACCGACCAAGGCCATTACGCTCAAAGATGTCCCGGTAATGAATAAGAAAAAGAAAACCCCGATTACGGAGAGCGGAACTGTAAACATAATAATAAACGGGTCGACCAATGATTCAAACTGCGAAGCCATAATCATATAAACAAGCAGTATTGCCGCGATAAATGCGAGTGTCAGATAAAAGAAAGCCTCCTGCTGGTCTTCCGCAGTTCCTCCTATAATTACTTGATATTCGGAAGGAACAGGAGTTTCGTCGATTATGTTTTTTATTTTATTTACGGCAGTGGATAAATCAGTGCCGGATAATCCGCAGCCGACAGAAATGAATCGGCTCTGGTTTTCTCTGAATATTGTAGGAGAAGATTCTGCTTCCGATATTTGAGCAATATCCTCAAGCCGGACCATTTTACCGGCGGGCAATGCTATCGGCATCTGGTTTAAAGCATCTTTTTGATTTCTAAACTCTTTGGCAAACTGAACCCTTACGTCGTACTCGTCTTCTTTTTCTCTGTATTGCGATACAACTTGCCCCTGTATGGCTGTTGATATATTAGCGGCAACCTGAAGCGTGGAAAGCATGAGATCGTTCATTATTTCCTTGTTTAAATGGACTTGAAGTTCAGGAGTTGTCTCTTTAACATTCAAAGCAATATCCACCAGTCCCGGAACCTTTTCCATTTTTTCCTTTATTTGATTGGCAATTAATTTTGCGCCGTCAACGTTAAAACCGATAACCTTCACTTCAATATCTTTTTCATTACTGAAGGAACCGCCTTCCTGGAAGAAATAAGATATCCCCGGAATATCGTCAAGTTTTTTTCTGAGCAGATCCTGAATTTCGAATTGCGACCTCGTCCTCTGCTCGACCGGTTTTAAGCGCAGCAATACTTCGATAGTACTTGCGGTTGTGCCGAATGCCCCGAGACCTTCCCTGTTGCCGAAAAAGATTGTCATCGATTCCATTTCATCTTTCTTAATAACATCGTTAAAAATATTTTCTAATTTATAAGCGTAAACTCTTGTTTTCTCAATAGGATTTCCCGCCGGCGATTCGATTACAATATTGATAAAACCCTGATCCGATTTCGGCATGAATTCTCCGCCGAGGAAAAAGGCTGATACAATTGATGCAACAAAAAGGAAAAAGACAGAGATAAGTATTATTTTTTTATGGTAAAGCGACCAGTGCAGTATTTTTTCATATCTTCCGGATAACTGCAGAATCCATTCACCGGATTTGTTTTTAAATCTGCTGAATTGTCCGGGCTTTTTTACATCTTGTCCCGGTCTGTCTTTATAATTATTACTACTTATTTTAAGAACATGAGATGACAGCATCGGAACAAGAGTAAGCGCAACCAGTAATGATACAATCAAACTGAATGTTATTGTCAAGACCATATCTTTAAATAATTGTCCGGTTATATTCGGCACAAAAAGCACCGGAAGAAAAACGCTTATGGTAGTAAGTGTCGATGCCGTAATTGCCATTCCTACTTCAGATGCACCCGCTTCCGCAGATTCCATTTTTCCGTCTCCGAGTTCCCTGTGCCTGTAAATATTTTCAAGGACAACGATTGAGTTATCTACCAGCATTCCGACTGCAAGCGCCAAACCCGCCATTGAGATAATGTTTAAAGTCAGATCGGCGGCGTATAATGCCGCGAAAGTTGCTATCACCGCTACCGGAATAGATATCCCGATTATAATACTGCCTCGCCAGTTTCTCAGGAAGAAATAAATGACAAGGAATGCCAGCACAAATGCTATTAAAGCAGTGTTGCGAAGATTATTTATAGACATTAAAATAAAGTCGGATTGATCCCACAGAACGCTTAATTTAGCTTCCTTAGGAAGCCTCTTCCGGATATCAGGAAAAGCGTCCTTCACCTTGCGCGCTGTCAGAACTGTATTCGCATCGGACTGCTTTGATATCATAATAGTAATACCTTCACCGTTATCCGCTCTTACTTCGGAAGTTGATTCTTTATATCCGTCAACTACATCTGCAACATCTTTTACATAAACCGCCTGTGCTCCTTTCACAGCAACAATTGTATTCCTGATCTGGTCTATCGAATTATATTCACTGAAGATGCGAAGATTATAATTTTTAGCACCGGTTTCGATGGTACCTCCGGGCTGAATGCCGCCGCCAGTTTGTATTGCCCTGTTAATATCGGCAGGAGAAAGTCCGAATGAAGAAAGCAGTACCGGATTAAGATTTACATTTATTTGTCTCTGCAGTCCTCCCTGAGTGGAAACAGATGCGACCCCCTCTACCCTTTCAAGAAGAGGCTCAATTGTTTCTTCTGAGAGTCTCCTAAGTTCAGCGGGTCCTAAATAAGGCGAACTCAGTGTCATAAAAATTATCGGCTGCAGCGAAGGATCAAATATAAAAGTCAAAGGTTCATCGGCATCAGGAGGCAAATACTCCCTGATAAAATCAATATATTTCCTGATGTCGGTATCGGCCTGCTCCATATCGGTACCGTATTTGAATTCAAGTGTTATTATTGAAGCACCCTGAAAAGACTGGGAATTTATCTGCTCAATATTCTTAACCGAAGAAACGGCTTCCTCTATCGGCCGGGTAATTAGATTTTCAATATCTTCGGGTCCAACGCCGGTATAACTAGTTATAATGCCGGCATACGGAAATTGGATATCAGGGAAAAAATCGATTTTCAATTGAGAAAAGGAGAAGATACTGAACCCGATAATAACACCGTAAATCATCATTAATGTGATCTGACGTTTTAGTGAAAACTTTGTTAATATCATTTCCGAATTCCCATATTATATTTTACTCTACAATCCTAACCTTTTGCCCGTCCCGAACTATGTTCTGTCCTACAACAATAACAGTATCCGTAGTTGCCAATCCGCGCGTAATTTCAATTCTTCCGCCGCTGCTGATTCCCGTCTTTACTTCTTTTAAATTTGCGTTTCCTTTTTCAACCGTGAATATGAAATATTTTTTTACTGCTTTTTGAATACCTGTTTGTTTGTCTACCGTAATTTCAGTTCTCTGCATCAAAGAATTTTCAGGAACAACAATGATTCCTTTTTTCTTAACTGTCTCGATAAGAAATTCACCGAACATACCGGATTTTATGTTCTTGTCTGGATGGATTACTTGAACTTCTATTTCAAGAAGATTCGAGATACGGTCAACAGCATGATTTATATTGACTACTTTTCCTTGATATTCTATACCCGGTATAGAAGGAAATTTTATTACTACCGGCAGTCCTATAGTAACGGAAGAAATATCTTTAGAGGATACCTGCAATTTTGATTTCATAGCATTCGGGTTAACAACCTGAACAACCGGCTGACCAGCCGGTATCATCTGGTCACGTTCAAAAAATACCGCACCGATTATTCCGGCAAACGGCGATTTGATAAAACTATTCTGATAATTTTCGTTTGCCTGTTCCAATTGCAGTTTAGCCTGTTCAAGACCGACTTCGGTAGTCTGCTTTTGAACTTTAATTTGATCGTACTGCTGCGGACTGAGCGCATTTTGCTTATATAATTCTTCCATTCTCTGAAAGTCGCGATTAACAAGTTCATATTGTGCTTTTGCTGTTTTCACCGCCGCCCCGGCCAAATCAACGGATTGTTTAAATATGACATTATACTGAACGGCCAAAACTTCTCCTAAGCTTACTTTTTGTCCCGGAATTACATTAAGTTTTTCCAATTTTTCGCTTATCTTGCTGTAGACTATCGCATCGTTTTCTCCGGTCACGCTGCCGGTTAATTTGATATAACTTGAAATTGCGTCCGGGTGAATCCCGTATACGTTAACCGGAATAGCTTTTTCATTTGGTGTCTTTTCATCCTTCGAACAAGCATTCAGAAATAATAGTCCAGAGACTAAAACTGCCGTAATAAATTTCTTCATTATTTCCCTCGCGAATTTGATTTCCAGACTTCATTCATCAAACCTGCCGCATGCAATAGTTGAAGTTGGCTGATATTATAATTAAAAATTCCCATTAAATATTCAGATTTGCTTTTAGTGAAAAGCAGCTGGGCATTCAAAACATCGAGCTGAGTACTCATTCCGTTTCCGTACATCAAAGATGATATTCTCATACTTTCTTTTGACTGCTCCATTGCCTGCTGCAGGCTCTTCAGGCTTTTTGTCACTTCCTTGAAGTAATAATATTTCTCTTCTACATCCAGCGCAGCGGCATCCTTTAACTGAGCAGCCGCAAGTTTCATTTGATCAGTTTTTACCAGTGCAATCTGATAATCTATAATCTTTTTTCCGCCTTCGAAAATCGGCCAGTAAACCGATAATGCAATCGATTTAGATCTTATGTAGTCATTCCAGGATACTTTTGCTCTATCCAGTTGAGCCTGGTAGGAAATATTTGCTGATACTGAAATTGTCGGAGCAAATTGCGCCAGCGCCAATTTCTCTCCTGTACCGGTCGCCTCAAGTTTGAAAGAAAGGGACTTCAGATCATTTCTTCTTTCGAATGCTAAACCTTTTAAGTCTTCCAGGGAGAAACCGGAATAATTATTTAAATAATTTTTTATGACCAGAGAATCGCTAACAATCAGAGAGTCTTCAAGCGGAATACTTAATATGGTTTTTAACCGCTGATAAGAAAGCAGTTTATTTGAGTTTGCGGATTCAAATTGCGGCAAAGTTGAGAAATACTGTGCGCTTGCCCTTTTCAAATCAAGTTCCGTAGCAGTTCCCGCACGGTAATGCTTTTCCACCATGTCCAAATTTTCTTTTGCAACATTTACTGCTTCGTTCGCCGTTTTCATTAATTCATTAGATAAAATAATACCGTAATAAGCCTGCAGAGCTGTTAACACGGCATTTGATTCCTGACCTTTTAACTCTTCGCTTAATGATTTCTTTAAACTCTTTTGAGCGTTCAAATTAAACCAGCGCATTCCTCCCATAAAGACCGGTAATGTTAAATCAAGTGAATGTTGAACGGAATAATTAGTGCCGACGACAAACTGCTGACCCATAAAAATAAAAACGGGCAGTTCAAGATTTCTTACTGCAATTCCTTGATAAGAAAAAACCGGAATGAAAGAAGTAACCGCTCTCCATTGTTCCAATCCCTGGATGTCATATTCAAGAAGTTTTGATTTTACAGTGAGATTATCTTTTAAAGAAATGTCAACTACGTTTTCCCAGCTTAAATAAATTACCTTTTTTGCCTGTTGCGCAAATAAACTTACCGAGAAAAGACAAATGAAAATCAGAATTCTTTGAACCATTTTATTTCCTTCTTTTAAAGCCGACTTATTTTTATAAAAACGAAATAGTTTAATGGCTGTAAAAAATTAACTTAAGAAGAAATTCAATTACCCGGGACTTTAAGATTTACTAATTTGTTAATACAGACGACCGGCTTAAGAATAATTTTGGACCTCTTTTTATTTTAAATCCAGTTATGGCAGCAATTTCCATTGTTCTCATGAATTCTTTACCGGTAACATGAAATGAAGGTTCAACAATTAATATTTGCCCCTTTTCAACCAGAATATTTTTTAGTTCACTAAAAAATTTATTTTTGGCAGGTACTTCATGCACCATGTAAAAACAATTTATAAAATCAACTTTTTCGAAAATATTAATTGTTTCTTTTCCGCATCTTATAAACTCAATTCTGTTTTCTAATTCGGTTCCTTTAATTTTAATTCGTATTTTTTGAAGCATCGCATCCTGTAAATCAGCCGCGAAAATCTTCCCTTTGACTCCTACCAGCTTTGCCAGCTCAATTGAGAAGAAACCCGGCCCGCAGCCCACGTCGAGAACTTTCATCCCTTCCGTAACATAAGGTGAAAATATTTTATATGGATTTTGGAGGCGCCTCCTGAGTCTGTTATCAAGAGAACCCGCCAATTGAACAGGACAAACATGATTTTCGGAATTATTCATGAATCTCTTTCCTTTCAAACTATTACCTTATAAATATTTTTTGCGGAAGCTAATTGATTTATAGTTTCTCAGAATTCAATTGAAGGAGTTCTCCAGGTAATCGTATCATTCAGCATTCCTCTCTTATAATTCAGAACGTCCATTTTTACCGGAACTACTTTTATTAGTATCAGATAATTCCAATCGGGAAATGACTGTTTCCAGTAATCTCTTTTTCTTTTTAACTTTTCTTTCATATCATTCACTAATACAGCTTTGCCTGTAATTGCTACATAACCTTTAGGCGACTTATGATCAGCGTAATAAAGCGTAACTCTTGGATCATTCCTTATTTCATTAACTTTGCGGCTCCTGCTGTTCGTAGCTATCCATACAATCATATCATCTTCAGGCAGGAAGGGATTCATTGTTCTAACCTGCGGCTGACCGGTAGAATCAAGCGTTATCAGAGCGCAGTATTTTTGCATTTCAATTATCTCGCGAGCGGCCGATATAACTGAATCCCGTTTTGCTGCCGGTTCATTTCTTTCCTGCGCAAGGCATACCGGCCGGATCCCGGGCATGATCGTAATCAACAAGAAGCAATAAAAGACATTTTTTACGGTTCTTGATATAAATGGCATAATGGTTTTCTCAGTAAATATTTAATGAATTTGATTTTAATGTTTGTTACAATCTGCCGGTTATTTTTAATGGGGAAAAAAACTATGATCCGGCATTAATTTTTCCTGAACCTGAAACGGATGTATTAACAGTAGGAGGATGACCGTAATAAATTATGACTCCGGATCCGATCACAGTAGCATTCAGCAAGTCGGAAGCATATAAATTGCAGTTCCCGGATCCATTTATAATTGCAGAACAAACCTTCGAGGTAAAATTTCTCGCATTTATATTTCCGGCTCCGTTTACAATAAGATTAAAATTCGAACAATCACCATTTAGTATCATATTGCCTGCCCCGATTATTGAACAGTACAAGCTGTCGGTGCTAATTGAATTCCCGCAATTTATCGATCCGGCGCCTTCAATTGATAATTTTTTTATAAGCTTAAGCGATATTGAAAATTTAAGAGTTATATTAGAATAGCTGCCGTCTTCCATACCAATAATAAGAATTCCGTTTTCTTCCCTTGTAATAACTCTCCCGATAATATTATTATCCGCAGTTACTTTGATCGATTGAACCGTATCCTGTGTGAGAGAAACAACTCCCGTATTTATAATATGGATTCCGCTGCATGCATTCACATTTCGTACTTCGGTTGTAGTATCCCCTGATCCGTTTATTATATCTGGATTTGTTACGCTTGATGAATTGTTGCAGCCCCAGATTATCGGCACCAACGCTGCAAGAATTGAAATATTAATAATTGCTTGTTTCATTTAATATGCCCCTCTAATTGGAAAGTAAAACTAATCTATAGCCTGATCAGGTCTTTTGGAGATAAAAGATTATTAAGCCTATCATTATGAAATAAAGTAAAAGTATCTATTTTAATCGATAATAATACTCAAAGCCGTTCCTTCTTTGAAACAAATTATACGGACGGCTGTTTACTTCGATAATTCCGAGCATAAACAGAATATAAAATTCAGGGGATACATGAGTAAATAAATACTAAGGATGTTTTTTTCAGAAATAATTCCTCCCCGCCTTTAATGAAGAATTAAATCTACTGGATTAAAATCAAGTTATTTTGAGAATAATGCAAATTAAATTTGCTCTAAAAGATAATTTTAGTCAAATGCGATTCAAATAGTCTCACTATGAGGTTTATTAGCAGTATATTTTATAATATCTGCTTTTTCAATAGTAATTAATCCGCCGCAGTTTGCTTCGTCAAAAATCGTATTTAATTTCGGAATAAAGTCCTCGATTTTTTTTAATTCGTCAACAATCTCGACAGTCAGCGGGAGGTCTTCCGAAAGCCTGAGAATTTTTGATGTGTGTATTCTGCTGTTACCTCCGTAACCCATAACTCCTTTAAATACAGTCGCACCTGCCAGCCCGGCTTTTCTGGCCTCTATTACTATCATTTCATAAACCGGAACGGAACCATGTTTATCGCTTTCGCCGACAAATATTCTTAACAGTTTTGCTTCACCATTAATTTGCATGTTGCACCTATATTAATTTTGATATTAGGTATGCCAGATAAACACCTATAAGACAAACGACCACATTCAGAAATATATTTCCGAAAGCCAGCATTATTTCGGAATCCCTAAGCAGATTAAAAGTCTCGAGAGAAAAGCTTGAGAATGTTGTAAACCCGCCGCAGAATCCTACGGCAAGAAGTAATTTCATTCCGGGACTGAGCAGGTCCCTCTGATCGAGCACTAGTATTACAAAACCCAATATAAAACTACCTACAATATTTACGGCAAGTGTCCCGTACGGGAAAGTTGAAGGAAGGAATTTATACGTAAAATTGGAAAGCCAGTAACGGAATCCTCCCCCTATTGCCGCTCCGAGTGAAACAATAAGATAATTCAACATTTATTTCTTTGATTGAGTTAATGGAATTTAATTTTTATCATAACCGTATTAATACCTTAACCATGCACAAATTAAATCAACCGCTTCAAGCAGACTTCCGCAATAAATTTCGAGAAATTCATCATCGATACTCTGATTTTTTTTCAATTGCTCGGCTGCTGCCAGAGCTCTCGCCCCATCGAATTCAACGTATGCTAATCTGCCGGTTAATTCTTCAAGCGGTCTCCCGAAAACACTACCCGGCAATATTGCGACCCCGGTTTCTTCCAGAAGCGATTCGCACAATTGTACATTGGTTTTAATATTCCTGGTAAGTAGTAATTCTCTGAAAAATTTAAAGTCCGGAAAAATATAAAATGCACCTTCCGGAATTGCAACTGCAATGCCGGCATCGGCTAGACTTTTGGTAATTCTTTTCGCAATAGCCGACAGAATTTTTCTCGAATTCCAAAGATAATTTTCTATCTCGGTTCCCCCTCTGAACGCTCTTACAGCAGCGTATTGAATGGGTGAACTTGTCGAAGTGAATGTTTCGCTGGCAACCGCTGCCATTGCATCCAACAGCCATCTTAAAGAAGACGGGAAAGTGAAAGTTCCGAGTCTCCAGCCTCCTGCCCCGCACCATTTACTTAATCCGCTGCTTACAATTGTACCTTCGGAATAATATTTTGCAATTGAGACATGTTTGCCTTTATGATGAAGCTCCCCGTAGATCTCATCCGATAAAAGTATTATTTTATATTTTTTGGCCACCTGCGCTATTTTTTTTAATTCTTCAATTGTATAAGTGCATCCCGTCGGATTGGAAGGGTAATTGAGTATTACTATTCTCGGTCTGTTCGGATCGTCTTTGCATATCTCTTCAAGTTCTTCGGGCATCAGTTTCCAATTGTTTTCTGCGCTTGTCTCTATCCATCGAACATGCCGCCCTATTATCTGGGCTTGCGGCGCATACGATACCCAGCTGGGAGTCGGAATTAATAAATCTCCGTAGTACACAAACTGCAGAAGAAACATTAATTCCTTTGATCCTGGTCCGATCAGCACATCTTCTGCAGTATGACAAATACCGTGTGCTCTGCAATGATATTCGGCAACCGCTTCACGAAGAGCTTGCAGGCCTTTGACCGGCAGATAATTTTTTTGATATGCATTAACTTTCAACTCATCCACAACAGGCCGCGGTACAGGGAACGGCGACTGGCCAAGTCCCAATTTATATACGGTTCTCCCCTCCTGTTTCAGTCTGTTGCTTTTTTCGTTTATAGCAAGAGTTGCAGATTGCGGAATGCCTCGTACATTTAGATTTAAATTTATATCGGGGGAGTACTTTTTGTTATTGCGCATTATCTCTTTTGGAATATAACTTACTCCACCAAAATAGTTATTTTTATAAAAACTTCAACAAATAATCATCACAATTATAAAGAATTCGACTTATTCTTAGATAAAATTATAGACGAAAAGTTCTATGCAAGGCACTTACCGCCTTAAAGCCGTAAATTTATTTTCTTCATATACAGCAAGCCATAATAAATTTCATAGAAAATATTATAGTATATTAAGTGAAATGAAAGATTACTTATTGGCCCACCACAATCTATCTGCCTCCAACGACCTTCTTCAGTTATTTCATGAGCATTAATTTTCGGCTGAACTGGCTTTCGGCAATTCTTATAGTAGATATATAAACACCGCTTGCTACCTCAAATCCTTTTTCATTTTTACCGTCCCACTTGTAAATGAATTTTCCCGAAGGCAGATTTTGTTCAACAAGATTTTTAACCAGCCTGCCCTGAATATCGTAAATTTTTAATTCGACGTAAGATCCGCTGTACTTCGACGGTATTGAAAAACTGATTACAACAGTCGGGTTAAACGGAGTTGCAGGATTAGGATAAATGTTCGAATAAATAAATTCTTCAGGCCGTACTTTGTCTTCATTCCGGTAGTTATCTTTAACGGTCGTAATTAATTTTGCTCCTTCTCCCTTGGTATTGCCTTCGGTACCAGCAAGGTAAAGATTCGTCCAGTCAGGTCTAAGTGATTCTTTAAGATAACTATCTTTCCATTCCTGATCGTTCAACCTCTGAAAATTTGTTGTAGTATATTCATAATAACTCAATACAGGTCCTATAAAAGCGGTTTGAACATTTCCGGGCTTGCCGGCAACAAATACACCCAAATTTACCGGACCCGTGCCCACATGCTGAACCCATCCGGCAATATTTCCGAAACAATCGGTAGGTATTGTATGTATGTCTGCGACAATATCGTCCTGACTTAAGAATCCCTGTGAATGATAGTAATTGTCTCTAAAAAACAATTTAGGGTACCAGCCGGCATAAGGAACACTGCCGCTGCCGCCGGATTGGTTATATACAACCCTTTTAAGAAAATCAGTTTCGGATTCATTAAAATCAGCGCCGCTCAATTCTTTATTAACAATGGCATATAATGTATCTGCTGTTTGTCCGAGGTTTTTAAAATATTCGGTTATTTGCCACATTAAATCATACTGCGATTCAATCTTAGGTGAGAAATAATTCTGCGCTTTATCCGAAAGTACTTTTAGGTTTTGATAAAATTCCGGGAAAGGTTCTATATATGTATATGGGTACGAGCACAAAGTTCCTCCCGTATATGATTGTTTCGCATATAAAAGATTATCATGTCTTAGTTGCGTCCAGGAAGAAAGCTGTGTATTTAATTTTTCCTGCCAGAATGCAGCTGTCTGCATAAACGCCGGAAGATTTGTCCTATCATCAGGAGGATTTAACGTTCTTATTAAATTTAGCCATAAATTATAAATGGTAGCTTGCCAAAAATCCTGTCCGTAAGAATCCACAAGATATCTTACTGCTGCCAGGTTTTCGGAATAACCGTAATGATCAAGTTCTTTTGTCAGCAATTGAGCCGCTGCATTATTTCCCAGTGCAAACATCGGATCCAGCGATGATGGAAATAACCGGCATGTTTTGGTCTTGTCGTAAACTACCTGGGAATTGATATATGAATCGATAATGTAGCGTTGACCGAATAATAAAAATGAGGATGCCGGAATAATGCTGTCGGGCTTCATCGGATCATGAAAAAGTATTTGTGATAATATTAATTGGTAAGCGAATGCCTGATTCTTCAATGAATCCTGGAATTCGAAAAGCTTTTTATCTTCTAAAAAATTAGCAGGACTGTCTACTGAAACAGCGTTCTTTAAGTATTCAAGATTGGATATTGTAACATTGTCCTGATCGCCTACAAAAAATGTTAATATTTTTTCAATTTCATTATAAATTTGTTGAACGTTAGATTTTTCAAACAATTCGGCAAATAAAAAAGCATCTATTGTCTGTCTGCGAATATCCTTAAGTACCTGAGCCGAATCGGCAAAGCCATAGGCTCGTGGAGGCAATAAATAAATTTCGGTTCTGCCGAGCCAGATCATTGTTCTGAAATAATTTTCAAGCTCTGGATGAATGATATCGACATAATGCCCGCGAGGTTTAAATTGACTCCAATCATAAACAACCGGGGTCTCCGAAAATAATGAGTATTCATCATATCCCTGTTCCGCAGTTATCTTGGAAATAACCTCATTAAATTTTACGGTATTAACCTGAAAATAAGGTACAACTTCTTCGCCCAATAATTTCAGAGGAACCGATATGTAGATATCTACATCATGAAGCATTTGAATTATTGCGGTCCTCTCGGCATATTGGGCGGCCAGTTCAGGAAATTGCGAGTGAAGCCGCATTAATAATTCCTTAACCTTATTAATTAATACTGCAAGCTCAACATCCTTTAAGATTCTGTCGTATGATATATGTAAAGCCTGCAGAATTGCATCCGTAGAAACAAATAAAGGCATATCGTTTTGAAAAATATCAAGCATAGCGCTGCCGAAGGACTTTTTAGCAAGTCTTTCACTTACCATGAATCCGTATTCTTTTATGAGTGATTTCTCAAATTCTGTCAGGTTGTATTTTAAGCTGATGCTGTCCAAATAATTAATTGAACCTTCATTCAGATTAATATTGGATAAAAACTTCCCGGCAGGATGCATCCCCAATAAAACACCGGAAGAAATTTTCTGATGAGACTGTAAGAATGCTTTGTAATTTTCAATATTAAATTGGTTTGACTGTGCCGGAAGAAAACTTGAAGCAATAACAGTGAAGACTAATACAAAAAAAGGTTTTAGCAATCCTTTCATAAGTCCCCCGTTTTAATTCCTTTAATAATATGCAAATTAAAAAGTAATATCAACGGGGAAAAACGGTATAAAAAAAGCCTTAAAGAATTACTTTAAGGCTTTTAGTGACCCCAAGGGGATTTGAACCCCTGTTACCGCCGTGAAAGGGCGATGTCCTAACCACTAGACGATGGGGCCGGTCACACAATAAATTTCAAACTTTCGGGTGGACGATGGGATTTGAACCCATGACCCTCAGGGCCACAACCTGATACTCTAACCAACTGAGCTACGCCCACCATGTACAATAAAATTAAAAAGACAAATTAAAAAGTATAAATTAAAAATTATTTGAAACTCATTTTTTAATTTTTCCTTTTTAATTGTATTTAGTACGCCCGAGTGGAATCGAACCACTAACCTACAGCTTAGAAGGCTGTTGCTCTATCCGATTGAGCTACGGGCGCATTCTCTCATAATTTCTAAGAACTTGAAATAACCCGTATTTTTAAATCTGTTCATTACTGATGAACCATTAACCTTCCCGACTTGAGTCGGGATGCTCTATCCGATTGAGCTACGGGCGCATTCTTATCACAATTTCTAAGAACTCTAGTTTACCCGTTTTTTCTTTTATCTGATTTATTCTGGTGAACCACTAACCTTCCCGACTTGAGGTCGGGATTGAGCTACGGGCGCATTCTCTCATAATTTCTAAGAACTTGAAATAACCCGTTTTTTTAGGTCTGTTCATCCTGATGAATCATTAACCTTCCCGACTTGAGGTCGGGATTGAGCTACTGGGTTTTCAATTAAAAATTAAAAAGTACAAATTAAAAATTATTCATAATGAGTTTTTTAATTTTTAATTTACAATTTTTAATTGATTTCTCCTGTCGGGGCGGCAGGATTCGAACCTGCGACCTCCTGCTCCCAAAGCAGGCGCGATAAACCGGGCTACGCTACGCCCCGAAATAAACCAAATTATTCTCTTATGTCAAAATATAGAAAGAACTTTTGTAAATCCCATTTAAAATAGGATATCAAATATAAATTAACACACAGAAAAAAACAATGTTAGGCATGCTTTATTTTTCAAAAAAATGATATTTTTCATATCATTTAAAGTATTCATTTTCCAAAAAAGTCCACGTTTTATAAAAACTTACTAAAATAGGGAATTACTTTGTATAATCTGTGAAATTTGTGTCTAATCATTACTTATAGTTGTAATAATCGAAAGGTAATTTTTATAACTTCATTTATTATTTTCATGTCACCTCTATCTTAGTTAAATTTTAATTCAAAATAAAATTAATGTCTGATTATGCCTTTTCCGATATTTGTTTCCGGTAAATATATTTTCTCTAAAAAAGACTCAAAGTTCGTCACCTTTATATCGGCAATTTCAATTGCCGGAATAGCTTTGGGAGTTGCTACATTAATTATAGCTTTAAGTATCCTTGGAGGGTTCGAGCGAACAATAACCAGTAAAGTAATTGCTTTTGATTCGCACATTCAGATTACTTCTTATACGGGTATACTTCCTCCGTATAGTGTAACTTTACCAGTTTTGAAAGATAAACTTTCGCCGTATGCGGTTAGTATTTATCCTTTTGCATCTAAGCTTGCTATTATTGGTAGTAAATATGTAAAGGAAGGCGTGAATGTTAAAGGTCTAAGAAATTCAGATGCTTGGGAAGGGATTCGGAAAGATGTTGTGGAAGGAAGCTTCAGACTGGATGATTCGGCCGGTGTTCCGTCGATGGTTATCGGCAAAAAACTGGCGGATAAACTTTTAATAAAAACCGGCGACTATGTAACCGTTTTTGCGTTAAGCAAAGATGAAATTCCTTCTCCCCAAAATATGCCGAATATCGAAAGATTCAGAATCACCGGGATATTTGAAAGCGGAATGGCCGCGTACGATGATATAAATGCTTACGTAAGTTTAAGCGAAGCGCAGCAGTTATGTAATCTCGGTGATCATGTAACCGGATATGATATACGCCTCAATAATATTTCAAAGATAGATTCGCTGACCTCGTATCTAAATGATTATCTCGGATATCCTTTTGCCGTCAGATCAATTTATCAGCTTCACAGAAATATTTTTACCTGGATAGATCTGCAGAAGAAGCCGATTCCGATTATACTCGGATTGATTATTATAGTCGCCGTCTTCAACATAATCGGAACGCTTCTTATGATTGTGTTAGAGAAAACCGGCTCTATAGGAATTCTGAAATCAATGGGGGCCACCCGAAAACAGATAATTTCTATTTTTATCTACCAGGGAATTTACCTGGCTGTATCCGGCATATTAATCGGAAATGCAATCGCGTTTGTTCTTACTTATTTGCAGTATCATTACAGAATTATTTCAATTCCTTCGTCTGTTTATTTTATGTCCACAGTCCCGATATACTTGTCTGTAGGAACATTTGTTTTAGTGTCTGCGGTTACTTTTTTGTTATGTATTTTAGCGGCATATATTCCAAGTTACATTGCGTCAAAAATTCAGCCTGTATCAACATTACGGTTTAACTGATGACTTTCGAATCATTTATATCAAAACGCTACTTAATTTCAAAGCACAAGATAAATTTCATAACTATTATCTCGATGATTTCAATCGGCGGCATAACTATTGGAGTAGCCGCGCTTATAGTTGTGCTTTCGGTATTTAACGGATTCGGCAGTCTTGTTACATCTTTTCTAATGAATTTTGACCCCAATCTAAGAGTTGAGCTGAAATCACCGGAAGGATTCAACCTGGAAGATAAAGTATCCGCGGAAATTTCAAAAACTCCGGATGTAAAATACTTTGCTCCTTATGTAAGCGGAAAAGTGCTTGCTTACAAAGAAGGTCTCACCCAGGTAGTTAATTTAAAAGGAATAGACACTGAAAAAGGAAATAATATATACAATATTAAGAAAAGCATGCTGTTCGGAAGATATAATATATCCGTAGAATATGGTTTGCCGAGAGTTGTTTTGGGACTTACGCTTGCGGACAAGCTTCAATCTCTTGTCGGCGATACTGTAACAGTGATATCACCCGTCGGAGTGGAAAAAGCAATTTCCCAGCTTTCAATGCCTTTGACGCAAAAATTTATTGTTGCCGGAATTTACAGTTCAAATAATAACGAATATGATGAGTCGTATATTTTCACTAATCTTAATACTGCCCAGCATGTTTTGGGTTATAACGGAAATTTCCAGGGATTCGATATAAAACTGAATAATATAAACAACTCGGATGAGGTGAAAAAAGATCTTGAGAACAAGATTAACACAAAATACTTCAGTGTTAACACATGGTATGATTTTCACAGAGAATTGTACAACGTGATGAAAATGGAAAGATGGACCGCATATATTGTATTATGTTTGATAGTAGCCGTCGCCACTTTTAATATTCTGGGTTCTTTATCTATGTCTGTTATAGAAAAGAAACGCGACATCGGCATACTTAGATCAATGGGAGCAGGTGAAAAATCAATTTTAAAAATATTTATGTATGAAGGTATTTTGATCGGACTGGCAGGCACCGCTGCCGGATTACTTCTCGGCTATTTTATTTGTTTCCTGCAGCTGCATTTCAATATTTATCCTTTGGACCCGACCAGGTATAAAATCGATTCTCTGCCGCTTCAGCTTAGACTTACAGATTTCTTTTTTGTTGCCGGAGCATCAATGATTTTATCGTTCTTAGCATCACTATTTCCTGCTAGAAGCGCTTCGAAAGTAAATCCGCTTGAAGCAATTAAATGGGAATAATCTTAAACTTAAATTGAAATAAATATGATTCTGAAATCCGAAAACTTAAATAAGACATATCAAAACACAAAACACGTAAAAATAGAAGTACTCAAGTCGGTTTCTCTTACTATTGAAGAGAACAAGGTCTCGGTAATAATAGGCGCTTCGGGTGCGGGAAAAAGCACGCTGCTCCATTTGCTGGGAGGACTCGACAGGCCGGACAGAGGCGAAGTATATTATGATGATCAGAATATCTTCAAATTTTCAGATGAAAAACTGGCAAAATTCAGGAACAATCATATAGGTTTTGTTTTTCAGTTTCATCATTTGCTGCCGGAATTTACCGCAATTGAAAACGTCGCTATCCCTCAGATGATACACGGCGTATCTCTTAAAAAGGCAACAATAAAAGCAGGAGAATTACTCGAAGCGGTCGGGCTATCGGATAGAAGCTCACACAAACCGGCTGAGCTCTCGGGGGGCGAACAGCAAAGAGTAGCTGTTGCTAGAGCTATGGCCAATGATCCTGATATTATTTTTGCCGATGAGCCTACAGGTAATCTTGATTCGGCGAACAGTCAAATAATTCACAAGATAATATTAGATCTCCGCGATCAGTTTAAAAGACTTTTGTAATTGTTTCCCACAACCAGGATCTGGTTGAATTAGCCGACAGGGTTTTTGAAATGAAAGACGGTAATTTGATAAATCACAAACCGGATTTGTGACTTAAAATTTAATGACGAACATCTAAGTCCCAACTTCCATCAATTTCACAAGTCCTTCAAGTCCGCTCGGGATGACAGGGAATTTTGTCACGGTTAGCGGAGTCGAATTATGAGCTAATGCTGCACCGTTTTACAAGTTCGCCAGATATTCGAACAATAACCTCACGCCGAATCCGGTCATATATTTTTTAGTATAATTGTTCAACGAATTTGAATGAGCAGTACCGGCAATATCAATATGCGCCCATGTAATTTTCTGATCTACAAAGTTTTCTAAAAATTTTGCGGCTGTTATTGCGCCGCCCCATCGTCCGCCGGTATTTTTCACGTCGGCAACATCGCTCTTAATTAGACTCGAATAATCGTCCCACATTGGTAAAGGCCAAACTCGTTCGAAAGTTTTAAGTCCGATTGAAAATAAATTATCGGATAATTTTTTGTTCTTCGTAAACACACCCGCGGCAAAATCGCCGAGAGCAACTTTGCATGCGCCTGTAAGAGTAGCAAGGTCAATAATAACATCCGGTTTTAAGCCGACAGCATAGTTCAATCCGTCGGCAAGCACTACCCGGCCTTCCGCGTCGGTATTATCTATTTCAATACTTTTACCTGAGGAAGTGATCACAATATCGCCCGGTCTCATAGATTTTCCCGACGGCATATTTTCAGCCGAAGGAATTATTCCGTACACATGCACAGGCAGTTTAGAATTTGCAGCAGCTAATATACTGCCGGCAATCGCCGCGGCACCCGACATATCCCCTTTCATTTCACCCATATTTGCAGCAGGTTTTATTGATATGCCGCCGGAATCGAAAGTAATTCCCTTCCCTACCAGGACAATTTTTTTTGCCGAATTTCTCTTTGCTTTTATTCCGTTATATTCCATTACTATAAACCTGGGTGGATTATCGCTTCCGCTGCCTACGGCAATCAAACCACCCATCTTCATTTTCTTAATTTCCTTTTCGTTAAATATCTTTACTTTAACACCTGACTTTCTCAACGTATCACCGATCCTCTTCGCAAAAATATTCGGCGTTAAATTTACTGCCGGTTCATTCTGAAGATCTTTCGTAAAATACACTCCGTCCATTAAGCTTTTTGCTTTTTGCATTGCAGATTTAAGCTTCTTATTGTCCTCCGCATAAAAGTAAACGTTAAGTATGCCGGGAGATTTTTTCCCCGTCATATATTTAGTGAAGTTATAATTTCCTAAGAACAAACCTTCTATAAAGCTGCGGTAATAGTATTCCTCTTCGAGGAATAATTCTTTTAATGCGCTATAAGCTGGAATAAAAATGTGCAGATGTTTTACCTGCGTTTTTTCAATTTCGGGTAAAAATCCGGCCAGATGATTCCGGAAATAATCAACCGAAAAACCATCTCCTGTATTTACCTTGGTTAGAATTATTTCATCAGGTTTGCCGTCCGGTTTTGCAATTTTCAATTCGGTACCGGATTCGCTTAGAAAATTTTTCTTCTGCAATTCGGATACTTTTACACCGGATACTTTTATTAGAGAATCGAAACCTGCATTTAGTTTTTTCCCGTCGATAAAATAGCGTAGACTTACACTGAAAGGTTTGTAAGAAATTTTTTTATCGCCTGCTTTTAAAACCAATTGAAACATTTTATTACCTTCTTATTTTTCTTTCAAATATTGTTCTGCTTTCGACAGGATCGAGGGCAGATATTCTTCTAATTTGCCGTTATGGATTCTTGCTCCGGCAGCGTTCGTATGTCCGCCTCCTCCGAATTCACCGGCAAGTTTATTTACAGGTATGGAACCTTTTGATCTGAAGCTTACCTTAAATCCTTCTTTTAATTCGATGGCGAGCAGACCTATTTCCACACCCTGAACCGAAAGTGTATAGTTCACAAAATTTTCAGTATCTGATTCCACCGCGTTTAATCTCTCAAACATTTCCTGCTTAAGTACTATATAGCATAATTTGCCTTCCTTACCGTATAGCTGAAGCGATTCCAGTGCCTCACCCAGTAATTTTAATTTGCTGAATTTGCTCTGATCATACAACCTGTCGAAAACTTCATTCGGGATAACATTTTGTTCTAGTAACTCCGCCGCAATTCTGTGTAATTCAGGTGTTGTTCGTTCGAATCTAAACGATCCGGTATCGGTCATTATCGCGGCATATATCGGGTATGCTGTTTCGAATTTTAGTTTTACGATACCGGTCTTTTTTATGAAATCGAATATTATATGACCGGTTGCGCAGTAGTCTGTTCCTGTAAAATAGTAGTCCGCAAAATTGTCGGGGTCCTGATGGTGATCGATACAAATTTTTAATTTGGAAGATTTTAATAATGCGGTCTGCATACTTACTGTTCTATCTGCGCGGTTAAAATCCAAGGCAACTATAACGTCCGCTTTTTCAAATATCTTCCGGTGTTTTTTCGGATCGTATTTCTCAATTATTTTGTCGGTATCCAGAAACTCCATATTGTAGGGTGTCGAGCTATGGTTTATTATAAAGACTTCTTTCCCAAGCTCTTTTAAAATCATATAAAGAGCTATCTCTGACCCGATAGCATCGGCATCCGGATTTACGTGAGTAGTTAAAAGGAAGCTGTTATTCGATACAACAATCTGTTTTAATTTTTCAAAATCTATCATATATAATTATAAAAGTAATTAGTTCTATTCGCTTTTAAAGTATTGTAAAATCTGAATTGGTCGTCTTAAAATAAAAAGGCTTATGAAAAGCCTGCAATTCTGAATTGGTTAAAATAATGAAAATATTTTATTACTGAAAATTTTTATTTGATATTATAGTTGGTTTGTTGTTTGTTGTGTACGGCTTCCCGGAGCACAGATTAACAATCTGTGTGTAACTATTTGCGGAAAAAAGATTTTTCGTAAAGATGACAAAGGTTGTGGGCAGTTTGTGTAATTCTATAAAAAAGCTGCTGCTAAAATAAATTCTGTTCTGAAATTGGTGAATCCTATTTCACCGCGAAGAACGCAAAGAAACGCCAAGGATTTCATATAATAAAACATGTTCTAATTTCCTTTGCGCGCTTGGCGGTTAATTTTTCCGTAGAAGTCCTAAGAATATCGTAACAGCATCCTTTGACTATTCAGTAGAAAATAGTCAATCGAAAATCTTTAGTGGGGTGTTGGGATGGCCGTGGGGATCAGCGTCATCTGTGTCATCCGCGTGCTATTGCCTACATAATCAGAGATCAAATATCCAGGAATTCTTCCTAGGCGGAATTAGGTATTTATACCGATGTTTTTTATTTAATATTTTCGTAAAATCTATCCAGCTTTTATAAATATACTTATCTGACTTCATAAAATAGGGGTGCCGGCCGGAAAGTACTTTTTTGTTTCCTTATATTCCGAGAAACCATGAAAGACAACTTAATGAAATATTCTGTTTTGTTATCCGCGGTAATCTTAATAATTATAAATTCATTTTCATGTAAATCCCCAAGCGGACCTAATGATACTTCGGGTTTGCAATTATCGGATGTTTCCTGTACCGAAGCCTGGCTGAACGTAACCGGGCAGACCGGCAGCGAGATTATACTTAACCGCAACGGAAAGGAAGTAAAGAAAATAACACTTAACTCTTCCATCCCAGACCATATACGACGACTCTCTTCTTCCCAACAGCACTTATACTTACCAAGCAATTATAAACAATAAAGCAAGCAACGAGATAACCGCAAAAACGCTGGACACAACAAGCAGCGATTTTACATTCCAAACATTCACCTTTGGGGGCAATAACGGAAGCTGCACATTTTACGACTGCGCGATTGTCAACGACACCCTTGCCTATGCGGTAGGAGAAGTTTATCTGAATGATTCTACCGGTCAACCGGATCCTAATGCTTATAATCTTGCAAAGTGGAATGGACATACTTGGCAGTTGCTACGGATTCAATATTGATACTGCGCGTGGAAATTCTCATAGAACGCCATATCCCACAGTTTCTGTTATAGCGTTAAGCGATACTGCTATTTGGATTGCAATGAACGGAGATCAAGTGGCTAAATGGAATGGAAATACCCAAGATAGAAACCATGTTTCTACCAAATTCATTCTCAATAGAAAAATTGTGGGGAGAGAATCAAAACTCAATTTATGCGTGTTGGAGACAATGGTAATATAGATCATTACACCAACGGCAGTTGGCAAAAAATAGAAAGCGGAACTGACATAAATATTAACGATGTCTGGGGTGTTGCCGATCCGGCAAGTAATCAAGAAAAAATATACTGCGCGGTAAGCAATGTTCTTGAAGTAAGCGATCATAAGATACTTACGATAAGTCCGGGCGGAAGGATTGACTCGGTACATTGGGATACCGGAAGGAGGGTAAATTCCATATGGACAAATAATCCGCAAGTATTGTACACAAGCGGCGGAGGGGTGTTCAATAATAAATCCGGCAGATGGAAAGAAGAAACATCGCTGCCTTTATATTATACCAATAGAATAAGAGGCAACGGGTTAAACGATATATTTGTTGCCGGGGATTTCGGACTACTCGCGCACTTTAACGGGATGAGATGGAAAGTTTACAAAGAATTTCTACAAAAACCCGTAACTGCATTTAATTCTATTTCTGTTGGCCCAAACATGTTTGTTGCGGTCGGATTTAACGGAGATGCATCCTTAATCGTTGTCGGTACACGGAATTAAATAAAATAATAAGGGGGTAAAATACCGGGATAAAGCAAACGGGGCGATTGCACCGCCCCGCATAATGGAAATATAAAACTATGCATTTATAATAAAATGAAATACAATATTATTTTTAAAATTAACTTGACACAAATGAGTAATAATCTGTGACCGGCGCTCAGTTCACTTCCCACATATTCCCGGTGAAATAAAGTTTGCGCAAGTCGCCCTCTCCTTTCTTCTTTTTAACTTCTTCGATCTGTTTATGAAAATCATCGTCGTAAGTAGACTTATTTATCTTTCTGAAAATTCCTATAGGTAGGGGGAAATTTTCAAGTTCCGAGAACTGGGAAAGTATAAATGCTCTTGCAGGACTTTCATCATTCTCATCATGAACCCACAAATCATTTATTGAATACTTCCCTTCCGCTAAATCTACTACTTTTGGAGTTAACCCGTTCAGAATAATTCCTTTATCATTATTTTTTCCGAACACCATCGGCTTGTTCATGTTCAAGATACAAGCACATTATCATGCTTTGTTGCTTTATCCGTAAATAGGAAAAAGCGCCGTCGTTAAAAATGTTGCAATTCTGAAACACCTCAATAAACGATGTGCCTTTATGCTCGCCTGCTTTTTTCATCATTTCCTGCAAATGTTTGGGATCCCTGTCCAGCGATCTTGCAACAAAAGTACAATCGGAACCAAAGGCAAGCTGAATTGGATTAAACGGAAAATCAACACTGCCGAAAGGAGAACTTTTTGTTTTCTTCCCTTTTTCGGAAGTCGGTGAATATTGTCCTTTTGTTAAACCGTAAATTCGATTATTAAAAAGTATCATTTTTAGATCCGATATTTCTTCTGCAAGCATGAATGAAATGATTTCCTCCGATGCTCAATAAATCTCCGTCTCCGGTTGCAACCCACACCGATAATTCTGGATTGTTAACTTTAACACCTGAAGCAATAGCAGGCGCGCTTCCGTGAATTCCATGAAATGCCGTAAGTATTCATGTAATACGGAAATCTTGCATGCGCATCCTATTCCGGATACCCAGACCATATTTTCAAGTTTTATATTCAAATCCGGTGATTTTCTCTGCATCTGCGCAAGTATGGAATAATCGCCGCAGCCCGGACACCATCTTACATCCTGTTCGGAAGAAAAATCTTTTGCTGTATATTTTTTTCTCAGCTGCTGTTTTCTTTTACAATTTCTTCTTTCATAATTAAACTTCCCAATACTGATTCTATTTTTCTTTCAATTTCCGAATTCTTAAACGGCAATCCCTGTATTTTTGTAAATGAATCAACTTCAACTAGAGAATTCGCCGCGTAAAAATTTTGCAAGCTGCCCCATGTTTAATTCCGGACAAATTATGTGTTTGTATTTTCTTAACACCTCGCCGGTATTTTTCGGAAAAGGATTTAGATATTTGAAATGAGCCTGTGCTACCTTGTGCCCTTTCTTTCCTACACGGTTAACCGCTTCGGTTATAGCGCCATATGTTCCTCCCCAGCCTATCACCAGAACACCGGCATCTTCATCTCCCTTAACTTCCAGTTCGGGAATATCGTTTTCTATGTTCTTAACTTTCTGCGCTCTTAATCTAACCATGAATTCATGGTTCTCCGGATCATAACTAACGTTGCCGGTAATATTGGCTTTTTCAAGTCCGCCTAGTCTGTGTTCCAGCCCGGGAGTTCCGGGAACTGCCCATGGACGAACAAGATTATCATCGCGGGTATATGGTTTAAAGTCTTCTTTATTTTTTGCGAAGGTAACAGGAATTTCCGGAATTGAATCAGGATCGGGAATTTTCCACGGTTCCGATCCGTTAGCGATATAACCGTCGGATAATAGTATAACCGGAACCATATACTTTGTTGCAATCCTGGAGGCTTCAATGGCTGTATTAAAACAATCAGCCGGTGTTGACGCCGCTATTACTGCAACCGGTGCCTCCCCGTTTCTTCCGTTAATTGCCTGCATCAGATCCGACTGCTCGGTTTTAGTCGGCAATCCGGTACTCGGACCTCCCCGCTGCACATCGATTATAACGATTGGGAGTTCAGTCATTACCGCAAGTCCTATTGCTTCGGTTTTCAACGCTACTCCGGGCCCGCTTGTAGTAGTAATTGCAAGTGCGCCGCTGAAAGACGCTCCGATAGCGGCGGTTACGGCAGCAATCTCGTCTTCCGCCTGAAATGTTCTGACGTTGAAATTTTTATGTTTGCTCAATTCGTGCAGAATATCCGAAGCAGGTGTAATCGGATACGATCCTAAAAATAAAGGAATGCCGGCTTTTAGGGATGCAGTTATAAACCCGATAGCGAGGG
>CAVUCX010000026.1:0-32358 GCA_963739955.1 uncultured Bacteroidota bacterium | reverse complement strand
TTTGCCCTGTTACTTGGTTAGGTTGGTCTTGCTTATAGATTAATACAAGAACCAAAAAGATTGTGGCAAAGATATTTAATTACAAATACCTTCTTTATGTATTATATATTTTGGAATTACTAAAACTTAGAGGCTTTGATGATTAGTCCGAGGATTTATAAAATAAATATTTTTAGAATCAAATTTTTATTGATTTTTGCTTTCTTAATTTTTAAAAACCACGAAGGAATTTGTAAAACATTTTACGTCTCTAATAAAGGAAATGATAATGGTACGGCGGTGCAAGCACAAAACCCGAAAACGCCTTGGGCAACAATTGAGAAATTAAATACTATTTTATTAAGCCCCGGGGGATTTTTGTTTCATTTTAAAAGAAACGATATTTTTTTTGGTGAGTTGATAATTAATAATTTAGGGAATAAAGGTAATAAGATAGTAATAGGTGCATATGGTTCAGGAAACAGTCCAATTATTTCTGGTGTAATAAAAATTAGCAATTGGAATAATTCAAAAATAAAAAACATTTATACTTCTGAACTTGACAAGTCAATAGTAGATATTAACCAATTATTTATTAATGATAAATATCAAGAAATATCTCGGTATCCAAAGACTGGATTTCTGATTGATAGTTTAAGTGATAATAGGATTATACTGCGTGGAGTGGGAGAAAACTTTATTAATCAAATTAAAGAATCTTCAATAGTTATTAGGTCTGTTAGATGGGCATTTGAAAAGGAGAAAATAAGTTCGATGCCTGGTAATGCTATAATATTAAAGAATACTCCCTATTATTCAATTAAAAATAAAAAATTTGGATACTTTATTGAAAATACGTTATTGGGGCTAAATAATAATGGCTCATGGTATTATGATAAAACTAATAATTTATTAATGATTTATTTGCAGAACAGATATAATGATTTAAATAATATTACCATTTCAAAATATGATTATGGTATTAACATTACAAATGGAAATAATATAATTGTTCGTGATATCAATTTTTTTGGGCAAAAACGTAATAGCATAAACTTACGAAATTGTAAATGCATAAACATATTAAATTGTAACTTCAATGAAGCTGGCTTTTCAGGCATTTATGGAATAGATGTTGACTCTTGTTTAATTGATGGGAATTATTTTTCAAGTTGTAAGAATAATGGAATTAAGTTAAATGGAAGTTATTCTTCAGTTATAACCAATAATGAAATTACTAAAACTGGACTATTTGCAGGTGAAGGCAAAAATGGATCTCATGGTTTAATTGCACTAGATATTGAAGGGGACTATACTGCCGATAATATAGTTAGCAATAATGTTATAGATAGCACTGGTTATATATCATTATTATTTTCTGGGAAAAATATGATAATTAAAAATAATTATATAAATCATTCTTGCATTTTATTGGATGATGGTTCAGCTATATATACTGGGGTTAATTCTAATTTAGGAAATATTATTGAAAATAATATTATATTAAATGTCCTTGGTAGTGGTAAAGGTATGCCGGACTCTACATTTACTCTAGCACAAGGTATTTATTTAGACGATTTTACTTGCAATGTAACAGTGAAAGGTAACACAGTTATTAACGCTGATAACGGCATTTATTTACATAATGGCATAAACAATTTATTTTGTAATAATAAATTAATTAATAATAGAGTCAGTCAAATATTTCTAAATGAGGATGGAGGAAAAGATCATAACTCTTTTATAAAAGGTAATAAAATTAATAATAATTTATTTTTTAACGCATATCCAGAAGAAAAGAGCATTTATTTTATTTCTCGCAGTGATGACATAAACAATTTTGCAAAATGCGATTCAAATTATTATTATAATTTATTTTCTTCTGCTTCATACATAGCCCTTATAAACCCGAGTCATAAATATTATTTAGATCTTAAAGAATGGAATCAAGATTATAATCAAGACATTAATTCCACAGTTAAAAGCTCATATAGCAGTATTTACAAAATTAACAAAACTATAAATGTGAATATGATATCAAACTCAAATTTCTCTAATGGAATAACTAACTGGTATACTTGGTCGTCGAATAAAAATTCCGTTTTAACAAAGATCACCTATAACTATACAAATTATTTGAAAGTTTCATTAAAGGATTATAAAATAAATACAGACTTTTTAGTGTATACAAATAATTTTGCCGTAGACACTTCTAATTATTATCATTTAAGCTTTGAAGCATTTGGGACAAAGAATTTTTTTCTGCAAATTGAACCTAGAATTGCGCACTCGCCGTACTCGCTTTTAACTAATATAGATAAGATTAAAATTAATAGAGTACCACAACATTATAATTATATATTTAAATCAAAATTAAATGATAAACTTGCACGAATTGATTTTGAGAGTAAGAACACGGATTCGTCTTATTACATCACAAACGTAAAATTAAATAAAGTAGCAGTAACCAAATATGTACCATCGGAATTAATCAAAATATTTATAAACAGCTCAAATGAAGTGCAAAGTTATAACATAGTTCCAGATGAATTCTTCGATATATATGGAAAGAAAATTAACGGAAATTTTCTTTTAAAACCTTACACTTGTTACATCGCAATTAAGGAATAGATAAACTCGTCGATAATATGGCCTAAGTCTTAATTGGTGAATTAATATTATTTTTTGTAATAGATTAAACAAAAATTATTTACTAGTCCATAAAACCCCAAAATATCCTGTAATCAGAATTAAAATGAATAAAATAGCAATATTAGGTTGTAATATTTCAGCCTTAAATTCATATCAAAATTCCTATAGCAACTTGAATAAAGATTTTTATCCCCCCAATTATATCACAGTTAATAATGTTCATACCATTATAAGCGGTGTTAAGTATAAAAACTATAAACAAATAATTAATAACTCTTATATAGCGCTACCGGATGGGAAACCGTTATCAATTTATGCAAAATTAAAAGGCGAAAAAAATATTAGCAGAATATTCGGCCCTACATTTATGGAGAAAACTTTGGACTGGGGGCAGGAGGATCAATTAAAGCACTATTTCTTCGGAAGTTCTCAAGATACAATGAATAAAATGGTGAGAAACATTGAAAAGAAATTTCCGCAAGCCAAAATTGTCGGTGCATTTTCTCCGCCTTATAGACCTTTTACTAGTGAAGAAAACGAAAAATTTATAAGTGAAATTAATAATGCCGAACCTGATTTAATCTGGATAGGTTTGGGAGCTCCTAAACAAGAAATATGGATATCTGAAAATTATAAAAAGTTAAACAGAGGGATTATGATCGGTATAGGTGCCGGTTTTGATTATATAGCCGGCAATACAAAACATGCTCCTGAATGGATGAAAAACGCATCTTTGGAATGGCTGTATCGTTTAGTTCAGGAACCCCGCAGATTATGGAAACGATATTTTTTAACAAATACCTTGTTTATAATTTTTATCATACTGGAGTTTTTAGGATTAAAAAAATTTGAATAATAAAATAAATTTAAAGAAATAAAGTTGTTTAATGTAAGAAAGACTCTGAAAAAGTTATTAAGTAATGCGAAAAATTATATAAAAGAATCCTAAAAAACTAAAATGCAGCTCTGCCGCACATTATTATATTTTTTCCGCATCTCCATGGGTATAACAATTTTAATTAATTACTTTATCTTAACCACATACGTAGGTGTTTAGCAGTTCTATAAGTTCAGATGTGAAATCAAGAAAGACCGCGAATGCACGCGAATTAAAATTCCGCGAATATTCGCGAAACAATTAGCGTAAATTCGCGGTTAATTGTTCCCAAATTGTTGAATTGTTTATTTTTGGGGTGCCTGCGTTTAGTATTAAGCTTATAGCTATGAGGTAAAGAAAACCGCGAATGGGCGCGAATAAAAATCCGCGGATATTCACGAAAGTAATTAGCATAAATTAGCAGTTAATGATTATGACTGAAATAATATTTAAAGATCAATCATATAAAATAATAGGCTGCTGTTTTGAGGTTTTTAATGAATTAGGCCCGGGCTTTCTAGAAGCCGTATATCAAGAAGCATTAACCATAGAGTTTACAAAACAAAATGTCCCATTTGTTGAGTTTGCTGAGATGAATGTTTATTATAAGGGGATTGAGCTGAGGAAGAAGTATTATCCGGATTTTTTATGTTATGATGACATTGTGCTGGAGATAAAAGCTATGGAAACTCTATCGCCGGCCGATGAGGCGCAACTGCTGAATTATTTGAAAGGTACTAAAAAGCCGCTGGGACTATTGGTAAACTTTGGCGGTGAAAGACTGCAGCATAAACGGTATGCAAATACAAAGACCGCGAATACACGCAAATGAAAACCGCGAATTGACGCGAATAAATTTCCGCGAAAATTCGCGAATGATTAGCGTGCATTCGCGGTTATGCATTTTCTCTTTCCTGATAAGAAAAAATTGCCTGATATGAAGATCCCCGGCTTCCTTAGAAACTACCCGCCAAGCCAAATTACAGATGCTGCCTGTTGTTGAAAATGTAATATCATGGGTTTAATATATAGTATTTACTAATTATAAATAACAGTATTGTATTTTTATTCGACATACGTCAATCGTAATAGTTAATCCTATAGATAAGAAGTTCTATACATACATTATAGTTTTCTCAGTGAGACTCAGTGCTCCTAAAACCTAAAGAAGTATCACAGAGTTTCACTGAGTCCGCACGGAGTTTCACAGAGAGGAAAAAACATAAAAGTTTTATTCGGCAATCTTCAATTGTCAACCGAAAAATTTCTTACAATTAGGGAATGGGATTCCATTTTTGTAATTTTGCCGTATGATAAAACGGGATGCTGAAATATCGCTTATAAATTTAGCTAAACAATTTAAGAGTGTTGCGGTTATCGGTCCCAGGCAATCGGGTAAAACTACCTTAGTGAAAGCGGTTTTTCCCGAAAAAGCTTATGTGAGCCTGGAGAACCCGGATTATAGAAAATTTGCGGCTGAGGATACCAGAGGATTTTTAAGCGGTTATCCGGACGGTGCTATATTGGATGAAGTTCAGAGAGTGCCCGAAATTTTTTCATATCTGCAGCAGATTTTAGATGATAGTGATAAAACCGGAAGCTTTATTCTTACCGGTTCAAATAATTTTTTACTTCAGGAAAATATTTCTCAAAGCCTTTCCGGTAGAATCGGGTTGCTGACTTTACTCCCATTTTCAATGTCGGAAGCCGGGATTAAAAAAACAACATCCGCAGATGAATTGATTTTTAAGGGACTTTATCCTCCGCTTTATGATAAGAAATTCGACGCAACTACATGGTATCAAAATTATATCACTACTTATGTTGAACGGGATGTCCGGCTAATAAAAAATATAACAAACTTTTCAACATTTGAGCGGTTCATTAAATTATGCGCCGGGAGATGCGGACAATTGTTGAACATGCATAATTTAGCAATAGAAACGGGAGTTGACGCCAAAACAATTGCTTCCTGGATCGGTATTCTTGAAATGAGCTATATAATTTTTAAGCTGAATCCTCACCATAAAAATTTTAATAAACGGGTAGTAAAAATGCCCAAAATTTATTTTTACGACACCGGGCTTGCCGTTTCACTGCTGGGGATAGAAAAACCTGAACAGTTACCTTTGCATCCCTTCCGCGGTAGTCTTTTTGAGAATTTAATCGTAGTTGAAATGCTGAAACAGAGATTTAATAAAGCATTGAAAAGTAATCTTTCTTTTTGGAGAGATAACGTAGGCCATGAAATTGATCTGCTTTTGCAAAACGGAAATGTTCTTACTCCTGTTGAGGTCAAAGCCGGTCAAACCGTTACGGCCGACTATTTTAAAGGATTAGAGTTTTGGGAAAAAATTAATCCGGGTGTGAATAGGTATATTGTTTACGGCGGCCATAGTAAACAAAAAAGAAGTAACGGTATTGAAATCCTTCCGTATTATTCAATTAGAGATTTGAATTATCACTAGGATCAGTTCGGCTTTCCGATGAATTTCAAAACCCGGTTTCTGTGTTATCGCCGTGGTTATATGGTATTTTAGGTTTTATTTAGTCAAAATAAAATGGCAATACATCAAATTTGAGTGCCGGAAGATTGAATTTATAGCATTTACGAACGATAAATAATAGTATTGGGCTTTCATTCTACAATCGTCAATCGTAAACCGGCATCAAAAAAAATAATACAATCGTAATTATAATATAAAATGCAACTCTACCGTACATCATTATATCTGTTCCGTATTTCCCTGGATATAGTGATATTAATACTTTCGTTTATTTTAACCGCGTACATGAGCGTTTGGCAGTTTGATTTTCTGAAGAATGTCAATGCACAGTTTCTTGTTTTATCACTGGCGGTTATATGGTTTTTTACGTCCAAATCTCTCGGACTGTATGATGAATTCCGTTCGAGGAATTTCAGCTACGAATTAATAATTTTATTAAAAAGTTTCGTAATCCAGGTTATCGGTACGGTTATTATATTATACCTGCTTAAAGACGACGATATGCCGCGGTATTTTATAATACTGTTTGCTCTTATTAGTATAATATTGCTGAGCACCGAGAAACTGATATTCAGAAAAACGTTAAACTATCTTCGCGCACAGGGCAGAAATATAAGAAATCTTCTTATTGTAGGAGCCGGTTCCGTCGGCAACAGATTTTATGAGACTATAAGAAAGAATCCTCATTTCGGTTACAGAATAATAGGGTTCATGGACGACCATAAAAAAGATTTCTTAAACGGGGAGTATCTGGGAAAGATAAGCGAGCTTGACAGCGTACTTAATAAACACCAGATTGATAATGTAATTATCGCACTGCCTAACCACGCCACCGAAAGGATTGAAGAAACATTAAGGATTTGCGAAAAATATACTACCAGAGTTAAAATAATACCGGACTATTTTAAGTTCGTCTCCGCTAAATATAATATAACTATGTTCGGACGTTTTCCCGTTATATCCGTCCGCGAAGATAGGCTAAACGAATTTCACTGGAGAATTTTAAAAGAACTTTTGACATTGCCTTTACTTCATTATTGTACATATTTGTGTTCTCATGGCTTTGGCCGTTAATTTCAATTTTAATAAAATTATCATCTCCCGGTCCGGTTCTTTTCAAGCAGGAACGCTGGGGCCGTAATAATAAAAAGTTTATTACCTATAAATTCCGCTCTATGAGTAACGACAGTCTGGATGTCGACAATCTCGGTAATTACCAGCAGGCCAGGAAAGACGACCCGCGCGTTACTAGAATCGGTAAGTTCCTAAGAAAAACCAATCTTGACGAGCTTCCGCAATTCTGGAATGTGCTTAAAGGCGATATGAGTATCGTAGGTCCGCGCCCTCATCCGACCCCTCTTAATGAAGAATCAAAAGGAAAAATCAGATTGTATATGCTCCGTCATCTGGTTAAGCCGGGTATTACCGGGTGGGCGCAGATTAACGGCTATAGAGGCGGCACGGAAAAACCGGCGCTGATGCAGAAAAGGATCGATAACGATCTCTGGTATATTGAAAATTGGACATTCTGGCTGGATGTTCAGATAGTTGTGCTAACTGTTTGGAATATGCTCCGCGGCGATCCGAACGCGTATTAGGATTTACTATTTACTATTGTCGATTTTCGATTGTCAAAGCTGTGATACTCAGTGTCCCCAAGAACAAAAAAAGTATCACGGAGTTGCACAGAGTGCGCACAGAGTTCCACGGAGAGGGAAATCATAATAGTGTTATTCGGCAATATTCAATCGTCAATCAAGAATCACAAGGATAAATGAGATCTTAGATACATCATAGTTTTCTCAGTGAAACTCAGTGATTCCTCAGTGAAACTCAGTGCTCCCAAGAACTAAAAAAGTATCACAGAGTTGTACACATAGGCGTCAACTTAATTTTATTTAATATTGCCGGAAACTATTATCTTACAATGTTTTGATAGAATAATTAATACTTCGTTAAATTTTGACAATAAGCCCTTCTCTTTCAAAGAGAAGGGTTTGGGATGAGTTCTTGATTTTGCAATTTGACTTAACTCTCTCTAATCCCTGCCTGCCGGCAGGCAGGTCTCCCTTGCCAAGGGAGAGACTTGTAATCATTCATATCTTAACATTTTCTCCTTCTAGCCGACCATATTTCTTTAACTTTTATTAGAATTTGTAACAATTCTGAATAAATTAATTGTATTCCTTTATTCCTTAAGTTGACGCCTATGAGAGTTGTACAGAGTGCGCACGGAGTTCCACGGAGAGGGAAATCATAAAAGTTTTATTCGACAATATTCAATCGTCATTCTAAAATCTTTAATTTCTCAACCTTGCAATTTAAAAGCTGAGGTTTTAATTTGCATGGTATGATTAGAAGAATTGTTCAGGTAAAAATAGAAGAATCTCTTAAAACATTTCCGGTTACCGGGATATTAGGCCCGAGACAGGTCGGAAAAACTACATTAGCTAAAGAAATACAGAAGAAAATAAAAGCTTCTGTTTATTTGGATCTCGAACTTCCTTCTGATTTTACTAAACTGAACGAACCTGAGCTTTTCCTATCCGAACAGAAAAATAATTTAATTATAGTAGATGAGATTCAACAAAAACCTGAATTATTTTCAGTAATAAGAGCATTGGTCGATCAGGACAGAAGAAACGGAAGATTTTTAATTCTGGGATCATCCTCTCCGAATTTGCTTAAGCAGTCTTCCGAAAGTCTTGCCGGTAGAATAATTTTTCATAATCTGCCTCCGTTTTTAATAACAGAGATCGACAATGGAGAAAAAACAACGGATAAATTATGGATTAGAGGAGGATTTCCAGAAAGTTTCCTGGCCACCGGTGAAGAAATAAGTATAAGATGGCGGCGATCATTTATTAAAACTTATTTGGAAAGAGATATTCCGAATTTTGGTATTAGAATTCCGTCAATTCAATTAAGAAGATTTTGTATGATGCTCGCCCATTCGCACGGCTCGCTTTGGAATGCAAGTAAGATTTCCTCTTCTCTCGGTATATCGCCTCCTACAGCAAATAATTATCTGGACATACTTGAAGAAACTTTTATCGTAAGACAGCTGGCACCTTTTTACGCAAATGTGAAAAAAAGAATTGTCAAGTCTCCGAAAATTTATATTAGAGATTCCGGTTTGCTGCATTCGCTTTTCAACATTGCGGATAAAGAAGAACTATTAGGGCATCCAATTGCCGGACATTCCTGGGAAGGATTTGTTATCGAACAAATAATTAATAATTTGCCCGGGAAATTTAATTCATATTTTTACCGCACCGCTGCCGGAGCCGAAGTAGATTTGGTGGTTGTAAAAGGCGACAAACCGGTATTATGCGTAGAAATAAAATTGTCTCTTTCACCTGTTCCGACACAAGGTTTCTTTAATGCAATGCATGATTTAAATTGTTCCGCTGGAATTGTTGTCTATCCGGGAAATGATGCTTATACAATTAAAAATAATGTCAGAGTTGTTCCTATATCAAAATTACTTGATTACTTACCAAATTAGGTTTTAGATACATTATAGTTTTCTCAGTGAAACTCAGTGATTCCTCAGTGAAACTCAGTGCTCCCAAGAACTAAAAAAGTATCACAGAGTTTCACAGAGTGCGCACCGAGTTCCACAGAGATGAAAAACAAAAAAGTTTTATTCGGCAATATTCATTCCTCAATCGTCAATCAGGAAAATCGTCATTTTTCAATCGACAATCGTCAATCGTAAATCTTCAATCGACAATCATCAATCAACATTCGAAAATTCGCAAATGAAAATTAAATCAATTACGCTGTCCGCATTTATATTAATTGTTTTTTATGTCTCAAGCTCTTTAGCACAGACAGTCTTTCAGCCCGTTAACAGCGATGTTTATCCCTTCCTTGACCGGATGGCGCAGAAAGGCCTGATTGTTTTCAACGACCAGATCAGACCTGTGAGCAGGAAGTACATCGCAGCGAAGCTGCTTCAATTAAAAATTAAAAAGAAAAATTAAAAAGTAAGGACTTCTCCAAAGTCGAAAGTGATGAACTTAAATTTTATCTTGAAGACTACGGCATCGAACTGAAGCAATTGAAATCCGAAAGATTCGAGGGACAAAATAATTTAACCTCCGACCTCCAACTCCCAACAACCAATCACCAACAATCGACTACCAACGCCCCACAACCCACAACCCACAAACCACAAACCACCATCCTGAATTACGATCCTTACGGCCGCTTAAGGTTGTTTGCTTATGAGGATAGTTTGTTTAAGATTAATGTAAGTCCGATTTTGGGTTATGAGGCCGGAACACGAGACGGGGCTAAATATTCGCACAGGTGGGACGGAGTTTATCTTTACGGTTATTTAAGCAATAATATTGGGTTTAGTTTTAGGTTCAAAGATAATTCCGAAGATGGAACCGGTATTGACCGTAATAAACAATTTACTCCTCAAACAGGAGTTATTGTTGCAAAATCGGATTTGAATAATATTCAGTACAGCGAGGTTAATGCTAATATAACATACGACTGGTCATACGGTGATATAACTATCGGCAAGGATTTCTTTAACTGGGGATACGGTCAAAGCGGACTGCTGGTACTGTCGGATAAAGCTCCTTCATTTCCTTTTATTAGATTGGATTTGCATCCCGTAAAATGGCTTAGCTTTAATTATATTCACGCCTGGCTTAATTCCGACGTGATTGATTCTTCAGGGATATACGCAACTTACCGTTACGGAATTTACCGCGATCAATTCAGGTCAAAATATCTCGCTTCACATACTTTAACCGTTACTCCGACCGAGGGTCTGGATATTTCTCTCGGCGAATCTATTGTATACAGCGACAAGCTTGAAATACCTTATCTTATTCCTATTATGTTTTTCAGACTGGCTGACCATTATTTAAGTCAGGCCAATAACAACGCCGGCGGAAACTCACAATTCTTTTTAGGCGTAAGTTCGAGAAATCAAATTAAGAACACACATCTATACGGCACCTGGTTTATCGATGAGATTACATTCGAAGGATTATTCAACGCGCAGAAACAGAGAAATCAATTCGGATTTACTTTAGGCGGATCGGTTACGGATCTGCCTGTTGATAATTTGACCGTGACTGCAGAATACACAAAAATATTTCCTTTCGTTTATTCCCATTATATCCCGACGCAGACTTATCAAAATTCCGGTTATGTTATGGGGCATTGGATGGGCAACAATGCCGATCTTATTTACGGAGCTTTGAACTACAGATTTATAAGAGGTCTGGATGCGACGTTGTGGGGACAATATATAAGAAAGGGATCTCCCGGTATTGAGGAACAGCAGTACAGGCAGCCGCAGCCGCCGTTTCTGTTCGGACTTAAGAACAAATTATGCTTACTTCGGTGCCGATGTTAAATATGAAATTCTTCACGACTTATTTGCCAGGCTTCATTATCAGACAACAAAAATATCAGCTGAACAATCAAACCATACTTTTGTGAACAACCGGCTTAATGAATTTTATATCGGACTTTATTACGGAATCTGAGGATTGACTAGTGTCGATTGACGAATGACGATTTTCGAATGACTATTGAGGCCTTCGATTTTTGTTATTTTCCTCTTTATTCAGCATTCAATTAATGTAAATTGGCAGTTCTAAATTCCGCGCGCTGTTTTGCGTGATACTATAAAGATAGAAGTTAATTCATGTGCTTCATTTCTAAGTTGTTCAAGCATTACTGAGTTTGACATATTTTCATCCTTAATAAATTCTAACCAGAATTCGGATTCATCGGATTCCTCAATGACAATACTAATCTTAGAAATAAATGAGGCTTTACTTTGAGCCAGGCAAGTTGCTCTGTAATTTGCAGCTACTGATGTACTGCATCTTATTAATTGATCTTTTATATGGTTTCCCAAGCAGCTTTTAGGTAGGTCTAACCCAAGTTTAACGCAATTATGAGCAAAATATTTAGTACGATTTATTAAATCATTTTTATTCATTTCTTCCCCTTTTGAATGATGATATGTTATTATCGCTTGGCGATTAAAAATTAATCCGCAGTTGATTCAACTGATATTACTATTTAAAATAAAAAATAAAATTACCAATGGACAATCTTCAACCAACAATCAATAGTAAATCGATAATCGAAAATTCTCAATCATCAATAGTAAATCGTCATTCGACAATCATCAATCGACAATCGAAAATCGTAAATCGTCAATTAATAAGAGAGATTAGTTATGAAAGGAATCATCCTTGCCGGCGGCTCCGGATCGCGGTTATATCCGGTAACTAAAGTATACAGTAAACAGCTGGCATTAATTTATGACAAGCCGCTGATATATCATCCTTTATCAAGTTTGATGCTCGGGGGTATTAGAGATATTTTAATAATCTCCAACGAAGAAACAATACCGCTGTATCGTCAGTTGTTCGGAGACGGCTCGCAGCTTGGACTTACAATAGAGTATGTTGTTCAAAAAGCGCCGAACGGAATTGCCGAAGCATTTATTCTCGGTGAAGAATTTATTAAAAACGACAGTGTTACGCTGGTTTTAGGCGATAATATTTTCTACGGGAATTTTAATTTCTTTTATAACGCTCTTAAAGCAAATGAGTGTGCAACCATTTTCGGATACCAGGTAACGGATCCCCAGCGCTACGGCATTGTTGAATTCGATAAGGAAGGGAAAGCGATTTCGATAGAGGAAAAACCTAAAATTCCAAAATCAAATTATGCGGTACCGGGAATTTATATTTATGATAATGAGGTTGTGAATATCTCGAAAAATTTAAAACCTTCGGCCAGAGGTGAACTTGAAATAACGGATGTTAATAAAGAATATCTGGGGCAAAAAAAATTAAAAGTAGAAAAAATCGGACGCGGAGTAGCATGGCTCGATACCGGTACGCCGGAAGCCCTGCTTCAGGCTGCTAACTTTTTTGGAGTTATAGAACAAAGACAGGGACTTAAAGTTGCCTGCATTGAAGAAATAGCTTTCCACATGAAGTTTATAAATAAAGAACAATTTGCGGCATTAATTAATTCATATCCAAAATCTTCGTACAGGGATTACCTGGAAAGATTGATGATTGAAGATTGAATATTTTTTTAATAGGGAATTATTAATTTTCACCCCAGTGGAACTCCGTGCGTACTCAGTGAAACTCTCATAGGCGTCAACTTAAGGAATAAAAGAATACAATTAATTTATTCAAGATTGTTACAAATTCTAATAAAAGTTAAAGAAATACGGTCGGCTAGAAGGACAAAATGTTAAGATATGAATGATTATAAGTCTCTCCCTTGGCAAGGGAGACCTGCCTGCCGGCAGGCAGGGATTAGAGAGAGTTAAGTCAAATTGCTAAATCCAGAACTCATCCCAACCCTTCTCTTAAAAGGAGAAGGGCTTATTAGTAGAAATAACTTTTCCATTATCATCTTGTCAATTGATTAAAATATAGTGGATTAAACAATAAAGAAAAAAATTAAGTTGACCCCTATGAGAGTCTCACTAAGAAAACCATAATAATAATTCCCTGAATAATTGGTGCCATTGGATTTTAGATTGGCGACTGCCGGAATTGATTAATGCACTTGAATCAATCAACATTTTTTGTCTAAGTAACTGATATTTACGGCTTTGGCTTCAATGTGTTTGAATAAGAGAAGCTTAAGCCGTTAACTTTTTTAAATTATCCAAAAAAATATTAGAGAAATATGAAAATAGAAAAAACAGATATTGAAGGCTTACTTATAATTCATCCCGATGTTTTCGGAGATGAAAGAGGATTTTTCTTTGAATCTTACAACGGTAAGAAATACAAGGATTCCGGTCTTAACACGGATTTCGTGCAGGATAATATTTCAAAATCAAAATACGGAACGGTGAGAGGACTTCACTACCAGATCGGCGAATTTACTCAAGGTAAACTTTGTCAAGTATTGAAAGGTAAAGTGCTCGATGTAGCGGTGGATATTCGAACCGGCTCGCCTACTTTCGGAAAATATGCGGCCATTGAATTATCCGGAGATAATCATATACAATTCTGGATTCCCCCTGGATTCGCACACGGCTTCTCGGTACTGTCCGACGAAGCTTTTTTTATGTATAAATGCACTAACTATTACAGCAAAGAAAATGAGAGAAGCATTCTATATAATGATCCCGATCTGAGCATCAACTGGGGCGTTGATAATCCGATTGTTTCGCCGAAGGATAAGGATGCTAATCTATTTAGTGAAATAAATAAAGATTTTATCTACGGTAAGTAAAGTATAACGTTTGTGGTGTGTGGTTTGTCGTATGTAGTTGTAGGAGCCTACAAACCATATACTATCTACTGTTTTTTTTTGTAAATTTGCTCTATCAAAGACGGGAGTTTTAACATGAAAGTTCCATTATTAGATCTTAAACCGCAATATAAATCACTAAAGAAAGAACTTGACGAAGCGTTGTTGAAAACTGCGGAGTCGCAGTATTTTATTTTAGGACCCGAAGTTGAAAAGATGGAAAAAGCTTTTTGCGAATACCTTAACGCGAAAGCGGCCGTGGGCGTATCATCCGGAACAGACGCTCTTCTAATCGCACTAATGGCTATCGATCTTCAGCCGGGAGATGAAGTAATTGTTCCCACTTATTCATTCTTTGCGACTGCAGGTGTTGTATCCAGATTAAACGCAACACCGGTTTTCGCTGAAATCGATCCGGTTACATTTAATTTAAATCCTAAAGGTCTTGAAAAAAAGATTACCTCTAAAACAAAAGCAATCATACCTGTCCATCTTTACGGACAAAGCTGCGAGATGGACGAGATTATGGTGATAGCAAAAAAACATAATTTAAAAGTAATTGAAGATGCCGCGCAGGCGATCGGGGTTCAGTATAAAGACGGAAAGCATGTCGGTACTATTGGTGATATGGGATGCTACTCGTTTTTCCCGAGCAAAAATCTCGGATGTTTCGGCGACGGCGGTCTTGTTGTGACAAATAATGAAGAGCTCGGAAAAAAACTTAAGATCCTGAGGAACCACGGCGCCGAACCAAAGTATTTTCATAAAATCATCGGAGGAAATTTCAGAATAGACGCCATACAAGCTGCCGTTCTAAATGTAAAATTACCGCACCTTGACGAATGGTCTGAACAGCGCAGAAAAAATGCCGCTACCTATACGAAATATTTTATCGAAGCCGGCCTGGCCGAAGAAACAGGTTGCACTTCATACGACAATAAAAACAAAGTGCTATTACCAAAAGCGGTCTATCAACCACAAACAACAGACCACAAACCGCAAACAACAAACTACCACATCTTTAATCAGTTCATTATCCGCGTTGAGAAAAGAGATGAACTTAGAAAGTTTCTTGCGGAGAATGATGTTGCTACCGAGGTTTATTATCCGGTTCCGTTCCATATGCAGGAATGTTTCTCCGACCTTGGGTATAAAGAGGGTGATTTCCCTGCTGCTGAATCTGCAGCAAATACTTCTATCGCTTTACCGATTTATCCTGAACTTAGCGATGAACAGCAGAAGTATGTGGTCGATAAGATCGCGGAATTTGTTAAATAAATTGAGTATTGACGGAATAGCACACGGACGATACGGACCTGCCTACCGGACAGGCATGTTGGACGGACTTTCACGGATAAGAAATTATGAGTTTTTAAAAGTACTTATTTTAATGTAATACATGGATGTTTGAAAATGGATTATAGTAATAAAAAAATTTATTTAGCCGGTCATAACGGGATGGTCGGCTCTGCTATTAAAAGACAACTGGAATCCAAAGGGTATAACAATTTTGTCTTCAGAGATTTTTCGGAATTAAACTTAATAAGACAGACCGAGGTTGAAAAGTTTTTCAATTCGGAGAAGCCGGAGATCGTAATTGTTGCCGCCGCAAAAGTCGGAGGCATCCTGGCTAACAATACTTACAGGGCGGAATTTATTTATGATAACCTGATGATAGAAGCCAACATAATAGAAGCGGCTTACCGAAGCGGCGTTGAGAAATTGGTTTTTCTCGGCAGCTCATGTATTTATCCGAAGATGGCTCCCCAGCCGCTGAAAGAAGAATACCTTCTATCTGATTATTTGGAATTTACAAACGAGCCGTATGCAATTGCTAAAATAGCGGGTATAAAATTATGCGAAAATTATTACAGACAGTATAACGCGAATTTTATTTCCGCAATGCCGACAAACCTTTACGGCGTAAACGATAATTTTAATCTTCAAACGTCGCATGTACTCCCGGCTCTTATAAGAAAATTCCATGAAGCAAAGAACGGAAACAATATCGTTACTCTTTGGGGAACCGGAACACCCAAAAGGGAATTTTTATATGTTGATGATCTTGCGGAAGCAATCGTGTTCTTAACCGAAAATATCAACGCAAAAGATCTTTATGATAACGGGATCTCGCAATTGAATATCGGTACCGGAGAGGATTTAACAATTAAAGAACTGGCTGATATAATCTCGAGAGTTACCGAATTCAAAGGCAGAATCGAATTCGATTCGTCGAAACCTGACGGAACCCCGAGAAAGCTGATGGATGTCTCCAGAATTCATTCTTTGGGATGGAAACATAAAACTACGCTTGAAGAGGGAATAAAAAAGACGTATAAATGGTTTCTTTCAATTAAAAATTGAAAATTAAAAAGTACAAATTAAAAACCACAAGTTGATAAAGTTTTAATTTATTTTTAAAAAGGTACTTTTAATTTTTAGTTTCATATAAATATTTAAATTATAAATTCATATTGAAAATTTTTTAATTTTTAATTTGTACTTTTTAATTGTAAAAAGGATCTTTAAATGAAAAAAGCATTAATCACCGGAGTTACTGGCCAGGACGGCAGTTATTTAACCGAGATTTTATTGGAAAAAGGCTACGAGGTGCACGGCATTATAAGAAGAAGCAGTTCTTTTAATACCGCAAGAATAGATCATCTTTACGGAAACAAAGAAATATTAAACAAAACAATGTTTCTTCATTACGGCGATCTTGTTGACACCAGCAACATGAACAGGTTATTGGAAAAGATAGCGCCCGATGAAATATATAACCTCGCAGCTCAGAGTCATGTTAAAGTATCATTCGAAGTACCCGACTATACCGCGCAGGTAGACGGTTTAGGAACGCTCAGGTTTCTGGATGCGATACGCGAAGTAGGATTAAGACAGGTAAAATTCTACCAGGCCTCAACAAGCGAATTATTCGGTAAAGTGCAGGAAGTACCACAATCCGAAAAAACACCCTTTTATCCTCGTTCACCTTATGGTGTGGCAAAGCTATACGGTTATTGGATAATTGTTAATTACCGGGAAGCATATAATATATTTGCATCGAACGGAATTTTATTTAATCACGAATCGCCCAGAAGAGGCGAAACATTTGTAACGCGTAAAATTACCAGAGCAGCATCAAGAATTGTCGCGGGGCTGCAGTCGGGGTTATTGCTCGGTAATTTAGACGCGAAAAGAGATTGGGGATTTGCACCGGAATATTGTGAAGGCATGTGGAGAATATTAAATCACGATAAAGCTGATGACTTTGTACTTGCCACCGGGGAAACTCATACAGTAAGGGAATTTATCGAACTTGCTTTTAAAGAATTGGGAGTTGAAATTGAATGGCGCGGAGGGGAAAGTGAAGAGACCGGAGTAATAAAATCGATCAACTTTGATAAGGCCCATGAATTAATCAACTTCAATGAAAACAAAAGCAACTATAAATTTAGGATGTCCGACTCTTTGAAGGTCGGTGACCCGGTTGTCGGAGTAGATCCGAATTACTATCGTCCCACCGAAGTTGACCTATTAATCGGAAACCCGAAAAAAGCAAAAGAAGTTTTAAAGTGGGAAGCTAAAACAAAATTCCCGGAACTAGTTAAAATAATGATAAAATCCGATCTTGATAAAGTATTAAAAAGAGGATATTGATCAGTATAAAATCTGACAAATAACAGCTACTAGCTACTTAAAATTGCAATAAACAGCGGGAGAAAAATGAAATTCATTACCGGGGTTATGGTTATTTTCATTTTTATTTCTACTATAACTTATTCTCAATACAATCAAAAGAGAAGATATAATGCTTATTCGGGAACCATGGTTTTAACCGTTGACGGAGCAGCAACACTGGGGCAGACCGATTATTCAATTATTAAGCCCGATTATCTCGGAAGAATTTCATTGGAATATTTTCTACCGGCAAATACTATCAGTTCGTTCGGCTTCAGGGGATTTGCAGGTGGGGGGTATATTGCGGGCAGGGACAACAGCCTGACACCGAATATCTTCAGAACAAAAATGACATTTGCCGGCGGCGGAATTGTTTACAGCCTTTCTTTAAACGATGATTTTTTCCCTTATTTGTTTACGGGAGTTTCTTATTTATGGTTTGATCCTTTCGGTGAAAGCGGAACCAAACTTCCTAATAACGCAAAAGGAGTTTATAAAAAGTCTGAAATAAATTATTCCGGCGAGCTCGGATTGAGAATAATGATTACCGGTAATTTCAGTTTCAATTTAAGCGGCGGAATTCAATTGGGGCCCTCGGATTATCTTGACGACAAAGCCATCGGAACCAATAATGATTTCTTTTATTATACCAGCGCGGGTTTTTCTTTTTCATTTTTCTCGGATGAGGATAAAGACAAAGACGGTGTGCCTGATTCACGCGACGATTGCCCGGGAACCCCCTCCGGTGTTAAAGTAGATGTTAACGGATGTCCGCTGGATTCTGATAACGACGGCGTGCCGGATTACCTGGATAAATGTCCGGATACACCAAAAGGAGTAAAAGTTAACAGCGAGGGATGCCCGCTGGATTCAGACGATGACGGCGTGCCGGATTATAAGGATATTTGTCCCGACACTCCGCACGGTGTGAAGGTAGATGATTTGGGATGTCCCTTGGATTCAGACAGTGACGGTGTTCCGGATTATAAAGACAAATGCGCCAACACCCCGTTTAATGTTCAGGTAGATGAAAACGGCTGCCCATTGGATTCGGATCATGACGGCGTACCGGATTATAAAGATAAATGTTCTAATACGGCACCGGGAGTAAAGGTAGACTCAAACGGATGTCCTGAGGAAATTCGCGAAACAATGTCCGAAGCAAACAACGCTATTAGGAATTATACATTAAGCGCCAGCGCGGGTTTTGCATCAGGGAAATCGGATTTGCTGTCCACCGCATATCCAAAGTTGGAATTATTGGTTAAATTTATGGAAGAAAATCCTGAAAGCAGATGGTTGATAGAAGGGTACACCGATAATACGGGCTCTGACCGGATAAATAAAAAAGTCTCCCTTGAAAGAGCGCAATCTGTTCTGGATTATTTTCTATCGAAAGGGCTGGAGCGGAATAGGTTCAAAGTTGTCGGTTACGGGAAGGAAGATCCAATAGCAAGCAATGAAACAGCCGCGGGAAGGGCGTTAAACAGGAGAGTTGAGATAAAACGAATCAAATAGATTTGAAATAATTAAACATAAACTAATAAACCCATCAAAAGTGAGGTAATTATGTTCGATGCAAATTATAAATTCACATGTGTAGACAGATTTTTAAAATACGTAAAATACGATACTCAATCGGATGAAGAATCCGTTAGTTTTCCGAGTACTGAAAAACAAAAAATACTCTCCAAGGATCTTGCGATAGAGCTCAAACATTTGGGTTTGGAAGACGCGCACATGGATGAATGGGGATATGTAATTGCAACGCTTCCGGGCAACAGTACGAAAGATGTTCCGGCAATCGGCTTTATTTCTCATGTAGATACTTCACCTGCTGTTTCCGGTGCAAACGTAAATCCGGTAATTCATAAAAATTACCAGGGCGGAAATATAGTTCTACCCAACGATAACCAGGTTATCAACTCAATTGATAACCCTGATCTTGCAAACATGATAGGTTACGATATTATAACAACCGACGGAACCACACTTTTAGGAGCGGACAACAAGTGCGGCGTTGCCGAGATTATGGATGCGGTAAATTATTTACTTGGCCACCCTGAAGTAAAGCACGGTCCGATAAAAATCTGTTTTACACCCGATGAAGAAGTCGGACGCGGAACAGAAAAATTTGATGTAAAGAAATTCGGAGCTTTTGCCGCTTACACCGTTGACGGTCAGACCCGCGGCGAAGTTGAAACAGAGACTTTCAGTGCTGATGCGGTTACTATTAAATTCCACGGTAAAAATATTCATCCCGGATACGGAAAAGGAAAGTTAGTCAACTCGGTAAAAATAGCCGCGGCGTTTATCGAAAGTCTGCCTAAAGACAAGTTATCTCCGGAAACCACTGAAGGCCGCGAAGGTTATGTACACTGTACCAACTTCAACGGAAACGAAGAATTAACCGTCGTTAAATTTATTATCAGGGACTTTGTTACTTCTAAATTACAGGAACTTGAAGCAGTTCTGAAAGAACTGGCTAAAAAAGCAGTTGGCAAATATCCCGGATCAAGAATGGAATTCGAAGTACTCGAGCAATACAGGAACATGAAAGAAATTTTGGATAAGCATCCGCAAGTAGCGGATAACGCAATCGAAGCCATGAAGAGATACGATATAAAACCGATATTAAGCCCGATAAGAGGAGGAACCGACGGTTCAAGGCTTTCATTCATGGGCCTTCCCACTCCGAATATTTTTGCAGGCGAACACAGCTTCCATTCAAAACTGGAATGGGTCGCAGTTCAGGACATGGAAATGGTCGTAAAAATCATCGTTGAAATCGCCAAGGTCTGGGAGGAGAAGGCGTAATTTGTAGGTGGTTTGTAGTATGTAGTTTGTGGTATGTTGTGCTTAGTTTGTGGTTTGTTGTGAAGGTAAAACTATTCAATAATTAATCATATTTAAAAGGGGATAAATATGAACACAAAATATGAAGATTTGGAAGTTTATAAATTGTCCGAAGATCTTTCTGAAAAGATTTGGGATCTTGTTATTGCATGGGATTATTTTGCGAAGGATACTATCGGCAAACAAATGGTAAAAGCTGCCGATAGTATCGGGGCTAATATTGCTGAGGGTTCAGGGAGGGGTAGTTATCTTGATTATAAAAGATTTGTAAAAATATCACGCGGCTCATTGTTTGAATTAAAACGATGGGTAAAAAAAGCTTATAGAAGAAAATTAATTTTTGAAAAAGATTTTGTGAATCTTATGAAGACAGTCGAGGTATTAATTCCAAGATTAAGTGCTTTCATAAATTATCTTAAGAAAATGTGTAAATAAAATGGACTCTAAAATTTCAGTAAATCATAAACTAAATACCACAAACCACAAACCACAAACCACAAACAATTCTCCCGAGCTAATGGCCCCCGCGGGTGATTGGACTATGCTGAGAACAGCCGTGAAATCCGGTGCTAATGCGGTGTACTTCGGGGTGGATAAATTAAATATGCGTGCTAAGGCGGCTAACTTCACGCTCGAGGAATTACCGGAAATAGCGGCTTTTGGTAAAGAGAACAATGTTCTTACTTACCTGACGCTTAATACAATCGTTTACGAAGAAGAAATATCAGATGTGGATGTTATTGTTTCGGAAGCTAAGCGATCCGGCATCGACAGAGTTATCTGCTGGGATCTCGCGGTCACCGAGATCTGCAGGAAATACGATATGCCTTTCTGTGTTTCTACTCAAGGTTCGGTATCGAATTCACTTAGCGCTAATTTTTATAAAAGCTTGGGCGCCGTGCGTATTGTTCTTGCGCGCGAATGCTCTCTTGAAGAAATAAAAAAAATCCGAGCTAATACCGATCTGGAAATTGAAGCTTTCATACACGGCGCGATGTGCATCGCGGTAAGCGGCCGTTGCTTTATGAGCCATCACTTATTCGGTAAAAGCGCCAACAGAGGCGAATGTATTCAGCCATGCAGGAGAGAATACGAAATAACGGATAACAGCATTGATAAATCAATGATGCTAGGTGAGGATTACGTGCTTTCGCCGAATGATCTGTGTACGATTGAATTTATCGATAAGCTGATTGAATCCGGAATAGATTCATTTAAAATTGAGGGACGGAAAAGAAGTCCGGAGTACGTAGCAGTAGTTGTATCCGCATACAGAAAAGCAATAGATCTGTATTACGAAAAAAAACTTACCGTTGAAAAAAAGAAAGAACTTTTAGAGGAGCTTGCAACGGTTTACAACCGCGGATTTTCTTCAGGCTTTTATTTTGATAAACCCAGTTCCGCGGATTATGCCGATATTTACGGAAGCAAAGCCACTACAAGAAAAGAATACGTCGGTAAGATTATAAATTATTATAAGAAATCTAAAATTGCGGATATACTGATTGAAACCGGCAGTATAAAAAAAGAAGACAAGATATTAATTATTGGTCCGACTACCGGAGTTGTTAATCTGAAAATATCATCATTAATGGTTCACGATAATGAAAGCGATACGGCGGGTAAAGGCGATAGAATTACATTACCGTGCGAGGATACAGTAAGACCCAACGACAGGGTTTATGGGATTGTGAACATATCCGCCAAATAGTCATCTCTAGATTCTTGTTTAAAAAATAATTATTTGGATGTTTAATACTCAACCTTCCATTTTTTTATACATGTTTAACTTCGATTTACTTGTTGATCCTCTACGAGGATCTGGTTTAAAAGTATGTATCTTTGCTACAATTCTTAAACATCTACGATGTTTTTGATTCAATTCAATAAGTTAAATATTTCTTTTTAGTTATTTGTAAACTAACCTTTATTTTCTTGTCTTTAGTCTTGTAGAGACTAAGAACTGTTGAAAAGAAACGAACAAAAACAGCAAATCCTCGTAGATGATTCACATGGCTTAGACATCATAGACCACATTAAGTCTACGCCTATGGGCGTAACTCCGTGCTCCAATAATATATACTTATTTACACGGAGTTCCGCGGAGGATTCGCTGAGAACCACGGAGATTAAAACAAATAAAATATTCATCTGTGCCTCCATAGGCGTCAACTTAATTTTATTTAATATTGCCGGAAGGTATTATCTTACAATGTTTAATTAGAATGATTTATACTATGGTAAGTGCGGATGAGTTCAGGGTTTTATAACTCACTTGAACTCTCTCCTACGGGGTTGTCCAGTAAGTATTTTAAGAACCTTCGTCTCTTTGAGTCTTCGTGGCAATTGTTTTAATTTATTTTACTGCAGTTTTAATTCTTTTTATTTGAATTGATTTCTAAATTCTTCGAATTCCTTTTTTCAGTTCTTCCAACCCGCTCTTCAGCACTTCGATTTCCACTTCAAGTTTTTCAATTCTTTCATTATTTGGATTTACTTCCTCTTCCGTTTCCTGACTCATCGCCTCAATATCTGGTCCGCCCGATAACAGATGCATATACCTTGCTTCTTTCATACCGGTTTGACGCGGCAGTTTTACGGCAAGAGGTTTTTCCCTGTTCATCAAGCCCTCAAGAATTTCATCAACCCTTGTCAAACTTTCAAATGTAAACATCCTTCCCGTTCTGCCTTTAATTTCGCCTGGAGTCTGCGGACCGCGAAGCATCAAGACACATATAACCGCGACTTCGGCGGGTGATAAGTTAAGTGCTTCCGTGAATACTTGTCTGTATTTTGGCACTCTGATATCGCTTCCCGTTACCCTGCTTACCATCGATTTATTTCTCAATCCCTCTATAACTGATTCCAATAAATTCTCGTCAAATAATACAACGGGATTCCTGTTCGATTTCTGATTACATGCGTTCTTCAGAGAATTTAATGTAAGAGGATAATACTCGGGAGTCGTTAATTCCTTCTCTATAAGAGATCCTATTATTCTTGTTTCTTCGAATGATAAAATTAAATCCATAATCAGTTCCGAATTTTCTAATATGAATGCATATATCAATTAAGGTTGGAAATATAATTAATATTTTTTATTTCTCCAGCTATAATTAGAGTATCGTCGTCCGTAATAACATATTCGGGATTTGGTATCGCTTTTATTTTCTCTTCTCTTCCTTTTTTAGTCTTAACCGAAAGCACGTCGACGCCGTATTTAACGCGTATATCCAGATCCCTAATAGATTTGCCTATAAAAGATTTCGGAGGCGCTATTTCCGAAATCGAATAACCTTCCATAAATCTCACCTGAGGGGATTCATCTTTCATCATTATACGGCTTGCAAGGTTGGATGTAATATCGCGCGCTTCTATCCCTTTTTGATATGCATATTGAATATCTTTCATCCAGACCATGCCGGTAATTTTGTTTGATCCTTCCTGATCGACAACAGGTAATCCTTCAAAATCGTATTTTCTCATTTTATCCATTGCAGTCTGACAATTATCGTCCGGCGTGACCGGTTCAAAATTGGTATTCGCTATATCCCCAGCGATAAGAAGATTCTGGAGAGAATCTCTTTCGTACAGATGATCTTTTATGTCGTATATTGAAATCATTCCGATAACCTTGTCTTCGGGAGTTGTTACGGGAAATTCCGGACTTTTACCCCTGATAACCTTGTTGACTACCTGACTGAAATTATCGGTAACATTCAAAGTATCAAAGTCTGTATTATAAACTTCCTTAACAAAAATGGATTCCATTATATTCAGTTCCGTGCCTTCTTTTATACTGATGTTTCTCAGCAGCAGCTTTAATGTATAAATAGATTCTCTGCTTAGCTTTGAAGAAAGAATTGTACTGAAAATACATGTTATCATCAGCGGAAGAATAATCCGGTAATCGTTTGTAAGCTCAAAAACGATGATGATTGCGGTGATTGGAGCTCTTGTTGTGCCGGCTACAAGTCCTCCCATTGCCACAAGCGCATAAGCGCCCGGAGTTGCGGTGATGGCCGGGAAAAGGTTATGCACAATCGATCCGAAAAAATATCCCAGCATTGCGCCGATAAATAAGGACGGAGCAAAAATTCCGCCCGATCCTCCGGAACCCAAAGTAAGCGAAGTAGCAATGAGCTTTACAAAAATAAGCAGCAGCGCTATATACCAGACTAAATTTTCATGAAGAGCGTTGTTGATGGAATCGTATCCTACTCCCATGATTTGCGGAAAGACCAATGCTATAATTCCAATGCCTATTCCGCCGACGGCAGGCTTTAAATATTCCTGTATATGAAATTTGTTATCGAAAAAATCTTCGAGGTAGTAAAGCACTTTTATAAAAAGAAATGAAATTACACCGCTTACCGCGCCGAGAACAAAATAAAATAAAATTTCATACGGCGAGGCAAGATGGTATTTGGGAACAAGGAATGCGGCAAAGTCGCCTTGAAAGCTGTGCGAGATAACAGTAGCCATTACAGAAGAAATTACAATAGGTGAAAATTGAGCGACCGCGAAGTCCATCAGGATTATTTCAACTGCGAACAGCGCGCCCGCAATAGGGGCATTGAAAGCGGCCGCAATACCTGCCGCGGCTCCGCAGCCTACAAGTGTTTTTAATTTTTTACTCGGTATCCTGAAAAATTGTCCTACTGTAGATCCAAGACTTGAACCGATCTGCACGATAGGACCTTCTCTACCTACAGATCCGCCAGTCCCTATGGATATTGCCGATGCGATAGCCTTGATAATTGCAACGCGCGCTCGTATCATTCCGCCTTTTAATAATATTGCCTGCATTACTTCCGGAACGCCGTGTCCCTTTGCCTCCGGAGCGAAGAAATAAATTATGGGTCCGACAAGCAACCCACCGATCACCGGGATAAGTAGAACTTTTAACCATGGGGCATGAAGAACGTTAAGCAGAAAATTATCGCCGCCGGGAAATGATAATAGAGATATTTCTTTTATTAAGAGCCTGATACCGATTGCTCCGAATCCCGCCAGCACGCCGATGATAATAGCAACGATGATCATAAACGTATGTTCGGTCATCTTTGCGCGTTCGAACATTTCGGCGGTTTTATAAGAGACTTTTAAATATTTATCTTTTAGAGACATATTCAGCTTTATGTTAGTTCCCCGATCGAGCTGTTTATCTTAATAAAGATATGATACGAAAAAGAGAATTCAAAATTATTTTTAATTTGATTTTACATTTTAAATAATTTTTTTGAGCGGCGTAAATTATTTTTTTTACCGCGTTAAAATTTCCATTCCCGAGTTTTACCATTATATTCCAATATTCAAAACCGCTGTCATGAACGGATTCAATTTTAGAGTTCAGCCCTTTAATATCCCGATTATAATTGACAAAAAATTGTTTTAATCAAATTGCAAACTCGAACATAGAAAAGCAACGGCACACTGATGACGCTGATTATACTAATTATCGCTGAGTAGCAATTTGAAGTCGGGAGATAATTCTAAAAAATATAATACGGATACGTTCTTTGATGAAATATGAGTAATCCGAAGGTAATAAAATTTGGCTCTTAAGGTTTTGATAAACTTTGCTATTTGCGTATTTTTGAAAAATCGATTTTAAAATTGCGGTAAATCGCCGTTATCCCATTTGTATATCTGAAAATAATTTGGAAAAAGAAAAACAATGAAATTAAGTAAATATTTCGTTCCTACTTTAAAAGAAGTACCGAACGACGCGGTTGTTGAAAGTCATATTTTAATGTTGAGATCGGGTATGATCAGAATGCTTTCGGCAGGAATATATTCTTTTCTTCCCCTGGGCTATAGAGTTATAAAAAATATAACGGCTATCATCAGAGAGGAAATGGATAACATAGGAGGACAGGAATTTCATCTGCCTGCTTTGAACCCGATTGAGATATGGGAAGAAACTAACCGAGTTGAGGCGTTCGGTGATATTATGTTTCATATAAAAAATAGGGATTATGTCCTGGCGCCTACTCACGAAGAAATCATGACTTACCACGCCAGGAATGTCCTGAAGTCGTATAAAGATTTACCTCAAATATGGTATCAGATACAGACTAAATTCAGAAATGAGGCCAGGCCCAGAAGCGGCGTGATAAGAGGAAGACAATTCCTCATGAAAGATGCTTACTCGTTCGACTCGAAACCGGAAAACCTTGACAAGTCTTATCAGCTTCACGATAAGGCTTACAGGAATATATTCGACAGATGCGGCATTGATTATTTTGTAGTCGGCGCTTCAAGCGGTGCGATGGGCGGCTCAGGCTCCGAGGAATTTATGGTTCAATCCGAAGCCGGCGAAGATACGGTAGCTCATTGCGATAAATGTGGATACGCCGCGAATATGGAAGTAGCAACTTCAATAAAGGACGGTAAAATCCGCGATAAAGACTCAGAAGAAATTAAGGAAATTTCAACTCCGAATGTAAAATCGATAGACGAACTTTGCGCGTTCCTTAAAATTGATGAATCGCAATGCGCAAAATCCAGGGTCTATATTTTCAAAGGCGAAGCCGTTCTTATTTTAATGCTGGGCAACGATGAAGTAAACGAGACCAAGCTGGAAAAACTATTGGGTGGAGGAATCAGACCCGCGCACACGGAAGAACTTAAAGAAATAACCGGAGCGGATGCGGGTTCGATCGGACCTATTGGATTCAAAGGAAGAATAATTGCCGATGAATTGCTGAAGGATTCGAACAATCTTTTCAGCGGCGCTAACAAAAACGATTATCATGTAAGCGGAATAGATTTACAGCGCGATGTAAAGAATATCGAATACTGTGATTTAAGAATTGTTAAATCCGGCGAAAAATGCCCGAGATGTAAAAACACACTTAAGGTTTTTACCGCTATTGAACTCGGACATATATTTAAATTGGGCACTAAATATTCCGCTTCGATGGGCGCAATGTTCCTTGACGAAAACGGAAAAGAGAATCCTATTATTATGGGAAGCTACGGTATAGGTGTTGAAAGAGTAATGGCCTGCTACATCGAACAGCATCACGATGAAAGAGGAATTATATGGGATAAGGCCCTAGCACCTTTCCAAGTACAATTGATCGCGCTTAACGTAAAGAAACAGGAAATCGTCGATACTTGCGAAAATATTTATAACAGCCTGAAAGCGATGGGTTATGAAGTGCTGTACGATGAAAGGGAAGCTCAAGCCGGTTTTAAATTTAACGACGCCGATCTGCTCGGTATGCCTGTTCAGATAATTGTAGGCGATCGAAAACTAAAAGAAAACAAAGTTGAGATAAAAATAAGGAAGTCGGGCGAACGTTTCGATACTGATCTGAACAAGATAGAAGAGAAGATAAAGGATCTTCTGGGATGAAAGAATAGTTCAGGCTGATTTTATAATTCTTTGGCGGGTGAATTTAAAATGATATTTTGTGCGTTAATTGCAGAACCGAATACCTTCTTCCCGGACGATAAAATTGAATCGGAGTGGCCTTTTGTGAAAATGGTTTTTGCGGTAAGATAAATTATGTTAAGATTGAGTATAAACGATCTGTTGTTGTAATAATACAGGTCGTTATATACCAGGTTTTCCCACACCTAATTCCCTGTTTCCGAAAACCTGCCAGTAACCCGTAATGCCAGGCTTAATATTTAATTGAGCTCGCAATTTATATAAACCGGGGTAATTCTTTTTAATAACCGCTAGATCATCGAATGATAACGGCCGCGGTCCTATAAAAGACATATCGCCTTTTATTACGTTTATTAACTGCGGAATCTCATCCAATCCGGTTCTTCTTAAAAATAAACCGAGTTTCGATACATTCTTTCCGAGTTCAGGCTTGAAAAAAATTGATCCTGATAATTTTGAATTTACATGTTTTTTCATCGTACGGAATTTATAAATAGTGAACTTTGGTCCTTCGAGAGACAGAGCTCTTCTTTGCGTAAATATAGGATACTCCTTAGTGGAAATGTAAATCAAAATTCCCGCCGGTATTAGTACAGGCAGCAGAATTATCAGTATGCATAATGCAGAAAGTCTGATGAATAGTTCTTTGGAATATATCAACTGGTCTCCGTTATTATTAGTTCTAATTTCAAAAATATCAGATAAAAATTCCGGATAAGTTAAAGAATCATTATAAAGTAGATTATTTATGTTGCCGGTTCCGACCGGCGCTCCCCGATTTAATCCACCCTTTTGAAGGAAGAAATATAATTATATAACCTTCGTTTTGAATTTCATAAAATATTTCAATAAAAACAATATAAATTTAAGAAAGTTAATGCACCGGGGTGAAGAGAGCATGTTTAACCGGAAAACGCGGGTTGTTTTATGAAAAATAAGAGGCTGTCTCAAAAGTGCTTCGAATATCACGGTGAGCGGACCTGCCTGCCGAACAGGCATGGTCGAACCGTGTATTCAGCGCAAATTCATGCTTCGACTCCGCTCAGCATGACATGATCCCGACTTATGAGACAGCCTCCCGTAAATAATATTAATCTTCTTCAGGCTTTGCGCGCATCGCGTCCCAGATTACATAAGCGCAAAGGAGCGCAAATGCTACCAATCCGACAAGTTCTGCGGAATGAGATTCGACCCATGTCTGTGGCAGCATAATATCCACTTTGAATTTTTTCAGTAATGCGCTTACAACACCCATTAAAGCGCCGCCGGCAATAAATCCCGACGCAATAAGAGTTCCTCTTTCGCCTCTGGCCTTGTTTAATTTTTCATTTTTACTTCTGGAGGAAACAAAGTATGCTATCAAACCGCCTACCAGAAGAGGAGTATTAAGGTGCAGCGGAATGTACATTCCCAATGCGAATGCAAGTGCAGGAACACCTATCATAGTCAGTATTAAAGCCATCAATGCGCCTGCTATATAAAGTATCCACGGTGCGGGCTGATTAGCCATCAAGGGTTTTATAACTGCCGCCATTGCATTTGCCTGAGGCGCTACAAGGCCTTCCGGACCTGTAAATCCGTATATGTTGTTAAGAAGCAAAATGACGTATCCAACCGTAGCGGCTGAAACCAGAGTTCCCAGGAATTTCCATGTCTCCTGTTTGTAAGGCGATGAGCCGAGCCAATAGCCGATTTTAAGATCGGTAATAAAGCTGCCGGACATTGATAACGCGGTGCAGACCACGCCGCCAATAAGCAATGCCGCCACCATACCGGAGGTTCCGCTTAATCCAATCGATACCAGAATAATTGATGATAAGATAAGCGTCATCAGCGTCATTCCTGATACCGGGTTTGTACCCACGATTGCTATCGCGGTTGCGGCAACTGTTGTGAACAAAAAAGAAATTATCAAAACAATCAGTAAACCGACCAGAGCATAAACCCACGTATTAACAACGCCTAAAAGGAAAAAGATAAAAATAAGAACCGCCGTTGCAATTATGGCAATTGCGATTACTTTCATCGTTAAATCGCGGTGGGTTCTTAACTTATCTTCTATAACAGCCTTCGTCCCCATTATTTCTTTTACTGCAAGCGAGAAAGCCGATCCGATGATCTTTGATGATTTAACAATTCCTATAATACCCGCCATTGCGATGCCGCCGATGCCGATATGACGTACGTAATTTGCGAAGATCTGCTCAGCGGACATATCTTTAACAAGAAGTGAAATATTTGCTCCGAGAGGAACTGTAAGTCCCTGCCCGATATACGCGACAATCGGAATGAGAACATACCATGCGACGAAAGAACCCGCGCATATTATTGCGGCATATCTGAGACCGATAATGTATCCGAGTCCCATTACCGCCGCCCCGATATCCATACGAAAGACAAGCTTTGCTTTGTCGGCGATTCTTTCACCGAACGGAAAAACTCTTGAAGAGAATACTTCATTCCATAAACCTACCGAAGCTACGATGAAATCATACAATCCGCCTATAATGCCGCTTGCTATTAATACTGCGGCCTGGCTTCCGCCTTTCTCGCCGGCAACAAGAATTTCGGTGGTCGCCGTTGCTTCGGGGAAAGGATATTTGCCGTGCATATCTTTGACGAAATATTTACGGAAGGGAATAAGGAAAAGTATTCCGAGCACTCCTCCGAACAGCGACGCGAGAAAAATTTTGTAGAACTCAGCGTTTAGATGAAGAATATATAAAGCCGGGATTGTAAAAATAGCCCCGGCAACAACCGCTCCGGATGTCGAACCGATCGACTGAATAATTACGTTTTCACCCAAAGCATTTTTTCTTTTTGTTGAAGCGGAAAGGCCGACCGCGATAATGGCTATCGGAATGGCTGCTTCAAATACCTGTCCGATTTTCAGACCGAGGTAAGCAGCGGCGGCTGAAAATATTATTGCCATAATTAATCCGGTTAGTACGGAATAAAAACTTACTTCCGGTACCTGTTTATTAGGCGGCATTACCGGAGTATATTCTTCACCCGGCTTCAGCTCGGTATATGCATTTTCAGGCAGACCCTTTAAGTTTTCTCCGTTTATGTGTTTTTCACTCATTGGTAATCATTCCTTTAAAAGTTTATATAAATAGGTAATTCCGTTTCGGTATTTTTAGAAGCGCCCGATTCAAAATAAATCTTTCCGAAATACTTGGCGCCTTGAGGAATTTCCGTCTCAGGTTTTGAATATTTGCAATCCAGGACGCGCGGTAAAGAAGGATATAAAACCGTCGACTGTTTTCCGTTGTCGGTAACAGAAATATTTTTTGCCTCTTTTAAATAAGAAGATGTTTTAAGTTTAACCTGTACTTTATCATTTTGATCCGTGAACGCAGGTATTAATTCCAGCGACAGACTATCGACATCTTTTCCGCCGGTGTTGTTAATTCTTAATGTTCCTTCTTTATAACTCAAACCGTCCTTATTAATGGCTTTACCTTTTTTATCGTAAACTATCACCGAGAAATCCGTTACTTTGTTAAAATCATCTTTATCGAGATCGATAGTAAATATTTTGTATGCCTCGTCTTTTGAAAGAGTGAACGGCATAGAGAAATGATCCGGCCCGTTAATCTTAAAAGTAGTATCTTTTTCGTATCCCAGAATTTTTCCGCTTAAGCTGTAATGAGAGTCGCCATCATATAAATTAACTACTTCAATTGAACGGTTTAAGCTGTCCAGTGACGCCATGCCGATACGGTTTACACCTGTAAACTTAACAAGCAAATTATAATTGGATGTTTCATCCGCAAGGAAACTTCCCTCTACATCGAGCTCATAAACCCCCGGTTTAAGATTATAAAAATAATGATCGACTGCCGGTTCTTCTCCGTTGGTATTCAATGTACGGGAAGTATATAAACTTACTCCGTCCGGATCGAACAGCCAGAATCTGTTTTTTACATATTTGCCTTTGACGGCGGAGATTGAAACATGCATTGCCGTTTGGCCTGCGGGTACTTCGATGAAATATCTATTTATCATTCCCGGCTCAACGGTATCGTTATCCCATCCGTGCGCAAAATTTTCCTCCCTGCTAAAACTATACGGTAGTACAACAGTAGCGAGCATAGTGAATTCTGGCGTGTGAGATTTGTCGT
>CAVUCX010000025.1:0-55364 GCA_963739955.1 uncultured Bacteroidota bacterium | reverse complement strand
TTCTGGTTCCTATAATGATTGACGAATATTATTGGGGGTTCGTCGGTTTTGATGATTGTCAGAGTGAAAGAATATGGACGCACAGCGAAGAATCGATGCTGGTCTCGTTTGCTGCTTCTTTGGGGGCGGTAATCAAAAGAAACAATATTCTCGAAGAACTGGAAAGTAAAAATAAAGAACTGGATCAGGCGGTTATTAAAGCCGAAGCTGCGGTAAAAGCAAAAAGCGAGTTCCTCGCGTTAATGAGCCATGAAATAAGAACACCGATGAACGGCGTAATCGGAATGACCGGCTTGCTGCTGGATACCGAACTGAATCAGGAACAAAAGGAATATGTCGAAACGATCCGTTTAAGCGGCGATCAACTTCTAGTCATTATTAATGATATTCTGGACTTTTCGAAAATCGAATCCGAGAAACTCGATCTTGAAATGCAGCCGTTCGACCTCAGGGACTGTATTGAAGATTCCCTTGATCTGCTTGCATCAAAAGCCGGCGAAAAAGGATTGGATTTAGCTTACCTTATTGAGAATAATACTCCTCAATCAATAACCGGCGATGTAACAAGACTTCGCCAGATTCTTACCAATCTTCTTAATAACGCCATCAAATTTACCGAAGTGGGCGAAGTGTTTATTTCTGTCTCCTCTAAAAATGTCTACGATAATGTATACGAGATTTACTTCTCCGTTAAAGATACCGGTATAGGAATTCCTGATGACAGAATGGACAGATTATTCAAGGCCTTCAGCCAGGTGGATTCTTCAACAACAAGAACACACGGCGGTACGGGGCTGGGGCTAATTATTAGCAAGCGCCTTTCCGAGATGATGGGCGGACGTATGTGGGTAGAAAGCAAGCTTGGCGAAGGATCGGTCTTTTCATTTACTATCATCACCGAAGCGGCTCCTTCAAAATCTAAAGTTTATCTTAAAGGTTCCAATCTTCAATTGGAAGGAAAGAAAGTTCTTATTGTTGACGACAACAAGACAAACAGAAGAATACTTAAGGTACAGACCGAAAGCTGGGGTATGGAATCTTACGAGTTCGAATCACCTCTGGCTGCCCTTGATATATTAAATACCGGAGCAGTATTTGATATTGCTATCCTGGATTTTCAAATGCCCGCAATGGACGGATTAACTCTGGCCGGAGAACTAAGAAAACTGGAAAATGCGAAAAATATTCCTATCGTAATTCTTACTTCAATAGGTAAACGCGACAATTTATTAGATTATGATAACCTAAAACTTTCTGCTTTCATTACAAAACCCATTAAGCATATTCAGCTTTACGACACTCTTGTATCTATCTTAAGCGGGTCAAGAAAGGAATTTTCGGTAAGAACTAAAAAAGTTACTAAGATTGAAACGGATATGTCTAAACACTGGCCTTTAAGATTACTGCTGGCTGAAGACAATACGGTAAATCAAAAAGTCGCGCTGAAAATATTAGAAAAGATGGGCTATAGAGCCGATGTTGCCGGCAACGGTCTGGAAGTGCTCGGTGCGGTTAGTAAAATTAAATACGATATAGTCCTGATGGACATACTTATGCCAGAGATGGACGGTTATGAAGCGACTAAAGCAATCAGACGGGATTATCCGGATAATACCGGTCCGAAAATTATCGCTATGACGGCAAACGCAATGCAGGGCGACCGTGAAAAATGTATTGAAGCCGGTATGGATGATTATATAAGCAAGCCGGTAAGAGTTGAAGAACTTCAGGAAGCACTAAAGAAGTGGGGCGAAGTTATTATCGAGCATAAGAATAATACGCTGGCCGCAATAGAGAAGGGAATGATCGAGTTTAAAATGGTTAACGAAAGAAATATCGAAATATTACAGGACATTCAATGCGAGGACGATATTACTTTTTTCGTTGAGCTGCTCGATATCTATATTAATGATCTTCCGAATTCAATTGCCAATATTAAAAAGGCGGTTAACGAAAAGAACTTGAAGAACCTTCAGTTCACCACCCACAAATTAAAAGGGAGCAGTTTAACTTTTGGTATTGATATACTCGCGGAAATCTGCAACAATATCGAGGCTGCGATAAAAACCAGCAATTTCGGTCCCGATATAACAGCACTTGTCGATGATTTGGTAGAAAAGTATGAAACAATCATCAAAGAGCTGGAACAGTTGAAAGAAAAGTATAGCAACATGACCTATTTTTAATATAATTCAAAATTCTTTCCGTATTTGCCCGTTTTCATCTGCTTAGTATAAAAATTTATTTTATTTTTGTCTCATCAAAGAAAATTAATTTATCACTCAATACTGATTTGCCTAATTTGAAAAAAAGAGCGCCGTTTAACAGAACAATCTCCTTGACCCGAGAAGAGATTTCGGAATTTAAAAAGAAACTGATAAAAGCCGGACAGCCCTTAGAGGTTTCTCAAATTAAAAATAAAGTTATTCACGGAGATCTTTCGGATGCTTTGGAATATCTGCCGGATGGTTTCATTGATCTTCTATTTATCGACCCTCCATACAATTTAGATAAAAAATTCAATGTATTGCAGTTCAGGAAAATGAACCTGCCTGATTACGAAAGCTGGATTGACGCGTGGCTCGGGAAAATGGTCAGACTGCTAAAACCAACAGCTTCAATTTACATTTGCGGCGATTGGAAATCTTCTTCGGCTATTTTTAATGCAGCTATTAAATATTTTCAGGTTAGGAACCGGATTACATGGGAAAGAGAGAAGGGCAGAGGCGCAAAAACAAACTGGAAAAATTGCTCGGAAGATATATGGTATTGTACCAAATCGGATAAGTTTACTTTTAATATCGATGAAGTTAAAATAAAAAGAAGAGTGATGGCTCCTTATAAAACCGATAAAGGCGCTCCTAAAGATTGGATATCAGACGGAGGGGATAATTTCAGAATTACTCATCCTTCAAATATCTGGACCGATATTACAATTCCTTTCTGGTCAATGCCCGAAAATACAGATCATCCAACTCAAAAGCCTGAAAAACTTCTTGCTAAAATTATTTTAGCCAGTTCTAATGAGGGTGATTTTGTTTTCGATCCTTTTCTCGGAGCCGGTACTACAGCGGTGGCGGCAAAAAAGCTCGGGAGAAATTATTCCGGAATTGAACTCGATGAACTTTATTGCTGTTTAACCGAAAAAAGAATTGCCGCCGCCGATTCGGATAATTCAATTCAGGGATATAAAGACGGTGTATTCTGGGAGCGCAATTCGCTGAAAGAACAGAAAAAAAACTAGTAGTTAGTACCATATTTTTTGCTGCCGAGGAAATTATGCAAGAAAAATCAAAAGCAGCTTGATATAAACCTGAAAAATTTCAATCTTTGCATCCGATTTTGATTTTTGTATTTGGGCACCGGTTGACAGGACAATGCCTAACTCCGTCAGGTCCGGAAGGAAGCAGCGGTAAGCAGAAATCCTGGGTGATCGGCTGCCCTTTTTATTTGAAATATACCCAACGGAATTAAAAATTCCAGAATTCCTTTCGACAGCCTTACTTTGTTATTAAAAGAAATCTTTGCGATCGCTCCCTTTTTAAATTCCACCATTATTTCTTCGGACGACAATAATTTGGAAACGTGTTCCGCGAAATCCGGCTGATGCCCTACAAAGGCGATTTCTTCACCTTCAAGAGAATTCGCGATCTCAATTATGGATTCGGTATTTCCGCCCGGAGATAATTTCTTATCACTAATAATTTCTTTAGAAAATCCGAAAACCTCACCTAATATTTGAGCTGTTTGAAAAGCCCTGATAAAAGGAGATGTTACTATATAATCCAGGGAAGGAATAATATTCCTCCAATGTTCAGCGGCGTTTTTAAATTTTGTTCTGCCGGAGGGCGTAATCTCCCGGTCAAAATCCTTTTTCCCGATCATTGCTTTTTCCGCATCACCATGTCTTATCAGATATATATTCATTTACTTTGTGGATATTATATTGGTTAAAAAATAAGTTTTAATTATAAAAGGTTTAAATTCAAAAAAAAGTTTAGCAGGTTTAATTATCATATTCAACAAAGATGAGGGTTATCGACTGATGGAAATCCATCAGGTCTTTGTTCAACTGCCGGCCCTTAGGTGAATTCATTAATTTATCCCAGGTTTCTTTTGAATCTACGGTTATCTCACAAAATCTTCCGTACTTAACATCAAGAAGAAGATTACTTTCTACTTTTCCTATTTTAGCATCCTGTCCTGTTAAATCGGACAAATATTTAACCGTATATTCGTTAAAATGTGAAAATACTTCATCATTTTCGGATTTGTGAAGAAATATTAGGAGTTTATACATCAGCCGGCAATCGTAAATGAGTTAATAATTTTTTGATAAAGAGTTTTATGTTTGTTAAAAGTATATTTAGAAGCGCGAAGAATCAACAGATATTTTTTTGATCCGTTGGAATATTCGAAATACTGAACGAAATCTTTTTTCATTGCGATTTTTTCGGAATATCTAAACAGGTATTTTCCGTTAACCGAATTTATAAGTTTATGAGAAGTAAAATTTTCAGCCGAATCGGCGAAAGGCAGCATTATTATCGAAATGGATGCTCCGAGATTCTGATTAATAAATCTTACTCCTTTAAAACTTTTATTATGGATCTCAACTACCGAGAAATTTTTTAATGTGTCCCAATCTTCCGAAAAATTCAACCCGAATCCGTTAACAGAATCCGGATTTAAAATAACAGAGCTGCTGTCTTTCCCGATATCGGCGCCCGTAGAAGCCATGGCAGAATTATAATCGGTAATTTCAGGTTTAACCGTTTTGTAATTAAAATTACTTACATAATTCAAAATGAATTTATCGAAAAGTGAATCAAAACTTACATATTCTTTTTTATGGGTATCCCAGTTGAATACATCGGATTTGTTAAAAATGTCTGAATCGGTGGAGCTTCCGATTACCGATTTAATCTGGTAGTCGGTTAATTCCGAGATGTTCTGGAAAAAATCATTATCCGGTGATTTTAGTTCGGTGAAGTTTCTGAAAACAAGATTAGCCGTAGTATCGAATATTTGATAAAGAGATAAGCGCTTTAAATTAAGTACATCTTTAGAAGTAAAATTTTCGTCGAGCTCAATTAGTTTTTTATTCATTGTGCTGTCGATTTTATAGTCTACGTACCCGTTCAGGGATTTATCAATTAAGTAAGCTCTCAAATTCGTGTTGTATATTGCGAAGCGGTTATAAACCGGGTTGGGATAGGTGACTAACACAAAATAAACTTTATTCCCTTTTTTTGTAATCAAACTGTCTACGGTAAGCCGGTTATAATTCTTTAATACCGGCAGCCGGAGGTCGACCAGATTTGATAACAACGTGTTGCTGTTTTTATCGCCGCCCGTTGCCTTAATTACCAGAGTCTTAATCGATCCGGAATTAAAACGCGTTTTACCGCCGTCGTGTTTATTGAAAATATTGCAGCCGGGTAATATAATTCCGAATGAAATTAAAACAGTTAAAAAAATATTTTTCATTTGACAAACGGGTAAATGTAGCAAAAAATCAAAAATAATATACGAAACTATTCGAAATATTTACACTTTGAAAATTTATTTAAATAATTCTTTGTGCCGTTATTCAACCGGTTTTGGAGTTCCGTTGCAGATTGAAAATTACCTTCCCCGAATTCAAATCTAAATCACTTGTGATTAAGCGAGCATTGCATTGATTAAAAACCAAGAAATAGCTACAATAAACAGAGATTTGACAACGTAAATAATTGAAATAATAAATACTTTGTGCGGTGAGATTTTGAACAAGAAAACTGAAAGGATATAATTATGAAAATCGCAGTAACCGGTTCATTAGGGCATATAAGCAAACCGCTGACGGAAGAATTAATACAAAAGGGTCATTCGGTTACGGTAATAAGCCATAATCATGAAAGACAAAAGGAGATAGAAGCTTTAGGCGCTGCTGCAGCTATCGGCACAATAGAAGACGTTGATTTTCTTACAACGGCCTTTACCGGCGCAGATGCGGTTTACTGCATGATATCGTCGGGCAATGCTTTTTCCGATGAAAATTTTGATTTAATGGAATATACAAGAAAGCTAGGTAATAACTATAAGCTAGCCATCGAGCAATCTGGTGTAAAACGAATGGTATTTCTCAGCAGTATCGGGGCACACTTAGAAAAAGGAAACGGTTTACTTGCTTTTTATTATGTTGTTGAGAGTATTTTGAATTCTCTACCTTCTGATGTTGCAATCACGATTATGCGCCCTGTCGGCTTTTATTATAATTTATTAGGATTTATAAATACTATCAAAACCCAGGGCGTAATAGCAACAAATTACGGAGGCGATGATCCCAAACCCTGGGTCGCTCCAGTTGATATAGCCGCTGCCGTTGCCGAAGAACTTGTTGACGGTAAACCTTCAGGCAGAAAAATCCGTTATGTAGCGAGTGATGAAATAAGCTGCAATAACTTAGCAAGGTTACTTGGAGAAGCTATCGGCAAGCCCGATTTAAAATGGGTGGTTATTCCTGATCAGAAATTATTGGAAGGTATGACTGCTGCCGGTATGAATCCCAAAATTGCGGCCGGGATGGTGGAGATGAATGCGGCCGGCCAAAGCGGTGTTTTATATGAAGACTATTACCGAAATAAACCGGCGCTAGGCAAAGTAAAGCTGAAAGATTATGCTAAGGAATTTGCGGCGGTGTATAACCAAAAATAATAATCGTAACCACAAGGACGGAAAAATGAAAATTATAGTAACCGGCTCATTGGGGAATGTAAGCAAACCGATGACAAAAGATTAATGACAAAAGAATTTTCCAGTCACAGTTCGGAATTAGTAATTGGAAAAGTAAAATTGGCCGATTTTGCCGAAGAATTTGCACGCGTTTTTCAGAGTAATTAAAAACTTAAAAAGGATTTAGAAAAGATGAATACAGAATTGAATATAAATTCCAATAAACCCGGCGGTACTGCGATGCTGGCCGGACATCAGGTAGCCCGCATCGGATATGGCGCCATGCAGCTTCCCGGACCAGGCGTCTGGGGACCGCCGCGCGACAGAAATGCGGCTCTGAGCGTTTTGCGCCGGGCCGTTGAATTGGGCATCAATCATATTGATACGGCCCAATTCTACGGCGACGGTATTTCCAACGAATTAATTCATGCCGCATTGCATCCTTACCCGAAGGATCTGGTGCTGGTAAGCAAAGTCGGCGGTGCTCGAAATGAACAGGGCGGCTGGATTCCCGCTCAGCGTCCTGAACTGCTCCGCGCCGGAGTAGAAGCCAATCTTCGCAGCCTTTCTGTTGAACAGGTCGATGTGGTCAATCTCCGCGTAATGGATAAATTTAACAACGGTACGATTATTCCGGCTGAACATCTTGCCGGTCTGGAAGATCAGTTGGCAGAAATGGTCAGACTTCGTGAAGAAGGCAAGATTGGCGGCATCGGACTCAGCAACGTTACTCTCGAACAGCTTCACGAAGCCTTGCCGGCCGGCATTGTCTGTGTGCAAAATGCTTACAGCGTTCTTGATCGCTCGACCGAACCGCTTCTTAACCTTTGTATAAACCATAATATTGCCTGGGTTCCGTTCTTCCCGCTCGGTTCGGCATTCCCCGGCATTCCGAAAGTAACCGAAGCTCCTGAAGTAATCAAGATTGCATCGAAGCTGGAAGCGACACCGGCTCAAGTGGGACTTGCATGGCTGCTTGCTCACGCTCCGAATATCCTGCTGATACCCGGTACTTCGAACCTTGAACACTTGGCTGAAAACGTTGCCGCCGCGGATGTTCGTCTCGACCACGGTTCCTTGGATATCTTAAATAGACTGGCAGACCGAACCAGCTAACACTGACCATTTCTATATTGCCGGATAACTTTAAAACACAAAATTTGAGGTATAAAAAGAACTATGAAAACAGTATTAATAACAGGTGCAAACAAAGGAATAGGTTTTGAAACTGCAAAGCAAATGACACAATTAGGTTACTTTGTTTATATGGGAAGCAGGGACAAAACAAGAGGTCTTGAAGCCGTAAAGAAATTGAAAGATCAAGGCATCTCAAATGTTGAATTGATTGAAATTGATGTTACTAATATCGATTCCATTAAAGAGAGCAAGACATGAATTGGAAAACAAAATTGAAGCCTTGGATGTTTTGATAAATAATGCCGGTATAAGCGGGGGACCGGATTCAAAATATATCTACAGTAGACATTGAAAATTTACGAAGAGTATTTGATACAAATTTTTTCGGAGCTGTGCAGACAACGCAGCAATTTCTTGGTCTATTAAAAAAATCCAAAGAACCGGTCATTGTAAATGTTTCAAGCGGATTAGGTTCCTTAACACTTCATAACAGCACGCAAAATCCGAATTACAGAATTTATGATGTCTATAGTAGTTCCAAGACGGCTTTAAATGCTTTCACCGTAATGCTGGCGAATGAACTTAAAGACACAAATTTTAAGATAAATAGTGTTTCACCGGGTTATACCGCAACCGACTTAAACCACTTCAAGGGAACACTAACTTTAGAGGAAGGGGCGAAACCGATTGTAAAATATGCAACATTAGACAGCAGCGGACCAACCGGGAAGTTTTTTTATCAAGAAAAAGGTGAAATACCCTGGTAATCACAAAATAAAAACGACATAATGATTATGCTGTTTTAATAGTATGAACAATAATAGAAGCATCTGAAAATGAATAGCAAACAACCTTACAGAATCAAAAACATAAGTGAGTTCCATAAGCTTAGAGGATTGCCCAAGCCCGAACATCCGCTGGTGAGCGTTATAAATCTTGATAAAATAGATTCTCCGCATAACAGTGAAATAAGAAATTGGATATTGGATTTTTATTCCATTTCCCTGAAAAGATGTTTGAGCGCTAAATTTAAATACGGTCAGCAGGAATATGATTTTGATGAAGGGACGATGTTCTTCATAGCTCCCAACCAGGTTTTTGGAATTGAATCGGACAGAGATAAAAATATTAAGAGTTCGGGCTGGCTGCTGCTCATTCATCCCGATTTTTTGTGGAATACTCCTCTGGCCAAAAAAATAAAAAAATATGAATACTTCGATTATTCCGTAAACGAAGCTCTATTCCTTTCGGAGAAGGAAGAAAACACTATTATCGGAATAATGCAGAATATTCAGAATGAGTATCACTCTAATATTGACAAGTTCAGTCAGGATATTATTATTTCACAAATAGAGGTATTGCTCAATTATTCGGAAAGATTTTATCACCGCCAGTTTATAACCAGGAAAATTACTAACCACAAAGTGCTTGTTCGTCTTGAAGAAATTCTCTCGGAATATTTCAACAGTGATAATATTGCTGTTAAAGGTCTGCCTACTGTTCAATATATTGCCGACACATTAACCGTATCCTCCAATTATTTAAGCGGACTTCTAAAATCATTAACCGGTCAAAGCACCCAGCAGCATATCCACGACAAACTGATCGAAAAAGCAAAAGAAAAGTTATCGACAAGCGATTTATCTATAAGTGAAATAGCTTATGAATTAGGTTTTGAGCATTCGCAGTCATTCAGCAAACTATTTAAAAGCAAGACAAAACTTTCGCCTTTGGAATTCAGACGGTCTTTTAATTAAATCATATTTCAGGAGCTGAATCAAATCTAACATCCATTTTTTAGAGTCTGAAAACTGATTGTGTAATTGGCAATTTAGATTTATAAGAATGGCACCAATCTTTTTGCAAAATTAATTAAAAAGAAAAATAGCCCACCCTGCCTCATGCAGGCAGGTTTCTAATTGACATAGTCTATTTCTTCGAGAGATCTCAGTAAGCCAGGTAAAGGATTTTTTAATTGTATTGTAATAAGGGTAAGCGGATCTTCATTCCAAATCAGTTTGCACCATACGGGATGCCGGGTGAATATCAACTTGCCTGAGGACTCCACTGCCTGAATTTGTAAATTTATGCGGAACATTCGCCGGCGCAACAATTATTTTGCCTTGTTCTGTTTCAATTGTTTCATCTCCGATAATAAAAGTAGCTTTCCCTTCAAGATTAATAAATATTTCTTCATATGGATGATAGTGCAGTTTGCTTCCCTTTCCGGGGGCGGCTTCTATGACAAAAAATGAAGCTTTTGTATCATTAAAATTGGCACCTTCAAATTTCCAGCCGGTTCGTGTCCTATATAATTCTTCTTTATTAATAATAATTGACATTGAATTTCCCTTTCTTAAATATATTTTATTTATGGAATTAATTTGTTGCTAGCTTTTTTAGATTTTCATTTATCATGTTTAAAGCCGATTCAATTTCATGTAAATGAGTCCTGAAATGGAGCACTGCACACCTGATCCAAAAATTTCCGTTAATTAAAGTTGAGGAGAAAAATATTCTGCCGTCTTCAAGCAGGGCTTTATGCAATTCACGATTGAATTTTTCTTTATCCTTTGCAGGGTATCTAAATAAAGTAATGGAAAGTTCAGGGGAAGGGCCTGTTTCAAAGCCCATTTTTTTAATCGATTCATGAAAATACCTGCACAGCAAAAGTTTTTCTTCCAGGTTTGCTTTGAATACATTTATTCCGTGCAAGTGAAGAGGCAGCCACATTCTTAAGCCTCGAAAGTGTCTGGATAATTCGGGCCCGCAATCTGAAGGATTTATTTCGTCAGTTCCATAAGCATCCTGCAAATAGGCAGCTTTATGTGAAAATGAACCAAGAAGTATATTTTTATCCCTAATTAGAACCATTCCGAGTCCGTAAGGAATGAATAAGCTTTTATGCGGATCCATCACTAATGAATCAGCTCTCTCAATACCTCCGAACTTTTCTTTTATCTCATCAAGAAGAATAAAAAAACCGCCGTATGCAGCGTCAATATGGAACCATATTTTATTTTCGGAACAAATATCAGCTATAAAATTTAAGGGATCAATTGCACCTGTATCCGTAGTGCCCGCAGTGGCTATAACTAAAAAAGGGATTAGCCCATTTTTTTTATCTTTTTCAATTTCGGTCCGTAGAGTAAGGTAGTTCATCTGAAAATTTTCATTCACCGGAATAATTCTTTGGACAGACTCATGCAATCCGGTAATGTCCAACGCTTTTGCTATGGAGTGATGCAAATGTTGTGTAAAATATATAACAGATCTTTTTACATTAGTTGAATTGATTTTAAAAGAATCTCTTGCCGTTTTAACTGCGATTAGATTTGCAGTCGAACCTCCGGAAGTTAAATTTCCATGCGCAGATTCCGGGTAACCAACAATTGAACACAACCATTTAATCAATTGGTTCTCGATAATCACTGCGCCCGGACTTGACTGAGAAATACCGACATACCTGTTGGTTGCCGCCGCAAGCATATCTGCGATTGCACTTACCATTAGTCCACCTCCCGGTATATATCCCATATGACCGCCTGAAGCAGTATTGATCCCGGCTTCATCTACCTCATCTCGTATAATGTCAAGAAGCAGCTCAAACTGTTTCCCCTCATCTTCAATTTTAATTGTTCTTAATTTTTTAAGTTCCTTAACCTTGTAAGCCTTCTCAAAAGGGATCCGGTCTATATAGTTATTTACATATTTAGATGTTTTATTTATCAACTCTAATCTATCGAAAGAATCCGGTTCTAAATTTCTTGATAAGCTTTCAAGTTTGTCAATTTTATTTATCAATTTATTTGTATCAGTTTCAATTAAGTCGCTAAGAATTAATTCGTTGTTCATTTAATCCTCCTCAGCTACCATATGGGTAGATATTGCCAAGCGATTCCAGCCATTTGTATTAACAATTATAAAGAGTAATTGAGCTGTTTTTTGTTCGCCGAAAATTTCCAGCACTTCATCAAATGTTTTATCGGTAACACCGCCGTTTGAAATATTAGTTGCTTCCTCGGTAAATCTCAAAACAGCTCGCTCTTCTTCCGTAAAGAAAGGCGTTTCCCGCCAGGCACTTACGGCATACAGCCTTTGTTCTGTCTCACCTATTTTCCTAGCCTCCTTTGAATGATAATTAACACAATAGCCGCAGCCGTTAATTTGAGATGCTCTCAATTTAACCAGTTCTTTCAATTTGGGATCAAGTTCAAATGAATCTACGAGCTCATCTGCTTTTCCCATAACTTTATATATCCCGGGTTCGGCGTTATTTAAACTCATTCTTGCTTTCATAATCGTTCTCCTTTATAAAATGTTATTGTTTGTTTTTTATTTTTTGAATTTTCTCATCCAGGCTCCACCGGAAATAAGGAAAAGTGAATAAAAGAAAACATGCTGCCGCGTCAACATAAACACTGTAATCAAATGGTTCTCTCAGACCGAATGAATATGCCATAGCTAGTGCGTAAATCAATGTTAGTACTGCTGAGCCGAGAGCTGCCCACTTTGTCTTAAATCCGATTATTAATAAAAACGAAAAAACAATTTCCAGCGCGGTTGCCGAAACAGCTAGAAAAGGAATAATACTTTGCGGCGCAAATGAATTTACATGTGCAGTGTAAACTAAAAATCTTTTCCAGTTTGATGAATATTTCCCCCATAAACCCAATCTTGAAGCAACTGCGGATAAAAAAGTAAATGCCATTACCAGCCTCAGTATAAGTGTGGCTGATTCTTGATATTTTTTCATGTTCTTTTCTCCATTAAATAGCAATGATTTTTACACAAGAAATTTATATTTTTACTGGCATAGGTGTATAGTCCAAATTATAATGATTAGGTGTACCAGATGAACTCATTTCAGGAATTAATCCATATTGATAAAAATTCAAATATTCCTTTATATTCCCAGATAATGAATGCTGTAATAACTAATATTCGAAGGGGCTATTTAAGAAGAGGATTGAAATTACCGGGCTCACGGGAATTAGCAGTTCTCATAGGTATCCATCGCAAAACACTACAGAATGCTTTAGATGAATTAGTAGCCCAGGGATGGTTGGAAATCATCCCGAGAAAAGGTACGTTCGTTGCAAAAGATTTGCCTGAAATAAATCCGGTAAGAATTTCTTCATTTAAAAAAATTGGCCCATACCCTGAAAGAACTTTATATCCAATTGATGAAAAAGAGATTGTTACATTTCCGCTTTATAATCCTTATGATTCAAGTAAATTAATTTTAGATGAAGGGCTGCCTGATATTCGCACGGCGCCTATTAAAACTTTAATGAAAGAGTATAAAAGCTTATCGGAACTTAGTGCATTCAAAAAATATTTTGGATACGGCAATGCGCAAGGCTCAGCTCATCTTATAAATGCATTAACTTCTTTTTTATGCAATACCAGGGGATTTAATATATCAAACAAAAATGTATTAATAACAAAAGGCGCTCAAATGGGAATCTATTTAACCGCCAAATTACTCATAAAAAAGAACGATAATATAATTGTAGGAGAGCCGGGTTATTTCATTTCCAATTTAACATTTCGTCAAAACGGAGCTGTTATTAATCAAGTACCGGTTGATGATTACGGAATAAATGTAGATTACATTGAGCGGTTATGCCAAACGAAAAAGATTAGATTGATTTATATAATTCCGCATCATCATTTTCCGACTACAGTTACATTGATACCTGAAAGAAGGATAAAGCTGCTTGAATTAGCCGCAAAATATAAGTTTGCCGTTATTGAAGATGACTATGATTATGATTTTCATTACAGCAGCAGCCCGATCCTTCCAATGGCAAGCATCGATCATCTCGGAAGCGTAATTTATATCGGAACATTAACTAAGACTTTTGTACCTGCCGTTAGAATTGGTTTTGTAATTGCGCCGGAAAATTTTATAAATGCATCCTCATATTTAAGAAGAGCGGTCGACTGGCAGGGAGATCATTTGATGGAAGTGGCAGTTGCTCAGCTATTTAAAAACGGAACTATTGAAAGACATATTAAAAAAACCGTAAAGCTTTATAAAGAAAGAAGAGATTACTTTTGTAAAAATTTAAAGGAAAAAATCGGAGACAAAATTTCATTTAAAATACCCGATGGCGGAATGTCCGTTTGGGTTAAATTTAATAATGTGGATCTTAAGATTGTTGCAGAACGGGCTTTTAGATTAGGCCTGATTATGAGTGATGGAAGGGAATATAATACCTCAAGCATAAATTATAATTCCGCGAGGTTTGGATTCGCATCCTTAAATATGAACGAGATAGACAAGGTTATCGATATAATAAATAAGAGTATCATCTGATAGTAAAAACTGATTTTATTAAGTTATTGCTTTTATACGCGGGAATATAAATTGCCTGGCTTTTTATCGGCATATTTTTTAATTGTTGAAACTCCCTGAGAAACTGGAAAGAAGAAGTTCGTTAATTTCACATGATTCCGCAATCCGGCATACCCGGTTTATAGAAAATTACCTGTCCCGGCAAATAGCTAGAAGATTATAAAAAAAATATCACTTTAAAATATCTTTTTTAATTATTTAATGTTTTCAAAACAAAAAGTTTTTCAAAAATCTCAGAAGGATAATCAAAATGTCTAAAGTTCAGGTTCGATACATAGTAAACGATGTAGATAGCGCAATTAAGTTTTATACCGAGCTGCTCGGATTTAAATTGGTTATGCATCCGGCGCCGGCTTTTGCAATGTTGTCTTTAAATGAACTTCGACTCGTATTAAGTGCTCCAAATCCGGCCGGCGGAGGCGGACAGGCAATGCCGGATGGGACGCAGCAGACGCCCGGAGGCTGGAATAGATTCGCTATTGAAGTAAATAATATTGAAGAGATAACCGCAAGATTACGAAAAGCAGGCTCCCATTTCCGCAATGACATTGTTACAGGCGTAGGCGGTAAACAAATAATAGTCAACGACCCTTCCGGGAATCCGGTTGAACTTTTTGAACCTACAATCCCCGAAGCACGGTTAGACAATGACGGCTGATGTTATTATGGAAGTTAAAACTTATCCGCATTGAACATACATTAGTTTTTAATTATTTTTTGCGGCAAATCTTCAATAAGAAGGGACTAGATGATTAACAATACGGAACAAGGCAAAGAAACAATAGAACCGGATAATACGGCGGTAAGGACAGCACTATGGAGAGCATTGCATGTTCAAGTTGACGCCAAGCCTCATATACTTGAAGACGAAATAGGTTTGAAATTGATAGCCCCGTCAGACGGATGGCAGGAACGCCCTGATATGAAATATACAAAACGTCTTCGCGCTTCTATTATAGCCCGCGCCCGCTTTGTTGAGGATTTAATTATTGAACAAAGTAAACATGGGATAAGTCAATATGTCATTCTGGGGGCGGGACTCGATACATTTGCTCAGCGCAGACCGGATATTGCTTCTAAACTTCAGATATATGAAATTGACCGTCCAGATACTTTGATATGGAAGCGGAATCGATTAGTTGAACTCGGTATTGGTGTTCCGGAGTATTTGCATTTTGTACATGTTAATTTTGAAACTTCTTCATGGCGGAAACAGTTATTAAAATCGGGATTTGATGCCGGCAAACCTGCTTTTGTCGCCTGTACTGGAGTGAGTTTATATCTAACAAAAGAAGCAATCTCATCTACGCTAAATCAAATTGCGGCGTTTATGCCGGGTTCAAAATTAGCAATGACATTCTACCTGCCGATGGAACTGCTTGATGAAGAAGATAAACCTATGCAGGAGATAGCGGAGAAAGGCGCCCGTGAATCGGGAACGCCGATGCTGAGTTTTTTTACACCCGAAGAAATATTAACTTTAGCTGAAGAAGCAGGTTTTAAGGAAGCAAAAACAATATCAACAAGAGAACTAGAAAAATATTATTTTATGAACAGATCCGACAACCTTTTACCTGCGAGCGGAGAAATATTTCTGCTGGCTAGTCAATGAATAGAATAAATTCAAAGCCGCAGTCAAACCTAATTGGTGTAATGCATTTACGCCTATACATAAATTGTTCAGGTTAAATAATAAATAAGCAGAATGAATCTTTTTGCCGGAGGTAAGAAAATAATGGACAAAATGAATAAGACTTTAAAAGAATTAACGCAAATGCAAATCGATGAACTGATCAGGGTACTGAAAGCCCGTTTTGAAAATAATATGAACCGTCATAAAGATCTTGAATGGGATAAAGTACAAATAAAGCTTGAAGCAAATAAAAAAAAGCTATGGTCGCTTAATGAAATGGAAAGCACCGGCGGAGAACCTGATGTTGTCGGTTATGATAAAAAGACAGGCGAATACATTTTTTATGACTGCTCTGCAGAAAGTCCCAAAGGGCGGAGAAGTCTCTGTTATGATCGTGAAGCTCTGGAGTCAAGAAAAGAACATAAACCGAAAAATAACGCCATTGACATGGCTTCGGCCATGGGTATTGAGATTTTAACGGAAGAACAATACAGAGAACTGCAGAAACTTGAATCCTCTGCCTCGCCGGCAGGCGGGTTCGATTTGAAAACATCGAGCTGGGTAAAAACACCTGAAGATATTCGAAAACTCGGAGGGGCAATCTATTGCGATCGCCGGTATGACACTGTCTTTGTATATCATAACGGGGCGGAATCATACTATGCCGCCAGAGGTTTTCGCGGTTCATTAAAAATCTAAATTCTGTCCGGGGCAATAAATCTAAACTCCGCCGTGAATAATAAAGTTTTGGTCAATAAAGATTAATGCGGTATCGAAGTCGGAGCCGATAACTTTAATAAATAAAAATTTATATTTGGAACAAATAATTACAAGAGATTTAGGCAAAATTAATTTTTAACATTTAAGGGTATACAAATGAAAGAACCGCTTATTTCGGATTTTAAAACAAAATCAAATATAAACCGGAAATATATTTATCTGCTCTTGACGCTGTTCGGAGTATTTTCAACAATCTCTTTAGCCGAAAGAAAAGAATTAAGCGGTGATCAGCAGGTAAATGAACACTTGCTTAAAGTTTCCGGGGATCAAATAGTAAATCAAAAAGGCGAGACTATTGTTCTGCGCGGCTTCGGATTAGGCGGTATGCTCCACATGGAAAATTTCATTGACGGATATCCCTACAATGAAGAGTCAATGAGAGAAGGTTTGCTCAAGGTGCTCGGCAAAAAAAAATATGACCTCTACTTCGATAATTTTCTTAAAAGTTATTTTACGGAACCTGACGCGAAATACATTCATAGCCTTGGATTGAACCTGGTTCGTATCCCGATCAATTACCATCTTTTTGAAGATGATATGAATCCCGGTGTTATAAAGGAAGAAGCCTTTAAATATCTTGACAAAGTTATTGAATTGTGCGCAAAACATCAGATATATACAATCATCGATTTGCATGCTCTGCCGGGCTGCCAGAACCAGCATTGGCACAGCGACAATCCGACTCAAAAAGCATTCTTCTGGGTTTATAAAGAATTTCAGGATAGAGTTGTAAACTTGTGGGAAGTAATCGCGGACCATTACAAAGATAATCCATGGGTTGCCGGTTATGATTTAATAAACGAACCCGCCGATCCTACCGGCGAAAAACTCTTCCCATACTATAAACGATTATATGATGCTATTAAAAAAGTTGATCCGAACCATATTATGTTTCTTGAAGGAGATAATTACGCAAAAGATTTCAGTCATTTTACAGAAGTATGGGATAATGTTGTTTATACAAATCATGATTATGCTCTTCCCGGATTTACAGGAAATTATCCTGGGATATAAACGGAAAATATTATGACAAGAATACACTTGAGAAAGAGTTTTTAGAAAAATCCGAATTTATGCTTACACATAAAGTCCCTATTTGGGTTGGAGAGTTCGGTCCGGTTTATACCAACGATCCCGCAAAAGACGAATCGCGTTACCGGGTACTTAAAGATCAACTGGCATATTACAAAAAATACAAGGTTAGCTGGTGCATCTGGCTGTATAAGGATTTAGGTCTTCAGGCAATTATACACCAGAAAGAAAGCACGCCTTATATGAAGCTTATTTCTTCTTTTCTGAAAAAGAAAGAATACCTTGGAGCCGATGCCTGGGGATCGTCCGATAAAAATATACGGCAGGTAATGGAACCGATAGAAGAACTTTTTAAAAAAGAATTCCCGGATTTTAATCCCTATCCGAGCGGTCAGGAAAGACACATTGCCCTGCTTGTAAGAAACATATTGATTTCTGAAGCGCTTGTTCCGGAATATTGCAATTTGTTTAAAGGATTGACTGATGAACAATTAATCTCTCTTGCTCAATCGTTCCGATTTGATAATTATGTAAAACGTCAGAGGCTTGAAAATATTTTATCCGGAAGGGAATGATTTAAACCAATTTTAGTTTAATATTTTTCACAGAAAAAAAAGATTATTGTTAGTAAAAATAATCGGATCGGTATTGCGATTGTATTATAAAAAAGCGGCCTGTTTCCGGGCCGCCTTTTTTTATTAAATGATGGAATATCTTGCCCATTAATAGAGCCGAAATCAAGCCAGATCAAAACGGTCAAGATTCATAACCTTATTCCATGCAGCCACAAAGTCCTTCACAAATTTCTCTTTAGCGTCTGAACTTCCGTACACTTCTGCCAGTGCACGAAGCTCCGAGTTGGAACCGAAAATGAGATCTACGCGGGTGGCTGTCCATTTTACTTCGTTTGTTTTACGATCGCGGCCTTCAAAAGTGTCGCCGGCTTCGGAAGTTGCGTTCCACTTAGTGCCGAGATCAAGCAGATTAACGAAGAAGTCGTTTGAAAGCGTTTCCGGCCGTTTGGTGAAGACACCGTGTTGTGAATGATCAAAATTAGTATTAAGGACGCGCATACCGCCGATAAGAACCGTCATCTCCGGCGGGGTAAGTGTCAGCAGTTGTGCACGGTCAATCAGCATTTCCTCCGCAGACACGGCATACTTAGCCTTCAGGTAATTACGGAATCCGTCCGCGAACGGTTCGAGAACGGCGAATGATTCTACATCAGTCTGCTTCTGCAATGCATCGCCGCGCCCCGGTGTAAAAGGTACCTTCACATTAAGACCTGCATTTTTAGCTGCCTTCTCAACTCCGGCGCATCCGCCTAGGACAATAAGATCGGCGAGCGAAACCATTTTTCCTCCGGACTGGGCGCTGTTGAACTCTTTTTGGATACCTTTAAGTTTCTTCAAAACTTTCGCGAGTTGAGCCGGGTTATTAACTTCCCAATCTTTCTGAGGTGCCAGTTGAATTCGCGCACCGTTCGCGCCGCCGCGTTTATCCGAACCCCGGAAAGTTGATGCCGATGCCCAGGCTGTGGATACCAGTTGAGAAACGGACAATCCCGATTCAAGTATCTTGCTTTTCAGTTCTGCGATATCTTTGGAGTTTATCCGTTTATATGTTGCGGCAGGTATAGGGTCCTGCCAGAGTAAGTCCTCTTTCGGGACTTCCGGACCAAGGTAACGGGCTTTAGGGCCCATATCTCTATGAGTAAGTTTAAACCATGCCCTTGCAAACGCGTCCGCGAACTCGTCTGGATGCTCATAGAAGCGTCTTGAAATTTTTTCATAAGCAGGATCGAATCGAAGCGATAGATCAGTGGTAAGCATAGTCGGCGGATGTTTCTTTGAAGAATCGTGAGCGTCCGGTATTGCATTCGGACCGTTCTTTGCAACCCATTGTTTAGCACCTGCCGGACTCTTAGTTAATTCCCATTCAAAGCCGAATAAAATCTCAAAGAAGTTGTTGCTCCACTTTGTAGGCGATGTGGTCCAGGTAACTTCCGGGCCGCCGCCAATTGTGTCGCCGCCGCTTCCCGTGCCAAAACTGCTTTTCCATCCGAGACCTTGTTCTTCAATGCCCGCGCTGGCTGGTTCAGGGCCAACGTATTTATTCGGATCTGCCGCGCCGTGGGTTTTGCCGAATGTATGTCCGCCGGCGATAAGCGCTACGGTTTCTTCATCATTCATAGCCATGCGCTTAAAGGTTTCACGAATGTCACGGGCAGCCGCAACCGGGTCGGGATTTCCGTTGGGACCTTCAGGGTTTACATAAATCAGACCCATCTGAACGGCGGCAAGAGGATTTTCCAGATCGCGATCACCGGTATACCGCTTATCCGCTAGCCATTCACCTTCAGAACCCCAGTAGATGTCTTCCAGAGGTTCCCAAATATCTTTACGTCCTCCGCCGAATCCGAAAGTCTTAAAGCCCATCGACTCGAGGGCACAGTTACCCGCAAGTATTATCAGATCGCCCCATGATATTTTTCTGCCATATTTCTGTTTAACAGGCCAAATTAACCTGCGCGCTTTATCAAGGTTCACATTGTCGGGCCAGCTGTTGAGCGGTTCAAAGCGCTGGGCGCCTGTGCCGCCGCCGCCTCGGCCGTCGGCAATACGGTAAGTGCCTGCGCTGTGCCAGGCCATACGAATGAAGAACGGTCCGTAATGACCGAAGTCGGCCGGCCACCAGTCCTGGGATTTAGTCATCAGATCGAATAGATCTTTTTTTACCGCATTCAGGTCGAGTGTCTTGAACTCCTCCGAGTAATTGAATTCTTCTCCCATCGGATTGGATAGGGAAGAGTGCTGACGGAGTATGTGTAAATTCAATTTATTCGGCCACCAGTCGCGGTTTGAAGTGCCGCCGCCGGCGCTATGCCCTATAACCGGGCATTTGCCTTCATCGCTGCCTTCGTTATGAGTACTGTTTTTATGTTCATAATTTTCCATTTTTTTTCCCTTTTATCAATAAATTGTTTTTAAATTCAATTTTTCAATAATTATTATTTACAAAATTTGTCAGGTAGGGACTTGTGTTTGTTGCCGAACCTTAAATCAATTGAATTTACTGAATTATTGCTGGTTAATCTATGTATCGGAGCACACGGGAGATTAAAACAATGCTTTATCCGGATATCTGTGGAATTATTTAAGAAAATCGAAACAATAAAAATGTAGAGATGAATTTTTACATCTCCCGTAGGAATAAAAAATGTTAAAAGAGTAATCGCAAATTACTTTTTCAGTTGAAAGAATTATTAAATTACCGCGGAGTCTAATTTTTTTTTGATTAAACTCTGGAACAATTGAAATTATTCTGATATCGATTTTTCGGTTTGCTCAAAATAATTTTTCAGCAGTATGGCTTTTTGATTACCAATTATTGAAGATAACTTTTCTATGCCGGCACTCTTTACCGAAGCAAGACTGCCTAATTCTGAAAGTAACTTTTTTGCGGTTTCATTGCCTATGCCTTTTATATCGGTTAACTCCGTTTTTATCGTCCGTTTGCTTCTTCTGGATCGATGAAAAGTAATAGCAAAACGGTGGGCTTCGTCGCGAACCTGCTGAAGTAATTTCAAACCGGAAGATGTTTTAGGTATAGATTCGGGTTCCGAGTGTTCCGGGAAAAAAACCTCTTCGAGTCTTTTAGCAAGACCGATTATGTTATATTTTTTGAATCCGAGATTATCCAGGATTTCTACCGCGCTAGAGAGTTGACCTTTTCCGCCGTCAACCATAATTAATTCCGGAAGTGGAAGATTTTCTTCAAGCAATTTTGAATATCTTCTCCGTATAACTTCACGCATGCTGGAAAAATCGTCGGGACCTTCAACTTCTTTTATGATAAATTTTCTGTAAAGACTCTTCTTGGGTTTACCGTCCTCGAAGACAACCATACTCGCAACCGTATCGCTGCCCTGCAAATTTGAGATATCGAAGCACTCGATTTTACGCGGAAGTACCGATAATCTTAAATCACGCTGCAGAGCGGAAAGAGCATACGGAACCTGACCTTCTTTTTTCATCTTCTGCAACTGAATTTCTTTCAACTGAAGTATCGCGTTCTCTTTGCACATCTTGACCAGAGAGCCCAATTCGCCTCGTTTAGGGACAATGATTTTTGTCTTTCTGCCTGCTTTTTGAGTTAACCATAATGCCAGTGTTGACGCGTCTACCGGCTCTGTTTCCATTACAATCTCTGAAGGGATCTCAACAAATTCGTTATAATAAAATTTTACCGCCGCGGAATAAATATCGGCAATCTCCTCATTCTCTTCTATACTTAAGCGAAGCTGCCGCTTGCCGACAATCTTGCCTGCTCTTATGTTAAAAACCGAGCAGGCGGAATCCTTGCCTTCAAAAGCAATCGATATTATGTCGCGGTCCTCAAAATCATCACTTACTACCTTCTGCTTTGATGATATAGCTTCAAGTTGATTTATCTTATCTCTTATCTCGGCTGCTTTTTCGAATTCAAGATCTTCAACGGTTTTTTTCATTCTGTTGTTAAGATCTTTAATCAGATCGTCGGTTCTGCCTTTCAGAAGTTTTACTACCTCGTTTACCATTTCATTATACGCCGCTTCCGATATTAATCCTTCACACGGTCCGTCGCATTTTTTTATATGGTAATCAAGGCAGACTTTAAATTTTCTCTTATCGATGCTGTCCTGATCGATATTTAGTTTACAACTTCTTATTTTGAAGATCTGATTTATCATCCTCAAAGATGATTTCATATTTTTTACATCCGTATACGGGCCGAAGTACTTTGAACCGTCGCGTAGAACCCTTCTTGTGGGATAAACTCTCGGATACGGTTCTTTGGTTACTTTTATGTAAGGATAAGATTTATCGTCTTTTAAGTTTACATTGTATCGAGGTTTATATTGTTTGATGAGGTTATTTTCAAGAACGAGGGCTTCAATTTCATTATCGGTTACAATAAGTTCCAGATCATAAATCTTTGAGACAAGAGCGAGGGTTTTGGGAGAATTTACGCCGTTATGGAAATAGCTCCTAACCCGGTTTTTCAGGTTTATAGCCTTACCGACATAAATTATTTTTCCCTTTTCATTAAAATACTGATAAACACCCGGCTTTTCGGGCAGGTTCTTTAGTTTTGTCTCTAAATTAGGATTCATACTTTATAAAAAATCTTATCAATTCAATACGGGAAATTATAACAAATATTTTTTTTATGAAATGAATTTAACGATCAACGAAAAACGAATACCTATATTTAGAGACAACTAAAGTGGAAGTACATGATTCTTGGCAATAACAACAATTCCGCTGTCGGTTACGGTAAATTTTTTCTTGTCTCCTTCAAGATCAAAACCAATTTCATAGCCTTCCGGGAACTATTACGTTCTTATCGATTATTGCCCTTCGCACCCTCGCGTGTCTTCCTATGTTGCAGTTGTTCATTATAATTGAATCCGTAATGAAGGAAAAGCTGTTGACTCTTACGTTAGTACCCAGCAGCGATCTCTCCACAAGTCCGCCCGATACAATAGTTCCGTCGCAGATAAGCGAGTTCAAAGTTCTTCCCACTCTTTCCCCTTCGTGCGAAACCGTTTTTGCGGGAGGAGACTGGTATTGGTAGGTACGCATCGGCCAGGTGTTATCGTAAAAGTTAAACTCCGGTGTAATGCTTATCAGGTCCATGCTGGCAGCGTAATAGCTGTCGATCGTTCCGATGTCTTTCCAATAAGGCCGGCTCTTTTTATTCTCGTCGTCGAAGTTATACGCATAAGCGTTTTTGCTGGATTTAATAAGGTACGGAAGTACATCTTTTCCGAAGTCGTTTGATTTCATTTTCTTCGAATCCATTTCAAGCAGCACTTCTCTCAAAGTTGACGCGTTAAACACATAAATGCCCATGTTGACGTATGAGCGGCCGGGTTTGTCGGGTATTTCCGGCGGGTTCGAAGGTTTCTCCATGAACGAGTGGATCATATGCTTTTCGTCCACTCCCACAATGCCGAACCTGTGAGCTTCTTCTTTAGAGACGTCTATGCATGCCATCGAAAGATCGGCCTTCATATCTACATGGAATTGGAGCATCTTGAGATAATCCATTTTATAGATGTGGTCGCCGCTCAATACAAGCACCCACTTTGCTTTTTTATCCGTCATCAAAAAAGATTTATATTCTGAAACATGGCGTTAGCTGTGCCGAGATACCAGTCGTTGTTGATTTTGCTCTGCGGAGGAACCGAGTAAATAAATTCTCCAAGCTCGGGATTGAATATGCTCCATGCTTCAAAAATATGCTGATTAAGTGAATCCGATTTGTACTGTGTAAGAACATAAATTCTGTCTTAAACCGGAATTAAGGCAGTTCGACAGCGCAAAGTCTATTATCCTGTATTTCCCGCCGAAAGGTACCGACGGCTTGCTTCGGTATGAAGTTAACGGGAATAAACGTTCGCCCTGTCCGCCTGCAAGTATAACGGAAATGGTTTGTCTCAGTATTGATGACCCGGGAAATATCATAATCCCTCCGGAAAATAAAATTTAATATATTGAAATATCATTTGTTTGGCAATCTAAGAAATTGTTAATTTTACAATAACTCTTTATAATTAAAAATATTATCCATTAAATCAACTGTGCGGATGTCTTCCGGAAACAATTATCATAGTTTTTCAGTGAATTTTGATTTCCATAACAGGATATTAGCTAATTTGAAGATTATTTCTGTAATAATCCTCTTGTCATATTTTCTTCCGGGCAATATTCTTTTTGCCGCCGGTCTTCAAAAATCAAAAAACGTAAATAGAAACAGTATTTTCTTAGAAAAAGCAGATACTTCTTATATTCTGCCGTCGCAGCTCAAGATTGATGTCATTCATTACCTGCTAAATTTTGATTTAAACACGGAAGAGAAAATTCTGAAAGGTGATGTTACTATTACCGGAATCCTAAAGGATAAAAAATTGAAAAACATCGATCTTAATCTTTATGATAATATGAAGATTTCGAGTTTAATTTTAAACGGCAAAGCGGGTACTTTTTCACAACAAGGCCGATCTTTGTTCGTAAAACTCAACAATGCCGTTATCGACACTTTCAGAATTAGAATTAAATATGCCGGCACACCGAAGAGAATGGGATTTTCATCTTTTGTATTCGGCGAAATAAACGGACATCCCAGCGTGTACAATTTAAGCGAACCGAATTATTCCTCTACCTGGTTTCCCTGCAACGATAGGCCGGATGACAAAGCAACATACGATATAAAAATTACAAGCGATTCGTCAATGGTTTCCGTTTCCAACGGCAAGCTAGTGAGTATAACAACGGAGGGACGCAGAAGGACATATTACTGGAAAACAACATACCCGACATCAACTTATCTTGTCTGTCTTTATTCCGCAAACTATTTGAATTTTTCGGATAAATATGTTTCGCTCACAAAAGCCGACACTATGCCGATTGAGTATTATGTTTTTCCGGGTAAGATGAAAAGCGCAAAAATTGATTTTAAAGATACGCCTGAAATGATCCGCTTCTTTTCGGAAAAATTCGGGGAATACCCGTTTTTAAAAGAGAAATACGGTATAGCCGAGATCCTATGGCCGATGGGCGCAATGGAGACGCAGACACTGATAGGTATAGGATCTAATTTTGTTACCGGGAACGATTTTTTTAAGGATATTCTTGTTCATGAATTGGCTCATCACTGGTTCGGTGATGCCGTGGGTCCGAAAACATGGAAAGATGTATGGTTAAACGAGGGGTTTGCCTCTTACTGCGAAGCGTTGTATGCCGAGTATAAAAACGGTCCGACCGCGCTGCAGTCGCATATGATGGACAAATTCAGCGAGAACTTCCGGGGAACACTTTATAATCCGGATAATCTTTTCGGATCAACGGTATACGATAAAGGAGCATGGGTCCTGAATATGCTGCGCCGGGAAGTGGGAGATTCGGTTTTCTTTTCCATACTAAGAACGTATTATTCCGCATTTAAATACGGAAACGCCTCGACAAAAGATTTTGAGAAAATCTGTAATGATGTATCGCACAAAGACCTGGGATGGTTTTTCAATCAATGGGTTTTCAAAGGCACAGGTATAATTAAATTAAAATATAATTGGTCGGTAGAAGCCGGAAGCAAATCTTATATTTTAAAAATAAATTTGAATCAAACCCAGAAAGAATATAACGAATATAAATTCGCGCTTGACATACAAATAAATTTTGAAGATAAAACGGATTTGGTAAAAACATTTTTTATCGACAGCCGTCAAAAAGTGTTGGAAATTACGGTTTCTAAAAAGCCGATTAATATTAAACTTGATCCCGACAGCTGGCTGCTTGCTTCAATAGTCGGGGAATAATCAGTAAGTGGCTCAAGTTGACATCTTGTTTTTATAAATCATTAAAACAGTTCGATAAAGGGCGACTTAAGTCGCCGGTTAATGGAAAGAAAAACAAGCTGTCAACTTGAGTAAGTGAAAAAGATTATTCATTTTTTTTATCGGTGTTATTATTTAAATTAACTTTTTAATAAATATTATTTTATCCGGTGAACGATTCATATCTTTTTATATCCGACATACATCTGGGACTTCAATCAAAAATAATTGAAAACCGGAAAGAACGACTTCTGGTGAACCTGTTAAATTTCGCACACGGCAACGTAAAAGAACTTTTTATTGTAGGCGATCTGTTTGATTATTGGTTTGAGTACAAAAAGGTGTATCAAAAAGGTTTTTTCCGTACGTTTACCGCGCTTCAGGATCTGACTGAGAAAGGCATAAAATTACACTATATAATAGGTAATCATGATTTTATGCATAATAATTTTTTTCGCGACGAGATAGGCGCAACAATGTACGAAGACCCGATAAGCCGCACTTTGAACGGGAAGAAATTTTTTATTGGGCACGGCGACGGTCTGGTAAAGAACGATACCGGTTATAATATTTTAAAGAAATTTATGAGAAATAAATCTCTTCAAAAACTTTATTCATTAATTCATCCGGATATCGGCGTCTCTTTAGCCAGCACAACCAGTAAATCAAGCCGCGATTATACATCAAAAAAAAGCTACGGCGAAGAAGACGGCTTATTTGATGCCGCAAAGGAAAAAATTGATGAGGGCTTCGATTATGTTTTATTCGGTCATCTCCATAAACGGTGTTATCTGAATTATAAGCAAGGCACATATATAAATCTGGGATCATGGCTCGATGCTCCATGCTACGGGATATTTAAAGACGATAAATTCGAAATAGTGGACTGGAATTAAAATGGCGAAAAAAAAGAATACAAATACCGATTACAACAAGTATTTCTTTGATTCGAAAGCAAGAAATAAAAAATCTAAGAAACGCGGCAATAATAGAAAAAAATGGCTCGTTATTTGGGGTACCGTTTTAGTTATTTCCGCGGCTTATTTTATATTTATTATTAGCGGACTTCCGTCTCTCGAACAGCTCGAAAATCCTAAACCGCAGCTGGCAAGTAAAGTTTATACCGCCGACGGCGAATTGCTCGGTACAATTTCCATCCAGAACAGAATCGAAACGAAGCTTGACAGTCTTCCTTCGTATTTGCCTAAAGCACTTATATCTACGGAAGACAGAAAATTTTATACGCACTGGGGTGTTGATCTCACCAGGTTTATTAAAGCAATGGTGAAGAACGTTCTTACTTTTTCGCACGAAGGTGCCAGTACCATAACCCAGCAGCTTGCAAAAAATCTTTATCACTTCAAGGTAAGGGACGAAAATATATTCCAAACCGTAACCAGGAAAATCCGTGAATGGATAACCGCCGTTCAAATCGAAAAGACATTTACTAAAAAAGAAATCCTGCAGATGTATCTCAACGTCTCCTACTTCGGAAGGGGGGCTTACGGAATTGAATCGGCCGCGAGGATATACTTCGGTAAAAAAGGAAAAGATCTTACTCTTCCCGAATGCGCAATGTTTGTGGCTATGCTGAAATCTCCGGTATATTACGATCCCGTAAAACATCCGGCGCATGCTTTGGAAAGACGTAACTTGGTTATGTATAATATGGTAACAAACGATATGCTGCCGAAAGATGAATATGAAAAACTTAAGACAGAGCCTATAGACCTGGCTTCGGATAAATTAAACGGAAATCAGACGATAGCGCCGTACTTTATGGAATATGTAAGACAGCAAATGATAACCTATGCGGATCAATACGGTTTTGACCTTTACAGGGACGGACTAAATATTTATACCTCAATCAATTATAAAATGCAGCAGATAGCTAATAAAGTTATCACCGACCATTTAAAGGAATATCAGGCCGGTTTCAATAAACGCTGGAACTGGAAAAAGCACGAAGCTTTATTAAAGAATATTATAAACAGGGCAATTAGAGACAGCAAACTGTACAATCTGGCTCATACGAAGGAAGCAAAAGCGAAAGTTTATAATGACCTGAAATACAGTCCGGCTTTCATAGATTCGGTAAAGAAAGTCGCTACTACCATTCAGGTGGGTTTCGTAGTTATTGACCCGACCAACGGACAGATAAAAGCAATGGTAGGCGGTGAAAACCAGGACTTTGGGCGCGGACTGAATCATGCTGTTAATATAAAAAGACAGCCGGGTTCCGCATTTAAACCGTTTACGTACACTGTTGCGATAGATAACGGATATTTCCCCGCTTATACGATACTCAATCAGAAGTTTAATTACAACGGCTGGTCGCCCGATAATTTTGAAGACGAATACGGCGGTTACATGACTATGCGTCAGGCTCTTGCCTATTCCGTCAATGTGGTTGCAGGAAGACTTACAATAAGCAACATAGCTCCTCCCGACCAGGTAGTAAAGTACGCGCACAGAATGGGTATAGAATCACCATTGGATCCTTATCCTTCAATTGCGCTTGGAACGTCGGGAGTTTCTCCGCTTGAACTGACATCGGCATACGGAACATTTGCGGACAGCGGAATACATGTATCACCTATATCAATCTTAAAAATTGAAGATAAGAACGGTATACTGATCCATAAATTTGTTCCTTCATATACCGAAGCCATTTCGCCGCAAACCGCGTCTATTATGGTTAGTATGCTTGAGGATGTGGTTAATTACGGAACAGGTTCGGGAATAAGGAAATATTTCCAGTATCCCGCGGCCGGTAAAACGGGAACTACACAGAATTATTCGGATGCCTGGTATGTAGGATTTACACCTCAGCTTGTGGCAGGCGCATGGGTAGGCTTTGATGATCACAGGGTTAAGTTTACAAATTCGTATTACGGACAGGGAGCGCATGCCGCGGCACCCATCTGGGGAAAGTTTATGGAAGGCGTATATAAGGAGTTGAATATTCCTGTAAAATATTTCCAGCTTGCTTCCGGTGTTGATACAGTTGAATTCTGCAAAACCACGATGAATATGGGTGATACAAAGCTTGCAACGCCAAATTGTCCGGATGTAGTGAAGGATATTATTAATATGAAAAACCTTCCGCCCAAATGTGAAATTCACAACGGAGGAAGCAATAATATTAAAAAGGAAGAGAAAAAAGGCGATTCAGGCTGGTGATAAAAAATATTATAAAACCGTTTGCAAGATTAGAAAATGAATTTTTTAATATGTAAATTTGTATCGCGTTTTTTATTTAAGTATAAGTGCTGAGGTTATTTTTTAATTTTTCATTTGTACTTTTTAATTGTTCAAGCCCGGATGGTGGAATTGGTAGACACGCTAGGTTCAGGGTCTAGTCCGCAAGCGCGGGTAGGGGTTCGAGTCCCCTTTCGGGCACCACTTACTTACCTTTATTAAACGTATACTGGGGAGAAAATAATGTATACGGTTTATGCTATAACAAGTATAAACAAAAAATATATTTATGTTGGATTAACCGGAAATCTTGAAGAAAGATTAAAATGCCACAATAGCGGTAATAATAAAACGACAAAACCTTATAGACCTTTCAGATTAATTTTTACTGAAGAATGCTCCACAAGAATAGAAGCAAGAAGACGGGAGAAATATTACAAATCCGGAACAGGCAAAGAATTCTTAAAAAAATTTATATTAAAAGTCTAAGGATGGTGGAACCTGCCTGCCGGCAGGCAGGTTGGTAGACACGCTAGGTTCAGGGTCTAGTCCATGTACTTGGGTGGGGTTCGAGTCCCCCTTCGGGCACCATAATCTTTCCTTTATTAAAACGTAGGTTATATCGAAGACTTAAGGATGGCAGACACGCTAGGTTCAGGGTCTAGTCCGCATGCGCGGGTAGGGATTCTGCCAAAGGCATCCCTTCGGGGGAGTTCCCTTTCGGGCACATGATAGAAGCCGCAAACTTTAATGATTTGCGGCTTTTATTTTTTAAAGAAAGACACTCTATAATATTGAAGACTTCTACTAAAAGTACGGCTCAATAAAACTTTGAGAGATAAAAAATGAAGTTATTTAATTTGTAGCTGGATTGAAATAGTATGGAAGCCTGATGTTTTTTTTCTAATTATTAGCCTTAATCTGTCCATTTATTTAATTTTACAAGTAAATCATAGACATAAATGAAAACATAATAATTGTATATTTAGAAACTTTCAAATGCATAATATATATGGACAATCAAAATCCCCAATATTCTGAATTAGTAAATTTTATCTGGAATATAGCAAACAGATTACTTGACCCTTAAAGACCTCCGCAGAAACAGACAAAATAGATGTAAGAGATTTCAAACCTGAAAAGGTAAAGGAGAAACAATATGAGTTTTGATCCTAATTTACCATATAATGAATTACCCAAACTGCCGCCTGCATGTGAGATAGAAACAAAAGCGGTTCTAAAAAAAACTATTACCGCTTCTCGTGCTCTGGCCGAATTAAAGGGCGCTACAAACCGCATTCCTAATCCTGCCATTTTAATTAATTCAATTGTTTTGCAGGAAGCAAAATTAAGTTCAGAAATTGAAAACATCGTTACTACAAATGACGAACTTTACAAGGCGCTTTCTTCGGCTAAGTCCAATGATGCCAGCGGTAACGTAAAAGAAGTGGTTAGATATCGTGAAGCTATATGGGAAGGTTATAATGAGCTGAGCAAAAGAAATGTGCTTGCTACAAATTTATTTATTCAAATCTTCCAGAGAATTAAAGATACTGATGCCGGCATAAGAAACACACCAGGAACAAGATTACTAAATCCAAGAAATAATAAAGTTATTTATACTCCGCCTGAAGGAGAAACCATTCTTCGTGATCTTCTTTCCAACCTGGAAAAGTACATTCATTCTGATAATGACAACATTGATCCTCTTATTAAGTCAGCCGTAATTCATTATCAATTTGAGTCCATACATCCTTTTACCGACGGCAACGGCAGAACGGGAAGAATACTTTTAATACTCTATTTTGTTTTAACCGGACAGCTTGATTTACCAGTTTTATTCCTCAGTAAATACATCATTGAAAATAAAAGTATGTACTATTCTTTACTTAGGGGCGTAACTGAAAGAAACGAATGGGATCCGTGGATTTTATACATTCTTACTGGAATAGAACAAACCTCAAACGAAACCGTTTCAATAATTGATAAAATTGATAAATCGCTTAAAGATACTCTTGAAAAAGTTAAACATGAAAAACAAACTCCAATACCCAAAGAGGTTGTAGAATTAATTTATGAACAACCGTACTGCAAGACTGAATTTATCATTGATAGAAATATTTCAGCTAGAAAAGCCGCTGAACGTTATCTTAAAGAACTTGAGAGATTAGGAATATTGAGATCCGAAAAAGTTGGTAAGGAAGTACTTTATATAAATACAAAACTTTTTAAGATTCTTAGTGGTAGATAACATGGTTCATTTGGGACCATGAACATACAACGTGGTTCAATAACATGATTTATGAACTGTGTATATCGTATATGGTCTAAAGTAGACCACGTTTTTGGAAAGAATTTCAATAATTCCGTGATTGAAGAGTTGCTGCAAAATCAATAAAAAGGATAATATGAAAAAACATACTGAAATCCGTTTTGAAGAAGCAATAGAAAGAAAATCGTATTCCCGGAGAATTGGTATTTCAATTTAAGAAAAGACGGCTTATTTATTCTGCCTTGATACGGAAGAAGTTTTGTCATTACTCCATATGTTTGAATTAAGGAATATGTTTTTAAAATTTGTTCACTAATATTTCATTAACAATTCTTTAGCAAATCGCTATACAAAATCGTGAATCGAATTTGTAAGAGTAAAAGTCTTTGAAATTTTAACATGTGTGATTTTTTGATGTCGGAATCCCGCTTCGAAGATTTCGCGGGACAGGTTGGTAGACACGCTAGGTTAAGGGTCTAGTCCGCATGCGCGGATGGGGGTTCTGCCAAAGGCATCCCTTCGGGCGAGTCTCCCTTTCGAGCACCACTTACTTACCTTTATTAAACGTATACCGGGGAGAAAATAATGTATACAGTTTATGCTACACAAAGTATAGACCATAACATTCTGCGAAACATTTCCTTTTTTTAAAATTTAGTTCTTTTTTAATTTTCACTTTTTAATTTTTAATTGATTTTCCCGGCAGGTGGAATCCCGCTTCGAAAACTTCGCGGGACAGGTTGGCAAACACGGTAGGTTCAGGGCCTAGTGAAGGTTCCCTCATACAGGTTCGAGTCCTGTTCCGGGTACCAAAGAAAAGCCGCAAATTATAATTTGCGGCTTTTTTGTTATCTCCTGATAAACTTTCCTCAAAGCTTTTATCGATTAAAGTGAATTATAAAAAGCAATTTATCGATTACGCATATGTTCAAATAGAATTTCGTTTAATTAGTTCACACTGATGTAAGTTAATACCTTGAAGCTTCAAGTTTTTCTCAAATATCGTTTATGATTAAATAAATCAAAATCCACTAGATTAAAAGGAACAAAGAAAGATTTCCTCCTGAATTTATGTCTCAAATTACCCAAGCAGAGAAAAAGGAACATGTGACAATTTGGTACCGGTTTAATTCTTTTAAGTATTCTACATCTCAATCGTTCGTATTTACTGAATTTGGGAAGTTTAAGTTTGTTTAGGTTTTAAATTCATTACGAGAAGTTGGAGCAAGTATTTAGGTGGTGCGTGCGTTTGTTTAATTACGCGAAATATTACTCACGCATAAAGAACTCGGGGTAAACTTAAAGAATTGAAATTTAAAATTGATTACACGACGATAAAATAAAAGCTATCGTGGAAGCAATAAATCAATTACTCAACCCTCCGCAAAAATCTAAAACGAAAATTGGATTTACTGTTTAATATAGAATTGAAATGATTGTATTTATGCTCTACTCTATAGTCTCTGCCATTCCAGAAAATGAAACAAATGCTATTGTATTAAGCTCTATGCTCTTTGCCTTTCTTGATAAAGAAATAAATACTCGTTATTAAGCTCTCTGCTCTTCAAATAATAATACTGCCGCTCATCATAATGTAACTGCGGATTTAGATATTTTTATGCTTTTAGGTGTAATTTCCTAAAGAGTTTTTCATTATCTTGCGGATAAAATATCAGTCCGGTAAGATTATCCAAAAGTTTTTATAAAATATTTACTTCCGTTAACAAAGGCGAGGTTTGTTATGAGAAATATTTCCTGCCTAATATTATTATCAATAATTTTATTATTTCAACTTGATCTTAAAGCCCAGGTAGACGCTAGGATAATGCAATATCCGGATGTTTCTAAAACTCAAATCGTATTTGCATATGCAGGAGATCTATGGGTGGTTTCAAAAGACGGAGGAGTTGCAAACAGACTAACTACACCTCCCGGGCCTGAACTATTACCCAAGTTTTCACCGGACGGTTCGCATATTGCTTTCAGCGGAAATTATGAAGGCAATATTGATGTTTACGTTATACCTTCGAAAGGCGGTCTCCCGGTTAGAGTCACTCACCAGGGTATGCCCGACCGGATACTTGATTGGTATCCGGACGGTAAACACCTGCTGTACGCATCGTCGATGGAAAGCGGCAAGCAAAGATTTGATCAGTTTTATAAAGTTTCGCCGTCAGGCGGGATGCCGGAAAAATTAATTATTCCTTACGGTGAATTTGCCTCGTTATCACCCGACGGAAAATCGATAGCATACACTCCTAAATCGAGAGCATTCCGCACCTGGAAAAGATACCGCGGCGGATGGGCTGCCGATATCTGGATCTTTAACCTCGAGACCGGTACGGCACAGAATATTACCGATAATCCGGCAAATGATGAATTCCCTATGTGGCATGGGAGAATAATTTATTTTCTGTCCGACAGAGGAAAAGATGAGAGAGCAAATATATGGTCGTATAATTTGGATACAAAGCAGACAAAACAAATAACCGATTTCACCGATTTTGATATTCATTTTCCTTCTCTCGGTCCGGATGATATAGTATTTGAGGCCGGCGGAAAACTCTATCTCCTTGGTCTTGCGACGGAAAAATATCACGAGGTTAAAGTAGAGGTGGTTACCGATGAATTAACATTAATGCCTAAGACCGAAAATGTTGAAAAGAAAATAAAGAGTTTTAATTTATCGCCGGACGGCAAGCGCGGAATATTTGAGGCAAGAGGCGACGTATTTTCCGTTCCCGCTGAAAAAGGAAATATAGTTGATTTGACAAATACATCCGGGTATGCTGAAAGATATCCATCCTGGTCGCCTGACGGAAAATATATTTCTTATTGGAGCGACAGATCCGGTGAATATGAATTGACATTAAAGAATATGGAAAATCCGTTAAGCAAAGAAAAGAAATTAACATCATACGGCCCCGGCTTCAGGTACCAGATATACTGGTCGCCGGACAGCAAAAAGATGGCGTTTATTGACAAAGCCATGAACATCTACATTTATAACATGGATAACGATAAAACGACAAAAGTAGATAAAGAAAAATATTATTATGAAGGAAATCTTGAAAACTTTACGCCTTCATGGTCGTCCGACAGCAGGTATCTTGCTTATCCAAAAGATATGGATAATCTGCACAGCGCAATTTATATATATGATACAAAGGAAGAGAAAGCGCATGCGGTTACTCAAGGATTTTATAATGATTACGAGCCGTATTTCGACCCTGACGGTAAATATCTTTACTACTTAACTGATCAGACTATGAAACCTCTTTACAGCGGTCTGCAGGGAACGTTTATTTATGCAAACCCGACACGCATAGCCGCAGTTACTTTGGCTGCTGCCGAAGCTTCCCCGACGGCGCCGCAAAATGATACCGTTGCCGTTGCGAAAGATACAAGCAAGGGAAAAGGAAAAGCCGATGTAAAAAAAGATAAAGAAAAGAAAGTAGAAAAGGTCAAAGAAGTAAAGATAGATTTCGACGGAATAGAAAACAGATCGGTACTACTTCCGCCGGAAGCCGGGAACTACTCAAATCTTGAAGCCGTTTCCGGGAAAGTAATTTATATGCAAAATCCGAATACCGGATCGGCGGATAAAAAGAAAAAAATCAAATATTATGATCTTACAAAGAGAGAAGAAAAAACAATAGCCGACGGAGTCGACAATTATACTTTGTCTGCGGACGGAAAGAAAATTTTAATTGTTAAAGAGGGAGGATACTACGTAACAGAAATTGCACCGGATCAAAAGCTAGAAAAAAAGATGCCTGTTGATCAAATGGAAATGACTATAAATCCAAGGCAGGAGTGGCATCAAATATTTAATGATGTATGGAGATTTGAGCGGGACTTTTTCTATGATCCGAATATGCACGGAGTCAACTGGAATGAAATGCGGGAGCGTTACGGCAAATTAATCGACTACGCGATTACACGATGGGATGTAAATTATATAATAGGAGAATTAATCGGAGAGATCAGTTCATCCCATACTTATGTCGGCGGCGGCGATGTTCAGGAATCTGAAAAGAGAGCGGTCGGTTATCTCGGAGTTGATTGGGAAATTTCCAACGGCGCATATAGAATTAAGAAAATAATTAAAGGTGCGGCATGGGATGTTGATAACAAATCGCCGTTAGACCAGCCGGGAATAAATGTAAAAGAAGGCGATTATATTCTTGCGGTTAACGGCGTTCCTATGGATGTAACAAAAGATCCGTGGGCGGCTTTTCAGGGATTAGCAGGTAAGACCGTTGAACTTACGGTTAACAGCAAGCCGGCATTGGAAGGAGCCAGGGAAGTTTTTGTCGAAACAATGAAAAATGAAACAAGACTAAGAAACCTGGCCTGGATTGAAGCTAACCGTAAATTAGTTGAAAAACAAACAGACGGCAAAATAGGTTACCTTTATATTCCGGATACGGGGATTGAAGGACAGAACGATCTGGTAAAACAATTCCTTGCTCAGATTGATAAGCAGGGTTTAATTGTAGATGAAAGATTTAACAACGGAGGTCAGATACCGGATAGATTTATCGAGCTTTTAAACCGGAAACCTTTAGCATTTTTTGCGGTTAGGGACGGAGTAGATTGGAAATGGCCTCAGTACGCAGTATTCGGTCCCAAGGTAATGCTGATCAACGGCTGGAGCGGTTCCGGCGGCGATGCGTTTCCTGATTTCTTCAGGAAAGCTGGATTAGGAAAACTTATCGGCGAGAGAACATGGGGCGGATTGATAGGTATTTCGGGTGCTCCTTCATTAGTTGACGGAGGAATGATAACTGTTCCTACATTCAGGCAGTTTAATCCCGACGGGACATGGTTTGCCGAGGGACATGGAGTTGATCCCGATATTAAAGTAATTGATGATCCTGCTCAACTTGCCAAAGGAATTGATCCTCAATTGGAAAAAGCTATAGAAGTTGTGATGCAGGAATTGAAAACTAATCCGCCGGTTAATCCCAAACAGCCGCCGTATCAGAAAAGATAAAATTTAAAAGTATTTTTTCCGGATTGTTTTTCAGTTCTTCGTGGTAATTAAAGGCCGTCTCAAATGAAATTCTTGAGACGGCTTTTTTTAAGTGCGAGATAATTGCTGCCCTGATAAAACTTTTATCGATTGAAATATTGGAGCCTTATCCTTTTAGTCAGAAACCATTCGCCGGATCTTTTACAGATCATCAATTATGTATTGACTCAAACAAAAATTAAGTACGATTATAAGTTGCGGTAAAGTTGCATGTTAATTTACAATTTCCCACAAAGTTTGTTATGCCTTATCAATCTTCACTGATGTCATTGTAAGTGATCCGCCGACGGCTTTATCGTTGAACAAACTTACTTTCTCATCTTTTTCCTGCAATGCTAAAGCATAAAGTAAAGGCAGGTAGTGTTCCGGCGTTGGTATTGCGAGATTATAAGCACTGCCTTGCGATTTATAATTAATCAGTTGCCGGTGATCGCCGCTCAAAATATATCCCTTCATCTTTTCGCTTGCTTCTATTGCCCAGTCATAACCGTATTCGTTCTCATCAAGTTTATCCCACGCCACCATTCTGAGGTTATGCACCATATTCCCGCTTCCTAAAATCAATACACCTTTTGTTCGCAGGGATGCAAGTTCTTTAGCCAACTCATAATGAAATTGCGGAGACTGGTAGTAATCCAGGCTCATTTCAATAACCGGCACGTCCGCTTCAGGAAACAAATGTTTTATTACGCTCCATGCACCGTGATCAAGTCCCCACTTTTCATCCAGACCCACTTTCGTTTTAGTGATTATTTTTTTTGTTTCTTCCGCCAATTCCGGACTTCCGGGCGCGGGATATTGGACCTCAAATAATTCCCTCGGAAATCCGCCGAAATCGTGAATGGTAACCGGTTTTTCCATTGCGGTTATAAAAGTACCTCTTGTTTGCCAATGAGCCGATACACATAAAACCGCATTCGGCTTCGGCAAGGTTTTACCTATTTCTCTCCATCTATTTACAAACTCATTCTCATCAAGGGCATTCATCGGGCTGCCGTGACCGAGGAACAGAACAGGCATTTTCCCGGTTTTGTGGAATGGTTCTGTTATTTTATTTAATTTATTTAATTCCATCGCTGCTCCGGTTCTATTGAAAACAAATATAAAATATTACTTCAAAACTTAATATGACTGAATTTGTTTTTACGGCAATGATACGTGGGTGATCTGAAAAAAAATTGTTGACATTGATAAAAAAGATCGGCAGTTTCTGATTGCTAAAAGGATTCTTTACTTTAGGGTAATATCCATTGAACAAAAGAGGGAAATCATGTTCATCATTCTTTTTCTATTTTTATTTCTCAAAAATCTGCAGCCCTAAAGTCCGGCTCTTCAATAAATAATTTTTTATTAACAAATAGTTCAGGAGTAACTATGAGAAAGTTGTTTTTCCTTTCCGTTTTACTTGTAAGTGCGTTTATATTTTTTAGCTGTCAAGAAGCGCCGCCTGTAAGCTCGCAGATTAATGATAATAATTTGCCGTCTTCGCTCGGCAAAGTAAATTTCCCGTTGGCCGATTTTTTCCTTGTAGAATATAACACTAATGAAAATGATTTCAGCAATATTGTTAAGAACGCCGGCGGAACGGTAGAGGCACTTCATCCCGAAATCAAAGTAGCAAAAGTAAGCGGCTTATCGGATAAAACAGCTTCATTACTTGAAAAGAAGGCCGGTATAAAATCCGTAAGCCGCGATTACATGGTTCAGTGGGTAAAGCCTGATGTTAATGTAGTTCAGCAGTCCATAGGAAGTGATGAATCTTTTTGGAAATACCAGTGGGCACCGCAGGCAATTCACGCGCCCGAGGCATGGGATGCCGGGTATACCGGACAGGGTGTTAGAGTAGCGGTAATAGACGGTGGTATTGCAAGCAATCATGTCGATTTAAAAGACAATATTGATGTGGCCGCTTCCAAATCTTTTGTGCCCGGATATAATTTTAACGAGGATACCGGCACATTCTGGCACGCAACACACGTTGCGGGCATTATAGCGGCGGAAGATAACGGTATCGGAACTATAGGAATTGCTCCGCATGCTACTATTATTGCATTAAAAGCTTTACATAACGGATCGGGAAGTTTTGATGCGATTATTTCCGCAATTCTTTATGCGGCTAATGAAGCTAACGCAGATATTATTAATATGAGTCTCGGTGCGGTGTTCCCGAGAAATTCAAAAGATGCGGCAAAACTTATTGTTGATCTTGGATTGGCGATCAACTATGCATACCAAAAAGGTGTAACTGTTATTGTTGCCGCGGGAAATGACGCAATAGATTTTGATCATGCCGCAATGTATGTATCGGAGCCCGCGGAAATACAGCATGTAATTTGTGTATCGGCAACCGGCCCGACAGGTTTCGCCTACGGCGGAACTAATTTTGACGACCCGGCTGAGTACACAAATTACGGACAATCTTTAGTTAGTTTTGCCGCGCCGGGCGGAAATGATTTGTTGTATCCCAACGGTTACTGGTACTATGATATGATTTTAAGTCCGAGTTACGGAACCGATAATTACACATGGGCCGACGGAACAAGTATGGCCGCCCCTCAGGTTGCGGGCGTTGCGGCATTAATTATGCAATCGCACGGCGGGAAATTAAGTCCGGCAAAGGTTGCAGCAATATTAAGAGGTTCTTCGGATGATCTAGGCAAACCCGGTAACGACGATTATTACGGGCAGGGTAGAGTTAATGCTTATAGGGCAGTGATGTATTAAGAAAGTTTCTCCGCTTTTTTTTTTATCCCGGAATTTAATTCCGGGATTTTTTTTAATAATTATTTTTGTCTTTGAATAAAAAAAATCACTTAATACGGGAATTAATTGGTACATGTAAATTCACGTCAGAAACTTTTAATTTATAGAGCACCTATTGATAAAGTCATTTGGAATTATAACCGGTTGCTAATCATTAAGAGTTGCTTGCATATTAAATATAACGGGTACATATTAATAAAAGACATATGATCCATATAAGGAACGAGCTTTCTTTGTCTAAGATTCATTCATAATAAGTTTATGTTGCAGGCGGGCCCGTTCATTATCAGAGTCTCAATTATTTTTATCTTCACGAAAAATTAAATATATAGAAATAACATAATTACTCAAGAAAGGAGTTAAAAAAATAATCCCCCTTGTTTTGGCTAGTCATTAAAGCCGCAATTCTGAAAATGACTATCATTTGTTACGCTTAATATAAATTTTATAGAGAGCTTAATTATGAAAAGAAAAACTTTAAACCACGTCATAATTGCCATACTTGTATTCACTCAAACAATCCTTATTTCACAATCAAAAACTGAAAAGACTAACCGGATATTGAAAGTAATAAAAACAATTCCTGCCCCGGGTACTAATTGCCAAGGATTAACTTGGGACGGCGAATATCTGTGGATTAGCGATATAACAAAAGATTCCATCTACCAAGTAGATACTGCCAATGGAAATATTGTTCACCAAATTCCAACAACCCCGGCGAATCATTTGTTTGAGGGTTTAGCGTTTGACGGAGAATTCCTTTGGGCAAGTCATTATCAGCAATTAACACTTGTAAATCCAAAAATTTCTAAAATTGATCCTATAAGCGGCGATATAATTCAATCCGTAACTCCTTTAATTCCAAATAGCTGGCCTCATGGCATTGCATGGGACGGGCAGTACATTTGGGAGTGTGATTTTAGGTATCATAAAATATTTAAGATTGATCAAAATAATGGTGCGGTTTTGGACTCTATCATTTCACCGGGTGATAGCGGCTGCGTAGGTTTAACCTGGTACGGAAACTATTTAATTACCGCTGATTTTAATACCGATTCAATTTATCAGATAAGCCCCTCTTCAGGTTTAGTAGTTAATCAATGGGCGTGTCCGTTTACAAATCCGCGTGATATGGAATATGACGGAAAATTTCTATGGTTCATCGCTCGTGAAACGGCGCAGATATATAAAGTAGAACTAATAATAACAGAAGTAAATGATAGTCCCATTAAATCTGTTTCGGGATATAAATTGTACCAAAACTATCCGAATCCTTTCAATCCGAGTACTAAAATAAAATACTCGGTTCCGCAATCGACTAACGTGATAATAAAATTATTTGATCTGCTCGGTAATGAAATTGAGACTTTAGTTAACGAAGAAAAACCGGCGGGCACATATGAGCTAAGTTGGAAGGCATCTAACCTGACAAGCGGAGTATATTTTTACAGACTGCAGGCCGGTAGTTTTACTGAAACTAAAAAGATAGTGCTTCTGAAATAATTTTCTCAATCTAACGGTTCGGCATAATTCACATTCCTACTGCCGGAGCAGAGCCATCTTGCTTAAACAGCAGGCCTTGGATTTAGTGTTATCATAAATATGAAACACCACTTTATATTTTTCTATTATGTTTATTCCTAAAATATATCGATAAAAATATTTCGTCGAATTCGTAAAACGATTAACTTAAGACTAAATCCAAATATTTCATACACAGTTTACCCGCATTTATATTTACCGTTCATCATCATTTTATTGTTCGTAAAGCGGCAAATATTTAAGTTCTCAGGCATGCCGGAGAGATTAAGCTAAGCTTGAGTATAAGCAGAATCTGAAAAGGTAAATTCTCTTAAATATATTGTTATATTTACAAATGATTTCTGATTCAACTTTGTAAGAAAATAAATGAACGGAACAAATTCTAAGTCCGAGCAAAAATTCACCCGGGTTTTACGCGATGATTTGAGAAACATTAGTTTCAGCAGGGATATAAAACGCGAATTCGGTGAACTAAAAAATTTTTACTTGACTGAAGAACAGCATAAACGCCTTGACGGAATGAGGCCACTGCGCAAGGGATTCCATATAGTTTCCTGGATGATTAAAAGTCTGTTCATGCATCTTACGCCCGTCAGAAGAATAATAACTACTATCGGTTTGATCATAATCCTTTTCGGCAGCAGCATAATAATAAACGAACAGAATGTTCAGGCGAACAATACGGGACTGTTAGGTGGTGCGCTGATATTTCTGGTATTAATGCTTGAATTGAAAGATAAGCTTCTGGCAAAGGATGAACTGGAAGCAGGCAGGAAAGTTCAGCGGGCTTTAATGCCCGAACAAAGTCCGGTTGTTGAAGGATGGTCGATTTGGCTTTATACCAGACCGGCAAATGAAGTGGGCGGCGATCTTGTTGACTACTTAAAAATAAACGAAGACAGGGTGGGAATAGTGATTGCCGATGTTGCCGGCAAAGGTCTGCATGCAGCTCTTCTTATGGCGAAACTGCAGGCTACCATAAGAGCGCTTGCCGCAGATTATCATTCTATTTCGGGACTCTGCTCAAAAATAAATACCATTTTTACACGCGACAGTTTGGCCAGTATTTTTGCTTCAATGTTTTATATGGAAATTAAACCGGGAGATACGCAGCTTCGCTTTGTGAATGCGGGTCATCTGCCTCCGCTGCTTATTTTCGATAATGAAATTAAGGAAATGTCAAACCGCGGTCCGGCAATAGGCTTAACAAACACCTATTCATATAACGAAGACATGATAAATATGAAACCCGGAGAGATGTTAATAGCTTATTCCGACGGAATTACCGAAGCCAGAAATGAGTACGGGCAATTCCTTGAAAAAGATAAACTCCTTAAAATACTTTCCTATCTCAAAAATTATAAATTCGAAAGACTCGGCGAAGCGATAGTAGAGGCTGTTGACGAGTTTGTAGGCGAATCGCCGGTATTCGATGATTTATCTCTGATAATAATCAAAAAAGACTAAACTTCTTGCTTAAAAGTTTTTATTCGTAATCCTTACAAGTGAAGCGGTATTAATTATATTTGTAATAATTCTTATCAGCAGCAATAACCTATTAAGCTTGACCGCATTATTTCATAACAAGGGAACAGGGAAGAAAATGCAAAACATTTCAGCAAAAAAAACGGCATTATTGGTAATATTTATTTCCCTAATTACAAACGGTGTTTTTTTATATCCTCAGACTTCCAAAACATATTATGCGAAAGATGCGGTACTGTCATCCGGAAGCGTGTTTGAGACAAAGAATGCCGGTTTTACGGATCCTTCAGGTTATATAAATTTTGTGAATGAAACCGGAAGCTATGCCGAATGGAAAGTTGTTATGGCGGGAACCGGCTCTCAAACGGTTTACATACGTTTTGCAAACGGCACTGTACTTGACAAGTCGATACAAATTTCGATAAATAATAAGGTAGTTGTCGATACATTCGATTTTGCCGGAACGGGATCCTACACTTCATGGCAGACGGATTCAGTAAAGCTTTATCTGGTTCAGGGACTTAACAGATTGAGATTTATCAGCAACACCGTAAACGGGGCTCCCAATATAGATAAAATAGAGGTGACCGGCGCTCCCGGAATTCCGCAGTATGATCTATCACTTAGTTATGCCGGAGGCAAGATTACCGTCGATCCTGCCGATAGTGTATACAATGAGAATACTCAGGTTAAATTAACCGCTGTTCCCGGCAAAGGATATAAATTTATTAACTGGTCCGGTGACCTTTCCAGCACACAAAATCCTGATACTATTATTATGAACTCGGATAAACATATCACCGCCGTTTTCTATCTAGATTTTGATACGACAATAAACCATTTCGAAGATTCACCGATAGGATTTGCTTCTGTTGATGCTTACGGCCAGAACGGAACTACCGGAGGGGAAGGCGGGGATACTGTTTTAATTAGTGATCTGGCAAAACTTACAACTGATCTTGCAACGAGAGTGAAGATAAATAAAAAACCCGTTGTCTATATTATAGAGGATACATTGGTCGGCACCGGACAGCTGAGCTGCAAAGGAGTCTCTAATATTACATTTTTAGGAGCCGGTAACGGTGCTAAGTTCGACGGCGTAGGCATTGCAATAACAAACGCGGTGAATATAATTGTAAGGAATATTGAATTCGGTAATTGCAAGCCTGACTGTATTACAATTAACACCACCAGTTCGAACTCTACCCATCATATCTGGATCGATCATTGTACATTTTCAGATTCGCCTGAAATTGATAGCGGCGGCACCGACCACGGCGGAACACATGACGGTCTTCTGGATATAACCCACCGTACTAATTATGTTACTGTTTCATGGTGTCATTTTTATAATCATAATAAAACATCTCTGCTGGGATATTCGGATAAATCTACAGATGAGCAGGGTCTGTTGAAAACCACATATCATCATAACTGGTGGGATAATACTACTCAACGTCATCCTCGGGTAAGATGGGCTGAATGCCATGTCTTTAATAATTTTTACGACGGTACAAAAGGCGGAACAGGTATGGGTGCAACGGGCTACGGTATTGCCTCTACAGATACCGCCAGGGTGCTGGTCGAATCCAATTATTTCAGAGACGTTAAGGCTCCCACTCACATCGGGGAGGGAAGTTCTCCGGCCGGATATCTCGAAGCAAAAAATAATTTTACAGAGAACAGCGGTCCTATTTTAGTCAACGGCAACGCCTTCGATCCGGCAGATTATTATAGCTATAGCCCCGACGATGCGGCTAAGATTCCGATAATAGTTACGAAATATGCCGGAAGCGGAAAATTTAATTTTATGGTAACGGGTGTTAGATCGAGCAGCCGGATGCCGGAGAATTTTGCACTTTATCAAAATTATCCGAATCCTTTTAATCCGAGCACAAAAATAAAATTTGTAATTCCTTACAACACCGATGTTAGTATCTCCGTATTTAATATACAAGGAAGGAAAGTAAGAAATTTATTAAATAAAAATTTGAATCAGGGTTCTTATTTTGTCGATTGGAACGGCAAGGATAAAAGTAACATCAACGTTGCCAGTGGAATTTATTTTATTATGCTTAAAACAAATAATTTCAAAAAAACAATTAAAGCAGTTTTAATAAAATAAATCCAAAAGTTATTCATTGAAAAATAAGTAAGAGCTCTTATATCATTAACTCTCCGTTACTGAGAAAAACTAGACTTTCAAATCAGCTGTTGTAAGAAAACCCGGCTGTTTACGGACCTTTGATACTTGTTCAAAACCGTAAGCTATTTTAAGCAGAACCGGTTCGCTCCATGCCCTGCCGAAAAATGAAACACCTACCGGCAAACCGAATACGAATCCGGCTGGAACGGTAATACTCGGATAGCCGGCAACAGCGGCAAGCTGAGAACTGCCGCCGAGAAAATGATCGCCGTCCACAAGATCGGTCATCCATGCAGGACTATCGGTTGGGGCCAATAACGCTTCCAAATTATATTTAGTCATCACCGCATCAATGCCTTCCTTACGGGTTAAGCGATGGTTTTTTGCCAGAGCGTCGAGGTACTTTTTATCGGTTAACGGTCCTTTTTTTTCAGCTTCTAAAAAAAGTTCCTGCTTGAAGTAAGGCATTTCTTCGGACGCATGCTTTTTATTGAATTCGATAAGATCTTCAAGTGTATGCGCGGGAGAATCCGGCCCCCTGTGATCAAAATACTTTTTCATATCGGCTTTAAGCTCGTAAAGCAAAACAGTCATTTCGGAATCATCAACCTTTCCGATAGCATCTATGTCTGCCGGATCGATTATCACAGCACCGTTCTTTTTAAGAGTTTCGAGTGTTTTCTCCATAATCTCATCGACTGCAGGATGAAATCCGAAATACTTACGTACAACGCCTACTCTCGCGCCTTTAAGTCCTTCGGGATCTAAAAACTGCGTGTAATCTTTGAATGATTTCCTTTTACTGTTATCCGTTGCTTCGTCCTCAGCATCCACACCAGTCATAGCACCGAGCAGAACCGCGGCATCATACACTGTTCTTGCCATCGGTCCGGCCGTATCCTGCGAATGAGAAATGGGAATTATCCCGGCGCGGCTAACCAGACCAACCGTCGGCTTTATACCCACAACGCCGTTAATTGAGGATGGGCTTACAACAGAGCCGTCGGTTTCTGTTCCGATCGCTACCGCGCACAGATTAGCAGAAACCGCAGAGCCGGAACCTGAACTGGAACCCGACGTATTTCTGTCAAGAGCATAAGGATTTTTTGTAAGTCCGCCCCGACCGCTCCACCCGCTGGTAGAATGGGTAGAGCGCATATTTGCCCATTCGCTTAAGTTGGTTTTACCCAATATTAATGCTCCTGCATCGCGAAGCTGTTTTACAAGAAATGAATCTTTTAACGGCTTTGATCCCAGTAATGCTAAAGAACCGGCTGTTGTCTGCATACCGTCTGCTGTATCTATGTTGTCCTTAATCAGAACAGGTATTCCGTGCATCGGACTGCGGGGTCCTTTTTCTTTTAATTCTTTATCTAATGAATCGGCAATGGTAAGAGTATCCGGATTCAGTTCAATTACGCTGTTTAATGCCGGTCCCTTTTTATCAAATTCGTTTATCCTGGAAATATAATGCTCTGCAACTGACTTGATGGTGTATTTGCCCGACTTTAATCCTGCAGAGATTTCATCTATAGTAATTTCATCAAATTCGGAAAGATCCGATTTTGCATATTTTAAAGTTGATGCAGCGGCATTTTCCATGAAAGAAAAGGAGGGGAGAGAAACGGCTGCCATACCGCCGAGTACGCTTGTCTTTAAAAAATCTCTGCGGCTATTACCTTTTGCGGATTTTTTATTACTTGACATTTTTAATCTCCGTGTTTTATAAGAAAAAATTTGCAGACTTAATCGGGAATAAATATTGGTAAAAAAATAATATAATTTTAGTACAAAGTATACATAATCATGACTGAAACATCTATCAAAACATACAATTATTTATTATCTGTAGCAGGTAGGGATTCCGAATATACGGCGGTTTGTACCATGTAACTTTACGGAATATTAACTCTGCTTCAATCTTCCGGATATAACTCTCTCCAGTCAGTTAGATCCTTTCGTGAATTAATTACGTAAAATGAATAAAAACTTGGTCGCAATTGTTTTGTGAGATTTATACAGGATATTTATTATTAACTTTGATTAAATTTAAAAAAATAATTATTTTAAAGCGTAGAATTTTGAAATCATGAGAAACATATCAAGGAGACCTCGCAAATCAGGGGCAAGGTTATATATGATATTATTATTACGTTTTTTTTAATTCAGATAATATCTAAAATTATTCTAAATCAAATAAACATTTGGAATTGAACTAAAATCAATTGTTCGTAAAACCGGCGTGGTAATTTTACTGCATGCTGATGGTATAAAGTACCGGTTAAACGACAGCTTTTATTGAATAGTTAAATATTGCACAGAACTCAAATTGACAAATTTCAAAACTAATACTACAGACGGAGATTCCGCAGCCGGCACAATCCGGTATACTTCGGGTTATGATCTCCAAAGTTTTTTTAACGGTAGCAACTATATTGATATCCCGGCAAATTATATAACCGCGGTTTATCTCCCCATAATTAATACAACAATAATCCTCATTAAAATTAGGACAAAATTCTAAATCCGGAGTGACTAAAATGAAACATCTGGCAATTATGATCTCTGTAGTTCTCATATTTACGTTTCAATTTTCTTTTGCAAAAACAAACGAATTATTGAAAGTGAATTATATTAACGGAAAGATTCTTCTAATCAACGGTAATCTATTTGAATTATCTGACGGTTCGATATGGTCGACACCTAAAATCGAACCCGTAAGATCCGGCTCAAAAATAATTATTATTGTCGACGCTCAGCTTAAAAACGGTATTGCATTTGTACGGGGTGAAAAAATTTCCGTCAAGCACATTTCAGGCAACTTTCCCATGTATTCCGGATTTTATTCTAAGGTGATCAGCGAGATGAACGAGGGTGCGGTTTTATTCACGGAAGACGGCAGTGACTGGAGCGTTCCGGATTACGAAAGAAAGAGCAGCATGCAGTGGCGTCCTCCTTACAACGTATTAATAACTTCCGATAAATTATTTCTGATGAATCTTGATAAAAATAAACGAATAATTATTTTTCAAAGAAACTATTAATTAGTATTTTTATTATTATACATTTTACGGAAAGCAGTATTGGGAAAAAAATCCTGGCGGGCATTACATACTCTTTTGTTTAAACTAGCATTTGCCGCATCTGTCTTTTTATTCATGCTGTGGTTTTCACATAATCCTCATATTATAAACTACCGCGCGTTTCTGAATGAAACATTGGGGCAGACAAATAAATGGTCGCATTCTTACGGACCGGCTTTGTTTGTAAATATAAACAGAGATATTTCCGCAATCGGCGGACCAACAGAGATGATCATAATTACTTGTTTTGTGTCAGTATATCTTTTCTTTGTGAAAGAGAAAAAAATATTATTGAAATTTATAACGGCGGTTTTAATTACCGGGATTTTACTCTTTTCACTTAAATACTTATTTAATCATAACAGACCCGATTCATTCCTGGATTTTATATTCGCAGACAATTTATCTTTTCCCAGCGGACATGCCATGGCCTCGTTTGTGGTTTTTTCGATATTAGCCGATTATATAAACAGAAAAATATCCGATAATAAAGCACGGTTTGTTGTGAAATCTTCCGCGGTTGTATTAATAATACTCATCGGAATAAGCAGGGTTATTGTCGGTTCACACGATCCCTGGCAGGTTGTTGCCGGCTGGTGCGCGGGATTTTTTCTTCTTTCGATTATAAATTATTTCGGCGGCATTCATCCGGATAAAAAATCAAAATCGTTTTAAGCGAACTTATGTCAATTTATAAATGTTTTTATGGAAATCTCTTTAAAACGGATATCAAAATATTTACCCTACAAATAATTTGTTAAGTAAGAGAACATTTCATTATCTTTTATTCCTTTTATATTAAAGAAAACAAGATGAATTGAATGTAAAAGTAATTATGGATATAAAAGCCCAAGAATATATTTCAAAGCTTCATTTGAACCGCCACCCGGAAGGCGGATATTTCAATGAGATATATCGAAGTGCCGAATATTATGAGGCTGGTTATTTACCCGGCAGATATAATAAAAACAGAGCATTCGCTACATCGATCTATTTTTTACTGGAAGGAAATCAAGTATCCAATCTTCACAGTTTGAAATCAGATGAAATATGGCATTTTTACGATGGTTCAGCGATACTTATTTATATGCTGGAAGAACAAGGCAAGTTAACCGTGAAAAAATTGGGAAAAGATCTGGGAAGCGGCGAACTTTTTCAGGTTACTATTCCTAAAGGATGCTGGTTCGGAGCTGAACTTCAAGATAAAAAATCTTTCGGTTTAATCGGTTGTACAGTATCCCCCGGATTTGATTTTGAGGATTTTGAATTAGGAGAAAGAAATTTTTTATTAAATCTTTTTCCCGATTATTCAGAAATAATTAAAAAGTTAACTAAATTTACACCCTGAATAAATTTTGATTATTCTCCCTCGCGAAAGTATTTTGGGTTTAACTTAAGTAAAGAAAAAATAAGTGAATTAAATTTTACCTTATTAAATTGACAAATATGTTCTAAATTCAGTTCAAAATTACACAATTTACTATTTATTTCCTTGATAATGAATCCTTTATTTAATAATTTTTTGCGCGTAAAATTAAAACGGGAGGAATATTATAGATAGTTTCTACTTTAGTTTAAGTTATTAACATTTCCAATAAGGGATTCTTATTAAACAGAGAATCAGAAAATTGTCTTCGGAGATTGCCCGCGCCTCGGTATTCGGGATGATTGTATTCTATGCAGCAATTAATATGGGTTTTCTCGATCCATACGTTTCGCAAATAAACGACGGCTTTTGGGTAGACGCTCTTTTTAAATATTATTCCTTATTGAACACTTCTTCCTTTGAAAATAATCTCCAGCCGGACAACAAAAAAAGCAGCATCGCTTCAAATTTAAAAACCGATCCGGAACTGCGTATACCCTTAAATATACCTGCAGACTCATCAAAAACGCTTACAAAGGCCGATTCTTTAAGGATTGATTCTACCGGCAAATTAGCGGATTCAACGAGATTTAAAAAAGATTCAATAACCGTTGAACAGGATACAGCTGTTTTAAATGCCATGGCAAGGGATTCTACAGCTCGTCTTAAATATTTCCGTTATCAGAGAAACGATGAACCTTACGTAAGTTTAACTCAGCAGCCCGGTTCGGAATTCTTTGCGCAGCCTTCTGCGGCTTTTACCACAAGATCCGTAAAAATAGATTCGAGCGGTAAGTTTGTCGAGATAATAGATGAGATTGCGGGTCAGCAGCCGAAAATATTATTGAAGCTTCCGATAGAAGAATATATCAAACTTAAATTGGCCTTAAACCGGCAAAAGCAATGGGAGGATATCGCAAACGCCTATGAGCTTAAAGGTTCAAAAAATGAGCTTGGTGAATTAATAAAGAGTTTTACGAATTTTGAGATACCGCTTCCCAGCGTAGGTGTGTTAAGTATTTTCGGTAAGCCTAAAATCAGCCTGAGAATAGGCGGAGCGGTTGATATACACGGCGCATGGAAAAGTCAAACTATCGAAGGTATAACAGCTTCCAGATTGGGTAATACTACCAATGAACCCGATTTCCAGCAGCAGGTTCAGATAAACGTTAACGGAACTATCGGAGATAAACTAAATATAAGCGCCGACTGGAATACGGAACGTACATTTGAATATGAGAACCAGTTAAAGATCAAATATACCGGATACCAAGACGAAATAGTTCAAAGCGTAGAAGCCGGAAACGTTTCTCTGCAAACTTCACCACTGGTCGGCGGCGGTGAAGCTTTATTTGGTGTTAAAGCGAAATTCCAGCTTGGTCCACTTACATTGACTACTTTAGCCAGCCAGAAAAAAGGACAGACAAAGGAAGTTAATGTATCAAACGGCTCTACCTCGCAGACATTCCAAATTAGGCCTTACGATTATTCAACTAATAATTATTTTGTGGATGCTATTTATGCCAATACAGATCCTGATCAAAATTGGTTTTACAAATATTACGGAAACGCCACTCCGGTAAAAAGCGATGTTCTGCATATCGTAAAAATTGAAGTATGGAAATCAGTGTCGGGCCAAACATACGATAAATCGAAAGAAAGACAGGTTAACGCGTATATGAACCTTCCGGGGCTCAGTAAAGGCGGAACTTATCCGGATGTATATGCGAAGGATACCGCAAGTTCTAACAAGGGACTTGTGGAGACGGGCAGGTTCGTAAAACTGCAGGATGGTGTTGATTATACATTACACGAATATACGGGATTTATAACTTTCAATGCCAACATTCAGGACCAGGATGCTATTGCCGTGGCATACGAAATAGACAATGGGGCGCCCGGAGATGCAAATGATATTTTTTACGGAGATTTCTTAACAAGCGCAAACGCCGATACTTCAAAAAAATTAGTGCTTAAGTTAATTAAACCTTCTTACTTAAAACCTCAATATAAAGAAGCATGGAAACTCCTTTTAAAAAATATTTATCCTATACGCGGAAGAAACATTAAACAGGACGGTTTCGATTTTCAAATTAAGTATGAAATACCCGGGCAGGACCCGGTTACAGATCTGCCGACTGATAAAGGTACTGTAAAATTACTTCACGCTTTCGGTTTGGATAATTATGACGCAAGTCTTACTAATGCAACTCCGGACGGTGTGTTTGACTGGCGGCCGGGACTAACTATATTACCGGCTACCGGGGAAATCATCTTTCCATATCTGCAGCCGTTCGGTAAAAATATAGCGCAAGAAGGAATTCCGGACTCACTTGCTTATCAGGCTATTTATGATACTACCCAGTATTACGCGCAGCAGGATAAAATTCATGACAGATGGGAATTAACCGGGAAATATTCCGGGACGGCTACATCCGTTTATCAGCTTGGCTTTAATATTGTCGAAAATTCAGTTCGTGTTACTTTGAACGGAAGAGAACTTACCGCCGGAGTGGATTACTCCGTAGATTATAATATAGGGCAATTGAACATATTGAACCAGGATGCCCTTGCACCCGGTGCTGATCTCAAAATCACTTACGAGCAGAACGATCTGTTCCAATTAGCTTCAAAAACTTTGCTCGGCGCACGCGGCGAGATGAATATATCGGATAATACGAAACTCGGTTTTTCGATTTTAAATTTGAATCAGCAATCATTAAACGATAAAGTCAGGATAGGTGAAGAACCGCTAAGTAATACTATTATGGGGGTTGATTTTAATACTAAACAGGACCTGCCGTTTTTAACCAGCGCCCTGGATAATATTGTTTCGACCAAGGCTAAGTCCTCTATTTCTTTATCGGGTGAAGCGGCTTATATCAAACCGGATCCTAATACTAAAAAAAGTACAATCCCTGATGATAACGGCCAGAGTATAGCTTATATTGATGATTTTGAAGGCGCTAAAAAGATGATTCCTGTGGGAATATCCTATACCTCATGGAAAGATCTAAGTCCGCCCGTCGACATTAATCAATATTTAAAGGGTTTGACTTTCCAGGAAGATATGGCATATAAAGCAAAATCATTATGGTATACTATTACTCCTTCTGATGTAAAGGTAACGGATATCTGGCCGTTAAAACAGGTTGCTCAGCAGAATCAACAGGTCCAGACGCTTGACTACATCTTTTTGCCGGATTCAGCCGGAACCTATAACTATGATCCTAAATTAAAAGAGGATCCCAGGAAAAACTGGGGCGGAATAATGAAGTTATTATCTTCTACCGCAAACGATCTTCAATCGCAGAATATTCAGTATGTTCAATTCTGGCTGCATATTTCGCATGCGCCGCCGGATTCAAAATTATATATTGATCTAGGGAGAATTAGCGAAGATGTAATCCCAAATAACATTCTTAATACAGAAGATTTTATACACCTGAACGGGGTAATTGATCCTGGAGAAGACCTGGGTATCGATACCATGGATAATGACGCTGAGAGAGCGTATTGCAAAAGAAATCATTTCCCGGCGGCGACTAAAGCCGACCCGAGCGGCGACGATTTTTCTTTTAACACTTCGGATCCTGAAAACAACGAAAAGGAAACAATAGCGAAATATTATCACATTAACGGCACTGAAAAAAACGCCATTTTAACGGACATCGGCAAAATTCCCGATACCGAAGACTTGAATCTTAACGGCAACCTGGATCGAGTTAACAGCTATTTCAGGTACGAGGTTAATCTTGATACTATAAAATCCCAAAATAAATTTATTACGGGAGAAAGCGGCAACGGAAAAGGCTGGTATTTAATAAGTATTCCGTTAAGGGATACAGCTTTGACTGTCAACCAGCCTAGTCTTTCGGATGTTGAATATATTAGAATGTTCTGCACTAATGAAACGGGTGAGGTTCATCTTCGTATTGCCGACTTTAACCTTGTAGGAAATCAGTGGCAGGCTGCTTTACCGAAAGATACAATTATGTCGGTTTCCGTTATAAATATTGAAGACAACTCTAATTATACCAGCCCTCCGGGTGTAAACAGAGCAAGGGATCACAGCCAGCCACAGCAGCAGGTATACGGCAACGAACAATCCATGGATTTGATTTTAAACGGTTTGGCTCCTGATTCGACAAGGGAAGCTGTTAAATATTTATCGGCCCCGATGGATTTATTTAATTATCATCAGTTAAAATTTTTCGTACATGGAGATGAAGTAAGTCCAACCTCCAATGTTTCCGATTCAGCCTACGGAAATTATAATGCACAAGTTTATATCAGGTTCGGTACTGATACAAGCAATTATTATGAGTATCTTCAGCCTGTTGTTGCCGGGTGGAACGACGTAGGAGTTGATTTCAGCGAATTAACTGCGATAAAATCAGGTCTTGATTCTGCCCAGCAGAGAGGGCTTTATACAATTCCCGTAGCTGGTTTACCGGGCCATTACTACGGAGTTAAAGGCAAACCCTCATTAACTTCAATTAAGTATATTACTTTCGGAATACACAATAATTCAATTAACAGCCGGAATAAACTGGGCACAAAATTGTTCGGCCATGTGTGGATAAATGAGCTTAGAGTAATAGGAGCCGATAACCACCCTGGCTGGGCATATACTATGTCTACATCGCTTAATTTCGCTGATCTGATGTCTGTCAATTTTAATATGAGCAGGACAGATCCTTATTTCCATAGGCTTTCAGACCAATTCGGCTCCAGGGTTGATTCGAGAAATTGGAGTATGTCCGCTAATCTGGATTTACTCAAATTGCTGCCTTTCAATCTTCAGGGAAGTAATTTTAAACTAAATTATTCTCATTCTGAATCCGTAGGTAAACCGTTATATCTGCCGGGTACGGACATAAAAGTGGAAAAAGCAGCGCAATTAGCAGCGCAGCCTGTTGGGGACTCGACCGGACGCGTTTCATCAACTCAGAAATCTGCTAATCAGATTATTACTGATTCGCAGACATTAAATGTTTCCGATTCGTGGTCTTCATCCGGAATTAGTTTCAAAATTCCGTCGAACTATTGGCTGATAAAAAGCACTATTAATGCTATAACGCTCGGTTTCAATTTTAATAAAACGTTCAGCCGTAATCCGACAATCCTTTCCAATAAGACCTGGGTATGGAATGCTTCGGCTAGTTACGGATTTAATTTCAGTCCCGATGATTATATTGAACCGGCGCGAATACCATTTATCGGTTCTATTTTTAGTCTTCTTCCCGACTACAGAAACCTGAAAGTTTATTATGCCCCGCAGAATATATCGGCAAACGTATCTATGAGAAGAAACAGGAATACGAGTGTTAACAGGCAGCTTGGTTATACTCCCTCTAGGTTAAACACTTCCCACGATTTCGGTACGTCTAGAAGTCTTAATTTTTTATGGAAATTTACGGACGGGGGATTTTTAAATTTGAGCGCCAATTATAATTTATCGGTAAACGCATCACTCGCTTACCTTGAGATGGCAGGCTCAACACAGAATCAGCAATATCGACCCGAGAGTATGATTTGGCATGACATTTTGTCGGGAGCTTATTTCGGAAGAGATTACCAGCTTCAACAGACAATAGATTTTCGAACCAATCCAATGCTTCCTACTTTTTGGAATTTAAATCAGTATTTTCAAATAAGCGCGAATTATTCAGCAAGCTACCAGTGGAATAATAATTTCAGTCAGAAGGAGGCAGGCAGAAGCGCAGGTTTTTCGAATCATGCCAGCGCAGGCTTAAGATTGGCTCTTAAATCTTTGATGGCTCCGCTGTTCGAGCAGAAGAATGATGAAAATATGCGCGGTGAAAATACACAACCTGGGATTCAAAGAAATAACAGGGACTTCTCGAATGAGCGAAATGCGCGAGGTGAAAGAAATCCAGCAAATGAAGGAAATAGAAATCTAAACAGGGACAATGAGGGAAATCTTACTGCGCGTGATTCACTTGCATTGAAAGATACTTCTTCGATAAGTACCAAGAAGAAAGCACCTTCTATTTTGCACGCTTTTTATCTTTTAAGATCACTTGCCAAAATATTATTATTCGACTATGACGCTATAAATATTAATCTGTCTTCGGACAATAGTCTCGGACGCGGAAGTCTGTTCGCAACAGGGTACGGGAATTTCAAATTTCTGGGGCCTGACATATCATCAGAACGACGGGCCGTCCAGATTGTTCATGCTGGGATTGAATTCGGCCGTAGGCAGGAGAGCGCCGGGGCTAAGTATAACCGATTCGTATAATCAAAGGAACAATCTTGACTTTAGTACATCAAAACCGCTCTGGGAGGGTGCAAAGATAGATCTAAACTGGAAAGTAGGATGGTCGCTTACTAAAAGTGTGAATTATCAATCCGATGCAAACGGTTTTGCTACTCCGCAGTATAACAATACGTCCGGG
>CAVUCX010000024.1:0-4995 GCA_963739955.1 uncultured Bacteroidota bacterium | reverse complement strand
CATCACCATGAAAAAAAATATGTCTTTGGAAATGAAACCGTGGGAATACCTTGTTTATTACTCGGATAAATAATTGAGCAAGCTTACTAATGGACTTTGGATTTTATCATTTCATGTTTAATAAGAGATGCGGTCTTATGAGCCGGGATTATATTACACAAAACGAAGTCAGGATCATGACGTGCTGAGTGGAGCCGAGATCATGTCATGCTGAGCGGAGTCGAAGCATAAATTCCGCTGAATACTCGATTCGACAATGCATGTCCGCTGCCGTGACATTCGAAACACTTAAGTGACTGCCTCTTTCTTTTTCCCGGGATTTAATTTAGAAGTTAGGGATTGACAAAGGATAACTCTCCATTTCGATTTCATTAAATTTCTGCAGCTTCATCTTACTGATTCGCATTGTGGCATTTTCCACATAGAAACCGGCTCTGCCTGACCCATACCGGTCGTCGGCAAGCGAAAGAAGCACATAACCGTTTAGCGAAAATTCGATATACTGTTCATATGCAATCAAAGAAAAGGTATGAGTACCTTTATTAGGAACATAATGAGCCGACTGAAGCTGCTCATATTCAAATGCTTCTTCCACTACTCCGTGCGGCCTTCTACCCCAGGCTCTTATTTGAACAAGTCCTTTTAGGAAATCAAGACTCAGATAATATCCGTCACCTTCGTCATTGATACGAAATACCAGGCCGTATTTACCGTACCCTTCTAAGTTAAATTCCCCCGTGAGCTTGAAATTTTTTATTTTATCTTTAAGCAAGAATGCTTCGAAACCGCTATCACAGAATATTTTTATAACAGATTCTTCAGTCTCATAAGACGCGTTCTCATTTTCAAATAATGTTTTAAGCGGAATCAATTCGTCCAAGTTTTTATTCTGCGACGACAACTGGTCGAATCCCCTGAAAGATTTTAATCTTAACTCTCCGTTTCCGTCTACAACCAATTCTTTAGGAGGTGCCATCAAATGGCGACCTTTTGTGGTTAGGCCTTTATAAAAGAAATTCCAGACTAGATATTCGTTCTCCTCCTGAGATACCCTAGCCGCATAATTTCCCTGGGGCATTAATACATTATCAGCATAATTTTTGTAAGGCCCTTCCAGCTTGTCCGCCCACCAATAATGTACTTTCACATCTTCGCGTATTGAGCCCAAAAGATAATAACGGTCTTTGAGTTTAAAGATATTCGGTACTTCAACATCGTCATAGTGCATAGGCTGAAAAAGCGGCGGATGAAACTCAAAATTGTTTTCCTTTAATTCTTTAATAAACGCGACACAGCCCCGGCGGATTACCGGACCTTTATTTACTCGTGCTGCGGCAACCAAATATACTTTCCCGTTTTCAATGTAACAAAAGGGATCGCGAAAACTTACCCAATGGCGTCCTTCGTCAAGACTGTGTTCATAATGCTCTCCGGGGATTTCCAGAGGATAAGGTGTTGTTTTTACTTTTTCCCAGTTAAATAGATCGTCGCTAAGTGCCAGACCGATTCGCTGAATACGGCTTCTCTCACCCATGCAAAGGCCGGTATAAAACATTCTCCAGGCACCGGGCTTGTACGGATTAGGCGAAACATGCATCGTCCAAAGCATATCATCATCCCAGGCCCTGGGATCGCTAATAAATATAGCGTTTTTAACTCTCTGCCATTTCAAGCCGTCTTCGCTTACTGCATGAGCTATATAAGCATGATTAGGCAGCGTTAGGTGAAAAAGATGATATTTACCGCCATGCTTGATTACATTTACATCCCCTATCTCAAAATCTCTGAACCCGTATCCGGAATACATAATACCTTTCTTGTTAAAAAATTATAAGCCAAGACTCGCCTGCATAATACCTCCGTCAACAAAATATGTAGTGGATGTAATATAAGAGGCTTTATCGGATGCAAGCCAGGCAACCAGTCCCGCAATTTCATTCGGCTGGGCCATTCGTCCTAGCGGAATATACGAATTTAATTCTTCCATTTTTTTCTTATCCGAAACCGTATCTTTATTTATTGCCGTATTAACAGCTCCCGGACCGACACCAACTACCGTAATACCGTATTTTGCAAGTTCAACTCCTGCCGTCCTTGTCAGCATTCTCATTCCGCCTTTGGAACAACAGTAAGGTGCATTACCCGGCATCGGCCAATCTTCATGTACCGATGAAATATTTATTATCTTCCCTTTTATTTTTTGCTCGATCATTTTTTGAGCGGCAAATTGAGTTCCGAAGAACGCGCTTTTTAAATTCACAGACAAAACTTTATCATATTGCTCTTCCGTAGTATCAAGCACGGATGTTCTTGTTTCAATACCCGCATTGTTTACAAGTATATCCACTTTACCAAAATTTATTATTGTTTCGTTTATTAAGTTTTTTAAATCAGAGATTTTACTTACATCCGCTTTTACCATTATTGCTTTGTCTCCGAGTTTCAAAATCTCAGATTCCAATTCCTCTGCCGACTCAGGATCCACTACATAATCAATCGTAACCGAAGCGCCTTCTTTCCCCAATTCTAATGCAACGGCTCTTCCGATTCCGCTGTTTGCCCCTGTTACAATCGCAACTTTATTTTGCAGCATATTATCTCCTATATTAACCGTTTCAATGAGCTTTCAATTATATATTATAATACAAAAATATCCGATAACCGGGTGTTGTTTCTATCAAAATAATATTAATTGGAAAGTGGAATTGCTGTTAATCAGGCAAATCGTATGAGGTATGATATTTTATATTATCCCTAACATCTGGAAATATTTTGAAATCACATCCATATTTAAAATTGTGAGGTTTACGGGAGAGTCATAAGTTTTGGAATAATCATGCGAACTTAATGTAATTATAAATACTCTTTTTAAAAATAATTTATCATTAGCTTCGCTGAATATTTTATTTATAAGATCCGGGTCAAGTTTTTTATTGGTCGGGAAACAGTATGCAACAAATTCAACGGGCTGTTTTTCTTTATCGAAAGTACCTTTCAGAATGTATTGCTTTCTTTTTTCAATTTCATTTTTTTCTACATATTTATATCCCAAATTTGAAAATAAATGCATTATTTTATCTATTACCAGTTCAGGAGATAAAGCCAGTAACTTATCGACAAAAACAGATAATGGCTGTTCCTTGATATTTTTTATCTTTAGGGAAATCGAATATATCCAGCCAGTCGTTCTCCGAGAATAATTTTGAAAAAGTAATCGCGCCGAGTGTGTCGATTAAATTCTTCGTCATTAAATACTTGTCCACCAGCTTAAGATACAATTTCTCGTCAATAGTATTCCTGGTCAAATAGCTTATAACATGAATGGAAGTTTTATTCGAATTATAATTGGTGATTTTATCTTCAAGCTGCCATTGTTTAGTCGGAATCCACCACTGATCGAAATGAACAATAAAATCTATACCCGAAAATTTAATATTGGTTATGTCGGCCTGAGTATTTATTAAGAATACTTTAATGGATTTATCGCTTACAAATTTCTTTACCGATTTTTCTATTTCATTTAATGCCATGCTCGGGGAATAACTTATAAAGGGTATATTTTTTTGTTTAAATAATTCGATTAATTTCTGCGTTCCGAATTTATCGTATTGTGAAAATATGACAGTCCTGCTGCCGAACTTTATCATGGAATCAAGATGCATTAATAATAATTTTGCCTTGTTGCTCGAAATCTCTTCCGAATAAAAATTTGTTATCTGTTTAAGTTGATGGAGAAGGGTAAATACTTTTGCCTGTAACCTATAAGGGTTACCGGTGGAAAGTACATCATCAATCTGGTTTTTCACCTGGAACAGAGACTGATCGTACTCCGAAAATTGTTTTTTATCAAGATCACACCAATAATCTTGTCTGACTTGCAACGGTAGTTGATTGTTAACCTGTTCTTTTGAACGAGCCAGCTTCGCATTAAAATTAAACTCTGCCGCAATTTTCTGATAAAACTGATCGTCGGGATAGTCTGATAATACCCAGAAATATTTGGGATTCGCACCCTTTGCTATTTTTTCAAACCTGCTGTATGATGAAAATAAAATTTCCGCATCGTCAAGGCAGATGCAATCTATAAGTTTAAACTTGCCGGATTTAAATATTTCGTTGTGAGTATCCTCTCCCAAAATTGAGTATGGCACAATAAAAATTTGCGCCGGTTGCTCTAAACCTTTTATTACTCCGGAAACATTTGAATTTAGAACTAAACCCGTGATATCGTCGGCAAAACGTTTTATTTGACCTTCCCAGCCGTAATAGTCTTTTATCTTTGCGTTAAAATCGGCACTGCCTGTATAATGACTTTGAGTTACTATCAGCGCCGTTTTAATTTCTCTTTTTCTTATCAGATATTTTATTGCTGTAATCGCCTGAACCGTTTTTCCCAATCCTAATTCATCTGCTAAAAAAGCCCGACGATTCCCGCTTAAAAATTCAACGCCTTCTTTCTGATAAGGATAAAGGTTATTAAATATTTTACTTAATTCTTCTTCGCTTAAACTTATCTCAGGCTGCAGGATTTTATTTATTGCATCCAGATCGACAGCCGATGATTTATTTTCCGGAATCGGGTTCAAGGAAGTTTCGTAATCATATTTAATTGAACGGACTAGCTTTGTCTTCGAATTAAATTCGACGGAGTTAGCCTTTTTAACGGAGACTCTTGCAAGTTCAATTTGATCGGAAAAATTACTTTTATTTAAAACGAATTTTATTTCATTGTTGAACTTGGGTTTTAGCACCTGTTTACCAATTAAAACCGGTACCGATTTATCGGATATTAACGGCACGTTTTCGAGTAAATCGATTTTAACTTGAAAATCTTTTCCATGTAAATTCAAATCGCTGAAAGTATTCAGAAGAGCTATGTCGTAAACCTTGGGTTTCAGCTTTGTGAGCTGATCGATTATTTCCGGAATCTCAAATTGATAACTGATATTAATGGTATCTTCTAATTTAATATCACTTTCAACTTTTACCGTATCT
>CAVUCX010000023.1:0-8706 GCA_963739955.1 uncultured Bacteroidota bacterium | reverse complement strand
ACTACTGTTTATGGCGTGATATTACGGAACAAAAGCTGGCTGAAAAAAAACTGCTCGCTAGCGAAGCTCGATTACATACACTTATAAAGACTATTCCAGACCTGATCTGGCTGAAAGATAAAGAAGGTGTTTATCTGGCATGCAATACAATGTTTGAGCGTCTTTACGGTACCAGGGAATCAGACATTGTTGGGAAAACCGATTTCGATTTTGTGAACAGGGAGCTTGCAGTTTTCTTCCGCGAGCATGACTTGAAAGCCATGGCGGCAGGCAAGCCTACCCATAACGAAGAATGGCTGACTTTTGCAGACGACGGACATAGAATTTTTTCAGAAACTATCAAAACACCGATGTATGATGTCGATGGAAATCTTATCGGTGTATTGGGTATAGGACGCGAAATAACCGAACGTAAAATCGCAGAAAATAAGCTGCGGGAAAGCGAACTGCGATTTAAACAAATATCGGAAGGCATCGGCGAGTGGATTTGGGAAGTAGATATTAATGGTTTGTATACTTATGTAAATCCGATTGTGAATGAGTTATTGGGTTATGCCCCCGATGAATTAATCGGTATTAAACATTTTTATGATTTTTTTGAACCTGAACATAAAGAAGAGCTTAAGCAGGGAGCTCTAGCTGCGATTGCGGGTAAACAAAACATTAAAGATTTTACAAATTGTAATATACACAAAGACGGTAGAAGAGTGTTCCTTTCTACTTGCGGATTTCCGATGCTTGATGAAAAAAATAATCTTATTGGTTATCGTGGAGTTGATGTTGATATAACAGAACGCAAACATTTTCTTGAAGCGTTGAAAGAGAATGAACAGAAGTTTATGACACTTGCAGAACAATCACCTAATTTAATTTTCATCAATTACCAGGGGAAAATAGTTTATGTAAATAAAAAAGGCGCTGATGCATTGGGCTATTCAAAGGAAGAATTTTATTCCGATGATTTTGATTTCTTTAAATTGATTGCCGATGAATATAAAGAACTAACCATACAAAATCTTTCAAAACAATTTCAAGGCATTAAAGTTGAGCCTCATGATTATGTGTTAATTACTAAAAAAGGGAAAAGACTGGACGTTATATTTTCGATTGAAATGATTGATTATGAGGGTGGTAAAGCAAACATGGGCACGGCCATGGACATTACCGAACGAAAGCAAGCAGAAGAGGAATTAAAGCGTAGTGAAAAATCCTATCGAACCCTGGCTGAAAATTTACCCGCTTCTGTTTACCGGCTCTACCTGAGGGAACGGGGTAAAATGGAATTTTTCAACAATGTTATTGAGCAAATTACCGGCTATACTAAAGATGAATTACGAAAAGGAGAAATTTGTTCCATCGATCCGTTTATATTATCTGAAGACAAACCACACGTGATGGAGATCGTAAATAATGCGATAAAAAATAACAGCGAATTTGAAGTTGAATATAGATTTAAAAGAAAGGATGGCCATTTAAGCTATTTTTATGAAAAGGGTATCCCGATTAGTGGGGAAGATGGAAAGCCCCTTTATATTGATGGCGTTATTTTTGATATTACCGATCGCAAACAAGCAGAAGATTCGCTCAGGCTTTTCCGGACACTGATTGACAAGTCGAATGATGCGATTGAGGTAATTGATATGGAAACAGCTCAGTTTATCGATGTGAATGAACGGGCATGTACCGATCTTGGATATAGCCGGAGTGAGCTTTTGAACATGAAAATATTTGATATCGATCCGGGTCAAACACCGGAAATCTTCCGATCATTAATGGATCAAATTCAACTATCCAATGCAACAATTATAGAATCTTTGCACCAACGCAAGGATGGCTCTACCTTCCCGGTTGAGATAAATATTACTGTTGTGAAACTTGAAAAAATGTACATCATTGCCGTAGTGCGCGATATTACCGAACGGAAGCAAACAGAGGCAGCTCTGCGCGAAAGCGAAGCTCGATTTCGTTTGCTTTTTGAAATAAGTGCAGACGGTATCAGTATCGTAGATGTTGAGACAAAGGCTTTCATATATATAAATCCGGCTGTGTGCAGAATGCTTGGATACACCGAGAACGAATTGAAATCGATGAGTATAACTGACATTCACCCGAAACAGGATTTGCCGTGGATCATTAAAGAGTTAGAATCTTTAAGCAAGGAAGAGAAATCCCTTGCACTTGAAATTCCGTGTCAAAGAAAAGACGGCAGCATTATAGACACAGAAATCACCTCTAAAATAACTAAAATTGACGGCAGAATCTGCAATGTTGGCATCCACAGGGATATAACAGAAAAGAAAATTGCAGAAAATAAATTAAAGAGAAGTGAAGAGCAGTTAAAAGAAGCACAGAATGTAGGCCACATCGGCAGCTGGGAATTGGACCCTGTCAAAAACACAGGTGCAATGTCGGATGAAATGTATAAAATCTTCGATCTCCACAACAGCTCAATTGACGTCACTATCGAAACTTTTTTTGAAACCGTTATTCCGGAAGACCGCAAGATGGTTCAGGAACTCGTCACAAAGTCGCTGAAAACTTGTGAAGGGATTGACTTTGATTTCCGTACCATAACATCAAACGGGGAAATCCGTTGGATTCATGAAAGAAATACGGTGGAAGTTGACGACAAAGGAAATCCGAAACGCGTATTTGGTACATGCCAGGACGTTACAGACCGCAAATTAGCTGAACTGAAACTTAAAGAAAGCGAAGCCAAGTTAACCGATGCTATGAATATTGCCAAACTCAGTACATGGGAATATAACTTCGCTCTCGACCGGTTTACTTTTCCCGATCAATCCTTCTCACTATTTAATACAACAGCAGAACATGAAGGCGGTTATATCATGTCTTCCGGGCAATTTCGCACAAAAGTATATTTACCCTGATGACCGGGTAATGATTGAGAAGGAAATTCGGAAAGCGTTGGAAACTCCCGGACCCGGCTTATACTTCCCAAATGGAATACCGTGTAATCTATGCACACGGTGAGATAGGCTACTTCGCAGCCAATGTTCGTATTGAGAAAGATGCAGATAATCGTACCATTAAGGCGCTCGGGGTTAACCAGGATATCACCGAACGCAAGCGGATGGAAGAGATACTTCTTCGAATTAATAAGGCAGTGGAGAGTTCAAGTGAGGCTATCTGCATGTCCGATCCGCAAGGACATCATTTTTATCACAACAAGGCGTTTACAGAAATTTTTGAATATACTATAGAGGAAGTTGAAGCGGCAGGCGGAGGTACTGCGATTTATGTGAACAAGGATGTTGGACGTAAGGTATTCGATATAATTATAGGCGGCGGAACGTGGAACGGAGAAGTGGAGATGTTATCAAAGAGCGGACGTAAATTCGATGTATTACTGCGGGCGGATGCGATAACTGATGCGAATGGAGTAATTGTGGGATTGGTGGGAATGCATACGGATATTACTCAACAAAAACAAGCAGAAGAAGAAATTAAAAAAAACAATAAAGAGCTTATCAAACTAAATGCGGAAAAAGATAAATTCTTTTCCATCATTGCACACGATCTAAAAAGCCCATTCAACGGTTTTCTAAATTTAACGGAACTAATGTCTGATACCAGCGAAAAATTTTCACCTGAAGAATATGCAGAGAATAGTAAATCGCTTAATGAAGCTGCCCGCAACCTGTATAAACTTTTGGAAAACTTACTGGAGTGGGCACAATTGCAAAAGGGCTCTATTAACTTTACACCTAAAGACTCTGATTTATCTAAGATGGTTTCGCAAAGTATAGAAACAATTTACCAGCGGGCATTGCAAAAAAGAATAGAAATAATTAATGAAATTGATGATACACAAAAAGTTTACGTAGATGAAAAAATGATCGACACCGTACTCAGAAACCTCTTATCCAATGCAGTTAAATTTACTAGAAAAGACGGTAAAACTATTATCAAGTCCGAATCTTTAGATGGCGACAAAATTGAAGTATCGGTTGAGGATAATGGAGTTGGGATTTCCGAAAAAAATGTAAAGAGACTTTTCAAGATAGAAGAGAAAGTAAGTTCGCAAGGAACCGATGGAGAATCGAGTACGGGATTGGGTTTGCTGCTATGCAAAGAATTTATAGAAAGGAACGGCGGTAAGATTTGGGTGGAGAGTGAAGAAGGGAAAGGATCGAAGTTTAAATTTACTTTGCAAAAATCAATTATAAATCCGGCATAGGTTATTATTATGAAAAAGAACGACAAAAAAGGAGATATAAATTCAGCAAATAATCCCCCTCCGATGAAAATTAAATTGTATTCCGGCGACGACACCAGTCAATTCGCCGAGAATATTATTAATACTGTACGGGAACCTTTAATTGTACTGGACCAGGATTTAAAAGTTGTTACAGCCAGCCGTTCATTTTATAAATTCTTTAAGGTAAACTCCGATGAAACGATTGGAAGGTTAATATATGAACTTGGTAATAACCAGTGGAATATACCTAAGTTAAGAAAATTGCTCGAGACAATCCTTCCCGAAAAAACAACATTCGATAACTACGAAGTTGAACACGTATTCTCTACAATCGGTAAACGAATTATGCTTTTAAATGCCCGGCAAATTAAAAGAGCCTTTGGGAAAGAAAAGATAATTCTTCTTGCAATTGAGGATATTACCGAACGAAGAATTAAAGAAAAAACGTTAAGTGAAAAAAACCGTTTGACCAGCGAGTACCTAGACATTCTTCTAGATCACGCGCATGCACCAATTATTATCTGGGACTCTTCATTTGCTATAAAGCGTTTCAACTATGAATTTGAAAAATTGAGCGGTTATGTTTCAGCCGAAGTAATAGATAAAAAAATTGATATTCTCTTCCCGCGAGGTAAAATTGATTTAACAATTGAGCTGATAAAAAATAATATTAATGATGATAAATCGGAAATTATTGAGATAGACATTTTAACAAAAAATAAAGATGTTAAGACCGTTCTATGGAACTCTTCAAATATATTTGATAAGGAAGGAAACAAAGTTGTTGCAACAATTGCGCAGGATATAACCAAACATAAACAGATTGAAGAAGCGCTGACTATATCGGAGGCCCGTTACCGACGTCTTTTTGAAACGGCAAGAGACGGAATTATTATACTTGACGCGGATACAGGAATGATTGTAAATGTTAACTCTTATCTTATTGAATTGCTTGGATACTCACATGATGTGTTCCTAAAAAAAAATATTTGGAATATCGGAATCTTCAAAGATATTGCTGCTAATAAAGATAAATTTATGGAATTACAAAAGGATGAGCATATCAAATATTCCAACTTACCGCTGGAAACAGCTTATGGAAAACAAATAAAAGTAGAATTCGTGAGTAATGTTTACCTGGTTGACAACAGAAAAGTAATTCAATGTAATATTCGCGATATAACTGATCGCATTCTTATGGAGGAAACAATTCAGCAGCTCAACGTCGATCTTGAACAGCGTGTAATTAGGCGTACAGAACAATTAGAAACTATCAATAAAGAGATGGAATCATTTTCATATTCAGTATCCCATGATCTCCGGGCTCCTCTTAGAGGAATTGACGGTTTCGCAAATATTCTGCTCGAAGATTATTCGGATAGGTTAGACAAAGAGGGCCAAAGATTTCTCAATTTAATTCGAGAGAATATACAGAAGATGGGTCACCTGATAGATGATCTTCTTGCATTCTCAAGAATAGGATTACTCGGACTTGATAAATCCGAAATTGATATGCATACGCTTGCCAATTCCGTTTATAATGAATTAACATCTGAAAAAGATAGAGAAACGATTTCTTTTACGGTAGCCCATTTACCATTTGTAAAAGGTGACGCTTCTATGATGAGACAACTTTGGAGTAATCTAATATCGAACGCGATTAAGTTTTCCTCCAAAGAAGATAACCCTAAGATTGAAATAGATTCTAAATCTGAAGAAGGAAAACGTATTTATTTTATTCATGATAATGGAGTTGGTTTCGATATGAAGTACGCCGGAAAACTTTTCGGAGTGTTTCAGCGATTGCACAACGAGGCGGAATTTAAGGGTACGGGAATAGGACTGGCAATTGTTAAAAGTATAGTTACAAAACATGAAGGCAAAATCTGGGCTGAATCGGAAATGAATGTCGGGACTACAATTAATTTTATGATTTAAATAATCACTAAGATAATTGAAAGATTTAATGTATTTGTGAATGCTGAATGTCTTTATTAAAAAGGAGTAAATAATATGCATACGGATTCTGTAGATATTCTGCTTGTGGAGGATAATTCGAGCGATGCGGAGCTGGCGCTTCGAGCGTTAAAAAAAAGCGGAGTGGCAAATAACATTTTTGTTGCGGCTGACGGAGAAGAAGCTCTCGATTTTATTTATTGTAAAAATAAATTTGAGAGCAGAAATCCTAGCCAAGCCCCAAAAGTAATTTTGCTGGATCTTAAATTGCCAAAAATAGACGGGATTGAGGTTTTAAGAATATTAAAAGCAGATGAAGAGAAAAAAATGATTCCGGTTATTATGTTAACTTCTTCCGCGCAGGAAAAAGACATATTTGAAAGTTACAAACTTGGAGTTAACAGTTATATTCAAAAACCGGTCGATTTCGATAAGTTTATAAGTGCAGTTAATCAGATTGGGTTTTATTGGCTGCTGTTAAATAAACTGCCGACTAAATAATATAAACAGCTGTGCATATAATGAAGCTGTATAGATGGAAATGGAAAACATGAGATAATTTTGGAAAGTAAAATAAAAATATTGTTCGTTGAAGATGTGGCCTCAGATGTTGAGCTTGCTAAACGAACTTTGGATAAAGAAGGAATTAAATATCAATTCCGGGTTGTTGAAACAGAGAAAGATTTTATTCAAGAGCTCGAAATGTTTAAGCCTGATATAATCATCTCTGATTACAGCATGCCGAAATTCGATGGAATGATAGCGTTAAAAATTACATTAGAAAAAAAACCTAATACACCATTTATACTATTAACCGGTTCTAAGTATGAGGAAACAGCAGTAGCGTGCTTAAAAGCCGGTGCAATGGATTATATAATTAAAGAACATATTACGAGACTTCCGTTTGCCGTTAAAGAAGCACTTGAGAAAAAGAAAGTCAGTCTGGAAAAAGCGAAAACCGAACTTGCACTTATTGAAAGCGAAAAACGTTTTCGATCACTGTATGAGAATGCCGCTATTGGAATTTATCGAACCACTCCCGACGGTAAAATTATATTGGCGAATCCTACTTTAATTAAAATGCTTGGTTACTCATCCTTTGAGGAACTTGCCTCAAGGAATCTTGAAAAAGATGGTTACGAACCTAATTATAAACGCAAACTATTCAAAGAACAAATAGAGAAGAAAGGTGAGATTCGCAGCTTTGAGTCAGCATGGACTACTAAAGACGGAACAGTTGTCTATATAAGTGAAAGTACCAGAGCTATACGGGATACTAAAGGGAATACTTTGTATTATGACGGGACGGTTGAAGATGTTACCAAACGCAAGCGGTCGGAACAAGCATTAAGAAAAAGTGAAGAGCGTCTTTCTCTTGTTTTCAATAATACATCCGATATGCAAACATTGATGGAAGTTGAACCGGGTAACAAGCTGCGAATTGTTGCCGTCAACCGCAGCTACATAGAATCAATAAAACAATTAATTGCTAGTGATACTCTTGACATCAATAATATTGTAGGAAAATACCGGGATGAAGCTTTGATTGCAATAGGCTTCCCCCCGGAAAATATCGATACTGAAAATCAGTATTTTCTGCGTGCAATTGCGAACGGTACTTCAATACAATACGAACAAATGGTTCCTTATGGGGTAAAAAATATTTATTTGGAATCTATTATTGTTCCGGTAACAGATAACACAGGCCGATGCACTCACTTGCTGTATTCTGTACGGGATATCACCGAGCACAAAATTGCCGAGAAAAAATTGGCCGCGTCGGAGGAACGATACAGGCTGCTTTTCCAAGGTGCCGCGGAAGGAATATTAGTAGTTGATGTTGAAACAAAACAATACAAACTTGCAAACAAAGCGGTATGCCAAATGTTCGGATATACAGCTCAGGAGATGATAGGCCTGAGTATTAAGGATATGCATCCGCCGGAAAGCCTGGAATTTGTAATCTCAGAATTTGAATCGCAGGCTCAGGGAGCCAGAACACTTTCTGCAGATATTCCTTGTCTTAGAAAAGACGGAACAATCTTCTACGCAAACATTTATAATGCAGTTGTCTATATTGACGATAGGAAACATAATATCGGGTTCTTAACCGATATAACCGTACAAAAAGAAGCTATCGATAAAATAAAATTATTCCGCACTTTGATCGATCATTCCAACGACGCGGTTGAACTAATTGATCCGGAAACAGGCAGTTTTATAGATTGTAACGAGAAAGCGTTTAAGGAACTCGGCTACACACGCGAAGAATTTCTCTCTTTGAAGATAAGTGATATTGATTCGACATTAACCGAAGACAGCCTGCCCGAAAGGATGAAATTAATTCGTAATTCAGGCAGTCTGCTTATTGAGGGAATTCATCGCAGAAAAGACGACTTTGAATTCCCGGTGGAAATAAACATGAAATATGTACAAATGGAACATGATTATCTTATTGCTGTAGTTAGAGACATTACCGAGCGCAAACATGTTGAGAGAGAACTGATAGAAGCAAAAGAAAAAGCAGA
>CAVUCX010000022.1:0-75209 GCA_963739955.1 uncultured Bacteroidota bacterium | reverse complement strand
CCGACCCCCAAATAGTATACAAAGAGAAAAGCAACTATATTTATAAAAGAAAAAATATAGGAGCAAATAAAATGTCAGAAAAGATACTCCGCAGAAGTTATGATAAGGAATTTAAAATATCGGCTGTAAAGTTAGTCCTGGAATCGGACAAATCAGTCAAAGCGATAGCATCAGATCTCGGAATAAGCGATAATACGTTGTTTAACTGGAAGAAGAAATACCTTCAAGATGCACAGAATGCTTTCCCCGGCAAAGGGCATATAAAACCGGATCAAGAGGAAATAAGAAGACGGGATAAAGAGATAGCCACGCTAAAAATGGAGCGTGACATTTTAAAAAAAGCCTTGGCATTTTTCGCAAAGGACGGGAAGTGAAATACCAATTCATAAAATATAATAGTAAAAACTACCCAGTATCTATGCTCTGTAAGGTGTTGGAAATAAAGAGATCCAGTTATTATCATTGGCAGAAAAGAATATATACTCAGAGAAGAATTGAGGAAGAAAGATTTCTTCTTTTGTTGAAAAAGCACTATAAATTGAGTAAAGGCCGTTACGGACTACTACGATTAGTCAAGTCTATACGTAAAGCAGGAACGCCGGTTAACAAGAAACGTATATACCGTCTGATGAAGAAATACGGAATATTCTCAAAGACAAAGAAAAAGTTCAAAGTAACCACAAAACAAAAAGGCGGAGCTAAGTTCAATGAGAATTTGTTAAATGGTGATTTTAGCGTTGATAGTAAAAATAAAGTATGGACATCAGACATAACTTACATATGGACAAAACAGGGCTGGCTTTATTTAGCAGTAGTTCTCGACCTCTACAACAGAGAAATAATCGGCTGGTCATTAGGTCAGCGTCCATCAGCAGAATTAGTTGTAAGGGCTTTTACAATGGCTGTAATGAACAGAAAACCGGCTGCCGGAGTAATATTCCACTCGGATCGTGGAAGCCAGTATACGAGCAATAAAATGAGAAACATACTAGACCATTACAAGTTCAGACAATCGATGAGCGGTAAAGGAAACTGTTATGATAATGCAGTTACGGAAACATTCTTCAGCACATTGAAAAAAGAACTGGTTTATCTGACAGAGTTTAAGACTATAGATCAAGCTAGAATAGAAATATTCGAATTTATTGAAATCTATTACAACAGACAAAGGTTACATTCATCATTAGGTTATTTAAGTCCGTTAGAGTTCTTAAAAAATAATGAGAAAGAAAAACAGGAAGAAATTAAATCAGATGTTGCTTAACTTTGTGTGTACTTTTAAGGGTAAAGATCAGAAATTTATACATAGTTGTAGATTAATTGGTAAACCAACGTAATGGAAAGGGGCGATTAGGTTGCGTCCTTTCTAACCTACACTACCATCCTAACTCCTGTCCTTTTATAAGGTTGTGTTGTTGGTTGTGCAAGATGTTCAAGAGGTTAATAATAAAGCGCAACAATAATACGCCCCGGTAAAATCGGTTTGTAATGATGTAAAAAAATTGACCGTACAAGTTGTATATGGTGTACGAGCAAAAAAATATATAGAGGCGGAGCGCAACCAAACCTACTCCAAATTTTTACTAGAAATATTACAAAATTTGGCCCCTTAAGAGATATACCCCCGTTGCCATTCGATAAACCTTGCAGAATTTATAAAAAACTTCAAACCAGAAAAAGCGTTGTTTTTGATTTTCGGGATAGCAGTAGGGTCCAGAATATTTTTGGAGATAAATTTCTAATGAAATTCCATTTATTCCATTAATTATTTTAAAAATATTTCGACAATTATTAAGTAAGTAAAATAGGTCCCCTTTACTGTTTTTTTGATAAGATAAGAATGGCAAAATACGATTTTCGAATATGGAAGAAATATTATGTTAAATCCCGTAAAAAAAACTACAATTATTAGCTTTTTATTTTATTATAATTTTTCCTTTTATAAAATCCATTCAATATTACCACAACTAATTGTAACCAATATATTATTAATTATCACTATTGGCACTATTAGTTTTTACTTATTTCACTTTAAAACCGATAAAATTTTACTCTAGTAACCAGGCATAGAGCTAATTGAAAAAATATTTCAAGTTCAATATGAAAAGTTTTAAGATTTGCTAATGATATGATTTATAATATTTGATGAAAAATGTGATATGAAGTTTTTTAATGAAAAAAGTCACTTTATTTTATAGCTACACCATAGAAGTGACATTAAATCTAAATATAAAAGACATTAGATCCGATTCGAAAAATTCGGTCTGGAAGAATTCCAAAATAAAATTCTAAAATTTGAAGGATTTATATTCGAAAACAGAACATAAAAGAAAAAAAGGACTGGCCTATAACGATGTACACCCTCTTCGAAAATTGAATCAGGATTATTTACAATCCTCAAAATAGTTAAAATTTATATTGGAGTATTTAAGACTAATAACAAAATAGATTAATTTAGTCCAATAATGACTTCAATAAAATAAATTAATATATCGCAAAGGGGTTGGTTTATCGAAAATACTAGAAAAATAAAAATGGGGAAAAAATACAAAAAGAAATAAGAAATTTAATTCAGCTGTTTAGCTTTACAATAGGAGAAGGAGAGTCCGGTGTTAATATATCAACTATACAAGAGGTTAGCCGAATGTTAAGAATAACATAAATATCAATTGCACCCTACCGTATATACGGTATTGTAAATCTGACGGGCAATGTAATCCCTACAGTAGATTTAAGAACAAAGCTAGGTATTCAGAGAAAAAGACAGGATAAAAACACACAAATAATTATTGGAGAATCTTTCATGAAAAGAGCTGGATTCGTCGTTGAAGCAGTTAAAGAAGTTTTAAGGATTTCACCGAATACAATTGAAGACCGCCAAAAAATATTGGTGGAAAGTACACAGAATTTATAACAACAATAGCCAAATGAGAGGATCGTTTAATAACCTTAATTAATTTTGAAAATATTTTTACTGAAATTGAAAAACAAGGATTTAAAAATGTTGCATAACAATGATATTCTAATAGAAATAAGAGGAATAAAATGATTAGAAAGCTTAACAATATAAAAGTAAGAAGAAAAATAATTATAATAATTTCATTATTAACTTTTTTTTCTATTATGATAGGATATGTAAGTCTATTGAAATTGAATAGTATTTCGAGCGCCGATAAGAAAATGTATGAGGAAATAACAGTCCCTATTTCGCAATTAGATGTAATATCAACTAACTATCAAAAAGTCAGGTATTTATTAAAAGATATGCTGTTAAAAAATAATTCAACGGATATCAGTGATGCAATCCAAGAAAGAAGGAATGCTTCCGAAGCTATTTCTAGTTCGGCTGCAGTTTTACAGAAGACACTAATATCAGTAAAAGAGAAACAACTATTTAGAGAATTCCAATTAAATCGGAACGACTTGCTTGCAGGGATTAATAAATTTGAAAACGAAATTAATTTAAATAGAAATTCTATTTCTATTACAAGTTTAGATAACAAATTGGAAGAGCTTATAAATAAAGAAGAGGACATCATAAGGGATATGATTAATACTGATATTAACGAAGGCAAAGTCATATCCGATAATAATACTCATTTAGCTAATTCGTCCATTGCTCTCGTAATTATTTTAATTTTAACAGTTGCATTAATTGCAATCACACTAGGTTATCTTTTATATTCTGCCATAGTAAAGCCCATTGATAAAGCCGTTGATTTAATAAATGAAATGGGAAAAGGACATCTAAATAAAAGATTGAACTTAAATAGGACAGATGAATTAGGGATAATGGCATCAACCATGGATGCCTTTGCTGATCACCTTGAATATAATATTATCTCAAACATGAAAAAAATTTCGAACGGTGACTTTGACGTAGATATATTAGCTAAAGATAATGACGATGAAATAACACCTGCTTTAAATGGTATAGCTTCTGTATTACGTGGACTAAAAGTTGAAACTGATTTATTAACTGAAGCTTTCACTGAAGGCAAAACAGACTACCGAGTTGATTCCAGTAAGTTTAACGGAGGCTATAAAGAAATTGTTGAAGAATTTAATAATACCGTATCACAAATTGTTTTTGTTGTTCGCGATGGATACGGCATTATGAAAAAACTGACTGATGGAGATTTGACAGCAAGAATGGATAAAGAATATAGAGGAAATTATAATTGGTACAAGGATTATATTAATAATCTTGGAGAATCATTATTAAAACTTGTATCTGAAATTACCGATGCAATTAAAGCTACAAATAATGCATCTAACTCAATATCTTCAAGTACTGAAGAAATGTCAGCTGGTGCTCAAGAGCAAAGCCAGCAGACCCTTGAGGTAGCCGGTGCTGTTGAAGAAATGACAAAAACTATTTTAGAGACTACAAAAAATGCATCTCTTGCTTCCGAAGCATCAAAGAAATATGGTGGAATTGCAAAAGATGGAGGAAAAGTTGTAAATGAAACAATAGATGGAATGAATAAAATTGCAACGGTAGTTAAAAGATCAGCCAGTACTGTTCAACTTCTCGGTAAAAGTAGCGAACAAATTGGTGAGATTATACAGGTAATTGATGATATAGCAGATCAAACTAATCTTCTAGCACTTAACGCAGCTATAGAAGCCGCTCGTGCCGGTGACCAAGGCAGAGGTTTTGCGGTGGTTGCTGATGAAGTGCGTAAACTTGCAGAGCGTACTACCAAAGCTACTAAAGAAATTGCAGTAATGATAAAACAGATTCAAAAGGAAACTACCAATGCTGTTATTTCTATGGATGAAGGTACAAAGGAAGTAGGAAAAGGACTGTTACTTGCTGACAACGCTGGAGCAAGTTTGCAACAAATAATTGATGGAGCCGGTAATGTCGTTGACATTATAACTCAAGTTGCTGCTGCCAGTGAAGAGCAATCGAGTGCATCGGAACAAATAAGCAAAAATATTGAGGGGATAAGTAGTGTTGCTGAACAGAGTGCTGCAGGTATTACGCAAATAGCAAAAGCAGCAGAAGGTCTCAATAGACTGACTTTTAATTTGCAAGATTTAATTTCAAAATTTAATATTGAAAATGAACCAAAAGAAAATTATAAAGAATCCCATTCTATGAGAAATAATCCTTCAATTAGGTCAAATAGCGTTCTAGTCAACTCATAATTAAATAAATGATATAAAAAGAAGGGGCGGCAACGCCCTTTCTTTTATTTTCAACTCGATCTAAATATAGTCCAATCAAGTATGAGTCCCACTCAAATTCCTCTTTTACATTGATGGTTAAAAACTTGATAATATGCCAGACATATTTGTCCGGCATCATTCCCTAATAAATATATGGTTCTTTTTGTGTCTTTTACTAACTAACTGACATATTATACTAGCATATTATACAATGCTGACAATTAACCGGATATTTATTTCAACAAATTTAAAAACCAATTTGCCCATTTTAGGTTCACTATTCATTCTTTGGACTTCTCCAAACTAAATATACTGAACCCAGATTTGTCATTAGGAATTATCTTTTGATACAACAAACGGCCAACTGAAGAGATTTGTATTGGAACAAATTCCATCAAACCAACTTCGTGGTTTCATCGCCAGCGATAATTTTACGATCCTATAATTACCATTTTTTGTAATATAGGATCCTATTGCAAATACTCTGTATCGTAGTGTCTTTAATTGCTGATGCATTTTTGTGTTTAGTATTGCTTGTCAGAATAAGCTCATTAAATTATATCCCATCATTACAAAATTTAATGCAGCTTCGGTTGCAAAGAAATCATCTACATTAAAACTGTCAGCTCCGAAATCTTCCTTTAGTTCCTTTATCCTATTCTCTGCATCTGCTCTGTTTTGGTATGCATCCCATATCATCTTTGCCGGTAACTTAAGGTTGGTTATGAAACAACCATACAGGAAAATTTTATATACAGCTTCTTCTCCAAATAATCGCAACTGTTTTTCCCCTGTATCCGATTAATAATGAACTCTGTATTTAAGGACGCGAAGATCAGTCCACCGCCATATTAACATCGGAGGTCAGAATATGAGCACAACTGAGATTTTCAAAAAATCAAATCACGGTCGTCAGGTCGTGGTAATTTCATCAATTATACTTTTCTTAATATAATTTTCGCTTTGATACGAATATGATTTCGGGTTTCCGTTATTAATTTTAGGAAGCATAGGAATTGTACTATTTATTAATATATACGGCTTTAATAAATGGCGGTGCCCGAACTGCAAAACATATTTGGGAAGTTAAATTTCCGTAGACCACTGCCCTAAATGCAATTGCAGTTTTACGGAAGAAAAGAAATTAGCTAAAGAACGTCAATACGTTAGTGAAAAAAAGCTTCAGGAAAACTATTCTATTCTAAAGTCAAAGATAGAGATACCGGAAACCTTGCATAATTTTGGAAAGATGAATATTTATAATTGAACTAAGCAGTAATAATAGTTTAATTACTAATACGGAGGCAAAGGAAAAATAGAATGCCTAACGTTTCATATTTTAAAAATTTCCGTTTCTCAAATATTTTTCCTTTGTTTTGAATACTTCAATAATGACAAACCAACTCTTTAAGTAATCACGTCCTAATATTTAAATAAAAATTTTAAAGCTTGATACTGTATTTGAATATAATTAAGTTAAAAAAACTGACTTGGGATAGAATTGATCTTTTAATGAATACCTTACCCCCAAAATCCTCTTAAATAAAAACATTTTTTAGTTTTTTATAACTGGGTTATTCGGTATGGATGATTCATTAGTAATTGTTATTGATCCCTTAAATTCTTTTTTAAGGGATGAAGTGTTCGATACGTTAGCTCACCTCGGAAATATACAATACTTACATTTAGAAATTAACGATATAAATTCAGACGGGCCTCATCTTCATCCGGGCCTGATTTTGGTCCTTCTGGATAATTGTGACGGCGATGAGACGGTTATCAGGAAACTTCAGGAATTGCCCAAGATTTTTCCCGTGACTCCGGTGATATGTATTATTAATACCGCAAATAACTGTCGAGATTGTCTAAAGTACAAGCAATTTTCATGGAGTTTCATTCCCGCGCCTGTCAAAGCTAACGATATAAAAGTGTTAGTCTCATGGTTCATTAAAAAAGATATTGGCGAGAAAAAAGATTCGATTGAATATTTACTTAAGCAAAACTCGCTGATGGACTTATTTATAGGTGAATCCCAATCGTCGTTAAGGATAAAAAACAAGATTTCGCAGATAGCTCAATATGACGTTACTGTTTTACTGCAGGGGGAAACCGGTACGGGAAAAGAATTAACCGCTAAGTTACTGCATTATTTAAGTAAAAGATCTCAGAGCCCGTTTATAGCTGTAAATTGCGGGACAATACCGAACGAATTATTCGAAAACGAATTATTCGGTCACAATAAAGGCGCTTATACTCATGCGGATACGACCGAATCGGGAATGGTGCAGTCGGCAAATAAAGGAACGTTGTTCCTTGACGAGATCGAATCTCTGCCGTTATCATCGCAGGTAAAGCTGCTAAGATTTATCGAAGAAAAAAAATATAAGCCGTTGGGGAATACGTCATATCTTGCCTCCGATTTAAGGATAATTGCGGCTTCGAATAAAGACTTAGCCGGACTTGTGGCTGAAGGTAAATTCCGCGAAGACCTATTTTACAGGCTTGCGGTTGTAAATATATCCATACCTCCGCTGAGAGAAAGAAGAGACGATATCCGTTTACTTACAAAATATTTTGTAGATAAATTTTCGAAATTGTATTCGAAGGAAATATGGGGAATTAAACCGGATGCAATGCTCAGCTTGACTTTTTATGATTGGCCCGGCAACGTAAGAGAAATGGAAAATTTGATCCAGGAAGCGGTTATTTTTTGTCGAGTTAATTTTATAGAAACCGATCAGCTAAATTTCAAAACAAACAGCGGCGGAAGTAATACGGTAATAAAAACATTTAACCAATCTAAAAAGCAAAATGTAGAGGAGTTTGAGAAAAAGTATCTTAAAACAGTTTTAGGTCTATTTAACGGCAATATCAGCAAAGCTTCGGAGTTTGCTAATAAAAACAGGAGAGAAATATATAGATTAATAAACAAATACAATATCCTTCCGAATATCTACCGGACGCCCAAATAAAATATTTTAATTTATCTTTTTATTTTCCGTATCGCAGGCGCGATGATATTATTTATCACTGTCGGCAAAAAGTCCCAATAAATATTTATTCAACATGAATAAGTCAATAAGACTATAATCCGGTAGGTTAGGAAAATTCTTATACTGTTAAGCGTAAATTTATTCATTTTAACATGTTTTCCATTATGTCTTAAATTCTTGAGTGTGCTATTTTCCCCACACTGTACTTAACGAGATGGATGAATAAAATTATCTAATTTGCACATCTGAAATTATTTAGCAAAAATACGTTCTGCGGTATGATCGTTGCAGTTATCTATTGGTTGAAGAAGGTAAAATGATTTACACCGAACAAATAGAATTTTCAGAAAGAATTATCGAGCATTTAATGAATAAAGAACAAATGAGTGACGATTTGGAAGGAATCGTATTGGGAATTTATGATAAGGAAATGAAGAAATTATCCGAGAAAATTATGAAAAGTCTTTCATGTCTTGTTGCAAAGCGAAAGATTATCGAAACAAAAGGCATGGACGGGAAAATGGTATATCAATTATTAAAAGATAAAAAGCGTTAAGCTATGCTGACTAATATAGATTTTTCGGATTTAAATAATTTTGTATTTGGCGAAAATAAAAAATGGATGGTATTATATACCAGATCCAGACGAGAAAAGATGGTTGCGCACTGCTGCAGTACGATGGGCCTTAAGCATTACCTGCCGCTTGAGAAAAAGATCAGGTTTTATGAAAGGAAAAAAGTGCAAACCGAATTACCGCTATTCCCCGGATATCTTTTTTGTCTGGCAGATATTAAAGATAAATACCGGTTAATGCTGACACATCATATAGCCAAAGTTATAAGTGTATCGAATCAAAAAGAACTGTTGGAAGATCTTTGCAGAATATACATTGCCGAGAACGCGGATATTAAATTAATACCCTGCGAACATAATACGGAAGGCAGAAAGGCGAAAATAGAAATGGGCCCGATGAGAGGCCTGGAAGGAATTATCTCCAGGATAAAGGGGCAATACAGGGTCATTCTTAATGTTAATTTTCTTCAAAGGGCGGCTGCGATAGAGGTGGACCGCTCTTATATCACTATACTGAATTAAAATTTAAAACGGGATATTCACTGAAAACGTAGTTTGCAGAAACGAAGAAGACGGAGTGTGTCCGGATAGTTAACCCGGAAAAATTTCTGTGATAATAAAAGGAGATAAACGATGTCTGAAAAAATAAAATATTCTGTCGATGTTCAGGTGGTGGGCGGAATTAAGATTTCCTCATCACAAACATTCACGGTTGATGCTTACGATAAAATTGAAGTTGCTGTTGCCGACGGTGCATCCGATGAAGATATTGAAGTTCAGCCGGGAAGCGCGGGGCAGGTTCAATTTTTATTAATCCAATCGGTAAAGTATGGTGATAATCTTACATACAGTGTAAATGCGGCCGAAGCAGACCCGACAAAAAGAATTAAACTGGATTCGCAGCAGTTATTTGTCGGGACTGGCAACGTAGGATTGCTGGGCGACTCGCCGAAAACACTTTACTTTTATAACAGTCTCGGTGAAGACACCGTGATTAAAATACTAGCCGGACGAAAAGCAACCACTCCGTAATCTATAATTCGAATAGTAAGATTTTAACATTAATATATAAGGAGAATAATAATGCCAGTATCACCAACATATCCTGGTGTTTATATAGAAGAGATCCCCAGCGGTGTGCGCACAATTGCAGGTGTTGCGACATCGGTTGCTGCGTTTGTCGGCTACTTTAAAAGAGGTCTCATGGACAAGGCCTTTCAAATATTCAGTATGGCGGATTTCGAGCGGGAATTCGGCGGACTGATATCAAAAAGCGAAGCTTCTTATGCCGTCCAGCAGTTTTTTCTGAACGGCGGGAAAGAAGCCTGGATAGTTCGGACCGCACAGGCCGGCACGGCAACAAAAGCCGCAATAAAGATGAACGACTCGGCTTCCGGAGGTACTTCCATTCTGCTAGCGGAGGCTGCCGATGAAGGAGAATGGGGTAATAATTTACGTATCGACATAAATTATGCAACCACGGTTCCGTCATCAACTTTTAATCTGATAGTAACCGAACTCGCCGAACAATCGGGAAGACTACAGCCGGTATCAGCCGAAATTTTCCGTAATCTGATAATAGACGATACAAAATCAAATCATGTTAAAGATGTTGTTAACGACGGTTCGAAATTAATAAATATCGAATTGGTCGGAACGCCGGCTTCCACCCAGCGTCCCGCTCAAACCGGAACGGTTAGTAAAAACCTTGCGGGCTCCGATCTTTCCGGTCTTACCGTAGGCGATAACATGGATGTTTTTCTTAACGGCTCAAATTTGGGAACCTTGACTTTAGCTTCACCGCTTCCAACGTCGTTTAATGCTTTAGCAGGAACATTGCAGAATCTAATCCGAAATGCGGATACCCAGTTGGAGAAAGCAACTGTCATGCTTTTGGGCAGTGCGCCTTCAAGTTATTTCTTGCAGATAAAAGCCGGAACAATCGAGCCGAGCGATATAATTTCTTTTTCCGGAGGACTGGCAACATCGCTCGGATTGGATGACGCTACCCGCACGAATGTGCAGCAGTACGAGCCTGGAGGAAATGCTTCTGCCGGACAAGCTCTGCCTAACGGAGCAAGCCAGCAGGGAAACGACGGTCAAGTTCCGGACGCAGCTGCCCTTATCGGGGACCAATTAAATAAGACAGGCATGTATGCTCTTGAGGATGCGGATATATTTAATATTTTGTGCATTCCTTCAACTATGAACCTCGGGGATTCCGAAGCCTCACAGGTTTCTTCCAAAGCGAACGAATACTGCGGCAGCCGCCGTGCCTTTTATATTCTGGATGTTCCGCAAAGCGATAAAAAAAGGGACGAAGTTGACGAAATTAAAACATGGCTCGATGAAAATTCTTCCCTTAGAAATAAAAATGCTGCGCTTTATTTTCCGCGGCCTTTTATTGCGGATCCGCTGAACGGTTACCGTCTGCGCGCCGTAGCACCGAGCGGAACGCTGGCCGGACTTTATGCCCGGACCGACGGTGAACGGGGAGTCTGGAAAGCACCTGCCGGTACTGAAGCCGGTCTCCGCGGGGTTCAAAAACTGGAATACTATCTAACAGACGGTGAAAACGGTACTCTTAATCCTTTAGCGATTAATTGTCTCAGGAACTTCGACGTATACGGGAATTTATCCTGGGGAGCGCGTACACTTGACGGCGCGGATCAAATGGCTTCCGAATGGAAATACATACCGATCAGACGCCTGGCGCTGTTTCTGGAGGAAAGCCTTTACCGGGGTACCAAGTGGGTAGTATTTGAACCTAACGACGAACCGCTTTGGGCGCAAATCCGGTTGAACATCGGGGCTTTTATGCATAGGCTGTTCCGCCAGGGAGCCTTTCAAGGTACTACTTCCAAAGAAGCGTATCTTGTTAAATGCGATAAAGAAACCACCACTCAAACCGATATAAACCTCGGCATAGTCAACATCGTAGTTGGTTTTGCACCTCTTAAACCGGCAGAGTTTGTGATAATTAAGATTCAGCAGTTAGCCGGTCAAATTCAAACTTAATATAAGATTGAAGGAGAAAATTAAATGGCACAATTCACAGTAAATCCGCAGCGTTTCGATCCGTACCAGAACTTTAAATTCCGGGTAAAATGGGACGGAAAATACGTGGCCGGTTTAAATAAATGCAGCGCCTTAAAACGTACCACCGAGGTTACGAAAAGCCGCGAAGGCGGCGATCCCAGCTCTAGCCGCAAACAGCCTGGCCGTACTGAATATGAAGCTATAACTTTAGAACGCGGCGTTACTCACGATCCGGAATTTGAAAACTGGGCAAATAAGGTGTGGAACTTCGGTTCGGGCGCGGGTTCGGAAGTTTCTCTTAAAGATTTTCGAAAAGATATAATCATAGACCTGTTTAATGAAGCCGGGCAGAAAGTTATATCTTATAAAGTATACCGGTGCTGGGTCTCCGAGTATACTGCCTTGCCGGACCTGGACGCCAACGCAAATGCCGTAGCAATACAAAGCATCAAACTTGAAAACGAAGGGTGGGAAAGAGACGTCGAAGTGACCGAACCTGCAGAACCTGCTATACCTTAATAAACCATGAAGACATCCGCAGTTATATTGCCGAACGGTTTCAGTTTTAACGGCCGCAGGTACCGTGAGGCCGAATTGCGGGTACCGAACGGAAAGGACGAAATATTTATTAAAGAATTATTTCCCGGAATTCCGGCCGTTAAGCGCACTATCTTTTTACTAAGCAGGTGCGTTGTTAAACTTGGACCGAAAACCGGGATCGATGCAGATGATATCCGCAGTCTTACGATAGGAGATCGCGATGCGCTTCTGCTGCATTTGCGGCGGCTTACTTTCGGAGAGAAAATAAGCTCGATGCTTGTTTGTCCGCAAACCGGCTGCAAAGAAAAAATGGATCTTGTATTGAACATAGCAGATATCCTTATTCCGCCAAAGCAGCATACCGAAGAGTTTTTTGAACTGCATGTAAATGTGAATGAAGACAATTATATAATTGAATTCAGACTTCCGTCAGCAGGCGACCTGGAAGAGGTATCGGATTATACAACGGTCGGTAACGAATCAGCTTCATTAGAGTTATTATTCAGCTGTATCCGCGATGTAAAGAAAAACGGGCAAAAAATAAAATCCGGTAATACGCTTCCTCAAACCGTAACGGACGCGGTTTCCAGACGAATGGCAGAGCTGGATCCGCAGTCGGAAATTTTACTCAACATGATCTGCCCGGTTTGCAGTAGTGAATTTGTTGCCAATTTCGATATCGGAGATTTTTTCTTAAAAGAACTTGCCGTACATTCTAAGCAGGTATTCCGCGAGGTTCACTTGCTGGCCTGGCATTATCATTGGGATGAAGGTAATATACTGGATATGACTCACGCTCGACGGCAAATTTACCTTAATATGCTTGCGGACGTATTAAATACGGAAGAAAACTGATGCTCGATTATATTAACAATTTGGTTCGGAAAGCCTCCGGGTCTCCGTTATTACTAAAACCTGAACCTTTGAAGGATACCGGCTTTGAAATGTTTTCGCAGCAATTTATTCTACCGGATGAAAATAACAATTTAAAATCTCCACGGAATTTTACCAAAGACCAGGAAGATAACGGCGATTCCTCTTTGTTTGTTTCCGGAGACCGAAAGTTAAAACCCCGAATAGAACCTAAAATAAATTCTACGGAAAGTTTAACAAATCCGCCGGTTACGGAAAGAAAAAAAGACAAGATTGAATTATTCGCAATCCGGCCAGGCAAATCTTAAATCAAAAAAAAGTATGAGCGTAATTCCGGAATTTCATGAAGATTTTTCAGGAAGCGCAACAGCAGAATATATGAATGAATTCTCAGCGCCGGAAGAACTGACAATAAAAGTAAAAGATTCTAAAGAAATGATTCTGTCCAGAATGGAAGGATCTCTCCGGGAATCTTCGAGCAAATACGGAAAAAAGAAAAAAAACGATATTACCGGTTCCTCAAGCAGAACCGGAGATATTAATGATGATCTTCCGGTTAAGTCATCATTAAAATCTGAAAAGGAAAATTTTGATTTAATAACTTCTTCCCGCCAGTCACAAAGTACGTCAGTGGAAAAAAATAAATCTATTTCGCAACCGCAGGCCGGAGTTAATGTTGCAGATATTGAGCCGGCTGCTGGAGTGCAGCAGGTATTCGTCGAAGAATTAATAAATAAGACTAAAAATAAAACGCTGCCTAACCATGACAGAAGAAAAAACGTAAAAACAAATCCGGATTCAACCGGTAAAGAAATTAATGTTAATATCGGACGTATAGAATTAAAATCTTCGCAGAAAACTTTTCCTTCAGCTAAAAATTCTCCGCGGGGATTTGAAGATCATATAATGATGCGGCTTTATTTAGACAGACATTATTATTAAGGTTTTTACATGAGTAATTATCTGGCAATAAGAGGGGTTACGGAGACGCTGAAGTCGCTGCTCGACAGCCAAATGGAATTAACCGGAACTACTGTCTCCAGCGTCCCGCCTGATCTGGAACCCGAAACAAAAGAAAAACGGATTAATTTATTTTTGTACAAGGTTATTGAGGATTCCTATTTGAAAAACCAGGAAATACCGGGAGAAGGTTACACTGCTGCATACGGTAATCCTCCGCTCTCGCTTATGCTTTATTACCTTTTAACCGCTTTTCCGGACATCGATAAATATAATAAAGATTACGATCTTACCGTTCATGAAATAATGGCAGATGCCATGCGAGTTTTTCACGATTACCCGGTACTGACGGATTCAATGGAAATTCCGCCGGGCTCCGGTACAAAATTACTGCATACGGCTCTGCGAGATCAATTCGAAAAAGTGAAGATAACTCTTTCACCTCTCGATACGGAAGAACTGACGAAAATATGGATGGGATTAACCAAACCTTATCGTCTATCAGCAGGTTACGCCGTGTCGGTAGTCCAGATAGAAAGCCGAAAACCGCGGCACATAGCAATGCCTGTTAAAATGCGGCGGCTGCATACATTGCTACTTCACGGACCGGTCATCGATGATATTATCGTAATCCCTGCAGGAGCTATTACTGAGATGCCGCCTTTTACGGCGCGAATAGGAGATAAACTAAACATAAAAGGTACCAATTTAAAAGGCATTTCCACCGACTTTATCATTGGAAAAATTGAAATTAATGTAACACCCAAATCGAACGGCTTAATCGAAGTTATTATTCCGGACGATCCGAAGTTGCAGCCGGGTCCTACCGGCATCGGTATCCGCGTTAAACAGGAAACCGAGATTGTAAAAGGAGGTTATGCCGACCGTGGTGTAACGGAAGCAGGAGAAAATACAGTTTCTTCAAATCAATTAGCTTTAATGCTGGTTCCGGAAATAACATCAGCATCCCCGGCTTCCGGCGATCATACCGCGACTCTTACAATTACAGGCAGGAGGCTTTTTAGGAAGGATCTGAAAACTTATGTGATGATAGGGGATGTCGCAATAGAGGTTAAAGAGAACGGGAATTCAGATACAAACATTCATGTTCCGCTGATAAAACTTAAAGATGCCGAAAAGAAAACTTACCCGGTTCATATAAGGGTAAACGGCGGCGAAAGTCTGGAAGATGATAAAACATTTACATTAACGTAATGGAAAAGACCGGTAAAAAAATATATGGCGAAGAGGAGCTGTCGTGGCTTGAGTCAAACCGAAATTATGTCTTCGGTTATTTGGAATGGCTGAGGGCAATTCTGCACAGGCGTATATTGTGGCTGCGCATTCAATGGCAGCTCGATCCTCTTCATAATTATCAAATACAGGCAATCAGCGATACTCATGCGGATTGGCTTCTGACGAACGAAGATTATATTGCCGAAAGGAAATTTTATTTTGAAAACGAAGATGCAATGAAGATAACTGCGGCAGTTGAACAAGCTAAACAAAAAATGGAGGAGCATGCTCTTTTTTTACAAAAGGACAATACTCCGGCCGCGCTGGATGTTTTAACTCAAATCTTCGGATTAAATTCAACCGACAGATTTTTATTAATGATGTGTCTTGCCCCGGAGATTGATTCATCCTTTGAACGTCTTTATGCTTACATGCAGGATGATATATCCCGCAAATATGTTACCGGTCATCTCGCCGTATCGTTGTTCGAACAGATTGCCGAAAGAGATATTGCAATGGAACTGAGCTTATTGCCCGATGCGCCTCTTTTAAAATTTCAATTAATTGAAAGTGAGAAGTCCGTAAATTTATCTACGGTTCGAAACGGCACTCCCTTAAGAATAAATGCCCGCATTGCCGATTATCTTATGGGCGTAAACCGGTTGGATGAAAATGCTGCCCAATTTTTGAAACCTCTTATTGCTAATAATCCTATACCTGAAACCTACCTTAGAATTATCGATAAAATGGATTTTTTATCGAAGACAAATAACGTGCAATCTTTTCCTAGGGCGCTAAATCTTACAGGTTCAGACTCATCAACCAAAAGGAATATAGCCTTCCGGATCTGCCAAGTTCTGGGAATAATGCCTTACATCTTAAATCCTCAATTAGCATTTTCCTTCGGGATGCGGGTAAAAGAAATATTCGCGCTGCTGGAAAGAGAATGCCTGTTATTACCGGGAGCCGTTTATATAGAAGATTATGAATCAGAGGATAATAATGATCCGGTAAAAATTTTAACGGAAGAGTTTATCGAAGAATTTAGAAGCTTTTTTATACTCGGCAGTAAAAAGCCGGGGTACAACGAACGTGAGATGTTAGCTGTAAACATTCCTAAACTGACCGTAAGTGAGCAGAAAGAATTCTGGAAAACACAATTGAGCGACCAAGACATTTATCCGGATGAGAAGGTAAATGCGTTGGTCGAGCAATTTGACTTTGAACCCGATATGATTATAAAAGCCGCAACATACTCACGCTTAAAAAGCAGATTAGGAAAATATAAAAAAGAAATTTTATTCGATGATATTTGGGCGACCTGCAGGGACCAGAGTCATAATGATCTTGAAGGCTTGGCGCAGTGTATTACTCCTTGTTATGAGTGGGAAGATATCGTATTGCCTTACGAAATATTCGAGCAGTTACGGGATATCGCGTCCCAGGTAGCGAACCGTTCATTTGTATACGAAGAATGGGGCTTCGGAGCAAAATTAAGTCGAGGCCGGGGAATAAGCGCACTGTTCTCGGGTCCGAGCGGCACAGGTAAGACTATGGCCGCGGAAATACTGGCCGGTCATTTGAAACTTAATCTTTATCGAATAGATCTATCCGCGATTGTTAGTAAATATATTGGTGAGACCGAGAAGAATCTTAAACAGGTATTTGACTCCGCGGAAAGAAGCGGTGCGATATTGTTTTTCGATGAAGCGGATGCGCTGTTCGGTAAGAGATCTGAGGTGAAGGATAGCCACGACCGCTATGCGAACATCGAAATAAATTATCTTTTGCAGCGGATGGAAGATTACCGGGGGCTGGCAATCCTGGCTACCAATATGAAATCACTGCTGGATCAGGCTTTTTTAAGACGTTTACGCTTTCATATCGATTTCCCATTCCCTTCGGCCGAATACAGAAAAAGTATCTGGCAAAAATCTTTCCCCGAAAAAACCAAGATGGGAAATATTGATTTTAATTTTTTAGCACGACTCGAAATTCCGGGAGGCAACATAAAGAACATAACGATAAACGCAGCGTTCCTGGCCGCGGATAACGGTCGCGTAATTCAAATGGATCACATATTAAAAGCCACTAAACGGGAATATTCTAAGATCGGTAAAATGGTTTTGGAATCTGAATTCGGAAGATATTATGAACGGGTATTGCCGTGAGAGGTATTTCAATAAATATAGAAAGGATTATCTTAAACGATTTTAATGTGAGGCCCGAGAGATTAGAACGCATTAGGAAATTGCTGGAAGCAGGACTTCGGGAAAAATTTAAGTCGGATAAAATTTCTGGATCAATTAATAATATTGAAATTTCTAATCTTTCAGGTACGGCGGTATCCCTGAATAAGACGAGCAGTGATTTTCAAATAGCCTCAGATTTATCTGAAAGCATTATCAGAGTAATAAGAAATAAAGATTAATTAAAATTTAAACGGAATTGAATGCCTGAATTTGAACAAAAAAAAATATGTTCAAGCGGAGTTAGAAGGAGCCGGTGTATAGAAACTGAAAAATTAAAACTACATTCATTATCTCCAATTCTTACCGCATCACCGGAACAGCATCAAGAAGCAGCACCTGCGCCCGGTACTGCTTCTGCTGCTTCCGGTGCCAGACCTTTTACTGCCGTACTTTTGGAGGCGAGAGGACGAACGGGACAGTGCAGAGTCCCAAACGGACAATTCGGGTCTTCGAAAGTTGCCCGTTTCCGGATATTGGACTTTAACGGCAGGCCTGTTAATAGACCTGTTACGGTTAGTGAACGTTTTTCGCGAATCGAGGGACCTGAGAATATATTTCAAAGTCTTCAACCTGCTTCAAAAAATACTGATGCAAGAGGATTTTTTAACGATTGTTACAGGCTTTTTCAAAGAAGGCCTTTCCCAACAGATTTCAGACTCAAAGTTGAACAGAATCATCTTCTGGGTACCGAAGTAATAAGTAAAAACCATATTACATTTACTCCGAATAATATTCTGTTATGTATTTTCAGAAGGCCGCCGCGGCAGCATAATTTTGAATCAAGGTGCAGAATATTTTAACAGAAGATAAGATGGTTTTGTGGCCGGTTTGCAATAAATAAAATCAATAAGGAAAAGTCGATGTATAATTTAAATCGACAGCAATTAAAAACCCGGAACGGATATACTCATAATAACGTTATGCAAAAAAAAGAAATAAACCGCCCGGCTACAGGTGAAGATGCTGCAGCGACTCAGTATCAGCCTACCGTCAACAGGGCAGTATTACGGTTTATACAGTCTTGTCCGCTTTCACTGCCTAATACAAGTAAATGTCCGTTCGGAGGTATCTGTCACTCTTGTCCGAAACAGATCCGGGCAAAATTTAAAATTCGTCGGCCAGGCGATAAATACGAACAGGAAGCCGACCGGACGGCGGAAGAAGTATTAAGAATTCCGGATCCTGTCCCGACGGAAGTTCCGTTATTAAAAGAAACACAGGGCAATTCCGGTATTCAGCGAAAATGCCCGGAATGCGAAGAAGAATATCAAAGGCAGCCCGTTGATAAAAATGAAGAGGAAGAACCGGTTCAGCTGAAAGAAACGACGGATCATTTAGGAAATTCGGATAACGGTTTAGAAGCAGATCTTAAATTTTCGACGGACGGCGGCCATCCTTTGTCAAATTCAGTACGTAGTTTCTTTGAACCGCGGTTCGGGTATGATTTCAGTCGTGTCAGGATTCATACCGATTTGCGAGCCGCGAAGTCTGCTAATTCGATAAATGCGCGATCGTATACAATAGGTAATAATATAGTATTCGGGAAAGGTGAATACTCTCCGGCACTAAAACAGGTAAAAAATTATTAGGTCACGAATTGACGCATGTAATTCAGCAAAATAAAGTCCCGAACATAAATCATGGAACTGTACACCGTCTTGTCAGAACAACAAGAGTTAATTGCCCAGCGGTAGCCGGAGTTGCCCGAAATCCTTTTAGTGCAGATCGGCGGGCCTCAACACTGCTTGGAAATGCTATAATTAAAATAAATTCCGCTATAGCACAGCGGCCTGCAAATCCCGGGCATGCCGATGTAGTTGCTGTGGGCAATGCCTTGCAAACCGCTTTTCGGCTGAATCCTGCTAACAATAATACATGGACGCAAGGCCCACCGCAGGTAAGACTGCCGGTGATTCTAAGACGTATTCAAATAGTAAAAAATTATATAGACAGCGTTGTTTTTAGATTTGACTGTATTGCAAACGGAGCGGCGCATGTTATACCGGGCTGCGCTGCGGGTAATTGTAATGCGGGTACGGAAGCATTTTCATGTCCGGTGAATACAACTGATATGGTACTATGCCCCTTGTTTTGGGGCCGCGGACTCAATCAGCGGGGAAGAATAATCGCACACGAGTCATTTCATATTAATTTCGGCTTTATTAATGATTGGGGGCAGCCGGATGTACATAATGCGCATTGTTATGCTCAATTTGTTGCTTTATTAAACGGATTTAATTCCCCGGCAGGATTTAGATGCCATTAACAAGGAGTAATTTTTATGCAGTCCGATTTCCCCAGAAGTCCTAAGTTTTTAAAAGGTACTGGTTTCTTATCAATCTCATTTCTTGGGAGCTATACCCAACATTATTATCTTTCAATATAATCCGGAACAGTTAAGCCGCACTCTCAGCCTTCGTACACCGCAGACCGGCGACGGAGAGGGAAATGCAGGCAGCGCACGTGCGGAAACTTTTCGCGTTGAAGGTCCGCCTATAGAAACTATTACTTTAACCGTAATATTAAATGCCGCAGATCAACTTGAAGATCCGGCAATAAATCCGCTGGCGGTTACCAAAGGTCTGCATCCGGCACTGTCCGCTCTGGAACTCCTGTTATATCCGCCGAGCAGTCAATTACTTCTTAACAGCACGCTGGCATCCGCGGGGAGCGCACAGATTGAAGCTCAGGATACTCCTTTGGTCTTGTTTATTTGGGGACCGTCCCGCGTATTGCCTGTGCGTATAAACAGTTTCTCAATAACCGAAGAAGCGTTCGATCAGAAGTTAAATCCGATCCAGGCAAAAGTTGAACTGGGATTAAAAGTGTTGTCGTATATGGAACTGCGCGAAGACAGCATCGGATACGGTGCATACGTGGCTACACAAGCACAAAAAGAAGTAATGGCGAGAATGAATATTGTTAATAATATAGAGCAAATTGCAGGAATGCTGCCGGTTTAAGCGTTGATAATTTAAGAATGATGATTGATGGAGCAGTGAAAATCTGTGAAGTGAGGAATAAACATCAAAAGAATTCACCGCTTAACAATTTTTACGCGCTAAGCAATTATAAAAAACGAGGAAGCGTATTATGCATAAACTAAATTATTATATAATAATATTATCATGTTTGCTGCTTCTGCTTAACGGCTGTAAGCTTTCGTCTGAAAAACTCTACCAAGGACTAGGAGACTCGCTAAGAAAAACAGTGAAGGAAAGTTTAGCGGAAGCCAAGAGCATTCCGGAGGAAGCAATGCAATGTAAATGTATGCCTACAGGTATCATTGCGTTAAAACAGTATGTAACAAAACAAACTTTAAAAAGACAATTGTTTAACATAACATGGAGCGTTGTTTCGGGTGCTATTACTGCTTTACCAATATCGACGGCTGCAAAAGCCGCACTTAAAATTTCAATAGCCGCGGCACAGAAAGCAGATGGTTATAAATTTAAAGGGACATTTACTCAAAAGGTAGAATGGGATCAAAATCCGGAGTTTAAAATAAATAAACTTTGCAAAGTTGAGTGGTTCGGATTTTATAATCCCAAAACACAGAAAGTGACTGTTATAATTAATTGTGAGTGTAACGGAAAGAAGTGTGTCGTTAAATATGCGTACAATATTGACGAGAATGGATTTATGGTAGGTTCGGCAAACTATACAGAGTTAAAATAAAAGCTGCGAGTACATTACTCATATTATGGAACTGAATTAAATGGCAAATTTAGATTTTAAACGGGAGGTAAAATGTTTTTCAAAGGAAGCCGTTACGAAAAGGTAAAAGAAGCGAGTATTACTTGTGCCGACAGCAGGGTGATAAGCTATAAGAGGATCCGCTTTATTCCGGAAATAAATGCAATTCAAACACATACTGTCTCTCAAGGCGATCGGCCGGATCTGATAGCCCAAAAGTATTATAAAGATCCTCTGCTTTTCTGGAGAATTTGCGATGCTAATAAAACAATGCTTCCCGCTGATTTATTGAAAGAAACAGGAACAACCGTTCTTATTCCTCCTTCGCTTAGATAAAAAATGCCAGGAATAAATTATACAGTACAAATTAATGATGCGCCGGCTTCGGCAGAGGTGCTGGATGCAGTACGCGAAATCCAGGTGGAAAATAACTCCGGGATGGCCGGAATATTTCGTCTGCGTCTGGCAATAGGTATGAGCGATGGAGGCGACTGGACGGTCATAGAAGATGATCCGTTTCAACCTTTAACCCCGGTCTCAATCGGAATTCAGGCCGGTACGGGACTGAGTGAACCGCTTATTAACGGATATGTGACTTCTCAGCAAATTTTATTGAGCAACGAACCCGGCCGGTCTATGCTTGAAATAATAGGGATGGATCCGACTGTTTTAATGAACCTTGAAGAAAAAGTGACTGCATGGCCAGATATGTCAGACAGCGATATTGCCGCGGTAATATTTGAACAGTACGGTTTTGTAACTGATATAGATCAAACCCAGCCAGTAAGGCAGGAAAATGAGATAACTACCATTCAACGCGGCAGCGATATCAGATTTTTACGCCGTCTTGCCGAACGCAGCGGCTTTGAATGTTATGTGGAAAGCGATCCGGTTACAAATATTATTACTGGGCATTTCCATCGTCCACGACTGCAGGATCGCGCGCAGGATGTGTTGTCGATAAATTTCGGAAAAGACACTAACGTTACTTCTTTTAGTGCACGTTACGATATGCTGCAGCCTACAACCGCACAGGCTTCGGAAGTGGAAATCGGAAGTAAATCTGTTCAGAATGCACAGGCACAGACAATATCGGAAAATAAATTGGGAAGAGAAGGAACGCTGGAACGTATTCAACGGCAGACGGTCGTTTTACCCGCTCAACGGGGATTATCGAATACGGGTGAACTGCAGACGCTCTGCCAGGCAGTAGTAGATAGGTCGGCATGGGCAATTATAGCAGAGGGAGAACTTGATACCGCGGTATATGAAAATATTTTACGCGCGAGTCGAACCGTAAATGTTCGAGGAGCAGGTAATCTTTTCAGCGGTACATATTTCGTCAACAAAGTCCTTCACAATATTACCGGCGATACATATTCGCAGAGGTTTGAATTAAGAAAAAATGCTGTCGGTCTTACCGGCACTGAAAATTTTATAAACACCGGTGCTTTGGTTTAATATCCCGCAGAATAAAGGATTAGAAAATGAACGGTAACGAATCTTCTATTAGAGTACTTGAGAGTATTACCGATCGCTTCTACGGTAAATACCGGGGTATTGTATCCTCTAATCAGGATCCTCAAAATTTGGGGAGAATACGGGCAAATGTACCGGAGGTGCTGAATGAAGTGGAAAGCGGATGGGCACTGCCTTGTGTACCTTACGCCGGGGAAAGAATCGGATCATATTTAATTCCTCCCGAAGGTTCAGGCGTATGGATTGAGTTTGAAGCGGGGAATGTTTCGCGGCCTATATGGAGCGGATGCTGGTGGGCCGATAATGAGTTACCCCAAAACGAAAGCGGTACTTCGGCAACTCCGCCTTTGAAAATTATCAGATCAGAACAGGGACTTATAATATCGCTGGATGACGATAACCAGTCAATAACTTTAAGTGACCGAAACGGCAGTAATCTTTTAACAATAACAGTGCAGGACGGAAAAATCTATCTTAAAGGCGCCGTTAAAGCGGTAGTGGAAGCACCGCAGATAGAATTAGTAGAAAATGCTATGCACCCGGTTGTTTTCGGCGACAATCTTTTACAGTATCTCAATCAACTTGTTAATTTCTTTAATTCTCACACTCATCCCGGTGAAACTGTCTCCGGTATACCTGTATCGCCGGCTCCGCCCGTACCATTCTTTCCTGTCGCAACAAGTGTACTTAACTCAAATAAAGTAAAGTCGGGATGATAATTTTAAAGAGGTATATCCAATGGAATTCAAACCCGGAACATTAAGCGATTATACGGACAGTATGGGAGAAAGAATACGAATCGTATTTGAAAAATTATGGGAAGACAAATACGGCAAAAAATTACCGTCCAAATCAAAAGACAAAAGGAGACTGCTGTTTGTAGCAATTGCACAGGGAGTAATACAACACTTGCAAGCTAATGCACAAGATGCTTTTAATGTTGAAGTGAACGTAGAACAGCAGACAGATACGGGACCTTTAATCCGTAGCCGGGGATCTTATTCTTCTCATACTATAACGGTTGATCAAATAAATTCTGCCGGTAATAAAGTAAAGAGTGCCGGAAAAGGAAAAGAGAATGTAAAAGTAAATCTGTTAAGTACGGGGGTACTGCCTTGATCGGAGTTAATAAATTCATCGATTATCCTTTTTCAATAGACGGCAGAGGCCGCGTCACAGTTACTAACGAAAACGATCATATCCGCGATATGATCCATCAGGTCTTGTTTACTAATCCGGGTGAAAGGGTAAACCTGCCCAACTTTGGCTGCGGGTTACTGCAATTGGTATTTATGCCTAACAGCGATGCGCTCGCGGCCGCTACTCAATTTACGGTTCAGGGTGCTCTGCAGCGCTGGCTGAACGATTTGATTAAAGTGGAACAGGTTGAAGTTGTTAATGATAACGAATACCTAAAAGTTACGGTGGTATATGTTAAAAGGGATACCGGCGAGAGAAGACAGGAACAGTTCGTTTCGGCAAATAAAATTTAATATTATAAATGAGCAAACTTGCACAAATAAAATGTGATGATATTGCACGGCGCGAAGACGTGCTTGCGCATCCTACTCTGAACGGCATTGATTATATTGAAGTACCAAAAGATGATCAGCAGAACATCAGAGTTTATTTTATAAAACCGTCGCCGCCTTCATTGACCGTAGGTAAGATAAGTATAGAAGGCGGTGTACGAATACGCAGCATCCATGTGCTGAATCTTAACGTTAAAACGGACGGTAACGGGAATCAATATATAGAAGTAAATGTTAATCAGTCCGGCGATTTCTCGACTTATATTTTAGTAATAGAAAGCGCGGAATTAGATATTGCCTTTTCGCGTCATTCCTTCAGTTTTAAATCCGGATGCCAAAGCGATTTCGACTGCTATAATAAAACAATCTGTCCTGCCGAACCTAAAAACGAGCCGCTGATCGATTACATGGCAAAGGACTACTTAAGCTTTCGTCATGCTTTGCTGGATTATATTACATTGATCATTCCTGATTGGCGGGAACGGCATGAAGCCGATCTGGGTATTGCGCTCGTTGATCTTCTATCTTATGCAGGCGATCAGTTAAGTTATTATCAAGATGCCGTTGCGAACGAGGCATATCTGGAAACCGCACGCCAGCGCGAATCGGTTAAACGTCATGCGCGGCTGATTGATTATAATATGCATGACGGCGCTAATGCCCTTTCATTCATCCAAGTGCAATTAAACGACGGAACATCCGGAACACTTCCGGCCGGTACGTCCGTTTTGAGCAATATAAGAATTTCTCTCGGAGGAGGCATAATGCCTCCTTATGGTCCTGTTATTTCAAATACGGTAATGACTCAGGCATTATCGGCAGCCGCCGCTGTCTTCGAGACGATTGATGAAAAAAATCTTGATGCGGCATTAAATGAGATTAAAATATATTCATGGGACAACAAATTATGCTGCGTTCCCAAAGGTACAACGATGCTCGAACTGACCGGCGATATTCCTCTGCAAGCGGGTGATTTTTTATTATTTGAAGAAGTTAAAAGTCCGGAAACCGGATCATCCGCAGAATGCCGATCCCACGCATAGGCAGGTAGTCAGATTAACCGATGTTAAGAAAACAGAAGATCCTATCGGTATAGATCCGGATACCGGCTTGTCACCGTTAAAACTAACACAAATTACCTGGCATAAAGATGATGCTCTTAATTTCCCGATGTGTCTTTCGGTTAAATTGGCCGATGAAACACCTGTAGAAGATGTTAGTATTGCTAGGGGAAATATTATTTTAGCCGGTCACGGTCGAACAATTACCGAATGGTATCCGGCAGATTCCGTTACGAACCCTTCCGATCCGGGAATAAAACTAAGTAATACCGCCTATCGTTTTGAATTAAAAAAAGGTCCAGTAACATTCAGCCGTTTTCCGATAATAAAAGAATACAAAATGTCAGGCACTACCGACAGCTCCGAAATACCTTCCGTAAAAAGTATAATGAATATCGGTCCACGTGAGGTTGCGGCTGCTGTATACCTGGAAATTTATGAAGACGGGCCGGAAGATAAAAGACCGAAGTGGTGCGTTGTTCCGCATCTGCTGGACAGCAAACCGTTCGACAGGCATTTTGCTGCAGATATAAAAAATGACGGGAGAGCGGTGATTCGTTTCGGAGATGACGAATTCGGGATGGAACCTAGTGAAGGATCACATTTTAAAATAACTTACAGGATCGGAAACGGTAACGAGGGTAATGTAGGTTCCGAAACCCTCGTTCATATTCTGGAGCCGGCAATCCTGCCGCCGGACTGGCCGGACATAACCGGTGTAAGAAATCCGCTGCAGGCATTCGGCGGCATAAATCCTGAAAGTAACGAACAAGTAAAGTTGTTAGCGCCGCGGGCTTTTCATGCCGAACAGTTTCGCGCCGTCACCGAAGACGACTACGCTAAGGCAACCGAAAAGCATCCTGAAATAGATAAAGCGGTTGCTGCATTCCGGTGGACGGGGAGCTGGCATACAGTCTTTATTACAGTCGATCCGGTGGGACGTACGGATGTAACCGGCGAACTTATAACAAGCGTAAGGAATCATATTATGCGGTATAAGCTGGCCGGATACGACATCGAAATAAATTCACCGGTATACGTATCGCTTGAAATTGAAATAAATATCTGCACCGCACGAAATTATTTTAGGGCTCATGTAAAAGCGGCCGTGCTTGAAGCCTTGAGTAACCGGCTGATGTTAAACGGCCGGACGGGATTTTTCTATCCCGATAATTTTACCTTCGGGCAGAAGGTTTATCTAAGCCGCCTATACGAAAGGCTGGAACAGGTGCCCGGAGTAGATTCGGCGGAGGTGATTGTATTTAAAAGACACGCGGAAACAGATAATCATGAACTGGAACAAGGATATATATACATGGGAGATTTGGAGATAGCAAGACTTGATAACGATCCGAACTTTCCGGAAAACGGAATACTTAAATTAAATATGAAAGGCGGAAGATGAAGCCGGATAGAGTAGAAGAATGTCACTGCTGTGAAAGCGGTATTCCGCCGACGCCGGAGATAATATATAACAGGCCCGGTCTTTCACAAGTAATTTACCGAGCGGGAACATTCGCAAGTTTCCGGCAGTCGATGATTGAAGCTATCTCTAAAACACCGGAATTAAGGGACTGGACTGCCCGGCAGAGCGATGATTACGGAATCGCATTATTAGAGATGTGGGCTTATCTCGCGGATATTATCACCTTTTACCAGGAACGCATCGCCAATGAGGCATTTCTTCGCACGGCAGTTAACCGGGATACGGTAATAAAATTGGCTGCGATGCTGGATTATAAATTGAGTCCCGGAGCGGCAGCAGAAACTTATTTATCCTTCACGCTGGGAAAAGACAAACAAGTTAAAATTCCGGTCGGTTTGAAAGTTCAAAGCGTACCGGGGCAGGACCAGAAACCTCAAAAGTTTGAAACCGTGGAAGCAATTCAAACGGAATCAATATTAAATAATGTTCGTGTTTTTCCCAAACCGCAGTTATATAATCCTTTTGCCGAGAACAGTGCTGGAGGAATATTAACTTCAAACTCTAAGAAAATATCTGCCGGCAATTCTATCGTTATCTTCAATCCCTCCGGTGCAGAGCTGAAAGAAGTAACTGATCTTTCAACGCAGGATGATCAATACATTTTAAACTGGTCGCCTAAGATCGGCTCATCTAAATTCAAACTATTTTCAACCAAAGTATTTCCCTCCGGCAAAACGTTTCATCTTTTCGGTTATAACGTGCCCGGATTATTCATGGAACCTTCAACGGACAGCGGCGGGGAGATTGTATGGAATTTAAAAAAAGCTCCGGACGATTACAGCTTCGGTCTGGGAACCCCTGCGTCTGCGGAGCTTTCACTGGATGCCGTTTATGATGATTTGAAAACTAATACAAATCTGCTCTTCGTAAAAAACGACGCGGACGGCAGCGGTATGTTGACCAGGTTAGCAAATATAAAAGAAATAACTTCCGGCTCCGATAAATTAGGTCCTCTCCAAGATACTGTTTCCAAAGTTTCATTGGATATGAAATTAACGTTTACTCCCGTAATTATTTTGGATCATTCAAACTGTATTCAGGTCTTTACTATCGGGGACGATAAAGCTTTATGGACTATCAAACAATCTTCTCCCAATAACGGTTGGGATGACTGGGTTTCTCTCGGCGGTGAAATCGATATGCTTGCCGCAGCAAAAAATAAAGACGGCCGTTTGGAAGTGTTCGCAAGAGGACCCGATAAAGCACTATGGCATATCTGGCAGACAGCCCCTGGAGGAGGCTGGAGCGACTGGGCGTCTTCCGGCGGAGTTATCGATATGATAGCTGCGAGTGAAAACGCCGACGGACGAATTGAAATATTTGCCCGCGGAACCGATAAAGCCCTCTGGCATATATGGCAGAAGGCACCTAACGACGGCTGGAGCGGCTGGGCATCATTAGGCGGTATAATAGATATGCTCGCCGTCGAAAAAAATAAAGACGGACGCATTGAAGTATTTGCCCGCGGAACCGATAAAGCACTTTGGCATATCTGGCAAACAGCACCCAACAACGGCTGGAGCAGCTGGGGCAGATTAGGCGGTATAATCGATATGCTTGCGATCGGAAAAAATAAAGACGGACGCATGGAAGTATTCGTCCGCGGTGCGGATAAGGCTCTCTGGCATATCTGGCAGACGGCGCCCAACAACGGGTGGAGCGGCTGGGCATCATTAGGCGGTATAATGGATATGCTTGCCGTCGAAAAAAATAAAGACGGACGCATTGAAGTATTTGTCCGCGGAACCGACAAAGCCCTCTGGCATATCTGGCAGACGGCGCCCAATAACGGCTGGAGCGGCTGGGCATCTTTAAATGGCAAGATGGATATGATAGCTGCAGGTAATAATGCGGACGGAAGAATTGAGATATTTGTCCGCGGTACCGATAATGCCCTCTGGCATATCTGGCAAACGGTACCAAACAACGGCTGGGACGGATGGTATTCTTTGGGAGTTCCTATGTGGAAGATTCCGGATATTCGAAAAGTTCTGATTTATGAGTTAACCGGTACCGCTGTTGATTTTAAAGATTACTATTATCCCGATACTGTTTCGGGAAATAAATTATATATAAAATTGAATGAAGTTGAAAACATAGATAAAAACCGTGTATTGATAATAGATGATAAAAATATAAATCCTGAAATTGCTGAAGTGGATTCCACGGAAAAAGTTGATACGGACGGTGACTATAAAAACGATCATCTTGCTGTTTCGCTAAAATCTTCTTTAACACGTTCATTCGATGCTTTATCGGTTCAAATATTCGGCAATGTTTTAAAGGCTGCTCACGGAGAAACGGTCTCGGGCGAGGTGCTGGGCAGCGGAGATGCCTCGAAGGTCTTCCAGGAATTCACGCTTAAAAAATCACCGGTAACTTTCCTTTCATCCTCAACCTCCGACGCAGGTGTTCAAAACACTCTTGAAGTAGGTATAGGCGGAGTAAAATGGAAAGAAGTAAGGAGTCTATATGAACAAAATCCGGATGATAAAGTTTACTGCACGAATATAGACGACGAAGGTAAAATGACTATAAGGTTCGGGGACGGAATATCCGGTAAGCGTTTGCCTACCGGGCAAAACAGTGTAGTAGCAAATTACCGGAAAGGATTAGGCATCGAAGGAAATGTACCGGCAGATTCTATTACCACGCTTTTAGACCGTCCAATCGGACTTAAAAGCGCAACCAATCCTGTTGCGGCCGAAGGAGGTACCGATCCCGAATCTTTAAAGGATGCCCGTAAAAATGCACCCAATACGGTGCGCACTTTTGAAAGAGCTATTTCGCTGCAGGATTACGAGGACCTTGCCCGCAGCTACACGGGCATTGCAAAAGCCAAAGCCGTAAAGATATTTAAAAATGAAAACGAAATGATACAGCTTACAATTGCCGGAGAAAACAGTGTAATGATCGGAATAGGCTCTCTTACCTATAATAATTTTATCGACTATTTAAATCTTCACCGGGATATAAATCATCCGCTTGAGGTTATACCCCACGATAACGAATACTTAAAAATTAAAGCTGCTATAAATGTTGATGATTCATATTCTACGGAAAGCGTTGTTGCCGGGGTAAAGAAAGCCGTATTAGAGTTTTTAAGTTTTAATAATTTACAACTGGGGCAAGCTGTCCACTTGAGTGATATTTATGCGGTTATTCAATCGGTTGAAGGAGTTACCGCCGTATTGATCGATTATCTCGATTATAAGACGTCCGGTTCTCCTTCGTCAAATGTGCATTTACGTATTGAGCAAGACCGTATAGCGGCCCTTAATAAATCCGATTTGCAGATATTATCCGGTTTAACTTGAACTAATTAATATTTTATTAAAACAAGTTTGAGATCATGGATTATCAATCACAAGATTTTCTTTATAACCTATTGCCCGCCGTTTACAGAATTCGCGATGCCGAACAGGGTTATCCTCTTAAAGCATTTCTTCGCTTAATTGAAGGTCAGGTCAAAATAGTTAAAGAAGACATTGATCGCTTGTGGGATAACTTTTTCATCGAGACATGCGACGATTGGATAATACCGTACATCGGCGACTTGGTCGCCAATAATCCTCTGTACGACGTTGTGAAAAACAACAGGGCGGATGTGGCCAAGACGATATACTACCGCCGCCATAAAGGCACTTTGCCCATGCTGGAAGAATTGGCACGCGATATAACGGGCTGGGCCTGTCATGCTGTCGAATTTTTCGAGCTGTTGAATTGGAATCAAAATATGAATCATGTCCGCTTCTTCAGCAAGGATTGTCCGGATCTGCGTGACTTGAACTCTATGGACTTAATAAATACGGCTTTCGATAAAGTCGCACATACTGCCGATGTAAGGGCTATCAATCAAATTGAAGGATGGTATAATATTAAAAATATCGGATTCTTTTTATGGCGTCTGCAAAGCTATCCTCTTGAGAACGGGAAGGCAAGGCCTTTAACCGGGCCGGGCGATAACCGCTATTGCTTCAGCTCTCTCGGGAATCCTATTCCTCTTTTTAATCATCCTTTTATAGAAGGCGACGAATCCGACTTAACACAAGAGATACATGTTCCCGCAGCAATACGTCCGGCCGCATTTTATTACGACCTTAATTCGGCTGCGGCCGGTTTAACCGCAGAGGCTGTTTATTACGGCTTGGGAAAAAGTTTACTTATAATTAAAGACGGAACAGCTATACCTGCCGCGGATATTATGTGCAAGAATTTAAAAGAACTGGGATCCCGTACCGGCGGGAAAAGTAGGTGTTGATGTGAAACTCGGTCGGCTGATTTTTGCAGCCGGAGAAGAGCCTGCAATGGATGTTTCGGTTTCTTATTATTACGGATTTAGCGACGACACCGGAGGGGGGCAGTACGAAAGGCGTAAAACTTTAACGGATCCCTCAAACGCCGAATGGAAAATTACCGTACGACACGATGCGGCTGCGGGGTCCGATGTTGTTCCTACTATAGCCGATGCATTAGCAAAATGGAATACAGATAAAAAGAACGGTATAATTTATATTGCCGATAATTGGACGTATGAAGAAACTATCGAGATTGAACCGGGCGATGATAATTGGTTAGCTATTGAAGCCATGAACAACATGCGGCCGACGCTTCGAATTAAAGGAACAGGGAATATCGAAATTAAAGGCGATCACTCCGATTCGGAAATCATACTGAACGGTCTGCTGATTGAAGGCGGCATAAATATTCAAAACAGTCTGGGGAGTTTAAATATTAAGCATTGTACTCTTGTACCCGGTTTGGCCTTGGACCCGGATGGCAATCCGCTCCATCCCGGCTCGCCCAGTCTGCAGGCGGCCGACACAAATACAAGTCTTGAAATAGAAATTGATTCCAGCATAACGGGACTATTAAGATTGCCGAAAGATATGGTAAGGCTTTCAATAAGAGACAGCATCTTAAACGGTCTAAACTCGGCTGCAATTGCAAGAGTTTCAACAGACGTTAAAACAGGTCCGCCTGCTGTTTTGGAAAGAACGACAGTTTTCGGAAATGTACTGGTTAAAGAACTCATTCTGGCTAATGAAGTAATTTTTAATGGAGAAGTATTATCGGAAAAAACTCAGTCAGGATGTATCCGGTTCAGCTTTGTATCATTAACATCCAAAACTCCGCGCCGTTTCAGATGTCAGCCCGATTTGGCTCTGCATAAGTATGCAAAAGAACATGAAAAAACGGTTGCCGATCTTACCGCCGATGAAAGATCGCTTGTCATTTCGCGTGTTGTACCGGGTTATACTTCTGTCAATTACGGTCATCCGGCATATTGCCAATTAAGTTACTCCTGCTGCGATGAAATAAAAACAGGTTCGGAAGTCGGTTCCGAGATAGGTGTGTTCCGCAGTTTAAGGCAGCCGCAAAGAGCATCAAATCTGCGGATACGTCTTGAGGAATATTTACCGTTCGGATTAAAACCAGGACTCATTTACGTTACTTAATTTTGGGAGGAAATAATGAAAGGTGATTTTAGCCGCAGAACTTTTAATAAAAATAAAAATTACAGCGGCGTACTGAAACAGCAGGGCAGGGTTTCACTTGATTCGGATGCAAATGAATTAATTGAGATCCAAAGCCGGCAGCGCCGGATCAGGACAAAAGATATAATCGGCCCATGCTGTGCACCGGTTCATGCCGGCGGTTTTCAAATCCGATATCCGGGTAATAGTCTTAAGGATTTACTTATTTCCATCGGAAGAATTTATGTAAACGGGCATCTATGCGAGTTGCATCCCGGCCGAAAGATCCCGGTTGTATTTCCGTCCGGTACCGTTAACAGTGTTCAGGTAAACGAACTTAAGATTGACGGATATACACTGTCGGTAAACCAGTGGGTCTTGGTTTTTACCGATGAAAATCCGGACGGGATACCGGCTTCGATCATAAGTATAGATGAGGATAATAATATCCTGAAATTGAGTAATGATTTATCCGGTTTGCATAGCGGTACCGCACCTAAGCTGCAGCGTTTGATACTGTATTCCGAACAGGAAGATTATCCCGGCGCACCGGACTATGAACCGGGCAGTACCGATCTGATTTACCTTGATGTATGGGAGCGTCATATAACAGCATTGGAAGATTCCGGATTATACGAACCGGCTCTCGGCGGTCCCGATACGGCAACAAGAATTAAAACGATATGTCAGGTGAAATTCAAGAAGAACGTTAATGCCGTGAATTGTACCGACAGCATTCCCGAATGGGAAAATGAGACCGCTCCGGGCGGAGGCCGCTTAACCACACAGACAAAACCGGGAACCGATCCCGAGGATCCTTGTCTTATTGCCGAAGGAGGCGGGTATAAAGGATTGGAAAACAGACTTTACAGAGTTGAAATTCACGATGCCGGCAACATAGGAACGGCAACTTTCAAATGGTCGAGAGATAACGGTTCAATCGCCTATGCTATTCAGGAATTTATTCCCGATGATACGGATCCTTCCAAAGTATTTAAAGTACGGTTGAAACAATTAGGACGGGATAAGAATTTAAAAATAAAGAAAAACGACCGGCTGGAAATTTCCGGAGACGAAACTGATCTGAATACGGATAATGTGGGAATCATAACCAAAGTTACGGATATTAATGAAGCACAAATGATTATAACTTTAAATGATGATATCAGCATTCATAAAAATGAGGCGCATCCGAAAGTAAGGCGCTGGGATACGGGTATAGAAACTTTATCTCCTCCTACAAAAACCGGTGCGGGTGTAATTGAACTGGAAGACGGAGTTCAAATAGAGTTTTTCGGAGATAACTTCAAAACGGGAGACTACTGGATATTTGCGGCAAGAACCGTTACGGGCGAAATTGAAATTCTTGATAAAGAACCTCCGGCAGGAATTAAACACAGTTATTGCAAATTGGCGCTGATTAAATGGGACGCGGACGGCAACGCGGATATAACAGACTGCAGGAACGAGTTCCTTAATCTTTGCGAGCTTTCCAAAATAAAACCGGGCGGAAAAGTTCCGGGATGCTGTACTGTTACCGTAGGAGAAGACGGAGATTATAACGATATACAGCAGGCCGTAAATGCCTTAAACGGCGGTCCCGGTACAATTTGCATCTTACCGGGATTTTATTCCGTTAAAGAGCCGGTTAAAATTGAGGGGAGGGATATTACTATAAAAAGCTGCGGCGGTAAATCTCTTATCTTCAACGGATCGAAATCACCGGTATTTGAAATTACAAATTCGTGGGGAGTTGAAATAATTGATCTTTGGATTATAAGTAACGGCGGAAGGACTATCCTATCGGTTAATAGTCAATATGTAAGAATTAATGATTGTACTATAATTGCTTTCGGCTCTTCGGATAATCCGGGAGCTATTGTATTTCAGGGTCTTTCGATTGAAAGTGAAGTAGCGGACAGTCTGATCGGCGGAATTGTCGGAGTTCTTTTCGAAGAGTACCCGGAAAGTAATATCAATATTAACCTATCCTTTGAAATAAAAAATAATATTGTCTTTGCCTTACGGTCCGCAATATTGCAGACAAGCGGGGCAACTCTATTCGCGTTTATTGTTTCGGACAACATTCTCTTGGGATTTACTATTAATGCCTTCATGAAGGTTTTCTTCCCGCCGGAATTTGTTAAATATGCGGAAAAAGAAAACATGTTTGACAAATCAAAAATTAACGATGCCAAAAAAGTAAAACGGGACGTAGGCGGAATTGAGACAGCAACAAGGGATAATGCTGAACCCTTAAACATGTTTGGGGATTATTTAAAGAGCGAAGCTTCTACGGCAAGATTATCCGCCGAATACGGATTAACGGAAATTCAGGTTATAACCTCATCGGCAGTTATAGATCTGCAGTCGGGTGCAGTTGATGCAAACATTATTAACAATATACTTTTAGGAGCCGCAGGCATACAAATTAATATTCTTTTAGAGTCTGCAATAGAGAAGAATATTATTGCGGCTTTTCAAACCGGTATTACTTTGGGAATGTTCGAAGGTGCTGCTATTCTCGACAATTTTATAATGTCTGCTCTTGCCGGCATCAAATGCAGCGGTACGCTGGCAATGAATTTAACCGCATCGGGAAACCGGATTACCAGCAGTACGGACGGAATTGCTTTTCTGGACCCCGGTTCTGAAACAGCGAAATTCCAGCTTATCGTGAACTGCCAGCTGAGTCTGAACTTCATTACGGCATCGAATAACGGAATTAAGATTTTAAATCCTGCCGTATTTATCTATGATTTTACTGCTTTCGATAATTCTATTCTGGGAAGCGCCGGGTATGGAATAGTACTGATAGGTCTCGACGAGAATTTATTTTCAGCAGAGGATAATACCAGCTTCCAGAGAGTTATTCAAAGGAATTCCGTTCAGGTTAAAGGAGCCGGAATAGTTACGGGAGTATCCGATTCGAAAATTATTGATAACGATATTACGATATCGTTCCAGCAGGAAGAACAAAATACAAATTTATCTTACGGTATTTGTTTACTTGCCCCTAATTGTACCGCGGAAAGTAACTCGGTTCAGGGAAAAGTAGATATCCCCAAAAACATTTTATCGAAGGGAGGAATACTTATTTATATGCCTCCGGCCGAAAAACAAACCGCGGGTACTATCATAATGGGTAACCGTATTTACGGAGGAATCGGAAACGGAGTAGAAATTGCATCCGAAATTGACGACTTGGTTAATAAGAATACGGCAATCGACGATTTGAATATCGACGGAAATCTTATTCGTAATATGGGGCTCAACGGCATAGCTGTTCAAGAAGGAATTCTATCGACCGATAACATATCGATAACAAATAATAAAATAGAACGGTGTAATTTTTATTCCGGTAATATTGCCTTTTGGTGGAAATATGCCGGTATCCTATTAAAAAGCGGAGAGAATATTAAAATAGCCGGTAATGAAATTCTTGAGAACGGTGTGAATATCGAAGACAGTAAAATCCAAACCGGGGGAATATATGCCGAACAAGTCATCAATATGATCATTTCCGGTAATCAATTTATTAATAACGGTAATCAAAAAATAGCCTCGACTCAAGCCGTAATTCATATCCCGGCTAATCCGGAAAAAGGTAACGAAGACATTAAGGTTGTAGATAATGTAGTTAAAGGATCGGCTGCGCCGGCATTATTTCTTGGAGGCGAATATTCTTCCGGTACGGTAAGAGAAAAATATAAGTTAGTATACGGCCTGGATATGAAAACTATTATTACCGGAAATCACTTTGAGTCGTTGATAAACGGACCGGCCGTAGATCTGCAATGCAGCAGAACGGTGTTTTCTGATAATTACGTAGAATGCAGGGCGATGCGGAATCGGTGTCTTTTGGATTCGGCTGGTACGTAACGGCAATCGGTAATATTATTAGCGCGCCTATAAAAAGTAATGTCGTGCCGCCGCTTATAGAAACGGCACATAATATACAGTTTTAATTAATAGGAGGTTTATCGTGGCTGAAAAAGTAAAAATCCTTCAAACAGAAATTCCGGTCCTTGGAAAAAAACTGGAGCTGGAAACCGATGTGCTGGAAAAAATTGTAAATCTTCAGGCCGAAAGACAAAAACAGCTTCAAGCAAAGATAGATGCGGCCTATAAAGAATCTTTAGCTAAATATGAAAAACGCTTAGCCGCATTGAAGGAAGCCAAGAATCAGGCGGTGAAAAAATTTGACGAGGAAATTAAGAATTACCAGGAATTAGTGAAAAGTCTGAAAACAAAAACTACCGTTACTAAAAAAATAGGAAGATCTCCGAAGTGAAAAAAGATTGCTGTGAATGCAGTTGAAAAATAAAAATAATAAATGCAAATAAACCTGATAATAATACTTATATATATTTCGAAGACGAAGCCGGCGGTGCATCAAGGATCGTTAAATTCTCTCATAATAAAGATATGTCATACAACGTCTGCTTTAGAATTACCAAGACCGATTTCTTCCGACCGTTGCATGGTAAGGACGTTTATTGGGATAAGAAGCTGGGGCAGCTACGTAAGCTCTCACCGTTATAAAGGAATGATTTTTCCTTGTATAAGCATATTCTCTTGCTAATTTTCTCAAAGTATAAATTTGGTCTATATGGTCGAATTTTTTAAATCCATTTTCAATAAATTCTTTTGTTTGATTAAAATTGACTTCAAGAATTAAACCAGGGATTGAAAAATCTGTACTTATTGGATCAATACAGTAACGTTTTCCATTACTAGAGTAAGATTTATGATTTATGATCGTTCCTCTACAAAAAGTTAAAAGATGATTTACTTTAATCATCGGGGCAATCGCATATTCAATATTTATTTCATCTTCCCAATCAAATTCTACTATGCATGTAATTTGTGAATTTTTAATTTTCATTAAAGATTATATTACTCCATTATATTCATCATTTTATTTGAAATGCAAATTGTGACCATTGATATTAATTACAAAATCTTCTCTATGTAAGTGAAACACAAAATTTATTAATTCGAATTTAATATTGTTCATTTTATTTTAATTTCCTTTTATTAAAACATAACGCGGCGCGTTTAACCCAGTTTACTGCTATGCGACCGCCCATAACTAGAACACCGATTAGAATTACTCTGCCGATAATCTGAAAAATGATCGCGGTGTCCGATAACTTTGAACCGCTTCGCCGAAACGTAGCACGTCAGTCAAAGATATTTTAAATTGCCGAAGGCGATGTTGTGGTCGGGTTGGAACGCATTGCTATAACGCACTATTTAAGAAAATAAATAAACATCACCAATGTAAATATTGACGTCCCATAAACAGAAATAATTCGTAATAATTTTGAATAATTATCTAAAATAGATTTATCATATCGATATTGGTGGAGATCATATGGATATTGAATTATCATTGCAATATTAAAGAGTAATAAGATTACCTTTGTTTGTGACAAATTAATATTTGTAAATATGTGATTAAAATTATATCCCAAATTTTTATTGAATAAGTATATTAAAAGAGCAGTGCTGAATGTAAAGTAACCCATAATATTTAGTCTTTTATATAATTTTGTCGAATCATAAAATTCAATTCTGTCCCATTCGGTTATCGGCCTCCAATTTCATTTCTTCCCCATAAAGCCTTCAAATAACATTATTACTTGATTTACAACTAAAATCGGTTTACTCTGAAATTGATTTGTTCCAATTTTATATTCAACAATAAAGTTATTGTCCTCCGATATAGATGTTTGAATATAAGAATCATCATTCCGGTTTAGAATTATAAATTCAATTTGATTTGGTTCGATGTCTAAAATATGTTTTTTAATATCACCTGAACTCGGGTTAACTATATTTATTTTGTTTGATACTTTTAGATTCATTTGTCCTTTTGCAAGTAGGCGTTGCGGCTAACCCGTCAGCCCATAACTTGAGTGCCGAATAAAAGCTGCCGCATTAAATTTACAAAAACTGTTAATTAATAAAAGAACTTTGAACAAGCTACTAACTTTTTAGAACCAACCCGAAATCCCAAAATTATGCCGCATGTACGAAGCGGTCGGTGTTGAGCAGCGGGTTATACCACTTTTTGCATAAAATTATTAAGTATTGTATTCCAACTGAATCATTTATAAAATATTTCTGCATTAATTCACTGTTATCAATGTCGTTAAGAAATGGTAGCTATTGTAAACGAGTCTCCTTTGCACCAACAATCAAAAGCCATAAAAAGAAAGTATAACAAATTATATCACTCACAATACCAACTCTAAAAAGTAATGTAGAGGTCACGATATTTCCAACGGTGGCTGAAGCATCGCTCCAAACTACAAGTTTTGAAGGGATATACATCAACCCAAAGATGCAAGATAAAACAACAACAAGGTATAATAAGCCAGCTATTCGTCCTTTTTTTTTGTTTGAATTCATTTTTGTCACCTTATATAAGTTCTTCTTGTTATTTTTTTCAAGTGGTATAACGCGGCGCGTTTAACCCGGTTTACCGCTATGCGGCCGCCCATAACAAGAACGCCAATTAGAATTGACCCGCCAATAATTTGAAAAGTGATCGCAATGTCCGATAACTTTCAAAAAGTTTGCCGAAACGGAGCACATTGCCGGAGAACTTCGATTTGCCGAGTGCGATGTCGCGGTCGGGTTCAAACGCATGGTTATATGCACTTTTACAAACTCACATTTTTCCTTTTTGGGTTTATAACATCATTTATATTGTTTTGTTGAAATCTATCAATTAGTGCATTTGTTCCGTTTACTTTTTTAAAATTATATTCCTCATTGTAAATAGGGAATAAAAGGAATAGATCTATTATTCGGTCTTTAAAAGTAATTGACTGAAAATTTTTCGGTAATGTTTTAGATTTTAGCAAAATTGTTGAGACAAAATTTGTGTTGACAATTGGCTCTTCATTTTCTTCTAAAATTGTATGGCCAAAACATAACCAGGTATTATTATCGCTTGGGAAACGGCCGGTACTCTTTAATAAATATATTGGCTAATAATATTTTTCTTCTCTCCAATGTTTATCATACTATTTCCAATTTTCGGGAAGAAGATTTGATTGCTCCTATGATCCCCCGTTTTTGATCAAAGTAAGTATTATTAAATAAGATAGAAAAGAAGATTTCAAAACAATTTATGCAACCATCAGGGGAGTTTTTACCTGAATAAACCCTCAGGCAATGCTGATTGAAAAGATAAGGCAAATAACATCTGGTAATTATTGTAGAAATTGTAGAAACAAAAAATATTTGGGATTTACTTTGACAAAGAATAACTTATATTTAAAATATCGGTTGTTATTTCCCCTGACGGGAAATATTAAGGAAAGAGAAAATTAATAAACTTCAAGTCATAATATCATATTAAATGGGGATTAGGAGAATGAGCAATGGATAATGAAATTTCAAGAAGAGAATTCATTGTAAAAAGTACTACGTTTTTAACTGCTCTGCCTTTTTTACAGTTAATTGGGGAACCGATTTTCCAACAGGGTGATAAACTGCCAAATATTATTTTAATTTATACTGATGATCTCGGATATGCCGACGTTGGCGTATTTGGGGCAAAAGGATTCAAAACTCCGAACATAGATAAGCTTGCTGATAACGGAATACAATTCAAAGATTACTACAGTGCCGCACCAACCTGTACTCCTTCACGTGCAGCATTGCTTACGGGCTGTTATCCTGTTCGTGTCGGACTTCCGTTTGTTGTTGGTCCCTAAAGGTCCCGATTGGACTAAGGGTAAAGATAACATCGGACTTAGCTCTGAGGAAACAACAATCGCTTCGATGTTAAAGCAGAAAGATTATGCTACGGGATGTATCGGCAAATGGCATCTTGGAGATAAGAAAGAATTTCTTCCAACCCGTCACGGTTTCGATTATTTCTTCGGGTTGCCCTACAGTCATGATATGATTAAAGAGAATGATCCCAAATGGCCCGATCTTCCGTTAATTGAAAATGAAAAAGTTTTGGAACTGAATCCCGATCTAAGTCAATTAACAAAAAGATATACGAAGAAAGCTTTATCATTTATATATAAAAATAAGGAGCAACCTTTCTTTCTTTATTTAGCTCACAGCATGCCGCATATTCCTCTTTTTGCTTCTGAAAAATTTAAGGGAAAATCGGAGCGTGGTTTGTATGGTGATGTTGTCGAAGAAATTGATTGGTCGGTTGGCGAAATAGTTAAGGAGTTGAAAGAACAAAATCTTTACGAAGATACAATAATAATTTATACTTCCGATAATGGTCCGTGGTTAATTTATGGAAATCACGCGGGTTCCGCAGGTGATCTTCGTGAAGGTAAGTTCACAACTTTGAAGGCGGGCAGCGAGAACCCTGCATAATTAGCTGGCCCCGAAAAATTCCGAAAGGAATAGTATCTGAAAAAACATTTTCCGCAATTGATTTCCTTCCTACGATTGCCGCTATTACAGGCAGCAAATTGCCCGATAAAAAAATTGATGGCTTAAGCGCTTTATCTTTATGGGAAAATGAACCGGGCGCGAAAAGTCCTCACGAGGCATTGTATTTTTACGCCGAGAGTGATCTGCAGGCTGTGAGATGGAAAAACTGGAAATTACATTTTCCGCACGAGTATGATTCAGTCAAAGTGCCGGGCAAAGATGGAAAACAGGGAATTAGCATCGGTAAAACAATCGCTCTTTCATTATTTGATCTTACAAATGATCCCGAAGAAAAAATTAATCTTGCTGATAAACATCCCGATATCGTAGAGAAAATGACAGACATGGCAAAAAAGTTTGATGAAGAATTGAAAAAAGATGCCAGGCCGTGTGGAATTGTAAAGGAAGAACAGGATTAATAAAGTAACAATGCAACCGCGCTTATCAGACTCATTTCATATAATGGCTAAACCAACGGGGGCAATTTGTAATCTCGACTGCGAATATTGCTTCTACCTCGAAAAAGAAAAACTGTATCCATCGGTAAAAAACTGGGCTATGCCCGATGATGTACTTGAAAAATATATTCAGGAGTATATTCAATCTCAGAAAGTTCCTGAAATTATTTTTGCCTGGCAGGGCGGTGAACCGACCTTACTTGGTATTAGACTTTTTTAAGAAAGCAGTTCAGCTTCAGAAAAAATATGCCGATGGCAAAAAGGTTGAAAACACATTTCAAACAAACGGAATATTGTTAAATGACGAATGGTGCAGTTTTTTCTCAGAGAATAACTTTCTTATTGGATTGTCCATAGATGGTCCGCGCGAAATTCATGATAAATATAGAGTTCATAAAGGAGGTCAACCAAGTTTTGATAATGTGATGTCAGGATTGGAGTATTTGAAAAAACATAAAGTAGAATTTAATACACTAACCTGCGTTCAGAAAGATAATGCATATAAGCCCATTGAAGTTTATGAATTCCTGAAAGAAATCGGCAGCAAGTTTATGCAGTTTATTCCAATCGTTGAAAGAAAATCTTTGAAAGATGGAAATGAACTAAAGCTTGTTCAACCATTGTATAAAGAAGAAGCAGTTGTAACTGACTGGTCTGTTGAGCCTCTGCAATACGGAAAATTTCTAATGGAAATTTTTAATCGATGGGTAAGAAACGATGTAGGTAAATATTTTGTACAGATATTTGATGTTTCACTTGGTTTATGGCATGGGCTTGGCTCAAGCCTTTGTGTTTTTAAAGAAACGTGCGGACAGGCTCTGGCTATGGAACATAACGGGGATGTTTACTCTTGCGACCATTTTGTTTACCCGGAAAACAAACTGGGAAACATTATGGAAGAGTCGTTAAATAAAATTGTAGATTCGGAACAGCAGCTTCAGTTTGGGACAGATAAAAAAACAAAACTTCCTCAATTTTGTATAGACTGCGATGTACGTTTTGCGTGTAACGGTGAGTGTCCGAAACACAGGTTTATAAAAACGCCGGATGGAGAAGAAGGATTAAACTACCTTTGTGAGGGCTATAAATATTTTTTTCACGGCATAGCACCTTATATGAGATTTATGTCGAATGAGCTTGCTAATAAAAGATCTCCGGCAAATGTAATGATGTGGGCGAAAGAGAAGGATAAAGGTTTTCCGGGAATCAATATCGGCAGGAACGATCTGTGTATTTGCGGCAGCGGCCTTAAATTTAAAAACTGCTGCGGAATTAACAGATAATGATCAAAAGTTTCCTGTACAGTCTGCATTTAACTTTGAAAATCGTATCAATCATTTAATTTATCAAATACATGTCTTAGTACTTTCTGATCATATGTATCAACACCAGGTTTTATCATTTTTTTAATTTGATCAGAAAAAGGTTTTATTTTATCACCTATCGCATCGAGTGCTATTGCAGCGTGAAGCCTTACACTTTCGAGAGAATGTTCAAGCTCCTTTATTAAAAGAGGGATTGCCGTTGTTTCTTCATTCCAATCGCACAATGCATGTGCGGAAGCTATTCGGACAACAGGAGATTTATCATTAACCATATTATTAATAAATTTCTTTGCCTTAGATGTTTCTTCTGCTGAAGAAGATTTATAATGAATTCCAAGAACAGCCCAGTATCTTATAGAATCTGATTTATCAGTTAGTGCCTCGTATAATTTGGGCAAGGATTCTTCATCGGGTAAAAAATCCAAATTCTTTAATTCAAGTAATCTCTTAAATAAATTTTCTTTTCGAAATTCATTTTTCCATGCTCTAAGTGTCTTTTGCTTAAACGGGTGCGCCTTCAAATTTTTATTCCCAGTAAAACTAACTAGATCACTCATTTCAAATCCCAGCCTGCTGGATTGAGTATAGAGTATATTGTTATTTTTTACTTTTAATGCTTTTGAATACAATTTCCAGTTTTTATTATTACCGATCTTATAGACTATTGAAGCACCTTCGGTGGGGCAGTCAAGTTTTATATCAAAAGAATCACGGTTATTTTTTATATCACTTATATATGGATTTTCTGTCTTTTCCCATGAAATTTGAGGTCTCATTGAGCTTACCATGATTGGTTCCGGTATCAATCCGGTGTCTTCAGTTTCGATCATCCAGTCATTAAGAACTTTTCTCATAGAAGTAAGTGTATTCATATATTCCGGATTCCCTGCAAGATTATTAACTTCATAAGGATCGGTTGTAATGTCGTATAATTCTTCTAATGGTTTTGTTTTTCTGAAAAACAATTCCTGCACAGCATTCAATTTCCCTTCGGCATTAAGACGTCTCATTTCCTTCATAGTTGGCATTTGATCCATATACTCAATGTGCTGGGCGTACGGTAGAAAAGGCATAAAATTTCTTATGTATTTAAATTTCCTATCCTTACCGCTCGAATGATATCATATCTCTCATCCATTCTATCACGGGCAGCAAAAATATAATCTCTTTTTTTACCTGATGATTCACCTAAAAAAGGAATACCTTGAAAATAATCAGGGATTTGTGCACCGGCCAATGAAAGAACAGTAGTGCCCAAATCAATAAATTCAACGAGATCATCACTAACTGAACCCGGCTTATAATGTTCAGGCCAGCGAACCAATAGTCCCATTTTAATTCCGCTATCGTATATCCAGCGTTTAGCTCTTGGCAGTCCTCTGCCGTTATCACCGTAAAAGAAAACTATAGTATCCTCTTTAAGTCCGTCTTCTTTAATCTGATCGAGAATTTCTTTAACCTGTATATCCATCGCAGTTATAAGATCATAATACTTAGCCCAATCATTTCTCACAACCGGTGTATCGGGATAATAAGGAGGAAGCACAGCATCTTTTCTTTTATGAAGGTTTTAGGATCGACGTGAGCAATATTTTTCTCAAACTGATTTTCAGGTACTCTTATCTGTGATTCATGCGTAGTGAAAATATTGAAGACCGAAAAAAACGGCTGGTCTTTATCTCTGTTTCTCCAATGAGCTTTCAAACCGTTGTCATCCCAGGCTGAAATCGGAGCCGCCGTTTCGGTTTTAACATCCGGCGAAGTTTTAAAATTATAATCTGTTTTATCATTATTAGTACAGTAATAACCTGCGGCTCTCAGATACTCGGTAAAGCATTTTATTTCAGCAGGAGGAACAGCGCTGCAGCGCATATCTCCGCTTCCTAAAGTTGTAGGATACATGCAGGTAATTATTCCCGAACGGGTTGGTGCGCAAACACCGGAATGATCATAAACATTTGTAAAACGAATTCCTTCTCTTGCTAACTTATCAAGATTTGGAGTATAGGAATATTTATCACCATAGCAGCCAAGATCATCATTAATATCTTCCGTTACAATCCAGAGAATGTTCGGTCGTTTTTCATTTTCTCTTAATGGAAAGCTAAACAACGGTTTGGGAATGCTTAAGGCAGCAACAGTACCGCCAATCATCTTTAGAAAATCTTTCCTGTGCATTTCACCTCCGCTTTATTAAAGAGCCGGATAGAAAGTTAACTAAATTATCTTTTTTGAAAAAATATTACTTAGAATATTAATAAAAAAGATATTGTACAGAATCTGTGTATTTTGTCTAAAAGAACTTCTTAATTTAACTTGATGCTCACAATTTAGATGATGAAAATTCCTTAAAAAATTGTTTTACATCCACTATATTATTGAAACCAAAAATCCAACACATCTCTGCTACATCTGAAAAATCCAGACCTCCCTTTGCAATAGCAGGATTCTTATACCGATTGTCTTTGCCATTGTATCTATTTGCAATTTCTATTGCCATATTCCAAATGTGTAGAACTTTAGGATCAGAAATATATTTCTTTAGGTTTAAGATCTCGTCGGTTTTTAAACCCGGGGATCCATTACCAATCACATTTCCATCGGGAATTTTATTATAAGAACTATTTTCTTTAACGTAGTTTAGATCATCCGGGGCTGTAACGCTTTCATTCCAATCACTATGCTGAACAACGTGTATACGTTTTATCGTTTCAACAGAGGGTTGAGTTTTTCTGATATTTCGAATTAGAGCTGCTGTAAAGTCTGATTGCCCCGCTTCAGCAATCCAGATATTTCCTCCTTTTTCAAGGGTTTTCATTACTATTGCAGTTTCTTCTTTCAATGCCTTCTCAAAGTTTTTATGTGCATCTGACCAGTTACTCCCAAATGCAGTATCAAACAATTCGTTTGCCGGAACATACAAGCCATCCTGAATTCCGTAAGCACCGGCTACTACGTGATATCGTACATCAGAGAAACGGGGATTTGATAGAATTGTTGCAACACCGGCAACTGAAAGCAGATCATCAACATCTGTTTTACAATCGAAATGTGCTAAAAGTAAATCTTTATCTACCCGGAATTTGCCAATAAGCGTGGTTGAAGATTCTTTAAAAGAGCTTGATGTGAAAAATATTAAAAGAATTAATACTTGAATAAATTTAGGAAACATGATTATCCCTCAATTCGATTGCTAATGGCGTTACAAATAACCCGTGTCTAAAACTACAATTGTTATCAACCTTTTTATTTTAATTCTATTTTGTTAACTAAATCAACTTTAACAACGAACTTACTTTGAAAACAAATGCCGATGACCGCATCAAACGACCATATCTAACTTGTCCGCCTCTGGCTGGCTGTCACCTTGAGCCACGGGTTATATGGCGCTTTCATCTTAGCAATATCATCTTTTTTATTTCAGAATACTTTCCGCTAACTATTTTATAGAAATATATTCCACTAGCAAGATTGCTTGCATTAAATTCGATACTATATTTCCCGGCTTGTCTATGTTCGTTTAACAATGTTGCGACTTCCATTCCAAGTATATTGAATACTTTTATTTCTACATTATTATCCGAAGGTATAGAAAACTCAATTTGAGTACTTGGGTTAAACGGGTTTGGGAAATTCTGCTTAACCGAAAAATCAATGTGCACATTTAAGTTTACTTCAACTTCCGGAGAGTATTCAAATTTACCATCAGTGTCAATTTGTTTTAAGCGGTACTTAAATTCATTTCCGCTAGTTGGTTTATCTTTAAAATAGTAACTCTTTAGCGAATTACTATTGCCGTGACCTTGTACAAAACCAATCTTTTCCCAATTAATATTCTGAACAGATGTTCGTTCAACCTCAAAACCGTAGTTGTTTATTTCTGTTGCGGTTTGCCATTTAAGAGTTACTTTTTTATCTGCTGATGATGCCGTAAAGGAAGTTAGCTCTACGGGAAGTACTCCGTCATATTCATAAGCCCCTATATCCGTTCCACCACTTCTTGACGCACCTCGCTGATCAGTGGTTGGAACGCTTACCGAGCCATTTGCCGAACTATTCCCTGCATTAAAGGCAACACTACCCGAACCTAGTGCAATAGTAGGTGTACCGTTTAAAGTGCCGTTATCCGCTAATGCTGGTGTATTACTTACACCGCTGCCGAATAAATTGGATTGGTTCCCAGTTATATCTCCGGTTCCCGGTATACTACCCGAATTTTCAACTTCAATGATATTATAACCATTATCTGTTATAGTTCCGCTATAATGATCAATATCAGCTCCATTATTAGAGACATTTCCTTCGGAATTATTGGCAACTATAGTATTTTTTATACTCACATCAGAACCTTCGATACCAATTCCACCACCATAACCTAATTGAGTACCATCATAATTTGCAGCAGAGTTATCTGTAATAGTACAATTTGTAATTATTAAAGTGCCTCTTGTATTTCTAGCATATATTCCACCTCCATATTGAACGCCGGAATTATTACAAACAGTTGAATTTGTAAGCGTAAGATTTCCTCCTCCTAAAAGAATTCCTCCCCCCGAAAGACCGGACTGAACTGCTGTAGAGATATTATTTGCAATGGTCGAATTTTCTATTATTGTGTTCGAGTAAAGTTCAAGACCACAGCCTTGCCTGGCCATGTTATCGTGGATATAACAGTTTAAAATTGTCAGATTAGAAACACAAGTAATAGCCCCTCCATCAAGAGTAGCGGCTGAGGCGTAACCATTACGCAGCTCCAGGTTTTTAATTGTTACAGTGTAACCCGTTGGGATATAAAATATTCTTTGTGTCTGGATTAAACTTGAAGCCGCCTGAACCACAGCCAAACCACCACTTGGGCCCTGGATAGTAATGTTTTTACTAATCGTAAAACCGTTTGATCCATCATCGCCGGTTTCTGCTGCGTCTGTCCACGTAAAAGTTCCGGTTAAGTCCAGCGTACCCCCGGAGTTTGTCATGTTATACCCCTTGGTAAATGTTTTATACGGGCTGCCGGAATTACCATTGCCGGAAGCATCGTTACCTGTACTTGAGTTTACATAAACTGTTTGCGCATTAATTGATACACATAGAAGTAAAAACAGTAATAACTTTTTCATAAGTCACCTTTTTTATTTTACTAATAAGCCATAAAACGCGGCGCGTTTAACACGCCTAAATAAATTTTCTTGAGTTAAAAATTATTTCGAACTAATTATGATGCGATTAAACAACTTGCGCCCAGTAAGTTCCATAATAATTATGGCAATTACATTATAATTTATACTCTCCATTTTTTGATAAAAGCAATAGGAAGGATTTCTCTCAAAAAATGAGAGGTTTGTCGTTTTATTCAATAAATATCATTGGACCCCCATAGAAGAAAAATCATAAGTGTCGCTGAATGTGGCAAACGTTATCTGAATTCTATTAAATCGCTTAATAAGCTATATAAAATAAAGGCTTGTTCCAAGCATAAAATTATAAAGTTAAGTATCCCTCAACAAAATACCCAACATAGAGCTCAAGCTACGTCGCTTTGCCATAACTGTATTCAAGGATTTGGTAGATCTTGGAAGTAAGATCGATAGTGGAGTAGCTGTAGCCGGGACGTATCTCAGCGGTACTTATGCAGCCGTCGAGTCCCATTGAACTGTTGGATTTTCCAAAAGGGATCACTTCGTGAGAAGAAGTGATGTGCCGAATTGTCTGTTGCGTCTAAAGACAAGCTCCAGATCGCAGCCCGGAGTGAATGAAGTTGATTGCATCGTATAAGACTCCTAGTTTGTAGATTACTAGGATTCTTATACCCATTTTTACTTCTGAACAAAACAACTAATTTGATATATTAAGGATTTAGAAGATATTTCTGATTGTTGAACTAAAAAGCCCATGCACAAGGCAGTGAATGGGCGTACTCTTTTTAATGAATAAAAGACAAGGAAGAACCAATTATCCGCACTATAAAAAATTTTGAGTAATTTAATAACCTTATGTTTTTCTTTACTTATTTAAACTGCTTTATTAAATTGATTTACAGTTATTTTGTTTTGTGATAATTAAATGTTCGGGGGCCTTTGTTGTAAATTCATATAATGAGCCAATGAAGCCAGAAGAAGGGGCGCGGCAAAATATAGACAAACAGCTTACTCAATCAGGCTGGATAGTACAGGAATATAAAAACATAAATCTTTCTGCCGGCTCAGGAATTGCTGTATGCGAATACCCCACAGAATCCGGACCTGCCGACTATTTACTTTTCATTGGAAGAAAACCTGTAGGTGTAATTGAAGCAAAAAAAGAAGGACACACTTTAAGTCAGGTACATGACCAAACTACCAGATACGCTGCCGAGGCAAAGAGAAATATTTACATTTCATAAACCGGAAACTCTTAATGATCTCTTGAAGCTGGAAAACACTTTGCGGGCCAGACTGCAAGAATTTCCAAAGCTTATTACTGACGGACTGCGTGACTGCCAGAGCAGAGCGATAATAAATCTTGAAAAATCTTTTGCCGATAACAGGCCGAGAGCATTAATTCAAATGGCAACCGGTGCGGGTAAAACTTTCACTGCTATTACTTCGGTTTACCGGCTGCTTAAGTTTGCTAAGGCAAAAAGAATTTTATTCTTAGTTGATACCCGGAATCTCGGCAAGCAGGCCGAACAGGAATTCCAGGCGTTCAAACCAACAGATGATAAAAGACTGTTTACCGAATTGTATAATGTGCAGCGTCTGCGCTCTAATTTTATTGATCCTTCGGCTCATGTTTGTATAAGTACAATACAAAGGATGTATTCCATCTTAAAAGAGAAAGAGCTTGATGAATCTCTTGAAGATGAATCGCCCTACGAATCGAAGACAATTGAAAAACCCGTTGACGTTGTTTATAACACCTCAATTCCAATTGAGACATTTGATTTTATAATAATTGACGAATGCCACCGCTCGATTTATAATTTATGGAAGCAAGTGCTTGATTACTTTGACGCTTTTATGATAGGACTTACCGCCACACCTGATAAGCGAACATTCGCATTCTTTCATGAAAATATTGTAAGCGAATACACTTTGAAGCAGTCTATTGCCGATAAGGTAAACGTCGGTTACGATGTTTATACAATTGAAACGGAAATAACAAAAAAAGGCGCTAAGATAAAGGCAAAGCAGTATGTTGACTTGCGCAATAAAATGACGCGTAAGAAAGAATGGAAACAACTTGATGATGAAGTTGATTATATGCCCTCACAGCTTGATAGAGATTTTGTTAATCCCAGCCAGATAAGAAATATAATACGCGAATGTAAGAGAATAATTGAGGAAGAATTTTTCCCGGAACGTGAAGGTAATTATGTTGTTCCTAAAACTTTGATTTTCGCAAAGACCAACAGCCATGCGGAAGACATTGTCCATATTGTACGAGAAGAATTTGGAGAAGAAAATGATTTCTGCAAAAAGATAACTTACAATGTAAAGAATGAAGATCCTGAATCGATACTGCAGCAGTTCCGTACGCAGTACAATCCCCGAATTGCGGTTACTGTAGATATGATTGCAACCGGCACGGATGTAAAACCTATTGAAGTGCTGATATTTATGCGTGATGTACGGTCCCGGAATTATTTTCAGCAGATGATAGGAAGAGGAACTAGATCGCTTTCTAAAGATAAGCTACTGGAAGTAACTCCCGGTGTAAAGCTGAATAAGGAAAGATTTTATATTATTGATGCTGTTGGTGTCTTTAAGACAGTTAAAGTTGATTATCCGGTTATCGATAAAAAACCTACCATCCCGTTAAAAGATTTGATGAAGATGGCAATACTTCAGCCGGATGAAGATACGCTTTCTTCTCTCGCGTCCAGACTTACAAAAATTGATAAGCAGATTTCCGAAACGGACAGAGAAAAATTTAAAGAGCTTACCGGTGGGAAAGGGATAACCGAAGTTGCCTATAATCTTGCTAATGTTTATGATCCCGATTTTATTGATAAAGAGGTTAGAAAAAAAATAGATCTCCCTGAAAATAATGAACCTACCGAAGAGCAAATTCATGCCGTCATGCAGCCATACATCCATGCTTCTATTTCGCCTTTCGATAACCCGAAGTTGAGAGAATTTGTCGAAACAGTCCGGCAGAAAATTTACCAGGTGATTGACACGGTTAATGTAGACAGAGTAATTCACTCTGATTTTGACACCCGCTCAAAAGAAAGCGCCGAAGAGACAATAGGCGGTTTCAGAAAATTTATTGAAGAAAATAAAAACAAAATAACATCCTTAAAAATTTATTATAATTTAAAATTCCGCCGGGATATTATTCATGATGTCCCAAATTATAAAATGATAAAAGAATTACGCGACGCATTATCATACCCGCCGTACAATTTAACAATTGAAAAAGTTTGGGACGCATACCAGCGGATAGAGCCTAAACGCGTTAAACACAGAAGCACCGTAGGAATGCTGACGGATATAATTTCCATACTTCGCTTTGAATTAGGAATTGATGCCCTGCTTGAACCTTACAGCGAGATTGTAAACCGCAATTTTAAGGAATGGGTATTTAAAAGGAATGCCGGGCATGTGCAGTTTACCGATGAGCAGATGAAATGGCTGAGGATGATTAAAGACCATATTATTTCTTCCGTAAGAATTGATAACGACGATTTTGAGAGAACGCCGTTTGACGGCGAAGGGGGATTGGGAAAATGTTTAATCTTTTCGGAGCGGATTATGAAATGTTGATTAGGGAGTTGAATAATGAATTAACATAATGTCTGAACCTGGATTCGCAAGATTAAAGGATTTTCAGGATTATGATCGAATAATATTTTAATTATTTGTTATTTTATTAAATAAAATCCTGTTAATCTTAAAATCCTGAGAATCCAGGTTCAGACAAGGGGATGTAGAATGAAATACGAAGAAATAACCAAGCGGATAATCGGCTGTGCTATGCAAGTACATTCAACTCTGGGCAATGGTTTTCAGGAAGTTATCTATCAGCGTTCGTTAGCCATTGAAATGGGGATGGCGGAATTACAATTTGAGCGGGAAAAAGAAATGCCGGTTATTTATAAAGGATATAATGTAGGTACCCGGAGAGTCGATTTTTTTGTTGAAGAGAAAATTATGGTGGAATTGAAAGCTTTGATTCAATTGGAGAATGTCCATCTTGCCCAGGCTAAAAATTATCTGGAGGCTTACAACATGGAAGTCGGTTTGCTGATAAACTTTGGAGCTAAAAGTTTGGAATTTAAAAGATTATTCAACCGTCTGAACCTTGATTTAAGGATTAAAGGATTTACATGATTTAATAACTATTCTAAAAATCCTGCTAATCTTTAATCCGATAAATCCCGGTTCAGACAATTGTTTGATGGTGAAGGCAGATTGGGCAAGATGTTTAATCTGTTTGGTTCGGATTATGAAAAATTATTGGATGAATTGAATAAGGACCTAACAATTTAAAGAGGGCAATTCTATGAAAAAAAATTTCGACCCAATAATATATGTTAAAGATGATAGGTTAATTACACCGGAAATTGGAATATGGTCTTTGGAAAAATATCAATTGTTGGGCGGATATTGCGATATTTTTACTAAAGGGATGAGAAAGCATTGGAAAAATCTTGTTTATCTAGATTTATTTGCCGGAGCAGGGTACTCAAAAATTAGAGAAAATGGTAATATTGTTAAATCATCACCTCTAATATCATTATCAATCCCAACAAAATTTGACACTTATATTTTTTGTGAAGAAAACGGAGAATATTTTGATGCATTATCCAGGAGGGTTGATAAAGAAGAAAAAACTTCTGTGAATCTTTTTAAGGGTGACTGTAATGAAGAAATAATTAAAATTAAAAGTGTTATGCCTAATTATTCAAAAGATAATACTGTATTAACTTTTAGTTTTTTTGATCCATATCATTTGAATTTACATTTTGATACAATAAAGTCGCTGGCAAACGATTTAGTCGATTTTCTTATTCTCCAAGCATTACATATGGATGCAAATAGAAATTTGATGAATTATATGGATGAGAATAGTGAAAAAGTTGAACTATATTTAGGTAATAAAAATTGGCGGGAAGAATGGAAAAAGTTAAAATTGTTACCAAAGGATTTTGTAAAGTTTCTCGCTGATCAATATGATTTAAAAATGAAAGAATTAGGTTATCTTACAGCAATAAGACATCCAATTAGATTACCTGATAAAAATGTTCCTTTATACTATTTAACTTTTTATTCAAAACACAAACGAGGGCTTGATTTTTTTAAGAAAGTTGATGATTATTCTACAAATCAATTATCATTTGGAATTTAATTATGTCGCAATCTAAAATAGAATGGACGGAATTAACATGGAATCCTACAACCGGATGTAATAAGGTCTCACAAGGTTGTAAGTTTTGTTATGCTGAAGTAATGGCAAGACGGTTAAAAGCTATGGGGCAGGCTAAATATAGTAATGGATTTAAACTGACATTACATGAAGAAACATTAAAAATTCCTTATACATGGAAAACACCCAAAATAGTCTTTGTTAATTCAATGAGTGATTTGTTCCATGAAAAAATTCCATTTGAATTTATAAAACGTGTTTTTAACGTCATGAACGATAATCCTCAGCACGTATTCCAGGTTTTAACAAAACGTGCCGATATTCTTTTAAAATATCCATAAACAATTAAAATGGACACATAATATTTGGATGGGTGTTTCTATTGAAAATGAAAAAGAACTTTGGAGAGTAAATATGTCCGAAAAACCAAAGCAAAAACAAAATTCCTTTCATGTGAACCATTACTCGGACCATTAACTAAACTAAATCTTAATAAAATAAATTGGGTAATTGTTGGAGGAGAAAGCGGAAGAAAACCACAGTCCAATGAATCCCGAATGGGTTTATGAAATTTATGATAAATGTGAAAAAGCGGATGTAAAATTTTTCTTTAAGCAATGGGGAGGAACTAATAAAAAGAAAACCGGAAGAGTTATTAACGGAAAAACGTACGATGAAATGCCTGAAGTTGAGGTTGTATTTTAATGCCTAATAATCTTCCTCCCAACTAGTCTTGGATTAAACTTGGTGATATTTGTGATCGAATTACTAAAGGTAGTACGCCAACAAGTTATGGCTTTAAATATCATGGAAAAGGAATAAATTTTGTTAAAGCTGAAAATATAGATGTATCAGGAAATGTTTTTGGTATAAAAGAATTTATTGATAGTGAAACTAACGAATATTTAAATAGATCCAGATTAAAAAAAAATGATATCCTTTTCTCAATAGCTGGTACAATTGGAAGAGTAGGAATTGTAAGAGAAAAGGACTTGCCTGCGAATACTAATCAAGCATTAGCAATTATACGTTTGGCAGATAAAAGACTATCTCATCCATTTTTAATTTACTATCTAAAATCACATTCAATTCAAAAATTAGCACTAAAAAAAATCGTTGGGGTAGGGCGGGCAAATCTTTCCTTAACTAATATTTCTGATTTTGATATCCCTTGTCCTCCTCTTAATATTCAGCAAAAAATAGTTGCCAAAATTGAAGAACTCTTCAGCGAGCTAGACAGCGGAGTTACATCACTTTAAAAAGCAAAAGAACAAATTAAAACATACCGACAGGCAGTTCTGGAAAGTGCATTTTCGGGAAGGTTAAATAGTCTGAACCGGGATTTAGCGGATTCCATGATTAGCAAGATTAAAACACAAGATGATTCCGGTAAATCCGGTAATCCTGTGAATCATGGTTCAGACAATTTAACCGGAGAATTGCCAGAGCCCTTGAATGATACTCAAGAAGTCAGCTATTTGAATAAAGCAGCGGAACCAGCAATATCATACGGTGGTGAAATGCCGGAAGGCTGGAAATGGGTGAAATTAGGAGAAGTATTAAAATTTATAGGAAGCGGTGTTACACCAAGGGGAGGAAGAAATGTATATAAAAATAGTGGCATAATGTTTATCCGTAGCCAAAATGTTTATCCAAATAAATTGGTTTTAGATGATGTTGCTTATATAACAAAAGAGGTTGATGAAAAAATGAATAGAAGTAGAGTAAATCCAAATGACGTACTGTTAAATATAACGGGTGCTTCAATTGGCCGATCTACATTTATTCCAAATAAGTTCATTTCTGCTAATGTGAACCAGCATGTATGTATATTGCGCACAGACCAAAATAAAGTGAGATCAAAATATTTATCATTCTATTTAAATTCTCCGTTCGCTCAAGGATATATCAATCGTATACAAATTGGTGCGACAAGACAGACATTAAATTACTCTCAAATAAAAATGTTCCTATTTCCAATTTGTAAAATTGAACACCAACTAAAAGTAATCAAAGAAATCGAAAAACGTTTTTCAGAAGCGGACAATCTTGAAAAAACGATAGATGAAAGTTTAGCAAAAGCGGAAACATTAAGGCAGTCAATTCTTAAACAAGCGTTTGAAGGGAGACTGGTTTAATCAAGTTAAAATAAGATTTAGCTTATTTTAGGTAAAAGCATTAATTTAAAATAAGCAGTTATCTAATTTTAATTAAAAGTTTGAAAATTGATGAAAATTGAAGATTTTAAAGCCGGGCGGTATCAGCAGGAATTTAAGTATAAAAGCTTTGTACCGAATAAAATAAACCAAGAATGGGTTTGGGAAGATCCCAAAATTAATTCACTTTTGGCAGAAGCTAATCTCAAGCTTGGTAATCTGAATGCTTTTTCACTTTATGCTCCTAATGTGGAAATATACATAAGAATGCATGTTGTTAAGGAAGCTACCAAATCGAGTCAGATTGAAGGAACTCAAACCAATATAGAAGAAGCCCTTTTAAAGGATGAAGAAATAAACCCGGAAAAAAGAGATGATTGGAAAGAGGTACAGAACTATATTGAAGCGATGAACAGCTCGGTCTCCCAATTAATATCCATACCGGTCTCCACAAGATTATTTAAGGAATCTCATAAAATCTTAATGCAGGGAGTAAGAGGCGAACATAAAACTCCGGGAGAATTCAGAGAAAGTCAAAACTGGATTGGCGGCACTACAATAAACGACGCCAAATTTATTCCGCCCCCGCATACATTAGTAAATGAGTTAATGGGGGACCTTGAAAATTTTCTGCATAATGAAAACATTGAAGTACCTCATTTAATTAAAGCTGCAATAGCTCACTACCAGTTTGAAACCATTCACCCGTTTCTAGACGGTAACGGCAGAATTGGAAGATTGTTGATAACGCTTTACCTGGTAGGTGCAGGGGTATTATCAAAGCCGACTTTGTATCTTTCCGATTACTTTGAAAAGTACCGATCTCATTATTATGATAACCTTAATCTGGTAAGAACTAAAAATGATTTGATACAGTGGATTAGATTTTTCCTGGTAGCTGTTATTGAAACAAGCAAAAGCGGAATAGAAACATTTAAAGGCATATTAAAACTGAAAGACAAAATTGAAAACGAAAAAATAGTTAAACTTGGTAAAAAAATTCCGAAGGCAAAAGAATTAATTAATGCTCTTTATTCAAATCCTATAATGAGTTCGAATGATATAGCAAGCAAGCTTAAAATTACGCCTGCAACTGCAAATTCTTTAATTCAGGATTTTGTCAATCTCGGAATTCTGGCTGAAACTACCGGAGGTAAAAGATATCGCTTATTCGGCTTTATAGAATATGTGAACTTATTTACAAGAAATAATTTATAAAAATCATGTCCACATCAACAATTGTACAGAGCGTTTGGAATTACTGCAATACATTAAGAGACGACGGCGTAAGCTACGGCGATTATGTAGAGCAGCTTAGTACCTTCTCTTCCTTAAAATTGCAGACGAATATTCCAAGACTCCTTATAAAAGAGAATAAATATTCCCCAAAAATATAATTGGGATTATATAGGATTATTGTAATGACAATTAAAGATTTTGAACTAAATATTCCGCCTGAAATTCTTGAAAGAGGAAAAGATTATTATAATAATAAACATATTGTTTCTCTTAATGAAAATGAGCCTGGCATGTGGTCGGCGGTAGTTGTGGGAACTGAAGATTATAATGTAAATATTGAAATTGAAAACGATGAAGTGGAATATTGGGAATGCGACTGCCCTTTTGAAGGCGAAGTATGTAAGCATGTAGCCGCAGTTCTTTATGCAATTTCGAAAAATGAACCGCAAGAGAAAAAAGCGGCTAAAGATAAAACGGGCAAAAAGAAAAAAGTAAATGATATTGACACTATATTTGAGAAAACTTCGAAAGATGAACTCCGGGAATTTATAGTTTCGCAATTTTCGCAAAACAGAAATTTGAGGAATTCTTTTACATCTCATTTTGCGGAATATATCGGGGGAAATTCTGTAAGCAAATATAAAACGCTAATAAAAAATATTATTCATACCGCAGAAGACCGCGCCGGATTTGTTGATTACCGCTCCGCACGGCAGTTAACGCTAAACCTTATGAGTTTGCTTAACCAGGCAAAGATGTTGCTTGAAAAAAGAAACCGTGTAGAAAGTTTGGTAATTGTAAAAGCTGTAATTGAAGAAGTCCCTTTATTAGCCCGGCATATGGATGATTCCGACGGCGGAATACGAGATATTTTAGATTATGCATTCGAACTCTTTTCTTTAATTATTGAAAAAGCTCCGCCTGAATTAAAAGACAAGTTATTCCAATATTGTACAGATGAATATCCGAAGCTAAAATATCACGATAACGATTTTGAAGAAGGCTTCCTAATAATTTTACCCGGATTGATTACAACCGGTGAGCAAGAGAATATATTCCTTAAAATGATTGATAAACAAATTGAGGTAGAAAAAAGGAAACAATTCCCCGAATATGGGGTAGGCAGTCTTCTTAAATTAAAGTATGATTTTCTATCCTCCGGAAATAGAAAAGAAGAAGCATGGGAGTTAATAGAAGCTAATAAACAATATTCCGAATTGATGAAGATATTGGTTGATAAGAAAATAAAAAATAAAGATTTTATTAAAGCTGTTGAGCTTTGTTTTGAAGGAATAAAAATTGCGGAAGAGAAACGACATCCCGGTACTGTAAAAGATTGGATGGAGAAGCTTCTTTCAATTTATGAGCGGACAAACAATATAATCGAGATTAGAAAAATTGCGGGGAATTTATTCTTCGATCATTTTTATGTGATGAATTATTATAAAAAATTGAAAAGCACGTATGATAAAGAAGAATGGAAGAACGTTTGTGAAAATATAATCGAGAAAGTTAAAAATAAGAATAGAATAGGAAGTTATGCGGATGCTGATATTTTAGCGAAGATATTTATAGAAGAAAATTATAAAGAGCGTCTCTTGAAACTGATTCAAATAAATGCGTCGCGTATAAATTTTGTAGACGAGTATTCAAAATATTTAATCTCCGCCTATCCGGATAAAATTCTTTCCTTTTATGAAGAAGGGATAAAAGTCTTGGCAAAGAATGCCGGGCGGAATATTTATAATGAGATTGCCGGATACCTTAAAAAGATGAAGAAAATTACCGGCGGCGAAGAAAAAGTAAACGCAATTATTATGGATTTCCGTATAATTTATAAAAACCGCAAAGCTATGATGGAAATATTGGCAAAAATCAAATAGGAATTAACACAACCATATGACAACAGCAACAATTGTACAGCGTGTTTGGAATTACTGCAACACTTTAAGAGATGACGGCGTAAGCTACGGCGATTATGTAGAGCAGCTTACATATCTTCTTTTCCTTAAAATGGCGGACGAGTATTCCAAACCTCCGTATAAAAGAGAAATAAACATTCCTAAAAAATATAACTGGGAAAGCTTAAAAAATAAAAGCGGCGCGGAGCTTGAGGCTCATTACATCAGTATTCTTAATGAGCTTGGAAAAGAAAAAGGAATGATCGGGGAAATATTCTTCAAAGCACAAAATAAAATACAGGACCCGGCAAAGCTTTATAAGCTGATTCAAATGATAGATGAAGAAAACTGGGTAATACTCGGTGCGGATGTTAAAGGTGATATTTATGAAGGCCTTACTTGAAAAGAATGCTGAAGATACAAAGTCCGGCGCCGGACAGTATTTTACTCCCCGTTCTTTAATTAAAGCAATGGTAGAATGCATTAGACCGGAACCGAAGAAAACAATTGCGGATCCCGCATGCGGAACAGGCGGTTTCTTCCTCAGAGCATACGATTATATTTCCGATAAGGATAACTACAAATTAGATAAAGAAGAAAAAGATTTTCTGAAGTTCAAAACATTCAGCGGCTGGGAAATAGTAGCTAACACTGCCCGACTTTGCTTAATGAATTTATATCTTCACGGAATCGGGGACTTAAACAGCGAACCGCCAATAGAAAGAGCAGACAGTTTGTTAGCAGCGCCTTCTGGAAAATTTGATTATGTTTTAACAAATCCTCCGTTCGGTAAAAAGAGCAGCATAACAATTACAAATGAAGACGGAACTCAAGGCAAAGAAACACTTACTTATGAACACCAGGATTTCTGGACAACAACATCAAACAAACAATTGAATTTTGTACAGCATGTCAGGTCAATGCTAAAACCTGATGGTAAAGCCGGAGTAGTTGTTCCGGATAATGTCCTTTTTGAAGGCGGTGCCGGTGAAACGGTAAGAAGGGAATTATTAAGAGCAGCGATCTTCATACAATACTAAGATTGCCTACAGGGATTTTTTATGCGCAGGGTGTAAAGGCAAATGTAATTTTCTTTGACAACAAACCGGCAAGTAAAAATCCGTGGACAAAAGAAGTATGGATATATGATCTGAGAACAAATATTCACTTCACATTAAAAACCCGGCAGATGAAGTTTGAAGACCTTAAGGATTTTATAAAATGCTTTAATCCTCAAAACAGATTTAAGCGCAAAGAAACCGAACGCTTCAAGAAATTTGCTTATGAAGAAATAACAACAAGAGACAAAACGAATCTTGATATCTTCTGGCTAAAGGATGATAGTCTCGGCGATATGGACAATTTGCCCGACCCGGATATTTTAGCAACTGAGATAGTTGAAAATCTTGAAGCCGGATTAGAAAGTTTTAAGGGTATAATTGAAAGCCTTAATGGGAAGCGATAATAAGTCCTAAAATAATTGATAATATATGTAACGTTATTCCTCTTTATAAATCTATTATTCAGATGAACAAATTGGAATATTAAGATATTATCACTATGGGCTATCAGAAATAATTCTGTAACGAATCCGTAACGAAGCTTAACACCAACTAGCCCAATCCGGACTTAACGCCATCAAAATACAGTGAAAAATCAACATTATTAAGTTCTCTGCCTTCATGAATAGAGCCCGGAGTTTCCGGCGCAACATGACCCGGAATATCGCCCTAAAAGGAAAATTGTATGAATATTTTTCATACAATCTTCGTCTTGGGTGATATTAGGATAAACCTCGCCGCATCATTTCTTTTTGGTCATGCTCTGCAGAATACCCTTGATCTTATTCAACTCCTGGCCATAGTTTGCCCAATCACCTTTCTTCATATAACCCAGGGCCTTATTGTAATGGTTCAGCGCCTCTTGTGCCATGCCGGACAATGGTCCTGTCGGTATTCCGCGGAGGGCCTCCTGTGTCCGGACGGTAGAAATAGTATCTGCGGAAAAAACAGCTTGCAGGGCATTGTCAAGGTTATCGCGCATTTGTAATTTATTTCCAAGAGCAACGATGACACGCTTTAATTCCGGCATCTTGCTTTGTTCCGACTGGAGGTAAACGGGCTCTACATAAAGGAAAGAATGCTCGATAGGGATAACGAGCAAATTCCCGCGAATCACGCTGGACCCCATTTGATTCCAGAGAGTCAACTCGGAAGAGATATCCGGTTTCTGATTTATCCGGGCGTCAATTTGCAGCGGGCCGTAAATTAATTTTCTCTTCGATAGACGGTATTCAAGCAATTGTCCATAATTGCTGCCGTCACATCGCGCGCACAGCCAGCCCACCATATTGTTCTTATTCGACGGTGTGAAGGGTACCATCAGAATAAACTCCTCTTTTTTGGTGTCCGGCAGCCTCATGATGATGTAATAAGGCAGCATCTGCTGCTCCTGCTGGTGATAAACCTCATGCGGCAGACTCCATAAATCTTCCTGGTTATAGAAAACCTGTGGGTTAGTCATGTGGAACGTCTTGAACATGTCTGCCTGGATCCGGAACAGATCCGTGGGATAACGTATATGCGCTCTCAGAAACGCAGGCATCTCGCTGATGGGCTTAAACAGGCTGGGAAAGATTTTCTCGTACGTCCGGATCAGCGGATCCGAAGGGTCATCGACATAATAGGAAACGGTTCCGTTATATGCATCGGTTACTACCTTTACGGAATTCCGGATGTAGTTGCTTCCTCCGAAGTTTAGACCCCCATAAAAAGGTTGCGAGTAAGGAAACATGCTCGACGTAGTATATGCGTCATGAATCCAGTACAACTTGCCGTCATGGCCCACTACCAGGTAGGGATCGGAATCATACGACAGAAAAGGTGCAATCGTATTATCACGGTCGGAGATGATTCTATGGAACATGAGACGGCTCTCGCTTGTCATGTAGCCGGTCAACAGGATGTTTATGTCTGAAAATTTCCATGCGTAAACCAGCCTGCGGAAAATGTTGGAAAGGCGGACGCCGCCCGTTCCGTGGTAGGAGGTATACACATCCTGGCTGCCGCTCGGGTAATCGAACTCTTTGGTTTTGGTGTTTACAAGGACATACTGACTGGTTTGCTCACCATAGTAGATTTCCGGCCGGGTAATGGATAAGACGCTCGAGCTGGGAGGAATGTTTTGCACAATGAGATTCGGCATGCCGTTTTCCGCGATCTCATTTACAGGGCTCATGACCAGGCCGTAACCGTGAGTATATTTCATATGGATGTTAAGCCATGTTTGTGCACGGGGAGGAAGCTCCGAAGCGGGTAATTCTCTGGCAGCAAGAGCCACCTCCATATACTTCCCTTTGAAATGATACCGGTCCACATCTACATATTGGAAATTGTAGTAAAGACGGATTTCCTGCAATTGCCTGTAAGTCTCGATCAACGGCCGGGTATCCCAGAGCCTTATGTTATGTATTGTGGAGTCATTCGCCTTCATTTCGTCATAGGTCATGGGCTGCCCCACCGGAAAGGGTTTTTCTTCAACCTTATTCAATCCAAACCCCAGACGGGTGAATTTTATATTATTGAGGATATAGGGTGTTTCCTTAGTCAACTCGGTGGGCTTGACCATATATTGTTCAAACAGGGGGGGATAAATCCATGAAAAACATATGAGGACCACAAAAAAGATCCCGATGGAAGAGAGAATGAATTTCCATTTGTTAAGGAAAGGCATAAGGAAAAAAAGAATCGCCACAATCAAGGCTAATACCAATACAGCCCAGTAGGCAGGAATTTGTGCATGGACATCGGCGTAGGAAGCGCCGTATGCCACACCTGAACTCGAATACATCAATCCGTAGAGATTCAGCCTGAAAACCAATGCGATCCCCAGAAAAAAGAACCCGCCCATCACTGCGAGATGAGAACGGGCTTTCTGGCTGATATAGAAGTGGTTTTCCCGGACGTCGATAGACCGGTCCATAAAATAGGATACCGCAACCATTATGAAAACAATGATTACAGAAAATAAATACCATCCTTGGATAAAATAATAGAGCGGCAGGTGGAAAACATAAAATCCCGCATCTTTTGAAAAAATCGGATCGGCAATCCCAAATTTGGAGGCATGCAGAAATTTCAAAAATGTTTCCCATGAACCGGATGCCTGTGAACCCATGATGTATGAAAAAAACAGGATAATTACCGCCCATGAATATTTGGCGTATCTACTGCTGAAAACAATATCAAGAGGTCTAGCCGGTTGGTCAGCGGAAAGCACTTTCAATGAGCGGGTATGGCTGCCATGTCTCCTAGCAAAGAAAATGTTTCCCCAGGCAAAGATTCCGAATATGAGGAAAAAAGCCAGGAACAACAGAATCTTTGCCCACATGATAGTGGTAAATATTGCTCCGAAACCCATATTCCGAAACCACAGCCAGTCGCCGTAATAATCGACAAAAACCGAGAGCACCACCAACAGTGCTAAAAAAAGCACGGCAAATAAGACAATTGTCGATTTCGTTTTCATCATAGACCTCCTTGTTTTCCGATTCCGCTTTCCTTCTTTATATTTATTTTATCCTGACAGATACCCATTGTTAGCGCCGTTAATCCAGCTATGATGTAAAGCTGCTCTGTATTCACCGCCGAACTCGGTACTAATACGATCGTTGAGTTTTTCTTCAAACCTTCGTAGAGCATATTCATCGATAGGGATAATTAAAAACAGTCCCGGTCCTTTAAGTGAGCGGAATTTTCCTAAGCGCAATATGACCACTCGTTCCCATTGATCCGCAACTTTAATTGCGAGAGAAACAAAGAGAGCGACAACAAAAGCAAAGACTCCAATCAAGGCACTTTCTGTATCAGTCATGATACTGTAAGCGGCAAAGCTATTACTACGCAAATGCCGAAAATTATAGTGAAAATCAATGCAGCAAAAAAACTGCTTCTTCTCATTTTGATTACCACTATGATTTCATTACATGAATTTAAATATCGTAATTTATTTCTCTTGAACCTACTCTAGAACCTGCTCTAGAACTTACTCTTGATCTTGGACTCATTATTATTGTAAAATTTGTTACCTCTGTCATAAGATTTGCGGTGCTTCAAGTAGAATAGCAATTCCGTCATATCGCGGTATTACTCTTGCTGTACAGTGTCGAGGGCTAAAAGTATTTCCCTGTAAAAAGGCAAATTGGGTTAAAAGTGTTCCTCACCCATAGTTTTGATAAAATGTGTATCCTAGTTTCTCTTTATTCATCAATTATTCAGAGGAACAATTGCGGAAATAACAATATATCTACTAAGCAAGGATCAAAAAGAATTCTGTAACGAATCTGCAGCAAAACTTAACACCAAATAGACCAATCCGGACCGAACACCTTCAGAAAATAGCGAAAAATCAACATTTTTAGGCATGTTTATGCACAAAGAATGCCTGTCGCGCAGGAGGTAGCGAGTTCGAATCTCGCCTGTCCCGGCGATCTAAGTGAGTAGGGATCGGCCGCGGAAGCTATTAAAAACTTGCAGAAAACCGGAGTAAAAGTAAAAATTTTAACAGGCGATAATTCGCTTGTTACAAAAAAAGTCTGTAAAGATGTTGGACTTGAAGTTGAGCGGGTTGTAACCGGTGATGAACTGAACCGTTTGTCACCCGAAGAATTTACAAAAACAATCCAGCAGTTTAATGTATTCGCTAAATTGTCTCCGCTTCAGAAAGAAAAAGTTATCGCCTCACTTCGGCAGGCCGGACACGTTGTAGGGTATATGGGAGACGGTATTAACGATTCGCCTTCAATGCGCGCGGCAGACGTAGGTATTTCCGTAGACTCTGCTGTGGATGTCGCAAAAGAAGCCGCCGATATAATCTTGCTTGAAAAAAGTTTGCTTGTGCTTGAAGACGGAATAATCGAAGGTAGAAAAGTATTTGCTAATATTGTGAAATATATCCGTATGGGAGCGAGTTCAAACTTAGGAAATATGTTCAGCGTTGTGGGAGCCAGTTATCTATTGCCGTTCCTTCCTATGCGTCCGGTTCAAATACTTCTTAATAATCTGCTGTATGATTTTTCGCAAACCGGAATTCCTACCGACAATGTTGATAAGGAAATTGTGGTTAACCCGCTTAAGTGGAGAATAGACAACATAAAAAAATTCATGATTTTCATCGGTCCCATAAGCTCGATCTTTGATTACGCTACATTCGGATTAATGTGGTTCTTCTTCGGCGCAAATCAATTTCTTAACCCATCGGCCGGCGGCGCTCAGCAAGCTTTTTTGGAAAAATTATTTCAAACCGGATGGTTTGTAGAGTCGTTATTAACACAGACATTAATCGTACACATTATCCGTACCCGCCGCGTTCCTTTATTCGGAAGCAGGGCTTCCTTACCGATGACACTAACAACGTTGGCTATAATGGCAATAGGAGTGTGGCTTCCGTACTCGCCGTTTGCCGGAGATCTGGGAATGGTAGCGCTGCCCGCAATTTATTGGGCATGGATAGCTGGTTTCCTATTGTTTTACGGTATTATTACGCATAATGTAAAAGTATGGTTTTTCAAAAAATATGGAGATAACTGAATATGGACAGTTTATTAGATGCACTGCAGGAAGGACGCTTAATCGAATTACCGGATAACGACAAGTTTGATTCGCTCCAATTTTTAGCTCACATAATAGAAGCAATACCTTCCGTGCCGAGCGGAACCGACGTGGAAGGTTCGGTGCTTGCTCGTGAAAAAAATACGATAACCGCTCTCGGTAAGAGTTTCGCATGTCCTCACGCGCGTGTTCCTTATGATGAAGATTTGATTTGCGCAATAGGATGGAGCCCCAAAGGCATTGATTACGGAGCTCCGGACGGCATCCCGGTTCACATCGTAATTATGTATCTGGTACCCGATAACCAGAGGAATCATTATCTGAAAGAAATATCCGTGCTTGCAAAATCTTTACAGAACAGCAATAATCTGGAAGCTATTCGTACTGTTACTGATTTGAATGCCGTGAGAAATTATCTTCTGGATCTGGTTAATAATTCCAAAAGCATAATCGGATCCGAAACACGCGCTAGGATGATACAGCTAGAAACCCGCAGCGCGGTTGTTTAACAGAAAATACAGCAGCTTTCGAATGTAAAAATAGAACCGCTGACTATAGTTTCAGGAAATAATCAAAAGCCGGTAATACTGACGCAGAGTAAAGAACTTGTGGATTTACTTGACGGTATGCCATCCGGTTTGGCAAACGATAAAAAAAGCATCGGGCAGCTAATTGATTCCATATCCACTAAAGGTGTATTTGAGTATAACGGCTGGAGAATTATTAAACGCCATTCTTCGGATTATCAATCAGAAAGATCTCTGTTTGATTGTTTGGCTGTAAAAGTTATTGTAAGCGGTGTTTCCAAGTGAAACACCATGTTATCTTCTTTCCTTAATATTAATATTGCACCATATCACTTTCACTTAGATAATATATCATTTCGTTGTGAATTGGTTTTATAACCTGCCATAAAATTAAATTTTATAATTTACCTCCTTTTTAAAAAATAAGAAAAGTTATTTTGGCTGATTTTAATCACATAATAAAGTTTAATAAACTACTTTATTTGTTTTATACAAAAATTATTATTATAAATAAATAATATTAGCAAGCATCCTGATGATGAAAGTTTGGGGTATATGATGAAAAATAGAATCGCTCATCAAATTCATTCCTTTGATACACAATTTGAAAGAAATCGCGTTAAATTAAAAATTATAGTTAGACTGGAACACATAATATTTTCTCTTGGATTGGAGATTACTTTATGAAAAACCAATCGACTGCAAAACCGGATCACCATAACATACTTGTTATTAACGGAGGATCATCGAGCATTAAATTCGCTTTGTATCAACTAGGAATATCCCCTGAAAAAAAATTATTCGGAACCGTTGACCGTATTGGTTTGCCGGGAACAAAATTAACTTTCACAGATTCTACAAAAAATCAGGATGGCAGTCACGTTCTTGAAGCATCCGATATTAAATCGGCAGCTAATTTCCTGATCGATTGGCTTGAACACAGGATTGATTTTTCTTTGATCGCCGGTATAGGCCACAGGGTTGTTTTTGGTTTAAATCATACTGAACCGGAGCGTGTGACAAAAGAATTAATGAAAGAACTTCATCGAATCAGTCCTTACGATACGGATCATCTGCCCGCTGAAATTGAATTGATTGAAGTATTGATGCAGCGCTATCATAAAACGCCGCAGGTGGCCTGTTACGATACCGCGTTTCATAATACCATGCCGCGCGTTGCCGAAATCTTGCCTATCCCGCGCCGCTTTGAATCAATGGGAATAAGACGGTATGGATTTCACGGTTTGTCTTATTCTTATCTCATCGAAGAACTCTCCCGTACCGCGGGTTCAAAAGCCGCGCAGGGACGGGTGATTCTTGCTCATCTCGGCAGCGGCGCGAGTTTGGCTGCCGTGAATAAAGGTAAGAGCATTGATACCAGTATGGGCTTAACACCTGCAGGAGGGCTGGTGATGGGCACACGTCCCGGTGATTTAGATCCGGGTGCTGCGTGGTATATGATGAAGTCGGAGAATCTAACTCCAAAACAGTTCAACAAAATAATCAACCACGATTCCGGTCTTCTTGGCGTATCCGAAACAACTTCGGATATGAGGGATTTGCTGGTCGCATGAAGCAGATGACATACGGGCGGCGGAAGCTGTGTCTTTATTTTGTTACCAGGTAAAAAAATGGATTGGTGCGTTCGCGGCTGTACTTAATGGATTGGATACTCTGGTTTTTGCCGGCGGTATCGGTGAAAAATCTCCGGTTATTCGCGCCCGGATTTGTAATGGATTAGAATTTCTCGGAATCGAACTTGAAGAAAAACAAAATATGGCAAACGCTCCTGTTATTTCAAAAAATGAAGGACGTACAACTGTCCGTGTCATCAGCACCGACGAGGAATTAGTAATAGCTAAAACAGTAAGTCAAATTTTAAATCTTAATTTTGAAACGGAACATAATTATGAAAACAAAAAATAATTCTGAAAAGAAAACAGAAAAAGAAGAAACTGCCGCAGGTACAAAAAAGACAATCGCGGAGAATAAGCCGTTAACTGAAGACCTTCTGCAAAAAATGAACTCTTATTGGCGTGCTGCTAATTATCTCTCCGTGGGACAGATTTATCTTTACGATAATCCGCTTCTAAAACGAAAGTTGAAACTTGAAGATATAAAGCGCATGCTGCTTGGTCATTGGGGAACGACACCCGGACAGAATTTTATATACGTGCATTTGAACCGGGTTATTAAAAAATATGATCTCAATATGATTTACGTTTCAGGCCCCGGCCACGGCGGACCCGCAGTTGTGGGCAATACTTACCTTGAGGGAACTTACAGCGAAATTTATCCTGACATCAGCCAGGATGAGGAAGGACTTCGAAAACTTTTTATTCAATTTTCATTTCCCGGCGGAATTCCGAGTCATGCTTCACCGGAGACTCCGGGATCAATACACGAAGGCGGTGAACTGGGCTATTCGCTCAGCCATTCTTTCGGCGCTGTCTTCGATAATCCGGACCTGATTGTTGCATGCGTCGTTGGTGACGGCGAGGCGGAAACCGGACCTTTAGCTACGGCCTGGCATTCAAACAAGTTTCTCAATCCGGCAACCGACGGTGCCGTATTGCCGATACTTCATCTAAACGGTTATAAGATTTCAAACCCTACGGTTCTTGCCCGTATCACCCATGAGGAATTGGAACAGCTGCTGCGCGGCTACGGGTGGATACCTTATTTTGTAGAAGGTCATGAACCGGAGAAGATGCATCAGGCGATGGCCGCCGCGCTTGATAACGTTATTGAGCAGATTAAAAAAATTCAACATGAGGCGAGAGTCAACGGCGATGTTACCCGTCCCCGCTGGCCGATGATCGTTTTAAATTCACCAAAGGGATGGACGGGACCAAAGGAAATTGACGGACTTCAAATTGAAGGAACATTTCGTTCGCATCAGGTGCCGCTCTCAGACCCTGCCGCCAATCCCGAACATCTTAAGATGCTGGAAGATTGGTTAAGAAGTTACCATCCTGAAGAATTGTTTGACGTAAAAGGCCGTCTAAAAAAAGAATTAGCAGAGCTTGCGCCAAAAGGGGAAAGGCGTATGAGCGCAAACCCGCATTCTAACGGAGGGATGCTGTTAAGAGACCTGCGGATGCCGGATTTCCGTCAATACGCTGAAGACGTTCCGACACCCGGTTCGCCCGGCATAGGCGATACGCGTATACTCGGACGTTTCCTGCGGGATGTAATAAAACTGAATGATGAACAGAAAAATTTTAGAATTTTCGCTCCCGATGAAACTCTTTCCAACCGGCTGCAAGCTGTTTTTGAAGTTACAAAGCGGCAATGGGAAGGAGCAACAGTGCCGAACGATGAATTCCTCGCACCTGCCGGACGTATAATGGAAATGCTTAGCGAGCACCAATGCGAAGGCTGGCTGGAAGGCTATCTTCTCACAGGACGGCATGGCGTCTTTAATTGTTACGAGGCTTTCATCCACATCGTAGATTCTATGTTTAACCAGCACGCTAAATGGCTGAAAGTTACGGCGCATCTTCCGTGGCGACGAAAAATATCTTCTCTAAATTACATACTTGCATCGCATGTCTGGCGGCAGGATCATAACGGCTTCACTCACCAGGATCCTGGATTCATTGACCACGTTGCGAATAAAAAAGCTGAAGTAGTAAGAGTATACCTTCCGCCGGACGCGAACTGTTTGTTGTCCGTTATGGATCATTGTCTTCGCAGTCGTCATTACGTTAACGTTGTTATCGCCGGTAAACATCCTGCACCGCAATGGTTGACGATGGATGCTGCCATTAAACACTGTTCCGAGGGAATCGGGATATGGCAGTGGGCAAGCAATGATCAGGAAGTTGTAACCGATGTTGTAATGGCATGCTGCGGGGATGTACCTACTTTGGAAACACTTGCCGCCGTGTCGATTTTGCGGGAGCATCTGCCCGAGTTGAAAATCCGGGTGGTTAATGTTGTCGATCTTTTTAAACTTGAGCCGCAAACCGAACACCCGCACGGGCTATCGGATACCGACTTCGATATGTATTTCACCAAGGATAAACCGGTTATCTTCGCGTTCCATGCTTATCCCTGGCTGATTCACCGGCTTACTTACCGCCGCGCAAATCATAAAAACATACACGTAAGAGGTTATAAGGAAGAAGGCACTATAACTACTCCTTTTGACATGACGGTTATGAATGAACTGGACCGCTTCCATCTTGTTATGGATGTTATCGACCGGGTTCCGAAGACAGGTGATAAGGGGATCTACCTTAAGCAGCAATTAAAGGATAAGCTCATTGAGCATAAACAATACATCGATAAATACGGCGAGGATATGCCTGAAGTAAAAAACTGGAAATGGAAAATTCAAAAATGATATTTTGATAAATAGCGGCTTTAGTTATTAGATATAGCGATTAGTATTTAGGTAAAAAAAGTAAGTGAACTTTTAAAATCTTAATTAGCAAATAGTAGGAGCAAAATAACTTTCTATAACAATTAAATATTTGTGGGGAATATTATGGGAAAAAAAACAGAAGATTATAAATCAAAAAATACAGATGAAATTTTAAATGAATTTAAATCAAATCCAACTACCGGCCTAAATTTACAAGAAGCAAAACTTAGGCTCGAAAAGTACGGTTTAAACGAGATAACCGAAAAAAAACTAAATCCTATTCTTAAATTTTTAAGCTATTTCTGGGGACCGATTTCCTGGATGATTGAGATTGCCATAATCCTTTCTGCATTGATACAACACTGGGAAGATTTCTGGATAATATTTGCTTTGCTATTATTAAACGCGGTTGTAGGTTTTTGGCAGGAACATAAAGCGGATAACGCGATTGAACTTCTCAAGCAGAAGCTTGCGCTTGAAGCAAAAGTTTTGCGTGATGGTAAATGGCAGAAAATTCCTGCAAAAGAACTGGTTCCGGGAGACATTGTTAAAATCCGTTTAGGAGATAGTCTGCCGGCAGATGTAAAACTATTAGAAGGTGAGTACCTGATGGTTGACGAGTCGGCGTTAACCGGAGAATCTTTACCGGTTGAAAAACATGAGTCCGATATTGGATATGCGGGTTCGATTGCACGGCAGGGTGAAATGATTGCAATAGTTGTCGCCACAGCTATGAATACATTCTTCGGTAAAACTGCCAAGCTTGTGGAAGACGCGAAAACACAAAGCCATTTCCAAAAAGCTGTAATTAAAATAGGGGATTATCTAATTGTATTAGCCGTAATTTTAGTCGTAATTATTTTTATAGTTGCTTTGTACCGCCACGAAAGCTTTCTTGCGACACTTCAGTTTGCGCTTGTATTAACGGTTGCCGCAATACCGGTAGCGCTTCCGGCGGTTATGTCGGTAACATTAGCAATCGGCGCAATAGCGCTAGCTAAAAAAGAAGCCATCGTAAGCAAATTGGTAGCTATAGAAGAAATGTCCGGTATGGATGTGCTTTGCTCGGATAAAACCGGGACCATAACAAAAAATGAGATCTCTGTTGCCGAGACTGTTCCCTTCAATAATTTCAGCGAAAAAAATGTTTTACTCTTCGGCACACTCGCATCTAAAGAAGAGGATAAAGATCCGATAGATAGTGCAATTATTACTAAAGGCAGGGAACTAGATATAACAGAGGATATATCAAAAGCATATAAAATTCAAAACTTTAAACCCTTCGATCCCGTGCAAAAACGCACGGAAGCTACGGTAATAGATTCTAAGGGGTATCAATTTAAAGTTGCTAAAGGAGCGCCTCAAATAATTCTAACTCTCACCGGCGACAACAACTGCCTTTCTAGTAAAATGAAAGAGTATGTCAATCAATTTGCCGCCAAGGGATACCGCGCGCTTGGTGTCGCGTCAACCGACAACAGCGGCAAATGGCAATATGCAGGCCTTATTGCGCTTCATGATCCGCCGCGCGAAGATTCCGCAGAAACCATAAATACTGCACAGGAGATGGGCATTGATGTTAAAATGGTTACAGGCGATCATACTGCAATTGCAAAAGAAATTTCCCGCCAGGTTCATCTAGGTACAAACATTATTGAGGCCTCATCCTTTTTGGATAAATCTGACAGGCAAGCGCAGAAAATAGTTGAAGAGGCTGACGGCTTTGCGCAGGTATTTCCCGAACATAAGTATCATATTGTTGAATTACTTCAGGAAAAAGGACACATAGTAGGCATGACAGGTGACGGTGTAAATGATGCGCCCGCTTTAAAAAAAGCCGACGCCGGTATTGCCGTCGCAGGCGCAACGGATGCCGCTAAGTCGGCCGCCGCTATTGTTCTAACAAAGCCCGGTCTTTCGGTTATAATAGATGCCATTAAGCAAAGCCGGAAGATATTTCAAAGAATGACTAACTACGCGATTTACCGTATAGCTGAAACTATAAGAGTACTATTCTTTATTACATTATCAATTATAATTTTTAAGTTTTATCCTGTTACGGCTTTGATGATAGTATTACTCGCTCTTTTGAACGACGCGCCAATTATGACGATAGCTTATGACAATGTAAAGTACTCAAACAAACCTGAACAATGGAATATGAGGACTATACTCGGTATCGCAACTATGCTCGGTGTACTCGGAGTGATCGAGTCATTTTTTGTGCTTTATGTGGGTATAGAATTTTTTCACATGAACCACGACGTGCTTCAGTCGTTTATATATCTTAAACTTTCAGTAGCAGGTCATTTAACCGTTTTTATTGCGCGCACAAAGGGAAACTTCTGGTCGGTAAAGCCGGCTAAGCAGCTGTTTCTTGCAGTAATAATAACACAGGCTATTGCAACAATAATTACTGTTTACGGCATACTGCTTCCGGCGATGGGCTGGATCCCCGCTCTTTTTGTCTGGGCAGAAGCTTTAATTGTTTTTGTAATAATAGATTTTGTTAAAGTAAAAACTTATAAGTTACTGGATCACAGAAATATGGTTTTCGCAAGGTAATAACGGAGGCAATTATGGCTAATAATATTGAAGAACTTATAAAAGTCTTTTATAGTAAAGACGGAATAAAAAGAAAAATGGCTAGATATGAGTTGGTAAAAATAGGAAAACCCGCAATAAAATATTTAACCGGCTTATTGAGCGAACCGAAAGAACAGATCAGGTGGGAAGCAATAAAAACATTAAGTCAAATTGCCGCACCTGAATCAATCCCTATTTTGATTAAGGCTTTGGAGAATGATGACTTTGACGTCCGCTGGCTGGCTGCAGAGGGTTTAATTGAGATCGGAGAAAAATCAATTAAGCCGTTATTAAAGTCACTCGCAAAACATCAGGATTCTAAATTCTTGTTGGAAGGTGTTCATCACGTGTTAAAGGGTCTTGAATTTAAAAAAATATTCTTCGACAATGACGGGATTATAAATAAGCTTGAGAATTATAATATGCATCCGGAGATAGCGTTAACAGTCGAAGAGTTTCTTTCTAAGTATTAAAAGCTATAAATAAGTTCATACTTAAATATGCGCCAGCTTGAGATACGAAAAGTTTCATAAGGCGGTTGAGAAACAGGTAAATAATTAAACGCATCATACTGAAGTGCTCATACCGGAATAACATTTCTCGAAGGTACACGTACAGTATCGGACCTTAATCAAATTAATATTTAAGTTGTTTCTGTCGTAGGAAAAAATTAATATTAAATAGACAGTATCTTTCATTAAATGAAACAAAACATTCAATTTTATTATTTTTGCTTAAGCAATTCTTAAACTCATTATATAGCATAATTAAGTAAAAGGGAGATCAATATGCACTTAAAATTACCTAAGTTAAAGATCATTGCGATTTTTATAGTATTGTCGGCAATATGTAAAGCACAGTTCGTTGATAATTTTGATAAGGATAAAATTGAAGGCTGGTTTGCAATGGTAGGTGACGGAACTCCTGGGATGAGCTTCTTACCGCACGAGGGCTACGCGACAATTTTTATTGACGGATCCAAGGATAAATACAATGTCTATTGGACGCTTATTAAACGCGATGTAACTAAATGGCTGGATTTAACCAGGCTAAAAGATACTGATTATCAATTGCGTGTTGAAGCAAAGGTGCGCGTTCATAATGCTCCAAGAAGATTAAATTTTATGGTTAATACTAACCGGACCACGGATTTTCACGTAGATCTTATGGAATTCGACATACCGGATACCACAAATTGGCATGTTATAAGTATGACAACCAAAAAATTTGATGCAAGACCCAGAGATACCGTTTTCGTTCAGTTATGCGCCACAGATTACGGATTAGAAAAATATTATGTGGATATAGATTACTATCGCGCCGATATTGTTAACGTTAAAGAAGCCGGACCGGATAAAGGACATCTTACTCCTTACCATCCTCCAATTCCCTCTATTGCTGATTTCTCAAATCATTTAGTTGTTAATCATGACTGTATGGTTAATGTAGATTTTCCGGATGTGAATTTTAATGATTATCATGCTAAAGAAAACAATCAGAAAACTTTTGTATTGAACATTAACGCCGATCAATGGGGAATATTAAGATGGGATTTTTCAAATTATAAAAATGCAAAAGCGGACGGAGCAGGAATTCTGGAATTAACAACCCGGGCAGTTAATTTAGGAGGTGACTATATTAAAGCATACGGTGAGGACTTCGGAGTTGAATTCGGAAAAGTTAGAGTGATCGAAATACTGGGCGGCGATGAACAATGGGATCAAAATACTGTTACTTATAATACACTGACAAAAGGAGAAAAATATTCTGAAGTGTTTAACAGTCAGATGGTTTTTGATTTTGATGTAAGCGAACAAAAAGACGGGAAAAATTATATAACTATTTCTCAGCCGGTTCTGCAGCGCCTGATCAACGGGACTACCAAAGGATTATTGCTTCGTCCTCTCGGAGCTATCGATGCGTCATTTTATGCTTCAGAAAACCAAAATGAAGATAACATTGCAAAATTGCATTTCAATATTCAAAATGTCAGTAACTGAAGGCGAATTTATGAAACTATTTTTAATGAAAATTCCGGCCATGTGTTTATTTCTAATAATTTTAAATTTATCTGCTGTGAATACTGCGTCAGCAAAAGGCGATGAAATTATACATGTATGGGAAATGAAGGAGATTCAATTAACCTCGGAGAAATCATACGCAAATCCATATACGGATGTTACATGCTGGGTCGAGTTAAAAGGGCCGGACTTCTCAAAACGAATTTACGGATTTTGGAACGGAGGAAATAGTTTTGTAATCAGGATAGTGGCCACAAAACCTGGAAAGTGGGAATGGGTAAGTAATTCGAACCAGCCGGGAGATGACGGGCTGAATAACAAAACCGGTTCGTTTGATGCGGTTAAATGGACCCCTAAAGAAAAGCAGGAAAATCCCAACAGGCATGGTTTTATAAGGCCGACTAAGAACGGACATGCCCTTCAATATGCGGACGGAACGGCTTTCTTTTTAGTCGGCGATACTTGGCTTGCCGGAAGTACTTGGAGGCTGCCTTTTAGAAATGCCGCAACCTGTAAAAATTATGAGCCGGGACCGGGAATGGGATTTGAAGATGCCGTTATGTATAGAAAGAAGACAAGGCTTCAATTCCGTTAGTATGATTTCATGTTTTCCGAACTGGGATTCCGACTGCAACCCGAGTACTTATGCGGACTCGAATGGGATATATATCAGAAATGCCTGGGAGAAATTTGGATATGATGTATCCGGTGCGAAGGGTTTTGACGCTTCGGGCGCAACAAGTTATTGGGGAACATTCACCGCAAAAAATATGCGGGATGAATACGGTAATCTGCCTTTCGAGATGTCGAAAGTTCATAAAGGCGTATCGGATTTTAACCGTATAAATCCGGAATATTTCAAGAGTCTG